>NC_014652.1:1065000-1701250 GCF_000166355.1 Caldicellulosiruptor hydrothermalis 108
AAAGCGCGAGTAGAGTGGTGCTTCTGATCCTGAGTAGCACCAGTGCCGTGGAAGCTGGTGTGAAGCAGGGGGGACCACCCTCCAAGGCTAAATACTACCGGTGACCGATAGTGGACGAGTACCGTGAGGGAAAGGTGAAAAGAACCCCGGGAGGGGAGTGAAATAGAGCCTGAAACCCTGTGCCTACAAGCAGACGGAGGGGCTATATAGTCCTGACGTCGTACTTATTGAAGAACGGTCCGGCGAGTTACTTACGCATGCGAGGCTAAGGCGCGAGAGAGCGCTGGAGCCGCAGGGAAACCGAGTCTGAAGAGGGCGATAGTATGCGTAAGTAGACCCGAAACCGGGTGATCTACCCTTGGCCAGGGTGAAGTGTGGGTGAGACCACATGGAGGCCCGAACCGGTCGTCGTTGAAAAGGCGTCGGATGAGCTGAGGGTAGTGGAGAAATTCCAATCGAACCCGGAGATAGCTGGTTCTCCCCGAAATAGCTTTAGGGCTAGCCTCAAGTGATGGCCGCTGGAGGTAGAGCACTGATTGGGCTAGGGGCGCAAAAACGTTACCGAACCCTATCAAACTCCGAATGCTGGCGGCGTGAAGCTTGGGAGTCAGACCACGAGCGATAAGGTCCGTGGTCGAGAGGGGAACAGCCCAGACCGACTGCTAAGGTCCCAAAGATGTGGCTAAGTGTGCAAAGGATGTTCAGCCGCGAAGACAACCAGGAGGTTGGCTTAGAAGCAGCCATTCCTTTAAAGAGTGCGTAACAGCTCACTGGTCGAGCGGCTGGGCGCCGAAAATACTCGGGGCTGAAGCCACACACCGAAGCATCGGGTTTAAGCTGGGAATATATCCAGCTTAAGCGGTAGGGGAGCGTTCTGCGGTAGGGTGAAGCCCAAGGCGAAAGCCAGGGTGGACGAGGCAGAAGTGAGAATGCCGGAATAAGTAGCGCGAGGCAGGTGGGAAGCCTGCCCGTCGGAAGCCCAAGGGTTTCTGGGGAAGGCGAATCCGCCCAGAGTTAGCCGGGGCCTAAGGCGAGGCCGAAAGGCGTAGCTGATGGGTATCAGGTTGATAATCCTGAGCCACCTGCCGGAGGATACCCTACGAGGCGGGACGCAGGAGGAGCAGGCAACCGGGGAGTTGGTATACCCCGGCCAAGCGGCGAGTGGGCGTGCGTAGGCAAATCCGCGCGCGCGGTAACCATGAGCCGTGATGGGGAGCCGAAATTAAAGTAGGCGAAGTGCTGAGCTTCACACTGCCAAGAAAAGCGTCGCGTAGGCGAAGGCAGGTGCCCGTACTGGAAACCGACACAGGTGGGCGAGGAGAGTATCCACAGACGGACGGGTGAAGCACCGCTAAGGAACTCGGCAAACTGACCCCGTAACTTCGGGAGAAGGGGTGCCTAAGGTGAAAGCCTTAGGTCGCAGGGAATAGGCCCAAGCGACTGTTTATCAAAAACACAGGTCTCTGCCAAGCCGAAAGGCGAGGTATAGGGGCTGACGCCTGCCCGGTGCTGGAAGGTTAAGGGGAGGGGTTAAAAGCTCCGAACCGAAGCCCCAGTGAACGGCGGCCGTAACTATAACGGTCCTAAGGTAGCGAAATTCCTTGTCGGGTAAGTTCCGACCCGCACGAATGGCGTAACGACTTGGGCGCTGTCTTGGCGGTGTGCCCGGCGAAATTGTGGTACCAGTGAAGACGCTGGTTACCCGCGGTTGGACAGAAAGACCCCGTGGAGCTTTACTGCAGCCTGGCACTGTGTTTTGGTGTGCCTTGTACAGGATAGGTGGGAGGCTGAGAAGTGGGGGCGCCAGCCTCCATGGAGCCGACGGTGGGATACCACTCTGGGTGCACTGGAGCACTAACCAGACACTCTGAACCGAGTGATGGGACACTGTCAGGTGGGCAGTTTGACTGGGGCGGTCGCCTCCTAAAAGGTAACGGAGGCGCCCAAAGGTCACCTCAGCACGGATGGAAATCGTGCGGTAGGAGTGCAAAGGCGGTAAGGTGGCTTGACTGTGAGGCTGACAAGCCGAGCAGGGACGAAAGTCGGGCTTAGTGATCCGGCGGTTTCAAGTGGGAGAGCCGTCGCTCAACGGATAAAAGTTACCCCGGGGATAACAGGCTGATCTCCCCCGAGAGTCCACATCGACGGGGAGGTTTGGCACCTCGATGTCGGCTCATCGCATCCTGGGGCTGAAGTAGGTCCCAAGGGTTGGGCTGTTCGCCCATTAAAGCGGTACGTGAGCTGGGTTCAGAACGTCGTGAGACAGTTCGGTCCTTATCCGCCGCGGGCGCAGGGTATTTGAGGGGAGCTGACCCTAGTACGAGAGGACCGGGTTGGACGGACCGCTGGTTTACCAGTTGTACCGCCAGGTGCACGGCTGGGAAGCCAAGTCCGGATGGGATAAACGCTGAAAGCATCTAAGCGTGAAGCCCACCCCAAGATGAGATACCCCACACCGATGAGGTGGTAAGGGTCCTGGGAGACTACCAGGTAGATAGGCCGCATGTGTAAGCGCTGTGAGGCGTTGAGCAAGGCGGTACTAATGGCCCGAGGAGCTTGACCGAGTGAGCTTTCCACCTATTCACTTGCGAGGCTGCTTAAAAAATGAATATAGGTAACAAATCCGGTGGCGAAAGAGCGAGGGAAACACCCGTTCCCATTCCGAACACGGAAGTTAAGCCTCGCAACGCCGATGATACTGTGCTGGAGACGGCACGGGAAAGTAGGTGGCTGCCGGATTTTTATTTTTTGTATTAAAATGTTAAATATTTAACAATACCCATATTCCACCTGGCATCTTTGTACTTATGGCAGCATATATAAAATTCCTGTGAATGAGAATTCAATTTACTTCTAAGCTATTAAATCGAAAAACGGTTGTCACTAAAAATATAAGAGTCAGCAGAATGGTAGTAACCAACGTTGTTTTTACATCTTGTGAGCCAAAATTACTTGTAAGCAAAATCAAATTATATGGGCTGAACTTCTTAAGTTTTTCAAACTGAGAGAGTAAAGCAGTAGAATAAGAGGCTGTACACGCCAAAATTCCGGCTGAGATATTTTTCTTTGTAAAGCTGCTAAGAAGTAATGTAAGCGAAATCACAAACAGGTAGTAAATACACAAGAGAAAGTAAACAGGAACTATGTCAGAGACAGCAATTTTTTGTCCTTCAAAAAGAAGATTAGCGTAATATTGGTTGAAGAATAAACCAACAAACAAGAGCAAGCAAATTGCAATTTCAAAATGTAAATACTTTGCCAGTACAATTTGGGATTTATTAGCACCTTTTGAAAAAGGGAAAACAATTTTTTGGGAATATATTTCCTCATTTATACTCCCAGCAGCAGTGAATATTATAAATAGCGTACCAATCTGAAAAAGCTCTTTGATATAATTTGCCAATGCGTCTTTAGGCTTAAACTCAAATAGCTGATGTATTAAATTGGCAGGAATCTTGTTGCTAACAAAAGAAGGAAGAAGCTTTAACATTACTGGATCTAAGATAGAGAACAATATTATACCGGTTGCAAGAGCAATGTATTTGTACTGTCTTATCCCTTCAATGAATTCTTTTTTAAGATATGCTTTAAATGTCATCATTTTTATCTACCACCCTTATGAAGATATCTTCCAGCGAGGGCTTTTTTAAATAAAAGGATAAAATGGGCTTATCTATCTGTGCTAGTACTTTTATTAACTCTCTTTTTGCTATTTCAACATTGTTAACATAAATTGAGACTTTCCCATAGTTGTCAATATCGATTTTTCGAATATAAGGAAACTGGGACAATTTTTCTTCCAGCTTATCAGGGATACTTTCAAACTCAATACAAAAAATAGGTTGAATGTATCGTTTTTGGAGGTTTCCTAAACTACTACTTACAATTACTTTGCCTTCATGTAATATAGTGACATGGTCGCATATTCTCTCTACATCGCTCAATATATGTGTTGAGAAGAAAACAGTGATTCCTTCTTCTTTCAAAGATTTTATATGTTCTAACACTTCAGCTCTTCCTTCTGGGTCTAAAGAAGCGGTTGGTTCATCAAGAAGCAATAGTTTAGGCTTATTAAATATTGCGACAGCTATTCCAAGTCTTTGAAGCATTCCGCCCGAAAAAGTTGAGATTTTTCTTTTAGAAACGTTTGAAAGTTTTACAATCTCAAGAACTTCTTCAGTCCTCTTTTTAATAGTTCTACTTTCAAAATTGCAAATTTGTCCTATTAAGTTTAAATACTCAACTGGTGTGAGATAACCATAGAATACAGGATTTTGAGGAAGGAATCCAATTTGTTTCACTATGGCATTTTTGTTTGTCTTATAATTAAGATTCTCAAATAAGATTGTTCCTTCATCAAAACTAATTAATCCAGAAAGAATTTTCATTGTGGTTGTCTTACCTGCTCCATTTGGTCCGAGAAAACCATGAACAGTAGCAGGTTTTACTTCAAATGATATGCCTTTTAAAGCTTTTACTTTTCCAAAGCTTTTGTGAAGATTTATCACTTTCAGCAAACTAATCACGCTCTCTTCCGAGTAGCAGGTAAACTATAGGACCTACAAAGTTGAAAATAATTATTATTAGCGCCCATGCCCATTTTGGAAGGTATTTTACTTTGTCATTTTTCAACTTAACAAGACAGAAAATCATAAGAACAAACTGCAGAACAATTACAGGTGCAAGTAATTTTAGCATTTCTTCCATATCCATATTTCCGAGCATTCCAAAACACTCCTTTTCAGTAAGTTTTTCTATTTTTATCTTTTATAATTACCCTCGTGATAAGAAGATATATTATAAGACTGCTGGGGAAATTCAGAAGTCCAAATAGCCCCCAAAGAAAATAGTATTTTTCGCCTCTGTTTTTAGCATCGAAGAATATATATACAGCCTGAGCCATCAACAGGGTAAATAAAATTATGAAAAGACCCATTGGTATTTTTTCATCAGAAAACTGCTGGACTAAAAAAAGCAAAAAGCTCAAGCAAGCGATAGCAGTGATGAAAAAAAATATAAATGTTTTATTAATCTTCATGTTCTCACACCTTTCCTTTTGAGAATATCAATGATGCAGGAATCAAAATCCATGGCATCAGCGTTCCGAAAAGTATCTGAAGCCTTACAAAAAATCCAAAACCATTGATGTTAATTAGCAAAATATAAATGGAAAAGACAAGAAAGCTCAGAAGCAAGAATAATAGAAAATTAACTTTTTCCTGCTTTTTGGCTTTTGCTTCTATTGCATCTTCAATGACTTTCTGGATATCTATCTTTACCAAAGGGGATTTATTCATAGGCTCGAGTTTGTTTTTTAAGAGTTTTAGCTTTTTTTCAAGCAAAACATTATTACAATCTAATTTTTCTAAAGCTTCATTTTCTAATTCTTCATAGTATTTATCAATAATTAAATCTTGAATTTTCTCATTCTTTTTTGCTTTCACTTTCCAGCACTCCTTTCTTTTCAAGCTCTTTTATCAGAAACTTTATGGCAAAATGGAGCCTTGACCTTACTGTCCCGACAGGACAGTTTAAAATTTTGGCAATTTCTTTGTATTTATACCCATAAAAATGTTTTAGAATAAAAACAGCCCTGAATTTATAATCAAGCGATAAAACAGCTTTGTAAATATCATTGTATTCACTATTTGATATGGCAGCATGTTCTACGTCCTGCATATAATCTTTGTATGAGTCATCCAAGTAGGTATATCTTTTATTTTTTCTCAAAAAGTTCTTGTACACGTTTATAGAGATTTTTATAAGCCATGTCGAAAACTTTGCATCTGGTGAGAACTTATCTATGTTCATGATAGCTCGCAAAAGTGTTTCCTGCACAACATCCTGGGCAAAATGATAATCTTGAGTCATCTTCGTCACAAAACCCGAGAGAATATTTAAGTTATTTTCAATGAGCTTGTAGAGAGCTTCTTTGTTTCCTTTCTTTGCCTCTTCTATTAACCTTTTTTCATCCACTACTTATCACTCCTGCTATAAATTAAACGCTATTGATTGCAAAAAAGTTCAAAGTGATTTGGATTACAAAAATATTAAAAAATCTTGTAAATTTGCTTATCAGTATTGATACCCCTTTTTTGATGGAGTATGATTATAATTAGAAGGACAGACATTATGTAAAGGATGAGTAAGAATGCTCAAAAGAATAATAACAAAAGCTCTGATATTACTTATAATTTCATTAATAATAGCCCTTATTATCGAAAGCTTGTTTATGGCAGCAAGCGCTAAAAATTTAAACAAGTTGCCGGCTTCAGTTCAAAAAGCTTCAAAATCTGCAAAGCAAAATATCCAGAGAGAATTGGTTTTCCAGCAGCAGATTGATTTGAACTCAGATGCGCAGGTAGACATAGTAAGCATTTGGCTTGATAAGAACCAGAAAAAATATGTGCTGAGTGTAAACAATGCGCTTTATCAACCAAAAGAAAACATTTTGCAGGTAATTGGAACTGAGATTGTAGATATAGACAGCAGTGATGGATACAAGGAGATCTTGCTACATTACAGGTCAAACAAGGTTGAAAAGTATGTTATATTAGAATATAACGGTAAAGCTTTAAAAGAACTTCTGAATACTGATTCAAAACCAATCATCGATGGAAATAAAGAGGTCATTGTTGAAAGGAATATGGATTTCTGGGTAAAAAAAGAAAGATACGTTTTGGAGCAGACTGCATCTGGCGTGCGAACTTTAAAACTTTCTCCGCAAGAGCTTTACTATGTTGGGGTGTTTGCATATGTTAAAAGACCTTTTGTGTTATATTCGTACAGGGAACAGAAAACTAAGCTCACAACCACAAAAAAGGGTGAAAAAATAGAGATAGTACAATGCGATCCTTCAAACTGGTTTAAGGACCAATCAAAGAAGAACAACAAGATGTACGATTGGTATATGATAAAGACCGAAAAAGGTTTGCTTGGATGGGCAATGTTGAAAGATTTTATAAACTGCATTGACATTGTGAAAGCTCAGGGACAGTAAAATTAAAGTTAATAACCAAAAAGGCCATTCATGAGAATGGTCTTTTATTTTTTCAATGGCAAAAATTTATGATATAATAGATACAAACTCTTACCCTATAATTCGTACAAAAAAGGAAAGGTATTCACATGAAAAATATTGTGCTCACAGGTTTTATGGGAAGTGGCAAGACAACCATAGGAAAATTAATTGCCGAAAAACTCGATATAGAGCTTATTGACACAGACTCAGAGGTAATAAAAGAGTTTGGTATGACAATTGACAAGATATTTGAAGTGCATGGTGAAAAAAAATTCAGAGAGGTTGAAACAAGGGTAATTGAGAGAGTTTCAAAGCTTGAAAATGTTGTTATCTCAACAGGCGGGGGAGTTGTTTTAAATCCCGAAAACGTAAAGCTTTTGAGAGAAAACGGGGTAATATATTTTTTGTATGCCTCTGCCGAAAGTATTCTCAAAAGGCTAAAAGACGATGATACAAGACCTCTTTTGAAAAATGGTGATAAGCTCAGCAACATCATCAGGCTTTTGAACATGAGAATGCCATTTTATAAAAACTGCGATTTTGAAATAAACACAGACATACTCACTCCAGAGCTTGCAGCAGAAAAGATAATTTCAATTCACTTAGCAAAGGAGAGTAAAAGATGATAAGATTTGGTCCTGCAGGAAACTCTCAGAGTTTTTACGATGCTGGTTATAAATCGAGCGTTGATGCGCCAAAGTGGCTAAAATCAATAGGTCTTTCTGCTTATGAGTACCAGTGTAACAAAGGGGTGAACATTTCAAAAGAAAAGGCAAGACAGATTGGTCAGGAAGCGCAAAAGTATGATATACTTGTCTCCATCCACGCACCTTACTATATAAACTTTGGAAGCCAGGAAGAAGAAAAGTTGCAAAAGTCAAAAGAGTACATCTATGAATGCGTAGAAGTTGCAAAGGAGATGAAAGCGCAAAGGATTGTGTTCCACCCCGGTTCATGCGCAAAGGTAGATAGAAGCTTGGCTTTTGAAACAGCAAAAAAGGCAATATTGGAAGTTGTAAACGTGGTAAAAGAAATGCATGCAGATGGGATTTTCTTGTGCCCGGAAACAATGGGCAAAAAAAACAATCTTGGCAGTAGCGATGAGATAATAGAGATTTGCAAAATGGACGAGATGCTGCTTCCAACCATTGATTTTGGGCACATAAATGCTTTCGAAGGCGGCAGCTTAAAGACAGAAGAGGATTTTGAAAATTTACTCAAGAAATTTATTGACCAGCTTGGATATGAAAGGATGAAATACTTTCACAGCCATTTTAGCAGGATAGAATACACATCACAAGGTGAAAAAAAACACTGGAACTATGAAGACAAACAGTTTGAGCCTGACTTTGAACCACTGGCAGAGGCTCTTTACAAGCTAAAGCTTGAACCTGTGATAATCTGTGAATCAAAAGACTATATGGCAGAGGATGCTCTTGTTCTGAAAAAGATCTATCAAGAAACTTTAGAAAAAAGGGTGTGAGTATTTGTAATGAAAAAGGTCTTGGTCATAAACGGCCCAAATCTTAATCTTCTTGGAATAAGAGAAAAAAATATATATGGCAGCGTATCGTACGAAGATGTCCTCAAATCTATTTCACAAAAAGCACAGGAACTTGGATTTGAAGTCGAGTTTTTTCAATCTAACCATGAAGGAGAAATAATAGATAAAATTCACAGTGCATATTTTGAAAAGGTTGATGCTATTATAATAAACCCAGGTGCTTATACTCATTATAGCTATGCAATCCATGATGCAATAAAAGCTGTAAACATTCCCACGATTGAAGTGCATATTTCCAACATTTATGCAAGAGAAGAGTTCAGACGCAAGAGTGTGATTGCTCCTGCTTGCACAGGTCAAATCTCCGGTTTTGGTATCAAAAGCTATATAATAGCACTTTATGCTTTGAAAGAGATTTTAGAGTAGAAAGGAGCAAAGCTTTAGCAATGGTAAGCACAAGAATTGAAAAAATATTCAAAAGAGATGAGAGCATCGAAGCAGTTTTTGTGTCCAAAAAAGAAAACGTCAGATACCTTAGCAATTTCAAAGGCGATGAAAGCTATCTATTTATTACAAGAGAAGGATCAAAATATCTTTTAACAGACTTTAGGTATACCGAGCAGGCAAAAAAAGAAGCAACTGAATTTGAAGTTGTTGACTACAAGGGAAAACTTTATGATACTATAAAAGACTTGATGGTATCGCATAACATTTCAAAGCTTTTTATTGAAGGGTATCATCTTACATTTTCGTTTGTGAGTGAGATGAAAGAAAAGCTTGAAGACAGGGTATGTACACTTTCATTTTCTTTGGATGAACTAAGGTCTGTGAAAGACGATGAAGAGATAGAGAAAATAAAAAAAGCTGTTGAGATTACTGACAGAGCATTTGAGCACATCTTAAAGTTCATAAAGCCAGGTATTTCAGAAAATGACGTGGTTGCAGAGCTCAACTACTTTATACTGAAAAACGGTGCAAAAGGCTTTTCATTTGAACCTATAGTTGCCTCCGGCAAAAGAAGTTCTCTTCCACACGGCGTCGCAACAGACAAAAAGATTGAAGCTGGAGATACTGTTACAATTGACTTTGGATGCAACTTTGACGGCTACATGTCTGATATGACAAGGACAGTATTTGTAGGGAAAGTGGAAAATCAGATGGTAAAGATATACCATATAGTAAAGGAAGCTCAGCAAAAGGCAGAAGAGTTTATAAAAGAAGGTTTAAAAGCAAACGAAGTTGACAAAATTGCCCGCGACTATATAGGTTCTTTTGGTTATATGGAAAAGTTTGGACACTCTTTGGGACATGGTGTTGGACTTGAAATTCACGAACTTCCAAGACTTTCACCAAAGTCTGAGATGGTCTTAGAAGAAAATATGGTTGTGACAATTGAACCGGGCATTTATATTGAAAATTTTGGAGGTGTGAGGATAGAAGATATAGTTGTTGTGAAAAGTGGTGGATGTGAGATTTTGACAAAGTCGTCAAAGGAGCTAATTGTAATTTAGAAATTTGGTATTGTCAGATGAGAAGTTTTCTGATATACTTAAAAATAAGAATAGCTTTAGGCTTTAGAGAGTTTAGAAAGAGCATATTTTTTAAGCTTGGAAAAGATGAGAAGAGAATAGAAGAGATGAGAGGAGATGAGCTGTAAAATGAAAAAGGTGGCAAACGTGCGCCCCGATAGCTCATCGGGGCTTTTTTGTTATCATGATATTGGAACCTATATACCTTTCTTTGAAGAATATTCAAACGATTCAATTGACCTATCAAATATAGATTTTGATTCAATCGAAGGGGATTTCTTTTTCTTTGAAAATTCCCAGATGGCAGCTTTTTGCATTGATAGGTTTTTGTGCGTTACAGTCTATCGTGACAAAATTGAGGTTGATTCTGAAGGTACAAAAAAAGTTTTTTATGGCGATGTTCACCGAATGCTTGATAGCATATTGGAAGGTCTAATTCAAAAGAATGCTTATATCACCTGTCAGTTTAACTATCATGCGGTAAATCTATTAGAAGACATATATTCTGCTGACAGTCCCTATATAGTTCTAAATGTTTACAGAAAAAATGTATTTGTTGACAAACTTACAGGCAAGAAAACTCTTTTGGTGAGCAGCAAAGAATTTGAAAAAGCTGCTGTAATAAATTTGAAGAAGTACCAAAGAACTTTGTTTGATGTAAAAAGCGATGTGGTCTTTTCAACTCCAAAAGAGTACTTTATCAGCACAGTCAAGCAGGCAAAAGAGGATATCAGAAATGGTGAGATTTTTCAGATTGTTCTGTCTCAGATAATATTGGTCAAAAGCAATATCCTAACCAGCCATCTTTTTTACACAATGAAAGAGAGAAATCCTTCAGAGTACAGCATTGTGATAAACAATGAAGAAAGCCAAGTGATTTGTTTTTCGCCAGAGACTCTTATAAAGAAAAAAGGAAACACAGTAAAGACATTTCCAATTGCAGGAACATACAGGATAAACGAAGGCGATGATATTGCCCAGAAAAAGATAGAGATACTAAAAGACAAAAAAGAGATAAGTGAACATGTCATGCTTGTTGACCTTGCGCGAAATGACCTTGGCAGGATTTCAAAACCCGGCACTGTAAAAGTAGAAGAATACTTGAGAATAAAAAGGCTTTATAACCTCATTCATATATATTCAGTTGTTACAGGTGAACTTGAAGAAAAGAGCCTCACAAAAACGATACTATCTGTTTTCCCGGCTGGCACGCTGACCGGCGCGCCAAAGATAAGAGCTATGCAGCTGATTGAAAAGTACGAAAGGCAGAGAAGAGACCTTTACGGAGGAGCAATCGGATATATTTACAAAGACCAGTTTGACCTTGCCATAGCTATAAGAATGGCTGTAAAGGACAAAAAAGAAAACATTATCAAGCTTCAAAGCGGTGCGGGGATTGTGAACTTGTCAGTACCCGAGAATGAGTATCAGGAGTGTTTGACCAAGCTCAGAGCGTTTTTGAGGATAATGGAGGTGGATGAAAATGATATTGTTAATAGATAACTATGACTCTTTTACATTCAATCTTTACCAGATGATTGCAAGTAAAACACAGGTTTTGGTGTTCAGAAACGACAAGGTTACAGTGGATACAATAAAGAAGTTGAATCCGGCCGGCATAATAATTTCTCCAGGTCCGGGCAGTCCAAAAGATGCGGGTGTGAGCAAAGAGGTTGTAAATACATTTGCGGGTAGTATTCCAATCTTGGGTGTGTGTCTTGGTCATCAGGTGATTGGAGAGTGTTTCGGGGCACGAGTAATTCATGCAAAAATGATTTACCATGGAATGAGATCGAGGGTTGACCTGCTTGAAAGCGGTAAAAGAAGCAGACTTTTTAAAGGTGTGCCAGAGAGATTTTTTGCAGGAAGGTATCATTCACTTGTGGTTGAGAAATCTGCATCTTTGAAACAGCTTGAAATAGCTGCTGTGAGTGAAGATGATGAGGTCATGTCCCTGGTAAACGATAGCTTGAGAGTCTATGGGATTCAATTTCATCCTGAGTCAATCCTGACTCCTGATGGTGAGACAATTATTCAAAACTTTTTAGAAATATGCTATGATGGGGTGGGAAAAGATGCTCATCGATGTGCTTGAGCTTGTGACAAACAAAAAGGATTTGGAATATGACCAGGTAAAAAATCTTCTTGACGACATCTTGGAAGGAGAACTTGATGAGATAAAGTTTGGTGCATTTTTGGCAGCACTAAAAACGAAGGGTGAAACAGAAAAAGAGATTTCGGCATTTGTTGATGCCTTTTATGACAAGGCAAGAAAACTTAACTTTGACCATCCAGCTACAATTGATACATGTGGAACAGGTGGCGATGGAAAAGGCACGTTTAACATCTCAACAGCCGCGGCTATTGTTCTTAGCTGTTTTGACGTAAAAGTAGCAAAACATGGTAACAGAAGTATTACAAGCAATTCAGGATCAGCCGACATCTTAGAAAAACTTGGTATAGATATCCAGCCTGGGGAAGATAAAGTTTTGAAAGGGCTTGAGAAACTGAACTTTGCATTTTTGTTTGCGCCACTGTATCATCCTGCCATGAAAAAGGTTGCAAATTTAAGAAGATCACTTGGTATCAGAACAGTTTTTAACATCTTAGGTCCGCTTTTGAACCCTGTACCACTGAAATATCAAGTGGTTGGGACATTTAGCTTTGATGCGCAGGAGAAAGTGGCTTCTGTGCTAAGAGGCAAGAGAAAAAAAGCCGCTGTCATACATAGCCTTGACGGACTTGACGAGATTTCTGTTTCTAAAAAGACAAGGGTGCTTGAGATACAAGACAAGAATATCAAAGAATATTATATTGACTCAAAAGACTATGGAATTGAATTTGATACAAGCTCAATTAGAGGCTTTTCGCCTGAAGAAAATGCAAGGATTTTGATAAGTGTGCTTGAGGGAGAAAAGTCGCCTTATTTTTGGGCTGTTGTTTTAAATTGTGGATTTGCACTTTACATTTGTGAGGTTGCAAAAGATGTTGAAGAAGGAATTAAGCTTTCCTCAAAAGCAATCGAGAGCAAAGAAGCTTATTTAAAGCTCAAAGAGTTGCAGCAGTTTTATAAATCGGGAGTGTAATTGAAAATGAGTGTGCTTGAGCGTATTTTAAGTTATAAAAAGGAAGAGGTTGAAAAGTGCAAAAATCTCATACCTGTTGAGAAAATGAAGAAACTTGCAGTTGAGAAGATTAAAGGTGGCTATTTAGAAAACAAGTTCAAAAGAATATTCAAAAAAGATAAATTCTGTATAATTGGTGAAATAAAACGGGCATCACCTTCGGAGGGCGTAATATCAGAGGATGCCAATGCAAAAGCAATAGCAAAGATGTACGAAGATTTGGGATTTTTTGCTATATCAGTTTTGACAGAAAGATTTTTTTTCAAGGGTTCGGAGCAAGATTTGATGGAAGTAAAAAAAGAGGTATCTCTGCCCGTGCTAAGAAAAGACTTTATCATTGATATCTGGCAGCTTTACCAGACAAAGATGATAGGCGCAGATGCAGCTTTGCTTATCACAAAAGCTTTGTCAGAAAAACAGCTTGCAATATTCATCAAAATTTTAGAAATTCTTGACATTGTCCCGCTTGTTGAGGTTGAAAATGAGTATGAAATTGAAAAAGCTTTGAAGTGTGGTGCAAAACTCATAGGAATCAACAATAGAAACCTGGATGATTTGTCCATCGACATAACAAAAACAGAAAGGCTTTTGAAGTATATTCCAAAAGAAGTTGCTGTGATAAGCGAAAGTGGAATTAAGACAAAAGAGGATTTTGACTATATTCTCTCGCTCGGTGTTGATGGATGTTTGATAGGGACATCTTTTATGAAATCGCAAAATCCGCTTGAAATAATTGGTGATAGGATATGATAGTAAAGTTTTGCGGGCTAAAGAGGCTTTTTGATGTTGAGATGTGCAATAAACTTCAGCCTGATATGATAGGCTTAATATTTGCTCAAAGTTCGAGAAAGGTTGAAAAAGACCTTGCAAAAGATATGGTTTTGGCTAAAAGTCCCTCAATAAAATCAGTGGGAGTTTTTAAAGACCAGAACATATCAGAGGTTATAGAAATAGCAACACAGCTTCAACTTGACTTTGTGCAGCTGCACGGGAAGGAAGATTATGAGTATATAAAACATTTGAAAGATCTTGGATTTAGGGTTATAAAGGCTATTGAAGTTAAAAGACAAGAAGATATAAAAAGAGCTAAACGCTATGTAGAAATAGCCGACTTTGTGCTTCTTGACAGGCCCAAAGGCAGTAGTTTGGATATCACAGAGGTTGCAAAACTTGCTGACTTTGATTATATCATTGCAGGTGGAATAACACCTGAAAATATAGATAAATACTTAAATCTAAATCCAATTGGGATTGACATCAGCTCAGGAATTGAGACAAATGGTTTTAAAGATTTTATAAAGATGAAAAAGATTATTGAAAAGGTAAATAAATACAAGGTTGGTGAAACAAAAAATGGATAGGTATTTTGGAAGATTTGGTGGGATGTATGCACCAGAAACTCTTATGCCAGCTCTTTTAGAGATAGAAGAAGAGTTTTGCAAGCTTGTGAAAGATGAAAATTTTCTCTCTGAATATGAGTACTATCTCAAAAACTATGTTGGAAGACCATCGCCACTTTACTTTGCCAAAAACTTGAGCAATCATCTTGGGGTTAAAATATATCTCAAAAGAGAAGACCTAAACCACACCGGTGCACACAAGATAAACAACTGCATTGGCCAGGCACTTTTGGCAAAGCATATGGGCAAAAAAAGACTTATTGCCGAGACAGGAGCAGGTCAACACGGTGTTGCAACATCTACAGTTGCTGCTCTTTTTGGGATGGAATGCGAGATATTTATGGGTGAAGAAGATGCAAAAAGGCAGTTTCATAACGTGCAGAGGATGAAAATGCTTGGCAGCAAGGTAAGAGTAGTTAACAAGGGAAGCAAGACCTTGAAAGACGCAATAAACGAGGCAATGCGTGACTGGAGCGAGACGTTTGAGTATACCTTTTATCTTTTTGGTACAGCTGCAGGACCTCATCCGTTCCCAACAATTGTAAAATACTTTCAAAGTGTGATTGGGAAAGAGACAAAAGATCAGATAAAAAGGCTTGAAGGAAGACTTCCAGACTATATCTTTGCGTGTGTTGGTGGTGGTTCTAACGCAATTGGTATCTTCTCAGCGTTTTTGGAAGATCATGAAGTAAAGCTTATTGGCGTTGAGGGTGCAGGAGAGGGAATACATACAGGCAAAACGGCTGCGACGCTATGCAGCGGGTCTGTTGGAATCTTGCACGGTGCTAAAACGTATATTTTACAGGATGAGGAAGGGCAAATTCAAAACACACATTCAATCTCAGCAGGGCTTGACTACCCGGGTGTTGGACCTGAACATGCATATTTGAAAGAGACAGGAAGGGTTGAGTATGTAGGGGCTACTGACAAAGAAGCTGTGGATGCATTTTTGCTGCTCACAAGGCTTGAAGGGATAATTCCAGCGCTGGAGTCGAGCCATGCCCTTGCAGAGGTTATTAAAAGGGCAAAGATGGGACTGTTCAAAACCAGTGACATTGTGGTTGTGAACCTTTCTGGAAGAGGTGATAAGGATATAAATACAGTACTTGAGCTTTGGAAGGATGATGAGCTATGAATTTAATAGATGAAAGATTTGAAAAGCTAAAAAAAGAGGGCAAAAAAGCCTTCATAGGCTATGTTACGTTTGGATATCCCTCTTTTGAAGAGACACTTGGGTTTATAAAGCTTGTATATTCATATGTAGACATTTTAGAGATTGGTTTTCCTTTTTCTGACCCTATTGCAGACGGTGAAATTATTCAAAAAGCATCAAGGAAGGCTCTCAGTGAAGGTGTTAAATTGAGCCACCTTTTTGAAAGCATTGAAAAGTTTAAAAAAGATAAGCCGGTTGTGCTAATGCTGTATGCAAACACAGTTTACAAAAGGGGAATTGATAGGTTTTTTGAAAGTAGCAAAGCTTGCGGTGTGGATGGCGTGATAATCCCAGATGTTTCGTTTGAAGAGAGCTTTGAGTTCAAAGAAGTAGCTGAAAAGTTTGGTATTGTCTATATTGACCTTGTATCAATATCTTCTCTTGAGAGAGCCAAGATGATAGGTAGGCAGAGCCGTGGTTTTTTGTATTGTGTTTCAAGAAAAGGTGTGACAGGTTTCAAAGGGCAGATTGATGATAGGATTTTTACTTTTCTAAAAGAACTAAAAACCGTTACCTCAACACCTTTGGCAGTTGGATTTGGTATAAAGAGTAAAGAAGATGTGCAAAAGTTCAAAGACCTTGCTGATGGTATTGTTATTGGAAGCGCTATAATCACAAAGATAGATGAAGGAAAAGACAAACTTGAGGATTTTTTGAAAGAAATCTCAGAAAGTCTAAAAGACAAATAAATTTAAGGGGATGCGAAAAACATCCCCTTTTTATATTTTCACCTTCCTACCGTGCTACGCTTCAGTTTACAGGTGCCTCCGGATTTTCGGTTTCTTTTAAAAGCCGACTGATTTTCTTTGGTGTATCCTCAATTTTTGAAAACTCTTCTGCTTCAAGATTCTCAAGTTCAACTGGCAGGTTGAATTCTTTTAAATTTATCAAGTTGTAATCAAAATAGATGTCACACCTGGGAGAAAACATTTCAAATCCCCCCTTCCAATATATATTATACCCTCTTTTTCGTTAATATGTTCGATGTATGCAGGGATACTTCAAAAATACATGTATATTTAAGGCCAAAAATTTTTGCTATAATAGAATGTAGTTTGGCAAAAAGGAGAAAAGTAAAATGAGCGCTTTTATAGAGTTTAAAAATGTCAGCTTTTCATATGTAAGCTCTGATGGGACAAAAACACCAGCTTTGATTGATATAAATCTTAAGATAGAAAGAGGAGAATTTGTTGCGATATTAGGGCTGAATGGTTCTGGCAAATCAACCCTTGCAAAACTAATAAACGGTCTTTTAATTCCAGAAAAAGGCGATGTGATTGTAGATAGTATGAATACAAAAGATGTAGAAAAAATCTGGGATATCAGAAGAAAGTGCGGATATATATTTCAAAACCCTGACAACCAGCTTGTTGCATCGATTGTTGAAGAAGATGTTGCATTTGGGCCTGAAAACTTAGGAATGCCGAGAGAAAAGATAAGAAAAGCTGTTGATAGCGCACTTTTGACTGTTGAGATGATGGAATATAAAAACCATGCCACGTACAAACTGTCTGGTGGGCAAAAACAGAGGGTTGCAATTGCTGGTGTTCTGGCAATGAAGCCAGAGTGCATCATATTGGATGAGCCAACCTCTATGCTTGACCCCAAAGGAAGGAAAGAGGTTATAGCTACTGTAGAAAGATTAAACAAAGAAGAGAAAAAGACCATTGTTTTGGTTACACACAATATCGACGAGATGCTCTTGAGCCAAAGAAGCATTGTGCTGGATAAAGGACATATAAAGTTTGATGGGCCTTCGTTTGAGCTATTAAAGCTTGACTGGTTTTATGAGATGGGCTTTGACATGCCACAAATTTTGAAGCTCTCAATTGAGCTTAAAAAAAGAGGTGTAAAAATTGATAAGGAAATCTGGTCGGTTGACGAAATGGAGAGATTTTTATGTTCATTGAAATGAAAAATGTAGAGTTCATATATGGCTACAAAACACCATTTGAAAAAAAGGCGCTTGAAAATATCAACCTTTCGATAACAAAAGGAGAATTTATTGGAATTATTGGCAAAACTGGTTCAGGCAAATCTACTTTGGTTCAGCTAATGAACGGGCTTTTGGTGCCGCAGATAGGTGATGTTGTTGTTGATGGTATAAATACAAAGGATAAAAAAAGGGCAAAGGAGATTCGAAAAAGAGTAGGGCTTGTGTTTCAATACCCTGAATATCAGCTATTTGAAGAGACAGTTTACAAAGACATAGCGTTTGGCCCTCAAAACCTTGGATTTTCTGAAGATGAAGTAAAAAGAAGGGTAAAAGAGGTGTGCGAGCTTTTAGAGATTCCCAAAGAGCTTTTAGAAAAATCGCCGTTTGAACTATCAGGTGGTCAAAAACGAAGGATTGCAATAGCAGGGATACTGGCAATGGACCCAGAGTGTATAATTCTTGATGAGCCAACAGCCGGGCTTGATATGCGTGGTCGAAAAAGGATTTTTTCAATTATAGAAAAACTTCACAAAGAAGCAAAAAAGACAATAATTTTGATTTCACACAGTTTAGAAGATGTTGCAATGCTCTGTGAGAGGGTCATAATCCTTAACAAAGGGAAAATCCAATTTGATGGTCCAAAACATCAGGCTTTTGAGAATGTTGAACTTCTTGAAAAAAGCGGACTTTTGCCACCTGATATTCTTTATCTCCAGCACAGGTTAAAACTTAAGGGTTTTAAGATTGACAGATTTGAATATAGTGTTGAAAAGGTTGCTGATATGATAGTTAAAAATCTTGCATTCAAAAGAGAAGGTGAAATGCTATAATGGTTGACTTTGTGATTGGTCAGTATATAAAAAAAGATTCATTTGTGCACAGGCTTGACCCAAGGACAAAGATAATAGTTCTGTTCTTTTTTTGTATCTCAATATTTGTGGTAAATAACTTTTATGGATATATATTTTTGTTTGCCGTAATACTTCTGTGGATTTTTCTCTCAAAGGTAAACCCGCTTATACTTTTGCGCGGAACAAAACCTGTATTTATATTAATCCTTATAACAGTAGTTTTTAATCTTTTTATGACTCAAGGAAAACCTGTGATAAAGATATTAGGGCTTGTTATAACCGACAGAGGTATTGTTCTTTCTATCTTTTTAGTAATCCGGCTATTGCTGCTCATTTTTGCAACAAGCCTTCTTACTCTCACAACATCGCCCATTGAAATAACAGATGCTCTGGAAGTGTTATTAAAACCACTAAAAAAGGTGAAATTTCCTGTTCATGAAATCTCTATGATGATGTCAATTGCCTTAAGGTTTATACCAACCATCTACGAAGAGGCTGACAAGATTATGAAGGCTCAAATGTCAAGAGGTGCTGATTTTGAAACAGGGGGATTAATAAAAAAAGCAAAATCACTTTTGCCACTTTTAATTCCACTTTTTATTTCAGCTTTCAAAAGAGCAGATGAACTTGCAATTGCGATGGAAGCACGCTGCTACAGAGGCTCAGAAGGTCGTACAAAGCTCAAAAAACTTGAGTTTGGATTTCCTGACTATATTTCGTTTGTTGTATGTGGGATTTTAATTACACTTGCAATTTTTGTGAGGTGAAAAACTTGAGAAATATTCTCTTGACCATAGAATATGATGGCACAGAATATTTCGGGTGGCAAAAACAGCCCAATAAAAAAACCATTCAGGGAACAATTGAAGAGGCTATAAAAAAACTTACAGGCGAAGAGGTAAACTTGATTGGTTCTGGAAGAACAGATAGAGGTGTTCATGCTTTAAATCAAAAAGCTAATTTCAAAACAAGCAGCAAAATTCCAACAGACAAGTTTCCGCTTGCCTTAAATTCTGTCCTGCCTGGCGATATATCTATAAAAGACGCTGTTGAGGTACCTTTAAATTTTTCTGCGCGATACAGTGCAAAGCAGAAAACTTATAAGTATCTTATATATAACAAAAATAGTCGTCCTGCGCTTTTGCGAAACTATGCGTATTATTATCCATACCAGCTTGATGTTGATGCCATGCAAAGAGCATGTGAATACTTTATAGGAGAGTATGACTTTAAAAGTTTTTGTTCTGCTGATTCTGAAGCAAAGACAACCATAAGACGTGTATACAATTCATATTTGACCTTTGAAAATGAGTGTATTGCTATATATATAACAGCCAATGGCTTTCTTTACAACATGGCAAGAATTATCGCAGGAACAATCTTAGATGTGGGAGCAGGAAAATTAAAACCAATGGATATTCCGCTTATAATAGAGAGCAAAGACAGAACCAAGGCAGGAAAGACATTGCCACCCTGGGGGCTTTACCTTGTGGATGTTGTTTACTGACAAAAATAAATGGTGGGGATAATAGGACTCGAACCTATGACCTCTTGCATGTCAAGCAAGCGCTCTAACCAACTGAGCTATATCCCCACCAATAAGCTTATTTACTTTTTGCAGTATGTATTATAGCATATATTTTGTAAAATGCAAATATCAAATGAAGGCTGCAATTGAACATAAAGGAAAATTTGAAGAATGTAACGGGGAGTACTTTAAATGAGAAAGTTTTTAAAAATTTCGCTTTGCACCTTGGCTAGTGTAATTTTGATATTTGCAGTTACGGAAGCATCAATAATTATTTTTGGCATTTCTGCAAAGCCTAAAAAATCAGACTGTATTATTGTTTTAGGTTGTGCAGTTTATGGCGATTTTCCAAGTCCGTTTTTTCGAGAAAGGCTTAACAGAGCTTTTGAACTTTATAAAAAAGGCTATGCAAGATACATAATTGTCTGTGGTGCAAAGGGACCGGGCGAAAATATTTCTGAAGCTGAGGCAGGCAAGAGGTATCTTGTGGAAAGTGGAGTTTTGCCTGAGTTTGTTTTGAAGGAAGATAAATCTTTTTCGACATATGAAAATCTTCTCCATGCAAAAAGGATTATGAACAAGAAAGGTTTCAAAAGCGCTATAATTGTTTCAAATATGTTTCACTTAGAAAGAGCACATTTGATTGCTAAAAAATTAAAAATAAATTCTTCTTTTTCAGGTGTATATGTAAAACAATATTTGCATGAAGAATACTATGGTTTTGTGCGCGAAAGTGTAGCTGTGTGGTATGAGATTCTCAAAACTCTTACATCTTTCTGAATTTTCCCGCCCAAATACCTATTGACAACATCAAGATAAGGTATTATAATATTCAATGTGCAAAGGGGAAAGACGAGCGGGTGTAGTTCAATGGTAGAACACCAGCCTTCCAAGCTGGCAGCGTGGGTTCGATTCCCATCACCCGCTCCAGAAAAAGAATATAACGCCCTCAGCAGCAAAAAGCTGTTGAGGGTTTTTTGTTTGCTATTAGAAAGAAAAATATTCTATTTCGACAAAATATTACATTAAATACTGAAGGGTTTTTTAGGGTAATATAGAATTAGAAATAATATAACTTTCAAATCGAGGTGCAATAAAATGGATTTTGAAACAATCATTATAGAAGGAACACTGATTTTAAAGATAAAAGGCGAGCTTGACCAGTACAATGCAGACAGATACAGACTCAGATTTGATATGAAAATTGTAAGTCCAGAAGTTCAAAAAGTTGTGATAGACATTTCAGAGCTTTCATTTATGGACTCGTCAGGTGTTGGCTTTCTTGTAGGAAGGTTCAGAACAGCAAAAGCGTTTGCCAAAGAACTTGTCCTGGTTTGCAACTCAAACTATATCAACAAGCTTCTTTCAACTTGTGGAATAGAAAAGCTGATAAAGAAATATACCACTATTGAAGAGGCATTGAGTTAAATTAAAAGAATTGAAAGGGTGTGAATTTTTAACAATGAAGGTTTTAAATTATATGGAACTGAAAATCCCCTCAAAAGCCCAAAACGAAGCATTTGCAAGAGTTGCTGTTGCTGCGTTTGTTGCTCAGCTTGATCCTACTTTAGATGAAATTACTGAAATAAAAACTGCTGTATCTGAAGCTGTAACAAATTCAATAATTCATGCATATGAGGATAAAATTGGGGAAATAATAATAAAAGGAAAGATTTATGAAAATTATATTGTGGAGATTGAGGTAATTGACTTTGGTAAAGGAATTGAAGATGTTGAACTTGCACGCCAGCCACTCTTTACCACAAAACCTGACCAGGAGCGTTCTGGTATGGGATTTACTGTGATGGAAACATTCATGGATAAGCTTGAGGTTACATCAGAAGTTGGCAGAGGTACATGTGTTAGAATGTTTAAAGCTATCAAAAAACGAAAGAGCGAGGGAGTAGAAATTGAGCAAGGCTTCCCAGGAGGAATTGATAAGTAAGGCTAAAAACGGTGATAAACTTGCACGTCAGCAGCTAATTGAAAGCAATCTTGCGCTTGTGTGGAGTGTTGTAAAAAAGTTTGCTGCAAAAGGAGTAGAACTTGAGGATTTGTTCCAGATAGGTTGCATAGGGCTTATAAAGGCTGTTGACAGGTTTGACCCGTCGTTTAATGTCAGGTTTTCAACATATGCTGTTCCTATGATAATTGGTGAGATAAAAAGATATCTGCGCGATGATGGCAAGATAAAGGTTTCACGAAAGATAAAAGAAAATCAGGGTAAAATAAAAAAACTAAGAAACCAGTTTGTATCAAACCATGGAAGAGAACCCACAATCTCAGAGATTTCGCAGTTGACAGGGCTTTCTAGCGATGAGATTTTGCTTTGCTTGGATGCGTCATCAGAGGTTGCATCGCTGAGTGAAGTTATAAATCAGGAAGAGGGAAAACCTATCACGCTGATGGACATTGCATCTGATGAAGAAGATTATTCGACAAAACTTTTGGATTTGATGGCACTAAAAGAAGGGCTTAAAAAATTAAAAGGACGGGAACGCTACATAATATTTATGCGCTACTTCAAAAACAAAACACAATCTGAGATTGCAAAAGAACTTAATATCTCCCAGGTGCATGTATCAAGGATTGAAAAAAGAGCTTTAGAGAGGATAAAGAGGGAGTTTGTTTGACACGCTGTGATTGAGAAAGCGTGTCTTTTATTTTTATATAGAAATTTTTTCCCTTTTGTGATTTAATATAAATAAAATTACCTGTTCAGTTTTTAAAAATTCCAATGGAAAAACTAATTGAATTTTTCTTTCCACCGAGATGTGCGTTTTGTGGCAGGCTTGGCAAAAGCCCGTGCGATGATTGCAAGAAAAATATAAGGTTTATTTCAGGCAATACGTGTCAAAAATGCGGAATACCTATTGGAGATACTACTTTGCAGTTTTGTTCTTCTTGTCTGAGAGAAAACTTTGCATTTGAAAGAGTTTTTCCAGTATTCTACTATGAAGGGGTAGTTCGAAGAGGCGTTCATCTTTTCAAGTACAGAGGTTTTTATCAAAATGCAATAACCTTCTCAAGGCTTATGGCTAAAAAGATTCTTGAAGCAGGTATAAATGCGGATATAATAACCTTTGTTCCAACAAGCTATGAAAGGTATTTACAAAGGGGTTTTAACCATTCCTCTTTGCTTGCAAAAAATATTGGGAAGATACTTAAAATTCCCACGGTTGACCTTCTTACAAGAGTAGGTTTTACAAAACCTTTTTATAACCTCTCACGCCAGGAAAGGCAAAAAGAGATAAAAGGTAAGATAAAACTTAAAAAAGGGTATGAAAATATTATAAAAGGCAAAAAAGTCATTCTTGTTGACGACATCTTCACAACAGGTGCAACAGCAAATGAGTGTTCAAAAGTTTTGCTTGAGAATGGGGCAAAGTGCGTTTTTGTTTCTGTCCTTGCGATAACAAAGCTTGCAAGGTAAACTGCCAATTTAAAATTTTAAAAGGGGGTTTTTAAAACATGGATGTCAGAAACTGTCGAAGATGTGGAAAAATTTATCTTTATGACGGAAGTCCTATCTGTCCTCAGTGCAGAAAAGAGGAAGAAGAGGATTTCAAAAAAGTGAAAGAGTATCTTTATGACCATCCTGGTGCGACCTTGCCAGAGGTGTCAAATGCAACAGGCGTGTCACCAGAAAAGATTTTAAGGTTTTTAAAGGAAGAAAGGCTTGAGATTGTTGGTGAGAGCAATATCATTTTAGAGTGTGAAAGATGTGGTAAAGCAATTAAGACAGGAAGGCTTTGCGATGAGTGCAAGAAAGAAGTTGGAACAAGGTTTTTGAGCTATCTTGACGACAAAAAACTTCAAGAGTCGAAAAAGAAAAATGAGGAGTTTGCTAAAAGAAGAGAGGCTGGCTACAGGTACCTTTCGAAGGATTTTAAAGAAGAGGAGAACAAGTGAAAAATTAATTAAACTTTTTTGAATTTTCTCACGATAATAACTGTAGAAAAAGCTTTTAAGATACAAGGCAGGGATGTAAAATGAGGATAGAAGATAGAATGAGGATATTTCAGATTTACAGCCAAACAGCAAAAGTAACCAGAGTCGAAAAGAAGCAGGAACCTACTGCAACTGATAAGGTTGAAATATCAAGCGAGGCAAGAGATTTTCAAGCTGTTTTGAATGCTATAAAGCTCACACCTGATGTTCGTGAAGAGAAGGTAAATGAGATAAAAAAGAAGATTGACTCTGGCACATACAATGTATCTGGAAAAGATGTTGTTGAAAAACTTATAAGAGAATACAAAGCTTCAAAAAAGAACGAGTAAAATTTTGGCTGCTTTTAAATTAATAGCAGCCTTAATGTTTATTTGAAAGTATAAAAGATTTAAATGTCGATTAAAATTTTAGAAAGGAAGCAATAAAATGAATTGTATAGAAAAAATAATCAAGCTTTTAGAAGAAGAATATAAGGTATTTGAGAGGATTTTGAACCTCAGCAATGAAAAAACAAAATACATTGTGGAAAACAATCTTTCAGGGCTAATTGAAGTCTCAAATCAGGAGAAAAAAGAGACAGAAATAATCGACAAACTTGAAAGAGAACGGCAAGAAATCTTAAATTCTTTGTCAAAAGAAAAAAATATTGCTATTTCCAATCTAAACGACATTGTGAGCATTGCCACACCTGATGAATGGCAGAGAATAAATGATTTGAGAATAAAACTTGGTGAAATTATTTTTAAGCTTAAAAAAGCAAATGACCTTAACGCTTCATTAGTTTCAAGTGCGCTTGAGTATATAGATTTTATGACAAATGTAATTTCATCGCATTTTTCAGACAACACTACATATCAAAGGGATGGGCAAACAGGGCAACAAAAGAAAAACCTTTTTGATGTTAAGCTGTAGAAAAAAGGGGTTGAAATAGAATGTCGTTTTACGGGCTTGAGATTGCAAGAACAGGAATATTTGTCAACAGAAAAGGGTTAGAGGTGACATCGCATAACGTTGCCAATGCTTCAACACCAGGGTATACAAGGCAGGTTTTAAATGTAAAGTCAAATCCACCATCTGCTAAGGTTGGTTTTTATAGCCCAAAATTTCAGGTTGGTATGGGTGCTGATGTGCAAAGCCTTGAGCAGATAAGAGATATGTTTTTGGATATTCAATATAGAAACGAATATTCGCGCCAAGGAGAGTATGAAATAAAAGCTGATAACCTGAATTTTATAGAGTCCATATTCAATGAACCAAGTGACACAGGACTTTCTTCTGTTATAGACCAATTTTTCTCAAGCTTGCAGGAGCTTTCAAAAAATCCGGAGAGTTTAACAGTTCGTGCGCTTGTTCGCCAGAGAGGTCAAGCTTTAACTGATGCGATACATAAGATGTACAAACAGCTTGAAGATTTGCAGAGCGAGCTAAATGACCAGGTATATGATAAAATTTTAGAAATAAACAGCATAGCATCCCAGATTGCAGATTTGAACCAGCAGATATTTGTTTTAGAGCTTCGAGGCGAAAAGGCAAATGACCTTCGTGACCAGCGAAATCTTCTTGTTGACAAGCTCTCAAAGATTGTTGACACAACTGCTTATGAAGATAAAGATGGCAGGTTCATTGTGCAGATAGCTGGCGGCGAAACCCTTGTAAATCACTTTACAGTCTATGAGCTTGAGACAGACAAATCAAAAATTATGAGAAAAAGTGGATTTGATTCAAATGGTCTGCCAACAGGATTCAATCCTGACGACCCGCTTTCACAGCAAAACCTTTACGATGTTCCAGGGCTTTTTGTTGTTATGTGGAAGGACACAGGTCAGGTTTTGAATATAAAGTCAGGTGAGCTTAAAGGACTTTTGGATATGAGAGATGGCGTTGGTGGTCTGAGTGAAGATATGACTGTAAATGGTCAGCCAGTTGATGTTCCCAATAAAAATTCTTTTACAGGTATTCCTTATTATTTAAACAGACTTAACGAGTTTGCGCAAAAGCTTATTGAAAAATTCAATGAACTTCACACACAGGGCTGGTCACTCAACGGACAAAATACAAGTATAAACTTTTTCGAACCACCTGTTGGCCAGACATTTTTCTATGCAAGGTATATAAAAGTCTCTGATGCTATTATGAACGACCTTAACAACATTGCAACAACTTATGATGCAAGTAGTCTTCCAGGTGGGAATGACCTTGTTGTTGATATGTTGAAGCTAAGAAATGATACCTCAATTTTCAAAGAAGGAAAGTTTGAAGATTTTCTAAAGTCTTTGATTTCAAACCTTGGAGTTGACTCTCAGGGTGCAAAAAACTTTGCAGAAAACCAGAAAGTTATGGTCACCCAGCTTGACAACAGACGCCAGGCAGTATCAGGTGTTTCCATAGATGAAGAGATGACAAATTTAATCAAATACCAGCATGGTTTTCAGGCCTCAGCAAGAATGATAAATGCATTTGATGAGATGCTTGATGTTTTAGTCAACAGACTAGGGCTTGTTGGAAGATAGCAGGTTTTAGCTAAACGAGGAGTTTGTGAGGTGAATTTGCTGTGAGAATTACAAACAATATGATGATCAACAACTTTTTGATAAATCTGAATAAAAACCTTAGCAGATTAGATGACATTCAGTATAAAATGGCAACAGGTAAAAAAATTCGCTACCCATCAGATGACCCAGTAATTACCGCAAGGTCGCTGAGGCTCAGAACTGATGTTTCTGAAATAGAGCAGCTTCAGAAAAATGTTGATGATGCAACATCGTGGGTTAACACAACAGAAAGTGCGCTTGCTGATATTAACGAAAGCCTTCAGAGAGTTAGAGAGCTTGCAGTAAGGGGTGCAAACGGAACAAACACAAAAGAAGACATGGCTCAGATTGCAAAAGAGGTTGCTCAGATAAAACAGCATATAATCCAGGTTGGGAATACAAACTATGCAGGAAGGTATATCTTCTCTGGTTTTAAAACAGACACAGCACCAATAAATTCTGATGGTTCTTTTTCAGACACAGGTGATTTTACTTCAACTGGCGGGTATCCAGTAGATTTGTCAACAGGTAAAAATATAATCCAGTTTGAGCTTATGAAGGCAAATTATATTGGCATTAATAAAACAGCCAACCAGGTTTTTTATATTCAGGGTGAAACTGATGAGAACAAGGGGAATTTATTTAAGGTGCTGGATAATTTAATAAATGCACTTCAAAACGGTGATGGGAGTACGGTAAACTCACTTTTGGCTGATATTGACAGACACATTGACAATGTTGTTGCACAGCGTGGTGATATAGGTGCGCTTCAGAACAGACTTGAGCTTATTAAAAATAGACTCAGTGACGACAATGTGAACTTTACTACATTGCTATCAAACAACGAGGATGTTGACATGGCAGAGATTATTATGCAGCTCAAAACCGCAGAAAATGTTTACAGGGCAGCACTTCAAACAGGTGCTCAAGTTTTGCCGCCAACACTTTTGGATTTTCTGAGATTTTAAATAGCATTTGGCAGAAAAGCTTGAGGAAGTGCTAAAGATGCAAATTGCAAGGATTCAAATTCACCAGGAGTTTGTTAAGGTAAAACTTTCCCAGGAACATGTAAAAGTTAAAATAAATCAAGACAGGTGCTGGGAAGAGGTAAACCTTGGCTCAACAGACTACCTTGTGCGAAGCTCTGCACAAAGAGGTTATGAGCAGGTTTTAAGGTATATACAAAAGACAGCAGAAAATGGCAACAGACTTGCCAGAATTGAAGATGGTGGTCAGCCTATAATTGACATATGCATAGAAGAAGCATTTCCTGAGTATGACTATAACGTAGATGTCATCCCAAAAAGCCGCCCGCAAATTTACTTTGAAGGTGGCAAGGTTTATATAGATTTTGAGATGGGTAAGGTTGATGTGAGGGTATGATGGAAAAAGATAAGATTGTAAAAATTTTGAAAGAGTATTTTGAGAAAGAAAATGCTGTCATATTTGCATATTTGTTCGGTTCATATGCAAAAGGAAAAGAACGCAAAAATAGTGATGTAGACATTGCTGTATATATTAACGAAGAGATAGCAAAAGATGCAAAAAAAGTATTAGAATATCAAATTAAACATATGTCAGATATTTCTGATTTACTAAAAAAAGAAGTTGATTTAGTAATTTTAAATCATGCTTCACCTCTATTGAGGCATGAAGTGATTTCGGAAGGCACCTTGTTAATAGAAAAAGACCATGACAAATTGGTAAATTTCAAAAAACAGAGTTTTTATTATTATCAAGATTGGCTGCATATTATGAAAATCAAGATGATGTATATAAAAGAGAGGATATCAGCTGATGGTAAAGAAAGAACTGGTAAGTGAAAAAATAGATAGGATATGGTTTAGTTTGAACAGAGTAAAAAGATTTCAAAATATGGGTTTTGAAGAATTTAAAAAAGACCAAGATGCTCAGGACATAGTTATCCATAATCTTTTTTTGATAATTCAAAATCTAATAGATATAGGAAACCACATAATAGCAGATGAAGGTTTTGAAACACCAGGTTATTATGGAGAGATTCCTGAGATATTATCAAAAGAAAAGGTTATTTCGGAGAGTTTGGCTTCAGTTTTTAAAAAAATGATTTCTTTTCGAAATATAATTGTGCATGAGTATTCTAAAGTTGACATAGCAAAGGTTTACGATATTTTAATTTACGGCATTGACGATATAAAGAAAATCATTGAGGAGATTATAAGATATGCAAAACTTTAAAATGTTAATCATATAAAGAGTTAAAAAAGAGGAGATTTAAGATGGTAGTTCAAAAATCAGTTGTGAAATCAAGAGTTTTTGGAGAGCTTGAAGTCAGTGAAGAAAACATAATATTCTTTGAAGAGGGTATTCCTGCATTTGAGAATTTGAAGAAATTTGTCATAGTAAAAGAAGACCAAAGTCCATTTTTCTGGCTTCAATCAGTTGAAGATAAAGACATTGCTTTTGTAATAATCAATCCTTTTGAAATAAAGCCAGATTATGAATTTGATTTGCCAGATGAAGTTGTAAATAAATTAGAAATAACTTCTGCTCAAGACGTTGCAGTTTTTTGTATTGTTGTAATTCCAGAGGATGTAAGACAAACAAGGGTAAACCTGAAAGCTCCAGTTATTATAAATGTGAACAAGAGAAAGGGAATGCAGTATCTTTTAGATGATGAAAGGTATCCTCTAAGATATTACCTTTTTGAAAATTCAAATTCCAATGTGCAGAAATGAGGTATACAGAAGATGCTTGTCCTTTCACGAAAAGAAGGTGACCAGGTTCTAATTGGAGAAAATATAATCATAAAAGTCATCAGCATAGAAAAAGACTGTGTAAAACTTGGAATAGATGCTCCAAAAAACGTCAAGGTTTTACGATATGAGCTACTTCAAGAGGTCAAAAACGAAAATGTTGAAGCGTTGCAGGGAAGAGAGAGACTCAATAAGATTAAAGATTTAAAGGAGATTTTGTCCGATGAGCGAAGATAAAGGGGTAAGATACACAAAAAATTGGAAGGTCAACTGAAGGCAGGTAAAAGCCTGCCTTTTTTATTTTCTAAGATTATTTTATTTGAGATAGATTCAAAAATACAAAGTATACTTTAAAAAATTAGCTTAAAAATATAAAGTATACTTTATATTTTTAGGCTAAAAATTAGAAGTATACTTTACCAAATGCAAAAATGTTTTAAAAGCAAAGCAGAGAATATATATATATATCTGATCCACCTATTAGAATTGCAGTTTTAATGATAGACAATCTCTTTATTGATAGCAAAGAACTTGGAATTACGATAGAAACAGCAGTTTTTAAGCATGTATATAACTTTTACAGTGAAGTAAATGCAAAGATAGGATATTTTAGAAAATCAACTGATAATCAAAAAGAGATTGACATAGTTGCCCATTTTCCAAATGGTAAGAGCTTAATTGAAGTAAAGTTTAGAGAAGATAGCACACTTGCCGAAGATGATGCAATTGTGCAGATGTGCCAAAGAGAAAAAGATATTATCTCAGCAGTGCTTGTCACAAAAAGAGCAGAAGACTATGGCAGACTTGAGCTAAATACAAGAGTTCCAATTATAAAGATTCCGGCTTTTGTGTTTATGTATTTGTTTGGAAGAAGGTAATAATGAGTGTTATTTTCCTATTTTGATGGTTAATAAATGTATTAAAGGGTAAAAAATGAGGAGGTAATTGAGGTGAGAGAAGGTGTCAAATTAGGAGATATTGTTTACTGGTTTTTCAGACTAAATGGTTGTTTTACAATACAAAATTTTATTGTTCATAGCACTTATAAAAATTTTTAAATTTAAGCTAAACTACAGAAACTATCTCACCGATATATATATTGAAAACAAAATAAAGCTTCACAGGGACGTGAAGCTAAAAAATTAAATTCAGGGAGGGTGTTGTAAGATGCGTATTAATAATAATGTTCAGGCGCTCAATACTTATAACAGATTGACAATCAACAATGATATGCTTTCAAAATCACTTGAAAAGCTCTCATCTGGTATGAGAATTAACAGAGCTGGCGATGACGCAGCTGGTTTGGCAATTTCAGAAAAGATGAGAGGTCAGATCAGAGGTTTGAATCAAGCTATTAGAAATGCTCAGGATGGTATTTCGTTAATTCAGACAGCTGAGGGCGCTTTGAATGAAACTCATTCGATTTTACAAAGAATGAGAGAGTTGGCTGTTCAAGCTGCTAACGACACAAATACAGCTGAAGACAGACAAGCTCTTCAGGCAGAGGTTGACCAGTTGGTTAAGGAAATCGATAGAATAGCTAACACAACCCAGTTCAACACAAAGACATTATTAGACGGTTCTTATTCATCATCTTCATTGGTATTCCAGATTGGTGCAAACAAGGATCAGAATATAGGTTTAACAATTGCAAGTGCAAAGGCAGCTGATTTAGGAGTAGATACAATAAATATTACTGACCAGACGTCAGCAAATCAAGCTATCTCAACAATTGATGGAGCAATTGGAAAAGTCTCCAGTATTAGAGCAAAACTTGGTGCTTATCAGAACAGGCTTGAGCATACAATCAATAACTTGGGCGTATCTGCAGAGAACTTAACAGCAGCAGAAAGCAGAATCAGAGATGTTGACATGGCAAAAGAAATGATGGCTTATACTAAGAACAATATTTTAATGCAAGCTGCAACTGCAATGCTTGCTCAGGCAAATCAGCTTCCACAAGCAGTATTGCAGCTTTTAAGGTAATTGAAAGGTAAAAGTGAAAGTAAAAAGCAAGCCCTGGTGTAAGTATACCAGGGCTTTTTTGAAATTTTTTGAAAGGAGAGAATTAAATTTTGGCAGATGTAAGATTGAGCATATGCATGATGGTAATGGATGAAGAAAAGAATCTAAAGAGATGTTTGGAAAGTTTAAAACCCTTGCTTTTACGAGAAGATGTTGAACTTATAATTGTTGATACTGGGTCAAAGGATAAGGCTGTTGAAATTGCAAAAAACTATGCCACAAAGATATATTTTAAAGAATGGAACCATGATTTTTCTGATATGAGAAACTATACAATATCCTTAGCAAGTGGTGATTGGGTTTTTATACTGGATGCAGATGAAGAAATTGAGAATCCAGAAAATGTCATAGATGAAATCGAAAAAGCCGAAAAGAAACAAGCAAAGACCATTTGTTTAACTGTTAAAAATTTAACTCAAGAAGAGGACAAAAAAAATTATGTGATTAATATATCACCAAGGATATTCAAAAAAAATTACATAAAATATTGGGGGAAAGTCCACAATCAACCAATTTATCATGAACCAGTTTATTACAGTGATATTGCTATATATCATTATGGGTATATTCTTCTAGATACAAAATTAATGGAATATAAGTATAAAAGGACAGTAACTTTGCTCCTTAAAGAACTCGAAAAAGATCCTACCAATATTTATTACAGGTATCAGCTTGGTGTAAGTTATAGCATGTATGGTAAATTAAAAGAGGCAAGTATAGAGTTTGAGAAAGCTTATAATTTGTTAAGAACTCAGAATAGTGAAATAAAAAAAAGATTTGTAGTTTTATATTGCCTTTATGCAAAAACTCTCCTCGGTTTAGGCTTATATGATATTGCTCGGGAAATTGCAGAAGAAGGTATAAATTACAACAGTGATTATGTAGATTTATACTACATAGCTGGACAATCGCTTTATATGATTGGAAGACGAAAGGAAGCAGTGGAGTATTTTAAAAAATATTTAAACTTTTTTGCTAAAAATGAAAAACCTCAAATTTTAAACGATCCAAGTTTAGCTTTTTATTATGTAAATGACTATTACATTGATCAGGCAATTTCATATATTTTGCAGTACTACTTTGATACAAAAAATTTTGGTGAGGTAAAAAACTATATAGATTTATTCAGAGATAATAGCTCAAGACTCAAACACTATGTATTGATGTATTTAGAAACACAAGAGTATAAAAAACTGAAAGAGTTTTACGTTCAAAGTGAACAAAAGGAAAAAATAGCTGAACTAATTGAGAAATTTATTGTGGATTTAAAATTAGATGAAGAAGAGAGAAATAAATTATATAAAGAATTTGCTACGGTTGACAATTTATATGGTAAATACGCAGAATTATGGATTAATCCTGTAGAAGCTGCAGACATCATAAACTATATTTTTAATTATGGAGAAATAAAGAACCTTTCTGCATTCTATTTTAAGGCATTGTTATGTCATTTAGATAAAAAGGAATTTTTGCTTAAAAAGCTTAAAGAAATAGATATATTAACTCTCAGAGTAAAAATAGCAGAGGCGTTAACAGCAAAGTTTATTGATTTTGAAGATGTTATTAGCCTTTTAGAAGTAATAAAGACAGAAAAAGCAGATATAGATATTTTAGCTCGTTATACATCTTTAGCGTTGTTGGTATTGTTAAATTTTCCTCGCCAAAGTGATGAAAGATTGTATGAGATATTCTTAAACTACACAGAAAATGGTATATTGTTGATGAGCAGACTTTATGAGAATGAAGAAATTAAAGAAAAATACAGATATTTTTTATCTGAGGAAGAAAAATATTTTGCTTTAATGTACTTGATTTACCTTTCATTACAAGAGAAGAGAATGGACAAAAGTATAAAATACTTGCGTGAAGCAATAACAACAATGCCAAAATTGGTTAAACATCTTAAAAGATTCTCTAAGGACATCTTGGGAGTGGATGTTTAGAAGTTAGATTAAGTAAAACTGTAGGGGATAGTTAGTAATTTTTACATACATTTGAGGGAGTGAATTTAAGTGAATGAAAACATTGAGAGTAAAGTTGAGAGAATAAAAAAGCTTCTTAATGAACTTGTTGAAAAAGGAGAATTAGATTATGCGTTAGAAGTGATTAACAAATGCGAAAATGTTATTAAAAATGATGCAGAGATTATTTCAATAAAAGGGATAATATACTACGCTAAGAATGAAATTGAAAAAGCAGAAGAGGTTTTCAAAAAAGGTTTGCTTGTTGATTCTACATATGCAGATTTTTATTATAACTTGGGTTGTGTATATGAATTAAAAGAAGAATATGAAAAAGCGGCAAAATTCTTTGCTCGATCTTTAGAGTTTGCTACTGGCGAGGAGACAATAGAAATTGGCAAAAAGTTAAATAATATTTTGTGTAAAATTTCTACACCTTTAAAAGACGAGACCAAAATAGCTTTCTTTGTAAAACCGGGGTTAGATAGTTTTTTAAACGATATAATATTAGGCTTGATGGACGAATACTTTGTAAGGAAGATTACTGTAACTGACTTTAAACAAATAGACGAAGGCATGCAATGGGCTGATATTTGTTGGTTTGAGTGGTGCGATGATCTTGTGATATATGGGAGCAGGCATGAGCTTGCAAGGGAGAAGAAGTTAGTATGTAGAATTCATAGGTATGAAGCATTTACAAATTATATATTCCAAGTTGAATGGGAAAATATCGATAAAGTAATATTTGTGGCATCTCATATTTTCGATATTGTAAATTCAAAATTGAGTGGCAATATAGAGAATAAGAGTATTATTATACCTAATGGTATTCGCATGGAAGATTACAATTTTAGGAAGAGAGAGAAAGGTTTCAATGTAGCTTATGTTGGTTATTTAAATTATAGAAAGTCTCCTAATATGTTATTACAGATAATAAATAAACTAAAGCGAATTGATAAAAGATATCGTTTATTTATCGCAGGAGAATTTCAAGATGAAGAAAATATGATGTATTTCAAATATATGCTTAAAGAAATGAGTTTAGAAGAGCATGTAATATTCGATGGATGGCAAAAAGATATCAACGCATGGTTGGAAGATAAAGATTATTTAGTAAGTTGTAGTATTTCTGAAGGACATCCAGTAGGAATAATGGAAGCAATGGTAAAAGGGATAAAACCTGTGATACATAATTTTGTTGGGGCAAGGGATATTTATCCCGAAAAGTATTTGTGGAACACTATAGATGAAGCGGTAGATATGATTTTGGATAGGAATTATGATTCAATAGAATACAGAGAGTTCATAAGTAATAATTATTCTTTAAAAAAAGAAATTGATGAAATCAAAAAAGCGATTGTCAATTTAGGTGGACTACCAAAAAAAAATAGGAAGATGAATGTAATTGATTTAATTCATAAAGTGAATAGTCTTGTTCGGGATAATTATTCTGTAAATAACGAATTTACTGAATTATTAACAATAGTTACTCCAACTTACAACAGAAGTAATATTTTAAAAGAAGATCTTGAAAATAATTTGAAAATGGGAAAGATAAAAAAAATAATTGTTGAAAATGGTTCAGAACCTAATCATGTTGCTGTTGTAAAAAGTTTCGATTTAGATAAATATGGAATTCAAAAAATTATTTACCTTAACAAAAATATAGGTCCTAATGAAGGATTTAAAATAGGATTGGATCAAGTTGAAACAGAATTTTTTACTTCTTTACCAGATGACGATATTATTTTAGTTAAAAATTCATCGAAAAAGCTAGATGAATTATTAAGAGAAATTAGAGATGAAAATGTTTTTTTATGCTGTAGGTACGTAGTGAAGTTAATGGAGGACAAAGGACCCACAGCTTTTTATGATAGAAGTAAATATAATAATCTTTATGGAAAAGATTTCTTAACAAATATGCTTAAAACAGGAGAAATTGAAATGTTTGGGAACGGAGCTATACTTCATACGTATGAGATGAAACACTTTCTTGAAAATTATCTTCCTGAACCAATATTCTATGCTTGTGGGGATTATGTTTTTTTGGCAAGGTTATTTGGACATAAACCTGAGAAAAAAATAATTATAACAGATAAATATATCTATTTACAAAGATACGGTAAATACAATACATCATCTTTATACACAATGAAAGAACAAAAACTTTATTCTCATTTAATTTCAATGTTAATTGCAAGTTATTATTGTTTAAAGAATTCTTTGCTCAGTAAAGATGAAATTGTAGATTCTTTATTAAAAAGGGCGCAACTATTGAAAAACTTATATGGTTTAGAAATTGGTTTTACTAACATGATGGTAAACTATATTTTTGAGAAGAAAAACGTTGAACAGTTTATCGAAATCATCAAGGATATATATAATTTAGATATGGGTGAAAATATACCACCTGAAATTATTGAGATTGTTAATTGTATTTAGAAAGCTTTTGTCAATTTATTCATTAAACCCAATTAGTTATAAAGCTATCCAAATGTTATAAAAAATGAAATAACATAGCAAAATTATTTTCATAAAAAGGAATGGTAGAGAATGATTAAAATTTGTCATGTTACTCCCCATATGGGCGGAGGAGTTGGGAGAGTTATTTCCGGTTTAGTTAGGTTAACTGCTGATAAAATACAACATAAAATAATTTTGCTAGAACAGCCTCAAAAATGGAATTTTATTAATTCAGCCTTTGAAGCAGGGGCTAAAATATCAATATCCCCTGATAGTTCGAAAATAGGAAATTTACTTTCTGAAAGTGATATAGTTGTTATTCACTGGTGGCATCATCCCAAAATATCAAAATTTTTATATAATTTACCTGAAGTTCCATTACGCATAATTATATGGACACATATAAATAATCTTACTGTTCCAGCGTTAAATCCGAACTTTTTATTAGAAGCAACAAGGGTTATTTTCTCTACAGAAGCATCTTATGAAGCAAAGGTTTTTGAAGGAATTCCTCCAGACATTTTAGAAAAGAAAACAGGAGTCGTATATGGCTGTCCAGGTATAGATGATTTTGTGAACATAAAAAAGAAGGAACATGATGGTTTTAATGTAGGTTATATAGGGTTGGTTGATTTCTCAAAATTGCATCCTAATTTTGTGGAGTTTTGTTCTGCTGTTAAATTAAATAAAGCTAAGTTTATTTTAGTCGGTGATGCACCAGTTAGAGAGTATATTGAAAAAAAAGGTGAAGAAAAAGGGTTAAAAGGAAAATTTATTTTTACTGGATATGTAAATGATGTAAAAACAGTACTTTCGGAAATCGATGTTTTAGGTTATCCACTAATACCATATCATACATTTGCTGCTGAAAATTCTATTATTGAAGCTATGGCTGCAGGAATTCCACCTGTTCTTCTTAATCAATTGGTAGAAAGATATATTATCAAAGACGGAGAAACAGGAATTTTGGTTAATAGTGTAGAAGAATATGGACAGGCAATAAGATATTTATATAATAATCCCGATAAGAGAGAGGAAATGGGTAAAAAGGCTCAAGAATATGTTTTAAAGAAATATACGGCTAAAAATTTTGTAGAATCTTTTATTAAAAATTGTGAATTAACCATGGAAGAATCAAAAAAGTTAGTTAATTTCAAGAAATATCTAGGTAATACTCCTGCTGAGTGGTTTATGTCTTGTCTTGGAAAGGATTATGAAGCGTTTAAAATTAGTTATGAAACTGGATTGAACAATCAAACCGAAGAGATAAAAAAGTTAATTAAATCAACTAGTCCATCGTTAAAGCAAAAGAATAAATCCTCTGTAATTCACTATAGAAGAGAATTTCCAAATGATGTATATCTTAATCTATGGGCGAAAATAATGGAGGAAGAAAGTAATGAATGTTTCGAATAACAATAGTTTTCAGACCAAAATAGAAAATTTGATTATGTCTTACGAAAATGCTGAACAATTTGATAAGTTTTTTAATGAAATTGCTTCTTCTGATATTTTCATTTACGGAGCGGGGAATGCAGGGAGAATGACATATGAATTATTGCAAAAGTTAAATTTGGACATAGTGGGGTTTATGGACAGAAGGGCATCTGATTTGAAAGCTTACATTGGTAAGCCTGTTTTTCCTGTTGACACTAAAGAGATAAATAAAGAAAAAGCCTTTGTTATTATTGGTTTTTTATGTAATGAGGAAGAACTGAAGAAAATAAAAGAGTATTTATTTGCACTAAAGTTTAAGAAATTTTGTTATTACTACGAAATGTGTATATTTTATAATATTTTGGACCTTGGCAAAGATGTTCTTAAACATCATAAAGACAAAATAATTGAAGCAGCTTCTTATTTAGAAGATATAAGAAGTCAAGAAATTTTTTTCAATTTTCTTGAAGGTACTTTCTCTATAAATATAGAAAAATTGCCCAAACCGGATAAGAGCATTCAATATTTTGTTGAAGATATTGATCACAAAAAAGGATATTCACGATTCATTGATTGTGGGGCTTATGATGGTGATACTGCTTATATGTTAAATAAAATGGTAGGACAAGTTGAAAAGATAGCTTTGTTTGAACCTGAGCCGGATCACTTCAAAAGATTAGTGAGTAAACTAAAAAAAGATCCGGTTGCAAAAGAGCATATATTATTTCCGTGCGGGGTATGGAGTAGTACAACAATGTTGAAGTTTTTATCAGGTAAGGGTATGGGAAGCCAAATTTCACAAGATGGTGATATTTATGTACAATGTGTAGCTTTGGATGATGTGCTGATGGATTTTGCGCCTACCTTTATTAAAATGGATGTTGAAGGGGCTGAATATGAAGCTCTCATAGGTGCAGAGAACATAATAAAAAAGTACTCTCCCGATTTGGCTATGTGTGTTTATCACAAAATTGAGCATATATGGGAAATTCCTTGTTTAATTAAGAAAATTAATCCTGATTATAAGCTTTATTTGCGAGCTCATGGATTATACGGAGTGGATACAGTTTTATATGCAACTTGTTAATATCAGCTGTAAGATTTTATAAATTGATTTCCTAAATAAACCTAATTTTCTTGGTTGTTATTATGGCAATTAATACGTAGAATTTTAAAAGATGTTAAAAACTTAGTAAGTACACTTGAAAAATTTTAGTAATTAAATTTGTTGATGCATGCTGTTTTTGCAATATGCCATTTGATGAACCACAACTATCCCCTGGAGAGCAATTACAATAAATCTTTATTGTCAGAAAGGAGAGATAAACATGAATTGGATTGAATACCAAAATCAGGAAGATATTGACTATAGAAGGAGATTTATCGAAGAGTTCCGTTTTAATTTTAATGAATATAAAAATAAAAATATTGTTCTTTATGGTATTGGAGAAAAAACAAAACTTATATTAGAAGAAGCTAAAGAATTTAATTTTGTTGGATTAATGGATAAAGACACAGTAGGAAGTGTTATTTATGGACTAAAAGTTTTATCTTATGATGAGGTTATTTCTTCAAATGTAGACTTAATAATTATTGTGGCTAATATGTCGGTTTCTGAGTTAATATATAGGCGTATTTCGTTTTTAAAAAAAGATTATGGAATAGAAATTAAGTATATTAATGGAACTACTCCTGTTGATTTTGGAGATGAAATAATAAGTAATGATCCATATTGGTTAAATGATATAAATAAATTAAAATCAGAAATAGAAAAACATGATGTAATTTCGTTTGATGTTTTTGATACATTACTTATGCGGAAAGTATTAAATCCTTCTGATATTTTTGATTTAGTAGAAAGAGAGTTATATTACAAATATAACATTGAAATACCATTCAAGATAAAAAGAATTGAAGCTGAAAAATATTGTTACAATTATATAGATAAAAATTATGATATTTTCCAGATATACAGTGTATTAAAAGAATTGTTAAATATAACTGATAACAACTTGTTAAATAAAATAATGCAAATAGAAATTGAGTTAGAAATGGAATGTTGTATACCAAGAAGTGATATTATAGATGTGTATTTGTATTCAATAAAAAAAGGGAAAACTGTATGTATTACTTCAGATACGTACTTTAATAGAAAATATTTAGAACTATTACTTAGGAAAAATGGGATCTTACAATTCGATAAACTGTTAATATCATGCGAAGAGAAAAAGTCAAAGTCTGGTGGAGATATGTTTGAATATTTAAAACAATTGTATAAGCAGAAGAAAATATTGCATATTGGTGATAATCAAATTTCTGATAGAGAAATACCTCAGAAATATAGTATAAGTACATTCCAAGTTAGAAGCGGGTATGATTTGATTTTAAGTTCTTTATTAAAGGATTTGTTGATTAATGTCAAAAATTCCTCTGATAGTATTTTGATGGGAGTGAGTATGTTCCCTTTATTAAAGAGTCCTTTTTCGTTGAATAAAGGAAAAGGGGCCATATATATAAATAGTATGTATGATATTGGTTATTCATTCTTTGGTCCAATGGTTTTAAATTTTGTATTGTGGCTTATTAAAATGGCCAAAAAAGAAAGAATAGAAAAATTACTTTTCTTTTCACGTGATGGATATATTATTGAAAAGATATATAAGAAAATAGTTGAGTTCTATGATCTTGATGCACCAGAAAGCATATATTTTTTAACATCAAGAAGAGCTTCAAGTGTAGCGGCTATTGAAAATTGGGAAGATGTAGTATTTATTATAAAAAATGTGTGTAAATGTAGAAATTTGAAAATAAAAGAGTTAATAAATATAGCTTTTGGTATTTACATAGAGGATAAAGACGAGTTCGCAGAAAAATATTATTATGAAGTTACGGAAAAAGAGTTGTTAGACTATTTATATAACTATGCTGATTTAACATTTGAGAATGCAAAGAAAGAAAGGGCAAATTATTTGAAATATATTAGTTCATTAACAATAAAAGAAGCTAGAAATATAGGCTGTGTTAATTTTGTAGGAAAGGGGGTAACACAGTATTGTGTTTCAAAAATAATGAAAAAAGATTTATGTGGTTATTACTTTGCAACTGAATATGATATAAAAAACATAATTCTTCCCTCTCAAAAGGCATATGGTTTATATGGAGAGTTAATTTCTCCTCATTTAAGCAAAACTTCTATCTCAACCAAGTATTTATTTGGCGAAATAGTATTTACTTCGCCAGATGGGCAGCTTGTAAAGTTTGATGATAATGGACAACCTGTATTCGAGAAAAATTCAATTAACGAATTTCACTTTTCAATAATAAATGAATGTCACGAAGGCATGCTCGCCTTTGTAGAGGAAATGATTAAATTAGATAGAGGATTATTAGAAAGAAATTTTGGTAATGAACTAATTGACAAGTTATATGGTTTATTTACATCACATGCGTGTTTTATATCCGATGATATAAAAAAATTTTTTATTGTTGATGATTACTACGCTCCAAGTAGAAGAGGAACTAATTTGTTTATGGATTGATTAAGTTATTCAAATAATTACTATTTTTCATAAAGATGATCTTTACAAATTTTATAAGCTAACATTTGTCCACAACCTTTTTACATGATGCAAATTAACCCAGATGGCAATGTAGTTCCATGTTGTTCTTTTTCGTATCCAATTGTTGTTGGTGATGTAACTAAAGAGTCATTTGTAGATATCTGGAATAGTTCAAAATTTAAAGCTTTTAGAAGAGGTATGTTGGATGGAATTAATAATGCAAGCAGTGTATGCTCAAAGTGTAAACAATATAAGTATGGAATTTATGAGGAAGACGTACTTGATAATTATGCAGACCAGCTAAAGAAGCTATTTGAATAGTATAAAAAAGGGGGAAAAAGAAAGTGAAAGCGGTAATTTTAGCGGGGGGATTTGGAACAAGGCTTAGTGAGGAAACCATAAGTAAACCTAAGCCCATGGTTGAAATAGGTGATAAGCCTATTTTATGGCATATACTTAATATATACTCTTATTGGGGAATCAATGAATTTATTATATGTTTAGGTTATAAAGGTTATATGATAAAAGAATACTTTGTAAACTATCATTTACATAATTGTGATATTACAGTTGATATAAAAAGTGGGGAAATTTACTACCACAATAATTTCAATCAAGATTGGAAAATTACATTAGTAGACACAGGACTGCATACTATGACTGGAGGAAGAATTAAAAGAATTCAAAAATATGTTAACAATGAAACTTTCATGTTGACCTATGGGGATGCAGTGGCAGATATAAATATCAATGAGCTTTATAAATCACACATAAAATCAAATAAAATAGCTACAGTTACAGCAGTTCGGCCTCCAGGGAGATTTGGAACGTTAATAATTGATAATGAGAACAATGTAATTGAGTTTATTGAAAAACCAGCAGGAGATGGAGCGTGGATTAATGGAGGATTCTTTGTTTTAGAACCAGAAATTTTTAATTATATTAAAGATGACTCTACAATTTTTGAAAGAGAACCATTAGAAAGATTGGCAAAGGAAAATCAGTTGAATGCGTATAAACATTATGGGTTTTGGAAAGCAATGGATACACTAAGAGACAAAATTGAATTAGAAAATTTGTGGAATAGTGGAACTGCTCCATGGAAGTTGTGGGATTAAGTATTTTCATTGGGGGAACATAGAATGAACTTTTTAAATAGTTTTTCCAAAAAAAAAGTATTGATAACTGGTCATACTGGGTTTAAAGGTTCTTGGCTCACTATGTGGTTACTAAAATATGGTGCAGAGATAATTGGTTATTCGTTAAAGCCTCCAACAACGCCAAGTTTATTTGAAATTTGTAAATTAAGGGACAAGATTGTTAGTATTGAGGGCGATATAAGAGATTATGAGACTCTTTCTAATGTTTTTAAGAAATATAAACCGGAGATAGTATTCCATTTAGCAGCACAACCACTTGTAAAAAGATCATATATGGAGCCTGCTTATACTTATGAGACCAATATTATGGGTACAGTAAATGTATTAGAAGCTTCGAGATTAACAGAAAGTGTAAAAGTTATAGTCGTAGTAACATCTGATAAGTGTTATGAAAATAAAGAGTGGGTTTATGCATACAGAGAGACTGACTCATTGGGGGGAGTAGATCCGTATAGTTCAAGCAAGGCGTGTGCTGAGTTAATAGTTTCAGCATACCGAGCAAGTTATTTTAAAAAAAGTAAGGTAGGTGTCGCTTCAGTAAGAGCAGGCAATGTTATAGGAGGAGGAGACTGGGCTGAAGATAGGCTTATGCCCGACATCATTAGGGCGATAATGCATAATAAGCCTCTTCAGATAAGGAACCCTAATGCAACGAGACCTTGGCAATTTGTGTTAGAGCCATTACTTGGATATTTAAAATTGGCGCATCTGTTGCAAAAAGAACCAGAAAAGTATAGTGAAGCGTGGAATTTTGGTCCTTTAAGTTTTAGGTTACTCAAAGTTATAGATATTGTGGAGGAAGTAAAAAAATATTGGAATAATTTAGAAGTTAAGATTGAAAAAGAAAATAGTTTTCAAGAGGCAAATGTCTTGAAATTAGATATCAGTAAGTCAATTGAAAAACTGAACTGGTATCCTGTTTATGATATATATACATCCATTAAAGAAACTATTGAATGGTACAAAGCTTTTTATTTCAAAGAAACTGAAGATATGTTTGAATATTCTTTGACCCAAATAAAAAAATATGAAGAATATGCTAAAAAATATTTGGAGTGATATTGTGTGTGGTACAGAAAGGTTCTTATTACAGGGATAACGGGATATATAGGTTCTAATATAGCAAGGTATATAGTCAATAATATGACATGCCGAGTTATAGGAATAAAAAGGAAGACAAGTAATATGGATTACGTTAGAGATATAGAAGACAAGATTAAATTATACCAAATTGAAGATTCGTTTAAAGAAATTGACGAAATTCTATCAACTGAAAAACCAGATATAATTTTTCATTTAGCAGCACGATTTCTTCACAACCATACCTCAGATGATATAGATGATTTGATTAATAGTAATATAAGGTTTGGAGTGTATATTTTAGAGTCAATGATAAAAAATAAAGTAAAGTATTTAATTAATACATGAACTTCATGGCTGCATTACAATAATGAAGAATATAATCCTGTAAATTTATATGCAGCAACTAAAAAAGCTTTTCAGGATATTTTGAAATTTTATACAGAAACATATAATTTAAATGTGATTACATTGGAATTGACGGATACATACGGTCCAGGAGACAGAAGAAAGAAAATTATAAATTTGTTAAGAGAAGCATATTTAAGTGGCAAAGTTTTGGACATGTCACCAGGGAAACAGGTAATGAACTTCGTATATATTGATGATGTTGTATTGGCGTATTTACATGCTGCAGAAATTATTTATAAACAAAATTTAAAAAACGAGTGCTTTGGTGTTGTATCCAATGAAAACTATACTTTGCAAGAAGTGGTTAGAATGATAAATGAAATTACAGGAGATAAATTAAAAGTTAGATGGGGGGCTTTACCATATAGAGAAAGGGAGTTTTTTTCTCCTTGGATGAATTACAAAATTTTGCCTGGTTGGCAACCAAGAGTAAAATTAAGAGATGGGCTGAAAATTCTTTTTAGTAAAGAGCTTCAAAAATTTTGATACTTATTATATATTATCAGGAGGGTATGTTGGATGTTTAAAGAAGTAAATAAGTCGATAATTCCTGGTTGTTTTGAATTTATCCCTGATATAAAAGAAGACCAACGTGGTATGTTTGTAAAAATTTATAATACTGATTTTTATAGTAGCATATTGCTTAACACAAGTATAAAAGAAAGCTACTTTACTATTTCTCACAAAAATGTAATAAGGGGTTTACATTTTCAATTACCACCTTATGAAGTAGCTAAAATTGTGTGTTGTGTTGAGGGAGAGATAATGGATGTTGTTGTAGACTTAAGAGAGGGTTCTCCAACCTATGGTAAGTATGATATTTTTTATCTAAGCGCAGAAAAATCTAATATTTTATATATTCCCGAGGGATTAGCACATGGTTACTGTGTTTTGAGTGAAAAGGCAATAGTAATTTATAATGTTACAAATGTATATTCAAAAGAACATGATACTGGAATAAGATGGGATAGTGTAGGAATTCCTTGGCCAGTTGATAATCCTATACTTTCAGAAAAGGACAAAAATTTACCAGAGTTTAAATATTTCCATACTCCTTTTAAGTATAAGGGTTATGTAAATATAAATGTTGAGAATTTAATGGATAAAATTATTGGGAATAAAATTTAGGAAGAATTATTTATGTGTGGGATGGAGTAAACTTGTATGGCTTAATGTTAGAGATACTACTAATAAATTAAGGATAGAATAATTCATTCCAGAGCCTTCCAAAGATTGGAAGCAAGACAAAAGTTTCTGTGTCAGCAAATGGTGACCATTACAGAGAACAAAATTAAGCCATACTCTTGTAGTTCAACAAATTTCACGCTCAATTGCGAAAGCTTTTCTTTGAGAATGGTGTAAACCAAAAGAATTTATATGATTAAAACAGAACAACTAATCAAACTCAATGCCTAACGTTAACACTTAGCCTCAACAAAACTATCCAAATCTAATACTTCTTCTAATTCTTCAAGTGATATTTCAAATTTGTTTGGAACAATTACTTCTTTGAACAATTCTTTTTTAGCTTGAAGTAGGTCATGTATGTGCTCGTCGATTGTCTTTTTGACCAAGTCAGGAGCAGTTGTAATTAAGTAGTAAACGTTGACATCTTTTTGCTGACCAATTCTGTAAACTCTGTCTGTTGCTTGGTCTTCCTTTGCAGGATTCCATTCCCGAGTATAGTGTATCACATGGTTTGCGGAGGTAATATTGAGCCCTATGCCACCAACCTGTGTGTTGAGGATTAAAACATTAAATTCTGCTGATTGATTAAAATTGTCAATTATTTGTTTGCGGCGAGAGCTATCCCGTATTTCACCATTCAAGATGTTGACAAACAAGCCATATCTTTGTTGGATTATAGATGAAAGCATTGCTTGGACAGGTTTAAACTTTGTGAAAATCAAAGCTTTTTCATCTTTTTGCTTTATTTCATCAAGTATTTCAATTAGTTTTTTCACCTTTGCGCACTCTTTGACCACTTTGTTGATATTCTTCTTGTGTATATCGTCGTTTGATATTTCTGGAAAATCACATACGTATATTAGCTTATGAAGAGTATCAAGAAGAATTTGCTTTTTATTTTCGGATTTTTTGAAATCAGCTATAATTTTACTGTATAGCATCTTTTGATAGTCTGTCATTTCGATACGGTGAGAAATTACGAATTTTTTCGGAAGTCCATGAAGATTTTTATCCTTTGTTCGCCTGAGATAATAAGGTTTAATTATTGATAAAAGTCCCTCTATTAACTTTTCAGAATCATTACTATCTGAATTAACAATTGGATCTTCAAATCTCTCTTTGAAATTATGATAACAGCCCAATAAACCTGGTTGAACGAAATCCATAATGCACCAAAACTCGCTTAGTCCATTTTCAAGTGGTGTGCCTGTCAAAGCTACTCTTGTTTTTGCTTTGAGTGCTTTTGTGGCTTTTGTTCTGTAAGCGTCAGGATTTTTTATGTATTGAGCTTCATCGCACACAACAACTTTCCAATCTATCTTACCAAGAATGATCTGGTCTTTCACAAGCGTGTCATACGTTGTTATAACAATGTCGTTTTTTGCAATTTCTTCTGGTTTTCTAATTCTATTATTATTGTGGTGAATGTAAAGATTGTTTTTCAGCAACGGAGCAAATTTCTCTATTTCGTCAGACCAGTTTTTTATTAATGTATTGGGTACAATGATTAGCGATGGTTTCAATTCTTCAATTTCCTTTAAATATGCCAAAAAAGCAATGACTTGAAACGTTTTTCCTAAGCCCATTTCGTCAGCAAGTATCCCGCCAATAGAGTTTTTGTACAGTGTTTTAAGCCAATTGATACCTTCCTTTTGAAATTCTTTAATCTCAATATTTTCACTGATGAATTTTGGTCTGATGAATTCTACTTCTTCTTTTGTGAGTTGGAGTTTAAAATTGATAACTGTTTCACTGTATTCAAGATGAGCTATATTATCAAATATCTCTAATACGAATTTAATTTCACTTTCTGGTATTTTAAAACCTGTTTCTTCATATACGCTTTTTATTTCCTCAATTTTTGTTTTGAAATTTTTAATATCATTGTAATTATTTCTAACCCATTTATCGCCTATTTTTACGTATTCATCATTTGATAACTCTAAAATAGGTAAGATTTCGTCAATCTGAACATCTTCGGAATATTGGTTGTCAGATGATTCAAACTTAATTTCTCCTACTAAGTCGAATAAACCTGTTTTTGTGTCTTTATTTAGCTTTATAATTGGCTTTATATGATAAACTTTTATACCAATTTCTTTAACCCTTTTACTGAATTCGTCTATATCTATCCAGTCGGGCAAAAACAAATGGGGGGTTTCAATCAGTTTTGGAATTTCGGGTCCTTTGAATTTGGGAAGCCTTTTTATGGTATTGAATTTTTCCACAGCATTGTTACTGGAAAAGATTCTAATTCTTCGATACCCAATTGGAATTGTTTTGACTTTTTCAAGATATTCATCTTTGCTATGAAAAATGTGATTAATTTCTTGTGTTTTTTCACTTTGGTGAATAATAACAGGTTCAATTGCAATTTCGTCTTTATTCGGTGTTTTGATTACATAATCAACTTCATCTACATACAAGTATTCCTCGTTTTTTAAGTAATCTTCGAGAATAACATTTTCAGACTTTGCTTTGGACTGCAGTAGACTTATATATTCTGCCAACATTTCCTTTGATTTTTCTTGATTGATTTTGTTTACAATAGAAATCAAATCATACACATGCTTTTCCATTAGATATGCCTTGTTATCAAAAAACAAAACATTTTCTATAATATGATATTTGTCAATTTTCTTACCACTGGAAAGATATAAATCATATTTAAGCCTAAAATCAACAGAAGTGAAAATACCTTCAGTACGTATCTTTATTTTTAAATTTTTGATGTCTCTTGGTAAGTTGGTCAGTATTCTATCCTGATTCTCTATTTTATACAAGCTATCATATGAGATGATATATGCATTTTCTTTATGTGGCTGAATTATTTCATCGTTCCATAATTGTTGCAGAATTATCAATTTCTGGTATGAATCACTTGTTAGTTTCTTCAGATATTTCGTTATAATATGGTTTTTGTCAAAAGGTAGTGAAATATTTTGTCTTTTCTTGTTTGTAAAATTTAAGAAAATAGTTGTGATAATACCATCTTTACAATAATCTATCTCAGTAGAGATAGACTTTTTGAAAAGATTAAAGAAAAACATGAGTCATCTCCCACCTTTATTCAATGTTTTCATAATATCGTAAGCATAGAAATGTTTTGTATTTCCAATTTGTTTGGTGAGTAATTCTGAATAAGCAGGTGTTTTTGTCTTTAAAAAAATCGTTAGACTTATCTAAACTTATATATACTTCATATGCGCTTTTGAAATAATCTTTAGAATATGCATAGATTGCATTTCCCACGTTACCGAATTCTATTACCACGATGTTTTTGAAGTACATAAAAACTCTGTAATTTTGTCTATCAGGATATACATATTCCATATACTTAATAAATCGTTTCCAAAAACTAAATCTCTCATTGTCATCACTGAAGAAAAGCAAAAGTTTTTGTTCATTTAACCACATTAACAGTTTTTGCTTTACATTTTCATCTAACAAATTCCAAAACAAGTTTACCTTGGGCTTATTAGGTTCACCAAACCTATCAACTAAGATTTCAAGTATCTGTCTGTCGCAGTGTTCTATATCCAAGACAGTAAGGTAATGATTGTAAAACTGTGCTAATTTTTCTATCGAATTTGTTTTCTCAAGCATGTCACAGATGTATTTTATGTTGTTTGTATCACTAAAAAAGTGTGTGGATTTTGCAGTTATGGCAACATTCCAACATAGCTCTATGAATAAAGGTTTGTCATCTTTGATAGAAAATCTTTCTTTTATACTAACAAGTGAAATATTTTCTTTTATTATAAATTCAACAAATTTGTTTATTTCGGCTCCGCTGTCAATCCACTGTTTTATAAAAAAGAATTCACGTTCACTTATACCTATTAGCTTATTTAGGTGGTCAAATTTTTTAAAGTAGAATTTTAAAGCATACATTATAGCAGGTTCACTATATAATGTCTGGAAAGTGGACCACAATTGTTTAAAAAGCGATATCTTAGGGTTAAGCCATGTCAGCTTTATTATGTTGATTCTTGCAGTATGTTCAATTTTGTCATAATTCGAAGATAAGTAAGATAAGAGAAGGCGAACATGCCTGAGTTTAATTTTATATGAAAATTCTAGGAGATCATAGTCCGATGTAATTTTACTCAGTGCTTCAATGAGATTATTCACCTCTGACGAAAAATTTTTATCAAATTCAAATATCGCTGGATTTTCTATTTCACCCAAAACTTTTTCTATGGTTGCTTCCATATTTCTTCTTGCAATGCTTAATTTAAAAGGGTAGAAGTCAAGTGTTGGTATATTTATTTTTTTCATTTTGATGCACCCTTTAGGATTTGTTCCATTTGTCTGACCATTTCTTCCTCTTTGAGTCTGAATTTGAACTCAACACGTCTTGAAGCATCTTGATCGACCTTGCCGTTTTTATATATCAATTGGCTGAATGAACGACCATTTGATGTTATGTATTTTTTGAGCAACTGTTTCTGGGGAAAATCAGGAAACTGGTTACTTAGAATGTATCTCACTACTTCAAAAGCTCTTTTTTGCGATAATTCAAGGTTATATAGGTAATCACCTCTGTTATCTGTGTGACCTTCAATTATAATTTGCGATATATTGTCTTTATTTTGTGGTGATAATAAAATTCCAATATATTTGGGAATGAACTGCTGCAAGAATTTCTTTCCATTTTGTGTAAGGTTGTAGCTGTTATATTCAAATAGCACACTTTCGGAAAATGTAATTGCGCCTGTTTGAGGGTCTATTTTTAGCGAGAGTTTAGAATTTTTGAATTCCTTAATTAAATCCTCTACAATTTTTTTTCTTATTCCCACAATTGATTCTAATTTTTGTTCTGTTTTTTTGAGATTTTCAGTTAATTTTTCCCTTTCTTTTATTTTGGCTTGCAGTATTTCTGAATAGGAAAATATCAAGAGCATGAGTAACAGGATGAACATCAAAATCAAGGCAGCCATCATATCTGAGTATGACATCCAATAATCATGAGGTTTTTCATGGTCTTCAAAATCCTGCATTTGTTATCCCTCCGATTTTCTTGTTAATTCTTTTTTGAAAGTGTTTCTATAGCTACTAACGTCTTGTTGAAACTATCGTAGAAGTTTTTCAGTGACCTATCTAAATCCTCGACCATATCATGCATAGAACTTAATAGGCGAAACAGATAATTTGTAATATTTTCTAATTCCGAATCGATATAATTTAGTCCCGTTTTTAATCCATCATTTACTCTTTGCATAAAATCTTGAGATGATGCGGTTATTGCGTCGCTTATATATGTCAATGAGGCGCTTATGTCTTTTATTGTATTTTCTACTTTGTTTACAGAGTCCAGGAAGTTTGATATTTTCATACTGATTTCTTCATCTGTATTTTCAATCTTTTCAACAAGTTTGTAATACTCTTCTTTGATCTTCTCTAATTCTATACTGAGCATTTCTAGTTGCTTTTCAAAAGTATCTTGGACTTTTACTATAAAATCGAGATTTTCTGAGGCTTTGTTGTTTACCTCTTCAATTACCTTAAGATTCGAAGTTAAACTATTCAGAATATCTGTAAAAACTGTGCTGATTTTTACTTGATTTTGTGTCGTTTCAATGACAGACTTTATGAAGTCATCTAAAGACTGTTTTAGAGTAAGCTGCCAGGTGCAAATATTATCAATTGTGGCGGCAAGTTCTTGAAATTTATAACTCAAAGCACCAGACATCTCATTTACAAATTTATCAACAATTTTGGAAATTCCTTCAACTTGAGTTTGAGACGCCACGTTTGAGAAGTTTTCAATCACGCTTGCAATATTATTTATCGCAGGCTCAATGATTGATTTATAGAGTTCATCATTGTAAGAAAAAAGCTGAGGTAGAATTTCATTGTTTATCTTATCTGTTAATACCTTCGAAAGCTCTGTTGATATATCAGTTGCTATCGTTTTCAATAATGATGTTTGAGTTTCCAACAAATCATGTATTTCTTTTATGTAACTCTTATTTTCTTCTCCGACTATATCTTTGATTACCTGCTGAAATTGGTGTATGATCCTGACTCGTGAGGTTAAAAGTATTCTATCTGCTAACGTCCAGACTAGAGAGAAAAATATGCCTACAATTGATGTATAAAAAGCTAGTTTCAAACCAATCATTAGATTTTCTATACTGCTTTTCATAGCCTCACCGGTTGCAATGTTAATATCACTTAATCCTTTTCCAAGTCCAACAAATGTTCCTAAAATACCAAGACCTGTTAGCAATCCAGGTGTTGCTTCGGCTAACCTTCTGTTTGTAAGAGCATCGATTAAATTTGCTTTGTTAAAGTGCTTATCAATCTTTTCTTCTGGGCTGAATTTGGAATTTTCTCTATATTTTTTCCAGAGAGAAATTATTATGTCCTCGTTACATGAATCTATTATTTTGTCAACGTCATCTAACGATAGTTCTGCGTTATTTGCATTAACTGTTATCTTGTTAGTAATTTCCTTTAGTTTTTTACAAACGAAATTTACTTTTATCCATTTGTGTGATTCCACTTTGTATGTAAAAATAAAGTTTGAAACAACAAACAACCCAGTAGCTACAACAATTATAAAAAAGCACCATGTATCAGTAGAAATAGAAAAAAACAAACTCAAGATTATATCGAATATCATTTGTGAAGTATCCATAGAAAAGTTTCCTCCTTTATAGTCATTGGACCATAGCCTTGGTTTGTTTGTGAGAATTTAGTTTTTAGAGATTAATACGTATTGTATGTTTAAAAATATTTTACCACAAGACGAATCAAATGTAATACTCAGAGTTTAAAATTTTCTATTTCTCATCTTAGAACAAACGTAAATTTTTTTCTAAACTTTGTCAATATATAGCAAAAAGGCAAAAGCCGTTTGAAAAAAGTAATAGACGGGAAAATTGATTAGGAAAATATCAAAAATTAAAAATTGACTTTGGCGAGGTGGTTTATATGAGTAAAAATTCTATAGAAACGTTTGTAGCAGACCTCTGGGAAAAGATATTTTCTTATCTAAGCAGAGTTTCAATATTCTACTGGCTCAGAAAAGTAACAAAAAATACAAGTTATTTTTTTGTTGATGCATGGGTATTAGGAAATTTATTTCTATACATTTTTGGCTGTTATACTAACCTACTACATAAATATCCGCTTTAAATTTTTATTTTGGATAATTTTAACTTATGGTATTTTGAGAGTTTTCGAAATAATAATATACCAACTCAATGTATTATTTTTTGATAGAATAAGGGCGCAGAAGAAAAATCAAGATTATTCTATAAAATCAGCAACCAGAATGGTTATATTACTACTTCACAATTTTGCTGAAATAATGTTTTGGTATTCGTCTATGATGATTTGTATTTTAAAGCTTGAAGGAAACTTTTCTCAACAAAGTACTGTTTGGGATTATATAAGATCAAATATTTTAAATGTGGCAACATTTAATAGTAATGAAATAGAGAAAATAGTAAATAAAACAAATTCAAATATAGCTAATCTAATATTTTTTGAAAATATTACAGGCTTATTTATGACATTATTGTGCTTAGCGAGATTTATTAATTTATTGCCAACAGTTAAGACTAAAGATGAAATGTAAATATAGGTACATCTGTAATATTTATGTATCTTAATCAAACAAGCAAATGGTAACCAATTTTTAGCAATAAAGAACCTCTCAATGAAGTATATAAGCTGCATGTGAAGAAAATATTCAAGGTTGAGAACAAATCAGAAACTACACAGCAATATCAATGACACTGTCATTCTGACAATATCCTTAAACTTTTCCCTTTCCACAACCGATAATATAAAAAGAAAGATTAAAAAGAGAGGGAAGCGATAATGGTTGTTGATGGTATTGGAGTCAAAACCATTGATATATCGAATGCAGTATCAAGGATTCAAGACAGCAGAACAAGACCCGAAAATATTGAAGTTAGCTTGCAGGAAGAAAAGGGTATAAATAAAGAAGGAGTTAATGATAAATTTACAGAGAAGAATGACAAAAAGGAACTTGATGAAGATACACTCCTAAAGATGATAAACCAAGCCAACAAAGCATTTGAAGCAAAATACACACGGCTTGAGTTTTCTATTCACAAAGAGACACATGAAATTGTTGTAAAGGTATATGACAAAGAAACAAATGAGCTTATAAGAGAAATACCACCCGAGAAGATTTTGGATATAATTGCAAAGCTTTGGGAGCTTGCAGGCATTTTTGTGGATGAGAGAAGATAGGTGGTGATAAAAAATGAATGTTAACTCAACTAATTCGACAAGCTATACAAATCCTTATGACATGTATAAATACTACACAAGAGTAGGTGGACTTGCAAGCGGACTTGACACAGATTCAATTATTCAGGGTTTGATGAGTGTTGAGAAGACAAAGTATAATAAGCTGTATCAGCAAAAACAGCTTTTAGAGTGGCAAAGACAGGATTATATGGACATAGCAAGTGCTATATCGAGTTTTAAAGATTATGTTTTTAATCTCAAGCTTTCAAGTAACTTTGTAAAGTATAAGACAAGTGGAGAGGCTGTTGACTCTGGTTATGTTTCTGTTACAGGGACAGCTAACGCACTTGAGGGGAATTATCAAATAAAAGTTGAACAGCTTGCAACCCAAGCAAATGCTGTGGTGAATGATCTTACGGCAATTAAAAAAGATGATCAGAACAAAGTAAAACTTCAAGTTGAACTGACAGTTGGCAGTTCGACTGTCACAAAAACAATAGAGCTTACTTGGAATCCAGGAGATTCTACTTCAACTTTTGGTGCTAATTTGGCAAAATCGATAAATGAGGCATTTAGTAGTGATGGTGGGTTGAAGGCTTATTACGACTCAACATTAAATAAACTTATAATAGCTTCTCAAAAGACAGGCAGCAATGTAAGTTTTACTGTGATAGATGTAAATAACAATAATGCTCAAATAGCAAGTGGAACAGGCACAGATGCAAAGGTTTATATAAAAGATAGTTTTAACAACGAATCACTTGTTACCTCAGCCACTAATACAATAAATGTCTATGGAATGAGCATAACATTGAATAAAACAACATTGGATGTTCAAGGCAGTGCGCAATATAAATCTTTTTCAATTTCAAAAGATGTTGATGCGATTGTAAACAATATCAAAGATTTTATTAATAAATACAACGAGCTTGTCAGCAAAATTTATAGTAAAATAACAGAAAAGCGAAATAGAGACTATTTGCCACTGACAGAAGAACAAAAAGCCCAGATGAAGGACACGGACATTCAAAAATGGGAGGATGTAGCTAAAAAAGGGCTTTTGTATGGTGATTCTATACTTTCAAGTTTTTTGGACAATATGCGAAACTACTTATACAAACAAGTTCCAGGTCTTCCTTCTAACTTAGATACGATATCTGAAGCAGGAATAGAAACATACAGCTATTTTGAAAGCAAAGAAGGAAAAATTTATATCAAAGATGAAGCTAAGCTCAGAGATGCGATAGCAAATAATTTTGATGCATTTGTGAAGCTGTTTACAAGCAGTGGTGACGACACAAAATCTATTGATGATGATGGGATTCTCCAGCGATTTTACAGCCTTGCAAATGATACCCTAAAGAAGATATACGACAAAGCTGGCAAACCATATTTTACAAACACATATGACCCGAATAGTTCTATAGGAAAGCAGCTAAGAAGCATTATTGACCAAATGAATGCTGAGCAAGAGAGACTGCAAAAGGTGGAAGATAGATATTACAGGCAGTTTACTCAGCTTGAGCAGTTAATTGCCCAAATGAATACTCAAAGCTCGTGGTTATCTCAACAGTTTAGTGGCAGGTAAGCATACTTATAGATATTTAGTTGTTTAGAATAACAAATTAAAATTTAAGAAATAAACAAAAATATGAGGAGGCAAAATTTATGGACGCAGCAGCAAGATATCAAGAGGAAATGATAATGACAAAACCGCCAGAAGAATTGACGCTTATGCTTTATGATGGGTGTATAAGATTTATAAAACTTGCAATGCAGGCAATTGATGAGAAAAAGTTTGACAAAGCAAATGAGAATATTATCAAGGCAGAGAATATCATCACAGAACTCATGTCAACCCTTGATATGCAATATGAGATATCAAAAAATTTGATGAGCCTATATGATTTTATCTACAGATGGCTTATTCAAGCAAATCTTAAAAAAGATAAGAAATATTTGCAAGAGGCACTTGAAATTGTGCAGGATTTGCGAAACACCTGGGCAGAGGCAATAAAGATTGCAAGACAGCAAAAGAATAAATAAAAAGGGCTGGGGTTTATGTATAATAAGCTTGTAAGTCTTCTTGAAGAAAAAGAAAAGCTTGTGGATAGGTTTTTGACTCTCACAAGTTTGCAGCAGGAGTATATTTTAAATGACAACTTTGATGAGCTTTCTAAGATTGTTGATGAAAAAGGAGATTTGATTGAGAAAATAAATAGAATAGACAGTGAGTTTTTAGAGGAGTTTGAAAGCATCAAAACTCAAAAGGGAATAAAAAGTTTTGATGAGATAACAGATATTGACAAAGAAACAGGCATTTTGCTCAAAAGCCTCACATCATCCATTTTACAAAAGCTTCAGGTGATAAAGGACATAGATGAAAAGAATAATATTTTAATTCGAGCAAAATTTGATGAGATAAAAAGGGCTCTAAAAAGCATGAGGTACAAAAAAGAGGCTTTGAAAGACTATTCACAGTACAAACAAACCCAGTTTCCATCCGGCTTTGACAAAAAAGAGTAAAGGGGCTTAAAAAGCCCCTTCTTTGTCACTCTTTTGCCTGAATTCATTTTCAATCTTTTCAAAAAGCCAAGTAGGCTCTTGTACCTCAGGGCAAGTTTCATACAGAACAAGTGGGTCTAAGTCAAGGCAGGTTGTTTCATCGTAATTTCCACTTACATCCCATGCAAGTGTTCCATTTAAAACAGTGCATCTTTCCATAAAGAATTTTTTATCTTTGAGTCTTTGAAACTCACCCTTTTCAAGCAGAGTAGAGGCATCAAATAGTTTTATGCTACCATCATCAAAGTATATATACACCTTGTAATCCTCAGTAGGAATAACCTGTACAACCTCAGGATAGTATTCCATCATATATTAATCACCTCAAAAATTTTAAACTAAAGGATTAATTCTCATCAGCCGTAGAAAATACAAATTTCTGGCATTTTTGTTTTTCACCTCAGTTTGCACAATAGGTTTGTTCTTTATAAAATTATACTCTAAATTTCACAAATCATATCTTAAAATTTTAAAGGTAACTAACTTTCAACTTTTATCTTCCTTACAAAATATAAATTCCCAAGCGCAAAGAAAGCTGCAAGTAAGAACACATATTCATACCCGAATTTATTCCACAGAAAACCAGATAGCATAGGAAGGCTCATTGAAACTGCATGGTCCATGCTTGTGCCTGTTGAAAGAGTAGGAGTTAGGTCGTCAGGATGCTTTATAATCTTCTTTATGTATGTTGACCTTGCCATTGATGTTGCAAACATCAAGTTGTCAATGATGTAACACCCATATGCAATGGCAAGTGCGAGCCATTTTATTTTTATATTCTCAGTTGCAGCATATCCAAGACATATGAGAAAAATAACTACCGCGTCAAATGTAAGTATCTTCTTTTCGCCAAGTCTGTCAATGAGCCTACCGATTATATTTCTAAAACCAATTCCTAAAAATGAACAAATGATTCCCACAAGCGCAAAATTTGCAACAGGTTGTTTGAAAATCTTAATCAAGACCCAGGGTGCAAAGGTGATAAATATTTGTTTTCTTGCTCCAAAGAAGATTGAAAGCACGTAATAAAGCCAGTAATCTTTTTTGATGACAAACTTGAATCCTTTGTGTTCAGGTTTTCTTGGGAGTTTAACAGGCAGTAAAAATAATGCTGCAAATAGATACATCAGAGCAGCAATAACATATGCTGTCTTGAAAGAAAAATTCAGAAATTTAAATCCTACCATAACTATAAAATAACCTATTATAGATGCAGCTGTTGCTACAGAACCGATAAGACCTAAAGTTTTTCCGTATTCCTCTTCTTTAGAAAGCTCCATTCCAATACTTGAGCTCAAGACCATGTTTAGATGTGTTCCTGTATTGTAAATAGCAGTCCATACAATCAATAGCAGAAAAGTTGGAGCAAAAAATCCAAGACCAATCAGAGCAAATGAACACAAAGATGTTGCAATTATACTTACCCTCAAATCACCGAGGAAATATAAAAAGCCTATTAAGAATATAATCAAAAAACCAGGAGTTTCACGGGGAAACTCCAAAATTCCTCTTGCCATTGGAGAGATATTGTAGTTTGCAGCGATGTAGTTGTTAAATATTGTATCGTTTATTCCACCGCCTATTCCCATAAAAGCGTTGGCAAATATAAATAGTATAATACTTGAGAAAACAGCGCTTAAACTTTGTTTGGCAAAATGTTTTGACACAGTTATTCAGTCCTTTCTTTTGCAAAATTCTAAAATAAATTTTGCAATCAGTGTAGCTGTATCTCAAATAGGGGTGTATAGACTCTTTTTCTATCTATCTCCTCACTCAAAAAAAGAATGACCTTTTCAACAGGAATTTCATCAAAAGAAAAGCTTTCAACATACTTTTGAAAATTCTCAAAAGGCTCATTTAACACAACATCCTGGGCAATTGTTATATGGGGTGTGTACTCTCTTTTTTCTCTTTCAAAGCCAACCTCCGCCATTGCATCCTCAACAAGAGAAAAAATGTTATTGAGTTTTTCAAGATTGCCATCTGGCTTTAGATACACAACTCTCAAGTTCCCATGCCCTTTAAAATATCCACAGGATGAGATTTTCAATGAAAAACGGGAAAAATCTTTTAAATTTTTTTCAAGCGCCTGTCTGATTTTTTCTACCTTTTCATATTCAATCTCACCCAAGAATTTGAGGGTTAAATGAAAGTTGTCAATGTACTTCCATCTGCCTTTTTTACTGATTGACTTTAAAAAGCTTTGCACTTCAACAATCTGCTCTTTTAAGCTTTTTGGGAAGTCAATACCAATGAATGTTCGCATTCTATCTTCATTCCTTTCAATACAGAATTTTTAGAAAAATCTTTGAAGGGTACACATTAATTTGATAGAATAAATATAAGCAGCTCATATCTTAAATTTTATCAGGGGGAAGGACATTATGGAAGTACTTTATAACGTAAAACTTTTATATCCAACAGACATCCCTGTATCACCAGGTGTCATACACGTTGAAATTTATAAACCCCAACAAGGAAAGCTTCCAATATACATCAAAAGCCTTGATGAAAACGACCCGAAAAGATTTATACCAAATATTGCTTCCATCATACAAGAAGAGCTTTTAAACAGAATAAATATTGATATTGTAATCCAAACCCAGCTTTATGTGGTTGACGAGAATTCAAAGTATAAAATCATTTTTAACAATAGCTTGAAAGATTTTACCATAGAAAAGGAGTAGAAAGTGGAAAATGCGAGACTTTGGAAATGTAAAAAAGGTTGTTGTAAAAGTTGGAACAAGCACTGTAACATATCCAACAGGTAAGTTAAATCTTTCACGATTAGAAAAACTTGCAAGAGTTCTTTCTGACATAAAAAATGAAGGAAGGGACGTTGTGCTTGTCACATCTGGTGCTGTTGCATCAGGGTTAGGAAGGCTTGGGCTTACCAAAAATCACAAAACAACCCAGGAAAAACAGGCGCTCGCGGCAATTGGCCAGGGAATTTTAATGCAGATTTACGAAAAGCTTTTTGGTGAATACGGAGTTGTGGTTGCTCAGGTGCTTCTTACAAAGGATGTTGTTGATGAAGAGAAGAAGATGCTAAATGTTAAGAACACATTTGAGTACCTGTTCAAATATGGTGCAATTCCAATTGTGAACGAAAACGACGTTGTTGCAATTGAAGAGCTTGAGTTTGGCGACAACGATACTTTGTCTGCTTATGTTGCGACAATAATTGATGCTGACCTTTTGATTATTCTTTCTGACATAGATGGACTTTACTCATGTGACCCGAGAATTGACAAGAGTGCAGAGCTTATAAAAGAGGTTTTTGAGATTGACTCATATATAGAAAGCATTGCAGGAGGAGCTGGCAGTGTCAACTCAACAGGCGGTATGCAGACCAAAATTGAAGCTGCCAAAATTGCAATGCAACATGGGATTCCTATGGTTATTGCAAACGGTGAAAATCCGACAGTTGTAAAAGAGATTTTAGAGGGCAAGGAGATAGGGACGTTATTTGTTAGTAAAAACACTGTTTCAAGATAAATGCAAAGGGGGCAGAATAAAGATGAGCGATTTGATTGAAAAAGCGAAAAAGGTGAAAGAAGCGTCAAAAAAGCTCATGAACCTTTCTGAAAATGAAAAGAACAGGGCACTTTCATGCATATCTCAAAAGATATTAGAGAAGATGGATTTTATTTTGCAGGAAAACCAAAAAGACATGGAAAATGCTGTCTCTAAAGGCATCAAAGGAGCACTTTTAGACAGGTTAAAGCTAACAGAGGACAGAATAAAGCAAATCTGCAAGGGGATTGAGGATGTTATAAAACTTCCTGACCCGGTTGGAGAAGTTATTTCTATGTGGAAGCGTCCCAACGGGCTTGTAATTGGTCAAAAGAGAGTGCCGATTGGTGCAATTGGAATAATCTATGAGGCAAGACCAAATGTTACTGTTGATGCAGCCGTTTTGTGTTTAAAAGCAGGGAACAGTGTCCTTTTGCGAGGAGGATCTGAAGCAATAAACTCAAATATTGCACTTGTAAAGGTAATGAAAGAGGGTTTGCTTGAGGCTGGAATTGAGGAAGGCAGCATAGAGATTGTTGAGGACACATCACGTGAGACTGCTGTTGAAATGATGAAATTAAATGAGTATTTGGACCTTTTGATTCCGCGAGGTGGTGCAAACCTTATAAAAACTGTTGTGCAGAACGCAACAGTTCCTGTGATAGAAACTGGTGTTGGAAACTGTCACGTTTTTGTTGATGAAAGTGCTGATTTTGAGATGGCAAAAGCAATTGTTGTAAATGCAAAAACACAACGGCCAGGTGTTTGTAATGCAGCTGAAAAGCTTTTAGTTCACAAAAATATTGCAGAAGAATTTTTGCCGATGATTGTAAAAGAATTGATAGGAAAAAATGTTGAGATAAGAGGATGCTCTCTGGTAGTTGAAATTTGCAGAAAAAATGGAATTGAAATAAAGTTAGCAACTGAAGATGACTGGTATACAGAATATTTAGATTTGATAATGGGTGTTAAGGTAGTTAACAGCATCGATGATGCAATTGAACATATTAACAAATATGGTTCAAAACATTCAGAAGCTATTGTAACTAAGGACTACTTCAACGCTCAAAAGTTTTTGGACTATGTAGATGCTGCGGCCGTGTATGTGAACGCATCAACAAGGTTCACAGATGGCTTCGAATTTGGGTTTGGAGCAGAGATTGGAATCTCAACTCAAAAACTTCATGCAAGAGGTCCTATGGGATTAAAAGAGCTCACAACTATAAAATATATCATCTATGGCAGCGGACAAATAAGAAGATAGAGATTTTGAGGTGTTTATTTATGGAACAAAAAATCACAAGGACGACCATGATGTTGTCCTTTTTTCTTTATGAGGGAAAGCCTTGTGTGCTATAATAAACAAAAAAGACACTTTTGCTGCGATTTAAAAACTGAACAAGAAGGGGTAATGCAAGCTTGAATCAAAAGACCTTCAGAGCTTTAGAATATGACAGGATATTAGAAATGTTAATATCTTTAGCACATTCTGAACCTGCAAAAAGGTACTTTCAAAATCTTGTGCCTTCAACAGACAAGGATTTTATCCAAAAAGAACTTGACAAGGTTGAAGAGTGTTTTATCTATATACTAAAATATGGAAGACCGCCCATATTAGAGTTTTCTGATATCTCATTGATTTTGAAAAAGGCAAGAGCACAGGCAATTTTAACACCACACGGAATCTTAGCAGTGGGCAGAATATTAAAGCTTTCACAAGAGGTAAGGTCATACCTTGCAAATGCAGATGGTAGCTATCTAAAAAGCAGTCGAGAGAAGCTATTTTATCTTAAAGAGCTCACAGCCCGTATTGACCAGACATTTTTGACTCCTGAGGAGATTTTAGACACTGCATCGCCAAGGTTAAAAGAGATAAGAGACAGAATAAGACGGCTTGAGACAAGGATAAGAGATGAACTGAACAGGATGATAAGAGACCATAAAATCCAGAGGTTTTTGCAAGAACCTATCATAACAGTTCGTGGGGATAAGCTTTTGCTTCCTGTGAAGGCTGAACACAAAGACAGCATCAAGGGTATTATTCACGACCAGTCTGCAACAGGTGCAACACTTTTTGTTGAGCCGTTTGTGTGTGTTGAAATTTCAAACCAGATAAGGGTTGCGAGGTCAGAAGAAAAAGAAGAGATAGAAAGGATATTACAGGAACTCTCCCAGCTTATTTCCCGCAACTATAATGAGATAAAACAAAATTTCGAGAGTCTTTCTGAACTTGATATTCTATTTACCAAAGCGCAGTGGGCACATCAATTTCGGGCTTCAAAGCCAATCCTCAACACAGCTGGATATATTAATCTCAAAAAAGCAAGACATCCGTTGATTGAAAAAGAAAGGGTTGTGCCAATTGATGTACATTTGGGTAAAGAATTTGACGTTCTTGTCATTACAGGACCAAACACAGGTGGCAAGACTGTGACGTTAAAGACCATTGGGCTTTTCTGTCTTCTTGCTCAAAGTGGAATGTTTCTCCCGGCAGATGAAGGGTCTGAGGTGTGTGTATTTTCAAAGATATTTGCAGATATTGGCGATGAGCAGAGCATAATTCAGAGCCTTTCAACTTTTTCAGCGCATATGAAAAATATAATTGAGATAACACAAAATGCAGACAGCTCAACACTTGTTCTTTTGGACGAGATTGGTTCTGGCACAGACCCCGAAGAAGGCGCTGCGCTTGCCAAAGCAATTTTAAAGTTTCTCTACAGAAAAGGCTCTAAAGTTGTTGCTACAACACACTATGGAGAGCTTAAAACCTTTGCTCAGCAGGAAGAGAGATTTGAAAACGCTTCTTGTGAGTTCGATATCAATACTTTAAAACCAACATACAGGCTTTTGATTGGAATTCCCGGTATGAGCAATGCGCTTTATATATCTTCCAATTTGGGTTTGAAAGAAGAGATAGTAGAGCTTGCTAAAAGCTACATGTCTAAAAAGACGCTGGAGCTGACTGACATTATAAACGAGATGGAAAGAAAACGAAAAGAACTGGAAGAAGCCCTGGAAAGTGCAAATAAACTAAAGATTGAGGCAGAGAACTTAAAGAGAAGCTTGGAAGAAGAAAGAAGAAGGTTTGAAGCAGAAAAACAGAGGATAAAAGAAAGATCAGTAAAAGAAGCACGTGAGTTTGTGCAAAGGGTTGAAGATGAGGTTGAAAAGCTATTCAAAGAGCTTAGGAAGATTGCAGAGAGCCTGAAGGAAAAAGAGATGTTAAAACAGCTTGAGGAGAAGAAGAGAGAATATGAAAATCTTGTAAAGAGTATAGAACAGGCATCACAAAAAGAGAAAAAACTGCAGTCAAAGTTACCTGAAAACCTTCGGCTTGGGCAAAAGGTATATGTCAAAAGCTTTGATGCAGAAGGGTTTGTTGAATCACTGCCTGACTCTAAAGGAAATCTCACAGTTAGAATTGGCATTATGAAACTTTCTGTGAATATATCTGATGTATTTGAAATAGAAGAGGACACGACTGTTAAAAACTTGGGATTGTCTTCAAAAAAAGGTGTTGAAGTTGTTCAAAAGAGTATTGACATTTCCATTGATGTTAGAGGAAAAACAAGTGATGATGCCATTTTAGAGGTTGACAAGTATTTGGATGACGCATACACAGCGGGACTAAAACAGGTGACAATAATCCATGGAAAAGGTACAGGGGTTTTGCGTCAAGCTATAAGGAATTTTTTGAGACGGCATCCGCATGTAAAATCATTCAGAGATGGAACATATGGTGAAGGTGAACAGGGTGTTACGGTGGTTGAGCTGAAAGACTAATGATTTTCTTGATATTGACTTGGCAAATAAATTCAATTAAACTTATATTTAAGCTTCTATTTTTTAACTTCAGAAAAGAAGGAGACGAATATTGATGATGGAACAGCATCAAACGCTGAAACTTCAAAACAAAGTGGTAAAAGAAGCAGTTGAGTGGATTTTATGGATTGGCGGTGCAGTGCTTATTGCTCTTATCCTGCGCACTTATGTCTTTTCACTTGTGATTGTCCCGACCGGCTCAATGCTCAACACAATTCAGCTAAACGATAGACTCTTTGTATATAAGCTTGGTTATGTTCTTCATATAGAAGATGTCAAAAGAGGAGACATTGTGGTTTTCAAGTATCCAGACGATAGAAAAACTTTATATGTCAAAAGAGTTATAGGTCTTCCTGGCGACACAATCGAGATAAAAGATGGTGTTTTGTACATCAACGGTAAAGTCTATAAAGAAAATTATTTAAAAGAACCCATGGTAGGAAGCTTTGGACCATACAAAGTTCCGCCCGGACACTATTTCATGATGGGTGATAACAGGAACGACTCTCACGACAGCCGGTTCTGGGAACACAAGTATGTTCCAAGAGATGATATTTTGGGCAAAGTTGTGTTTAGGGTATATCCGTTTAGTCGCGCAGGAATAGTAAAGTAGATGAAAACAAAAACTACTGATGGTGATAAAAGTTTATTTTTAGATAGATTTGTTGTTTAAAAAATTAGAGTTATTCGGAGGGTTGATTGTAAATTATGAACGATGTTTTCCATGAACAGCTAATTGTCAGAAAAAAGACCTCTGGTGAAAAGGCAAAACAAGTGCTCATTATTATCGGCGGGGTGTTGGTTGGACTTATAACATTCTTTATACCAATCATAAACACCTTAGGTCCTGTTCTTTTAGTTTTGGCTATATGGGGTGCAATTTATCTTTCGAGAAACTACAACATTGAGTATGAATATGCTGTAACAAACCACTATCTTGACATAGACAAGATAATTGCTCAGAGAAAACGAAGCAGGGTTGTGTCTTTGGACATCCGAAAGATTGACTATTTTATTTCTTCAAAAGACTCAAGTATGTTCAATGCTCAAAAAAATGACAAAAGTATTATCCAGTCATTTGACTGCACGTCAAACAGTGGTGAGGAGAATGTATATGCTATTGTTGCTAATGTAGAAGGTAAAAAAACAAGAATTTTGTTTGAGCCGAACGAAGAGATAGTTCAGGCAATAAACAAGTTCTTCCAGAAAAAGCCTTACCAAATTTATAGATAAAAATTCTTCCAAAGGAGATTGAGATTGAGATGGCATTTGAAGACAAAATAATCAAAGAGGCACTGACATTTGACGATGTTTTACTTGTACCTCAATACAGTGAAGTTTTGCCAAAGGATGTAGATGTTTCGACTTATCTTACAAAGACGATAAAACTCAACATTCCTCTTATGTCAGCTGGTATGGACACTGTAACAGAGTCGCGCATGGCAATTGCCATTGCCCGTGAGGGTGGAATTGGTGTTATCCACAAGAATATGACAGTGGAAGAGCAGGCAAGCGAGGTAGACAAGGTAAAAAGGTCTGAACATGGTGTAATAGTTGACCCGTTTTATTTGTCCCCTGACAACAAGATATACGAAGCGATGGAGCTCATGGCAAAGTATCGCATTTCAGGTGTTCCGATAACAGTAAATGGCAAGCTTGTTGGTATTATAACAAACAGGGATATTCGATTTGAGACAGACTATTCAAAACCAATCAAAGAGGTTATGACGTCAAGTAACCTTATCACTGCAAAGGAAGGCATCACCTTAGAAGAAGCAAAGGAGATCATGAAAAAACACAAAATAGAAAAGCTCCCTATTGTTGATGATGAAGGTAATTTGAAAGGTCTTATCACTATAAAAGACATTGAAAAGGCAGTAAAGTACCCAAATGCAGCAAAGGACAGCAAAGGCAGGCTTCTGTGTGCTGCTGCTGTAGGTGTATCAAAAGACACAGATGAGCGTGTTGACGCTCTTGTTAAAGCTCAGGTTGATGTGATTGTTGTTGACACAGCTCACGGACATTCAAAAGGTGTAATTGAAACGGTAAAGAGGATAAAGTCAAGGTATCCACACATTCAGGTTGTTGCGGGCAATATTGCAACTGCTGAGGCTGCCCGTGATTTGATTGAGGCTGGAGCAGACTGTGTAAAGGTTGGAATTGGTCCTGGGTCTATCTGTACAACAAGAGTTGTTGCAGGTATTGGTGTGCCGCAGATAACTGCTATAATGGATGTTGCTGAGGTTGCAAAAGAATATGGTATTCCTGTTATTGCCGATGGTGGAATTAGGTATTCTGGGGATATAACAAAAGCGCTGGCAGCTGGTGCTGATGTTGTCATGATAGGAAGTCTTTTTGCAGGATGTGAAGAGAGCCCTGGCGAGTGTGAGATTTACCAGGGGCGAAGGTTTAAGGTTTACAGAGGCATGGGTTCGCTTTCTGCAATGAAAGCAGGAAGCAAGGATAGATATTTCCAGGAAGATGCTTCAAAGCTTGTTCCTGAAGGGGTTGAGGGTAGAGTTCCATATAAAGGTCCGCTTGAAGACACTGTTTTCCAGCTAATTGGCGGTTTAAAGTCTGGTATGGGTTATTGCGGTGCAAGGACTATAAAAGAACTTCAACAAAAGGCAAAGTTTGTAAAAGTCACCCAGGCTGGTGTCAGAGAAAGCCATCCGCATGACATCTATATCACAAAAGAAGCACCAAACTATTCTGTTCATGTTGAGTAGTCGGAAGTATTATACAGGGGAGGAAAACCATTTTGGACTTTGCAGAAAAATATCATGAAAATGGTTTGGATCTTATCAAAATATATTCAAAGACAAAAAATTCATATTTTACAGTTGCACCCGAGCGGGGTGCAATTGTTGTTTTACTCAATCTTTCAGGCAAAGAGATTCTTTATTTGAATGAGGCGACACTTTTTGACAGAACAAAAAACATAAGAGGCGGAATACCAGTTTTGTTCCCGATATGTGGCAGAGTTGTGGACGGCAAGATTTTTTTCAAAGGTCAAGAGTTTGAGATGAAAAATCATGGCTTTGCAAGAGACAGCTGTTTCAACATAGCAGGTTACATTGACATGCCAGATAAAAATGGTATAATTTTGAGGCTTTCAAGTAACGAATTTACAAAGAGATTTTATCCATACGATTTTGAACTTTTGCTTCAATATCTACTGAGCGATGAAATGTTTGAAGTGAAGATGATTGTTAAGAATGAAGACAGTAGTATAATGCCTTTTTATGCAGGATTTCATCCTTATTTTCTGTGCAATAAAGACGAGTTTACTCTCAAGCTTGAATGTGAAAAGTGCTTTGACGATGTTGAAAAAAGGTTTATTGATCTTCAGGATTTCAAAGAGATTGATTTTTCAAAACCTGAGGTCAACCTTGACTTTTTGGATGTAGGAAGTAGCGAAGTTGAAATTACTCTTGACAGGGATAAAAAAATAGTGCTTTTGAAAGATGAAAATTTCAAGAACATTGTGGTTTGGTCTTTAAAAGATTTTGACTTTGTATGTGTTGAGCCCTGGATGGGCGAACATGAAGGATATATCAATAACAAGTTTTATTACTTAGAGCCAGGAGCAATCTTTGAAGGATGGTTTGCAATTAAACTTGCAAGCAAGTAAACTAAAAAAGGCGGGGGTTAAAACGTTGGTCGATAAAAAAATTGCATATGAAAAACTTGAAAGGCTAAAAGAAATTATAAAAGACTATGAAAGCGTGCTTGTTGCGTTTTCGGGGGGAGTTGACTCTACATTTTTGTTAAAGGTTTCGTTTGATGTGCTGGGGGAAAAAGCCATCGCCGTGTTTTCAAGTTCAGTTTTGAGCCCGCAAAGGGAAAAGGAAGATGCAGCAAAGCTTGCAAAAGACATTGGGGCAAGGCTGATTGTTATAGAGAGAGACGTTTTTTCAAATGAGGATTTTATGAAAAATGATAGACTTAGATGCTATTATTGCAAGAAAGATTTGATAAAAAGGTTAAAAGTATTAAAAGAGGAGTTAAATCTAAACGAGATAGTTGAAGGTTCAAACATAGATGACCTTCAGGATTTTAGACCCGGCAGAAAAGCTTTTGAGGAAGAAGGTATCAAAAGCCCACTGGTTGAAACAGGACTTACAAAAGAGGAGATAAGGTATTTGTCGAAAGAATTTGGGCTTTCCACATATCAAAAACATTCTTCTGCATGTTTGGTTACAAGAATTCCATATGGTGATGAAATTACATTGGAAAAACTTCAAATGATAGAAAAGGCAGAGGATTTTTTGGTTCAAAAAGGATTTTCACAGGTGAGAGTAAGACATCACGGAGCTATTGCGCGAATTGAGGTTGCAAAAGAGGAGCTTTCAAAATTTTTCGACCTTAAACTGCTTGATGAAGTTTCAAACGCTTTGAAAGCCTTGGGATTTAAGTATGTAACGCTTGACCTTTCCGGCTACAGAACAGGAAGCATGAACTGATTTAACACGAAAGGAAGAAGGTAGAAAATGGATGTAAGAAGAATACTTGAGGATGTCAGAGACGGCAAAATTTCGGTTGACGAGGCATTGAAGGTTTTTGCCAAGATGCCATTTGAAGACATTGACTTTGCAAAGATTGACCATCACCGCAAGCTCAGACAGGGCATGTCTGAGGTCATCTTTTGCGAAGGGAAAACAAAGGAGCAGGTTTTAAAGATTTTTGAGAGGATGATTGAAAGAGGAGAAGTAAACATTATTGGCACAAGGGCAAGCAGAGAACAGTATGAGTACTTAAGAGAACATCTAAAAGATGATGTGATATATTATGATACAGGTAGAATTATCTGTGCAAAGAGGGTTGAGATTATCAAAAATCCAAAAGGACACGTTGCAGTTGTGTCTGCTGGAACTGCCGATTTGAAAGTGGCGGAAGAAGCAGCTATAGTTTTGGAGATTTTAGGAAACAATGTAAAGAAAATGTACGATGTTGGTGTTGCAGGAATCCACAGGCTGTTTGCCCACCTTGATGATATTCAGTCATCCAACGCAGTTGTTGCAGTTGCCGGTATGGAAGGTGCACTTGCATCAGTTGTTGCTGGGCTTGTTTCAAAACCTGTTATTGCTGTTCCAACATCTGTTGGTTATGGCGCAAATTTTAAGGGGCTTTCAGCCCTTCTTACCATGCTAAACTCGTGTGCAAACGGTGTTTGTGTGGTCAACATTGACAATGGATTTGGTGCAGCCATTGTTGCCCATATGATAAACTCGCTTGCAAATCAGAACTTGTAAAAAAGGAATAAAAGAGGAGGAAAAGTTTTTATGATTCTCTATTTTGATGCAATCTCAGGCCTTGCGGGTGATATGCTTGTTGCATCGCTAATTGACTGTGGAGTTGATTTTGAGTATATAAAATCAAATATTTCACTTTTAAAGCTTGACGTTGAGCTTTCGGTTGAAGAGAAATTTGTAAATGGTATTAAGGCAAAAAGATTTATAGTAAATACTCATTCACATAACCATGAACATCACAGCGAGGATGCTCATCATCACAGAACTTTTAAAGATATAAAAAAGATGCTGATAGAAAGCTCTTTGCCAGAGGCTGTAAAAGAGATGTCGATAAAAATATTTGAGAAGATAGCTTTGGCAGAGGCTAAGGTGCACAGCAAGAATCCAGAAGATATTTCTTTCCACGAGGTTGGAGCAGATGATTCAATAGTGGATATTGTTGCATTTTCTCTTTGCATAGATTATTTAAAGCCTGAAAGAATAATCTTTTCGCCTCTTTGTGACGGCAGAGGTTTTACAAAATCGATGCACGGCATTATTCCTGTGCCAGCACCAGCTGTTTTAGAGATTGCAAGGCAAAATGGTATTCCACTTTCCACAAAGGATATTGAATCTGAGCTCATAACCCCAACAGGCATTGGGATTGCAGCAGCAGTTGCAAGCTCATTTTCCCAAATGCCAAATATGACCATCGAAAAGATTGGGTATGGTGCAGGGACAAAAGAACTTCCTATTCCCAATGTTGTGAGAGCTATAGTTGGAAAAAAAAACTGAATTTTGATGGTGATTATTTTGAGATATTTGCAAACGTTGATGATATGACAGGCGAACATCTTTCGCTTGCACTTGAGAAGATAATGCAAAGCGGTGCTTTGGATGTCTATTTTACTCCAATTTTCATGAAAAAAGGTCGGCCTGCTTACAAGATTGGGGTCATAACAAAAGCTCAAAACTTTGAGGATGTAGCCTCTGCAATCTTTCGCTGGACATCTACAATTGGTATAAGATTTGTAAAGATGCAAAGAATAGAGATGGAAAGACAGGAGAAAAGAATTCAGGATAATCCCGAGCTGAGATTAAAGATAAGTTCTTATGAGGATATTAAAAGAATCAAACTTGAATTTGAAGATATTAAAAAGTTAACTGAATAATAAAAAAGGGGCAATCCAAAAAATACATTGGATAGCCCCTTTCTTGCAATATACAATATATCTACACATTGAACCTGAAAATAACCACATCACCATCTTGCATGACGTAATCTTTCCCTTCTGACCTGACAAGCCCTTTTTCTTTTGCCTGGGCAAACCCGCCACATTCTACCAGCACTTCAAACGGCACAACTTCAGCTCTTATAAATCCTTTTTCAAAATCGCTGTGGATTTTGCCAGCCGCCTGTGGTGCTTTTGTTCCTTTTTTGATTGTCCATGCTCTTACTTCTTTTTCTCCCGCTGTCAAAAACGAAATCAGCCCCAAAAGCCTGTATCCTGCCTGGATTAGATTGTCAAGTCCCGATTTTTCAATGCCAAGTTCTTTTAAGAATTCTTTCTTTTCTTCATCTGGCAGCGCAGCAATTTCCTCTTCGATTTTAGCGCAGATGACAATTACTTCTGACCCTTCTTCTGCTGCAATTTCCTTTACTACTTTTACATATTCATTTTCTTTTCCAATATCCTTTTCAGAGATGTTAGCTGCATAAATTGTAGGTTTGAATGTAAGAAGGTTCAACGAATTTACAAACTTCAAATCGTCTTCATCATCGAATTTGAGCGTTCTTGCCATTTTGCCACTTTCCAATGTAGAATAAATCTTTTCCATGATTTCAAGCTCGTGTGCTGCTTCTTTGTTATTTTTTGCAAGTTTTCTTGTCTTGTCAAGCCTTCTTTCCAGCACTTCCATGTCAGCAAAGATCAACTCTAAATTGATTGTTTCAATGTCTCTTCTTGGGTTTACACTTCCTTCCACATGGACTATATCAGTGTCGTCAAAACAGCGAACAACATGAACAATTGCGTCAACCTCTCTTATATGAGACAAAAACTTATTGCCAAGGCCTTCACCTTTGCTTGCACCTTTTACAAGCCCTGCAATGTCAACAAATTCAATAAAAGCAGGTGTCACCTTTTCAGGATTGTATATCTTTGCAAGTACATCGAGTCTTTCATCAGGCACTGCAACAACTCCCACGTTGGGTTCAATCGTACAAAACGGGTAGTTGGCAGCTTCTGCACCCGCTTTTGTTATTGCATTAAAGAGAGTACTCTTGCCTACATTTGGAAGTCCAACAATACCAAGTCGCATTTTTCTTTTTTGCCCCCTATGAAAATCTTTTGTTTTTTACAAATAAACAGTATAGAATACTTTGTGTCAAAAATCAATTTAGAATTGCGCAAAATAAAAACGCCACCCCACTTTCTTTTGAGCCATTTTACAAGGTGGCGCTAAGAATTTTTGAAAAACCTTTTAATCTTTTCTGAGTTTTTTCCCGATTATCATTCCAATCATCATACCCTTAAAAAGCCCTGTAAGATAAGAGCCGAGCATACACAGCATATTCTTTTTTGCCTTGAGCATGCTGTATCTACTTCTTTGGCGATTATACAGCTTTCTTGTTCTGACCATTTTTAATCTCCCCCTCTTTCTATTAATGTGTGCAACTGAAGAGGGAGATTATACATCATATTCTCTGTATTTTTGAGAAAGTAAAAGCACCCTTTGAACGTAGTTTATAGTCTCATCAAACGGTGGAATTCCACCAAACTTTAAAACATTTGCTGGACCTGCATTGTAAGCTGCCAGTGCAAGTTCAATGTTTCCATCAAACTCTTCAATTTTTTCCTTCAAGTATCTTATACCACCGTCTAAGTTTTCAATAGGGTCATATGGATTTACACCTAAGGATTTTGCAGTTTGGGGCATCAGCTGCATAAGACCAATTGCGCCAGCCTTAGAGACTGCATCTTGACGAAAACCTGATTCTGCTTCAATTACGCTTAATACTAAACTTGGCAAAACTCCATATTGTTTTGCCTTTTGTGTAGCGATTGATATTATGTCGTCTTTGCTAAGATTAAATTTGTTGTTGGTCAAAGGCTCAAAAGCATAGCTTGAGCTTTGCAAGTTGTAGCTGCCAAGTCTTTTGTTCAAAATAATATCTGCAGTTTTTGCCTGTGTGCTCAAAATTGGAGTATCAGTTTCTACATTGGTTGTTTGAACGGCATTTTCAAAGCTCTGCACAAATATATCTTTAAAATTTTGGGGCAGGTTAGTTTTGCTTGATATTCTTTGCACTATCTGGGAAAATTTCTGCACAATTAAATCCTGAACGTTATAAATTGCCATAACAAAATCCCCTCAAGCTACTTTATTTTTAAAAGCCTTTAGCATTCAAGATTCATATACTGAAGTTTCACATGATCAAGCTGTTTCACATCGTTTTCAAATGCCTTTATCTCATCCTCTGTTGCCTGCATGTGCAAGATGATAGGTCCCTGGTTTGAACAGCTCTCGCCTGCCTCATGAATTCCAAGTCTTGTTTTGATAATACATCCATGTTTTGTCAAAATCTCCTGAAGTTTTGGTGCATCGTGCAGCCTGTTGTCAACTAAAATTGCAGCTATAAAAGTTTTGCACATTTTCAAAACCCTCCCCTTTATTTTTATAATCGGTATTTTGAAAGCTCTTCTTTAAACACATTTGAAAGGTTTTCAAGGTCGGCAACCTTGTTCAAAAGTTCTTTTATACTCTCTGCATACATAGAAATTGAAGCTGCCATCTCCTGAGCAGATGCTGAGTTTTCTTGAGATATTGCCGAAAGAGATGTGATTGTTTCAAATACGTTTGAAATCCTCTCGGCTTCCTGGGAAAGAGATTCAATTTGCGAAATTAAAGTCTCAACCACATTTGATATTCTTTCAATGTTTTGGTTGTTCCTATTCACAACGTCATTTAAAGTAGATTCGCTCTTTGTGAGTTTTTCGACCTGCTGGGTCAAAATAGTCGACAGATTTTCAATCTCCTCCACAAATGTTTTGAGGTTTTTGTTAATTGTCTTTGCAAAAGACATTGTGCTATCTGCAAGCTTTCTTATCTCATCTGCGACAACTGCAAATCCAACACCGACATTTCCAGCCCTTGCAGCTTCAATTGAAGCGTTGAGCGCAAGCATGTTAATCTGGTTTGAAATTTCTGCAACTGTTGATGTTATCTTCATGACCTCATTTGCTTCTTCAGAAAGTTTACTGCCTTTTTGAACTATCTCAGAAAACTCCGTGCTAATTATGTTTATATCTTTTGCAGCTTCACTTATGTCTTTTCCAGAATTATTAAGTATTTGATTGACGTCTGTCAAAATATCTTTTGTCTGAGTTTGCTGTGACACAATTAATTTTAGATTTTCTATATTTTCATTCAGAGTTGTTATAGCCTTTTCAATCTCTTCTGCCTGATGAATAGCACCTTGAGCAACATCATTTACAATTCCAGCAACAGAATCAGAAAGACTTTTCATCTTATCAGCAATTTCTTTTATGTTCTTAGAGAAACTGTATATCTCGTCACTTCCACCTTTGAGCAAAAGCAAATCTTTTTTAACAGAAGATTTTGTTGTGGCTAACATTTTTGCAAAGTTTTCTAATTTGTCATTTGTCTTTATAATCAGTGAGCCGCTAAAATCCAAGTTCTTGAGAGAATTTAGCTCATCATAAATAGGCTTTAGAGGTCTTAGGATAAAAAACGCAGCAACGAATGTGGTTATAAAAGTGAGGCCTGCCGTAAGAAGATGGCTGGCATATTCAGTTTTGTTTGACTCGAGTATAAAACTTAAAACTATGACTGCGATTGATGAGAATATAGAAATCTTGAACTCCAAAGACCTTATAAAACCTAAACCCGCTATTATATTGAAGTAGGCTTTTTTAACCTTTCGATTTGTTTTTTCAAATCTAATTCTAATTTTTAAATGATAAAATCCCTCTTCATCTTTGTACCTTTCAAGCTCTTCAAAATCCAGTTTCTCATTGAAAAATTCAGCACTTCCTTCAAGAAGACCAAGGAAATAATCGTAAAATCCTCTTTTGGACACATATGTTATGTAGGCTTCATTTGGCGATATTTCTTCAAAGATTATTCGGGGCGGTTTTGCACCTTTTATCATTCGGGTAAGCTGGCTGTGAACATCGTCCATGTATTCTAAAAAGCCTTTTAGTGATAGTCTTTGAAAATATGAAGGGAACCATTTACTAAATGTTTTTATGTTATTTTTACCAATCTCTCTCCACATCTGCGAAGGGAGGACATTTGCTTTTTCGCACGCCTTTTCAATCATCTTGTGAACAAGCTCATCGTCAATATCGTCTGTTGGTGAAATTATAACCGACTCGTCAAGTCCCATACCTTGCCTTGCATACTTTTTAACATCCTCTCCCCATATATTTCCAATTGTTTCAAGCCAGGTTAGAACAACAGTTCCTTTCAAGCCTACATTTCCCCTTTCTAAAAAAGTGCGATATATTAAAATAATACCACAAAAAATGAAAAAGAGCACAACTTTTATGTGCTCTTCTCAATCCTCCTTTGTGCTTCGCTTTCAATTAGCCTGTCCAAAAATATAGATTTTTCAAATACTTCTTTTCGTGCAATAATGCCTTTGTCAACCAAAACTTCAATTAGCGAGGTTATCATCAAGGTGTTTTTATAGTCAACCTCTTTGAGCTGTGAAATCTGAGACAAAATATCAATTGACCCTTTCATTTGACCTCAATACCTCTCCCTCTATTTAAAAATTTTAATTGCTATCATTTTGATTATTGGCTAAAATGTAATTAGCTATACATCTGGTTGATTTGGAGGTATGCTGAAATGAACTATTTGTGGCTAATATTCGGACTTTTATCAGCTCTGTTTGCATCTCTTGTTGCAATATTTGGGAAGATTGGTCTAAAAGGCATTGATACAAACGTTGCAACAGCTATAAGAGCCGTGATTATGGCTGCTTTTTTAATCATTGTAGTTGCATTTCAGGGGAGACTGAGCAAGGTTGGGGAAATCTTAGCTGATAAAAAGGCTATTTTGTTTATTGTTTTAAGTGGCGTTGCAGGAGCTCTATCATGGCTTTTCTATTTTTTGGCTCTCAAGAATGGGAAGGTTCAGCAGGTTGCGCCAATCGACAGGCTTTCGGTTGTGTTTGCAATTGTACTTGCTGCCATTTTTCTTGGCGAGAAAGTTTCATTTTACACAGCAATTGGAGTGCTGCTAATTGCCGCAGGTTCTATATTTGTTGCACTGGGCTAAAAGATTATTCAATATAATATCATTTTACAGATTTTAGAAAACAAGCTTTGAGACTTTTAAGAGGGGAAAGACAGCATTATGAAAACCTGCTTTATAGTCAACACTTCTTTGGAAAAAGGACTTCCTATTTATCTCAAAAGCGTGGGCTTTAACCAGTCTCAAGAGCATATTGTTCGAAAGAATGGGCATCCGGATTTTCATTATCTTCACACCGCGCAAGGTAGAGGAGTTTTAATTGTGGATGGGAAGGAATACATTGTTGATGAGTCTGTGGCATTTTTCTTGTGGCCAGGTGTTCCCCATGAATATTATGCGATATCTTCTGATTGGTCAACAGTATGGCTTACTTTCAACGGCCCTGCTTGTGAGATGATATTAAAAACCATGGGAATAAAACCTTTTGAAATATTTAAACTCTCAAGCAAACAGTATTTGGAAGGCATTTTAGAAGCCATTTCGAATAAAGCATCATTTTACAATTATATAGTTTCAATTGAATGTTCTCAGCTAATTTATAGTTTCATCCTTCACATGGCGTTGAATCTCCAGAACAAAATTGAAAGAAATTTTGAGAGTAATTATTTAAAGCTACTTCCAATCCTAAGATATATCGAAGAGAATTATTACAAGAACATCACTCTTGAGGAGCTTTCAAAACTGATTGGTCTTTCACCACAGCATCTTTGCTCAGTTTTTAAGAAAACTTTTCAGACAACACCCTATGAATATTTAATAAGAATTAGAATTCAAAAAGCAAAAGAACTTTTGATAAAAAACCCTATAATTCAAATAAAAGAAGTGTGTTATGAGGTTGGATTCAAAAATCCAAGCTATTTTTGCTACATGTTCAAAAAATTAGAAGGGATAACTCCGATGCAGTTCAAAAGGCTTTTTGGATAAAAATTTTTAAAGGTCACAACATTTATGGAAGTTAAGCGTTATATAAGGTAGAATAAAAAACAAGAAGAAGTTGTATTTTAGGAGGGAATTTAGTTGAAAGTGAAAAACAAAAAGATTGGAGCTGTAAGTTTGGCAATCTTGCTACTTTTGGCAACTTTTTTGGTATTTTTTGCACCAAAGGTGGATGCATCATCTGCATCTTATCAAGCAAAAACAGAGATTACTGTAAAAGGACAGGCATCGGTGTATGTAGAACCTGACATAGCCATTTTGACATTTGGAGTTGTGAGTGAAGATATCAGTGCAGATGCTGCATACTCTCAGACTGCAGCAAAGATTAACAAAACCATTGATGCAGTAAAGAAGCTTGGAATTGACCCAAAGGATATAAAGACACTCAGAGTAAATGTTTATCCAAAATATTCTTACAACAAAGATGACGGCACTTCAAAGATAGTGGGATTTTATGCATCAACTGATTTGACTGTAACTGTAAGAAATCTTTCTATTGTTGGAAAGGTGATTGACACTGCATTCAAAAATGGTGTAAACACATTCAGTAGCCTAACATTTGATATCTCAAACTCATCGCCTTACTACAACCAGGCACTCTCAAAAGCACTTGAAAATGCAAAGCAAAAGGCAGCAACAATTGCAAAAGGGCTTGGCTTAAGCCTTGGCAAGCCAAAATCTGTTACTGAAAATAGCTATGTGAACAATCCTCCTATATTCTACTACAAGGCAGAAGCTATGGCTTCTTCAACATCAACCCAAATTCAGCCTGGAACAATTGAGATAAAGGCCGAGGTAACATTGGTATATTGAGATTTTCTAAAACATATACGAGAAAAGGCGGCAGTTTTATCCCTGCCGCCTTTTCAGGTGGTTTTTTCAAGTAGCATTAAGATATTACAAATTCCTGTTTATAAAGTTTACAAAGTCGCTCTTAGGTCTTGCACCGATAATCTTGTCAACTGCTTTGCCATTTTTAAAGAGCATAATTGTCGGAATGCTCATGATTCTAAATGCATATGCTATGTCACCATAATCATCAACATTGAGTTTTGCGAATTTTACTTTCCCTGCATATTCCTGAGCAAGCTCTTCCATAACAGGTGCAACCATTCTGCAAGGTCCGCACCACGCTGCCCAGAAATCAACAACAACAGGAATATCTGATTGCAAGACCTCTCTTTCAAAATTTTCACTTGTCAGTGTTACAATATTATTTGCCATCTTTATCACATCCCCTTTCAATTTTTATATATACCCATTTTTATTTATTTGATAAACCTTAATAAGGTTTCAATCAGCTCATCAATGCTTTTTTCATTTTCAGTATTTTTGTACTCAGCAATGCATGACTTTGAATACTTTTCAAGAATGATTGCTCCTACCTTGTTGAGTGCAGCTTTTACAGCTGCAATCTGTGTCAAAACATCGTTGCAAGACTTGTCATTCTCAATCATCTTCTGGATACCCTTAATCTGTCCTTCAATCTTTCTGAGTCTCAGCAGGAGATTCTCTTTTTCCTTGCTCAGTTCATCCACTTTCGAACCCTCCCTATACCATATACCCCTATCACTTATTTATTATACCCTCTTTTTTCATTTTGTCAACATTTTTAAAAATAATTTTTCTTCAAAAGATTTTTATAATAAACATTAGATTTTAGGAGATAATTAAAGATAGAATTGGTTTTTCTCAAAAAATTGAAAAATAAACGTGAATTTTGGTCTTAAATTGTCCGAAATAGACTTTTTTAATAATTGACAAGTATTCACAGATGAGTATAATGAAAATCAAGGAAGGTCAAAGTAAAACAAGTCAGGGTATAAAGTCAAAGTCTCATGTCGTCTGTGGGATTCCAGCGGTTTTCGGAAGTAAGGTATAAGTAAAAGTGGCAGTGGGAAAAATAATTTTAGCTACAAGCTAAATATTTTTTGAAAAGGAGGGATTGAAATGGCTATAAAGCCAGTGTTTGTAAGCACATATCCTCCGAGAGAATGTGGTATTGCCACTTTTACACAGGATTTGGTAAATGCAATTGAAAAATATAATGATGTAAGACGTTGTTATATAGTTGCTCTGAGCAAAGACAAGCATATTTATGACAATAGAGTAATATATGATATTAACCAAGATAAATTTTCAAATTATGTAAAAGCAGCTAATCTTATTAATATGTCTGACATTGATGTTGTGATAATTGAGCATGAATATGGGATATTTGGTGGGGAGGATGGAGATTATATAATCCCATTTGTGAAGCTTATCAAAAAACCAATCATTACAACATTCCACACAGTTTTGAAAAATCCAACTGCAAAACAATTTGAGATACTGAAAAAGTTGGCAGATGCAAGTTTCAAGGTCATAACAATGGCAAAAACAACAAAGGATATTCTAATGGAAGTGTATGACATAGAAGAAGAAAAGATTGAAATTGTTCATCATGGTGTTCCTTATATGGAACTTGAAGATAGAGAGACTTTAAAAGAAAAGTATGGATTAAAAGGTAGAAAAGTGATATCCACGTTTGGGCTTATTAGCCCTGGCAAGGGTTTAGAGTATGCGATTGAAGCAATGGACAAGGTAAGAAAAGAATTTCCTGAGGCTGTGTATTTAATTTTGGGTCAAACACATCCAAATATCAAAAGAATAAAGGGTGAAGAGTATAGAGAAAAACTTATGAATATGGTAAAAGAATTAAAGTTAGAAAACAACGTCCAGTTTGTTGACAAATATCTAACAAAAGTAGAAATAATGGAGTATTTGCGACTGAGCGACATTTACCTGACTCCTTACATAGGGAGGGAGCAGGCAGTATCAGGTACGCTCGCATATGCTATTGGTTCTGGCAAGGCTATAGTTTCGACGCCTTATACTTACGCTCAGGAGATGCTCTCGGATGGCAGAGGTGTTCTTGTAGAGTTTGAAGATGCACAGTCGATTGCAGATGGTATATTGATGCTTTTGAAAGATGAAAGTCTCAGGAAAGAGATTGAAAGAAAGACATTGGAGATTGGCAAAGAAATGTACTGGCACAATGTTGCAAAGAGAATGATAGATATATTCTATGATGTTGTTGAAATAAACAAGAAGGTAGGGGTGATAGCATGAAAAGAGGAACAAAAAGGCTTGCCCTTCCTTCTTTGAACACAAAGCATCTTTTTAGAATGACAGACTCAACAGGAATTTTGCAGCACGCTAAATTCTCAGTCCCAAACTACAAAGAAGGATATACCACAGATGACAATGCAAGAGCGCTGATCGTTGCCTTGAGGCTTTATGAAAAGACAGGAGACAAATCTTACCTTGACCTTGTTTACAGATACATGGCGTTTTTATACAATGCTTACACTGAGGATGGCTTTTTCAGAAACTTTATGAATTATTCAAGGGTGTTTCTGGACGAGAAAGGCACAGAAGACTGTTTTGCAAGGTCTTTGATTGCTCTTTCGTATGTTTACAGCTCTGAGATACTTGATAGCTCTATTAAAGAGCTTGCGTATGTGATGTTAAAACGCTCGCTCAGAAATGTTTTGCACCTCACCCACCCAATTAGCATCGCATATTCAGTGATTGCACTTTCAATACTGCACGACATAAAAGAGTTTTCAAGTGAAGCAAAAATGTACTTAGAAGCTCTTTCTGAAAAACTTTTAAACTTTTACCACAAACACTCAGATGAAAACTGGAAATGGTTTTCAGACAAGCTCACATATGCCAATGCGATAATTCCCTATGCTTTGTTTAGAGCTTTTGCTGTTACAGAAAAAGAAAAGTATTTAAAGGTTGCAAAAGAAGCTCTTGATTTCTTGTCTGGTATTTTATTTGAAAATGGCTTTTTGAGAGTTATAGGGAACAGAGGATGGTATGAAAAAGGGAAAGAACGTCCTTATTTTGATGAACAACCAATTGATGCATGTGACTGTGTGATTGCCTATACTGAGGCTTATAAAATCACTGAAGAAAAAGAATACAAAGAAAAAGCTCTCAAAGCTTTCAGGTGGTTTTTGGGTGAAAATATTCACAGAAAACCTCTGTATGATGAAAAAACAGGAGGATGTAGAGACGGTATAGAAGAGGATGGCATTAACCAGAACCAGGGTGCAGAGTCTACCATTTGCTACCTCTTAGCAAGGCTTTTCATTGAAGAGCTTGTTAAAAGTGAAGAAAAGAACAAAGAGGTTGTGTAAGTTTCTTACAACCTCTTTTTTTCTTCTAATTTTTTAAAAATTGGTGTATTTTGATTTTCTATGGTTGTTTTGAGATTGCTTTGACTATCTTCCTTGCTAAGATTCAAATAGTTTTGGAATGTTTCTGTTATTCTTTCAATATCACTTGGCTTTTTCATTTCTTTTATTCCTGCTAAGTAAAGTGTTTGATATTATTATTGACAAAAATTATAATTGTTATTAGAAAGAAAAAGATAGATTTTGGGGAGAAAGGTTTTAGTGATTTCAAAGCGAATTGAGGAAATCATAAATCTATTGGATAGGTGCAATACTCTTGCTGATATAGGATGTGACCACGGATATGTTGCGGTAGAAGCTATCAAAAGAAAAATTGCAAATAGAGTCTTTGCAGTTGACATCAATCTTCAACCTCTTTTAAAAGCAAAAGAGCTTTCTAAAAAAGAAAATGTGGATGATAAAATAGAGTTTTTACTTGGCAACGGATTTGACCCAATTGAGGGCAGTGTTGATGAAGCTGTTATTGCAGGGATGGGAGCAGAAAACATATGTAGTATTTTATCCAGGGCAAAGGACAGAATATCTAATACCACCTTGATATTGCAGCCAATGAAAGACATTGAGCTTTTAAGAAAATGGCTTTTTGAAAATGGGTTTGATATATTAAATGAAAAAGTTGTAAAAGACAAAAACAGGTTTTATGTTATTATAAAATCCAGCTACTTGCCGGAAAAAATATCTTTTTCAGATAAAGATATTTACATTGGAAGACACATTCTTGACAGAACAGAAGAAGCTTACGAATTTCTTTTGAAAATGAAAGAAAAGATGAAGAAAATCATAGGGATGAAAAAGAAGAGCTTTTTAGATACCTCATATGAAGAAAAGGTTTTAATTATGATTGAGGAGGAATTGAAAAAGTGGTAAGTGTTCAGGAGATAATTTCGTTTATAGAGACCTATTTTCCCAAAAAGCTCTCATATGAATGGGACAACTGTGGTCTTCAGGTTGGAAGTTATTCAGACAAATTAGATTCGGTTTTAATCTGTGTTGATATAACAGAAGAGGTTATAAAAGAAGCATTAGAGCTTGGAGCAAAGCTTATAATTTCCCATCATCCCCTTATTTTTCAGGGAATCAAAAGCATAAAAGATGACACACCAGAAGGAAGGATTATCATAGATGCTATCAAAAACGGCATAAATATATACTCTGCTCACACCAGTGCAGATGTCTCGAAATACGGTATAAACCACTGGCTTGCCAATCTCATAGGTCTTAAAAACGTTGAAGGTTTGAGCGTCAAACAAAAAAATGGGTATTTTAAAGTTGTGGTGTATGTGCCGGTAGACTATGTTCAAAATGTGTTAGAGGCAATGGCAAATGAAGGTGCGGGCTTTGTTGGAAAATACAGCCACTGCTTTTTTGCCACAGAAGGTGAAGGAAGTTTTAAACCTCAAGAAGGTGCAAACCCTTTTTTGGGACAGGTCGGTAGGTTAGAAAAGGTTAAAGAGGTGAGACTTGAGAGCATAGTACCTGAAGATAAGCTTAAAAATGTGATAAGAGCGATGTTAAAAGCTCATCCTTATGAAGAGGTTGCATATGACATATACCGGCTTGAAAATGAAATATCATATGAAAGTTTAGGAGTTGTTGGTGAAAGAGAGGTTTTGGCAAGAGAACTTATTTTAGAGCTAAAACAAAAACTTGGACTTGACTTTGTAAAAGCAAGCATTCAAAAAGATGCTTTTAAGAAGCTAGCCATTGTCAGTGGTTCTGGTAAGGACCTTATAAAGGATGCATATTTCAAAGGTGCAGACTGTCTTATCACAGGGGAAGTTGGTCACCACGGGATTTTGTTGGCAAAGTCGCTATCCATGAGCATAATAGAGCTTGGTCATTATGAGAGCGAGAAGGTGTTTGTGGATATCGTTTACAGCCTTTTTGAAGACTTTAAGAAAAAAGATGATCTGAAAATATATAAATCCAAAATCAATACCAACTTTACAAACATTTACTAAACCTAAATTTTAAAATTGTAAACAAAGAGGGTGAAAAAGGCGCATGAGTGAGTTTATAAAAAAGAGAATAAGAGAGCTTGTTGATCTTATCAATTATCATGATTATAAATACTATGTTGAAGATAATCCAGAGATCAGCGACTATGAATATGATATGTTATATCGTGAGCTTGTTGAGCTTGAAAAGCAATACCCTGAATATGTATTTCCAGATTCTCCTACTCAAAGGGTTGGTGGAAAGGTAAAAGAGGGCTTTAAAGAGGTTGTACATCGTGTGCCACTTCTTTCACTTTCAAACGTATTCAATGAAGGGGAACTTTACGATTTTGACAGAAGACTAAAGGAACTTCTTGGTACATCTAATTTTGACTATGTCGTTGAGTACAAGATTGACGGGCTTTCTGTTGCGCTTGAGTATGAAAATGGTCTTTTTGTCCGAGGTGCAACCCGTGGGGATGGGAATATAGGCGAGGATGTGACAGAAAACTTAAAGACTATAAGGTCTATTCCGCTAAAGTTAAAAGAAGACATCTCCATTGTTGTTCGTGGAGAGGTGTTCATGCCAAAGGATGAGTTTATAAAGCTCAACCAGGAAAGGGAAGAGAATGAAGAGCCTCTTTTTGCAAATCCACGAAATGCAGCGGCGGGGTCGCTTCGTCAGCTTGACCCAAAAATAACAGCCCAAAGAAAGCTTGATATATTTGTGTTCAATGTCCAGTGGTGCGAAAAAGAGCTTGAAACACATGCACAAGCGCTTGAGTTTTTAAAGCATCTGGGTTTTAAAGTTTCACCTGACTATGTTGTTTGCAGGGATATTAAAGAAGCATTTGAAGCTATAAAGAAGATTGAAGAAAAAAGGGACTTACTTCCTTTTGAGATAGACGGTGCTGTTGTGAAGCTGAACCAACTAAGACTTCGAGATGTTGCGGGGGAGACTGCAAAGTCGCCAAGATGGGCTGTTGCTTATAAATTCCCGCCAGAGAAAAAGGAGACAAAGCTTTTGGATATTGAGGTCAATGTGGGACGAACAGGTATTCTTACACCAACAGCAATTTTGGAGCCTGTTAGAATTTCAGGTTCTGTTGTTTCAAGGGCAACTCTTCATAACATGGATTATATAAGGCAAAAAGATATAAGAATTGGCGACACTGTGATAGTGCAAAAAGCTGCAGAGATTATTCCTGAGGTTGTTGAGGTTGTGTTTTCAAAGCGAACAGGTCAAGAGAGAATTTTTGAGATGCCAAAGAAATGTCCTGTTTGCGGAGCAGATGTTATAAAATTTGAAGATGAGGTTGCATACAGGTGCACAGGTGTTGAATGCCCTGCTAAAAGCTACAGGTTAATTTTGCACTTTGTTTCGCGCGATGCGATGGACATTGCTGGCATGGGCGAAATGGTTGTAAAAACCTTGTTTGAAAGAGGTCTTATAAAGACTCCTGCTGATATTTATTATTTGAAGTTTGAAGACTTGGTAAATTTAGAGCGTTTTGGAGTAAAGTCAACAAATAATTTGCTAAAAGCAATACAAGCATCTAAAAACAGACCATTAGACAGACTCATATACGCGCTTGGAATAAGGCACATTGGGCAAAAAGCTGCAAAAACTCTTGCTGAGCATATATCGTCTATAGATGACCTTTTTACTATAACAGAAGAGCAGCTTTTAAGTCTTCCTGACTTTGGTGAAAAGATGGCAAAAAGCGTTGTGACATTTTTCAGGCAGGATCAGACAAGACACCTAATAGAAAGGTTGAAAGCTGCTGGTGTCAATACAGTTTCTGAAAAGAAAGCAAAATCGGATATTTTAAAAGGCTACACATTTGTTTTGACAGGGACTTTGTCAAAGTATAGCAGAAATGAGGCAAAAGAGATTTTAGAAAGTCTTGGGGCAAAAGTGACAGAAAGTGTTTCTAAAAAGACAACAGCTGTGGTTGTAGGTCAGGACCCTGGTAGCAAATTTACAAAGGCTCAGCAGCTTGGTATTAAGATTTTGAACGAAGAGGATTTTGAAAAGTTAGTAAAAACTTCATCCCGCGAGGAAGTAGAAAAGATTTTAATGGAGTGAGTTTGTTTGCCAAACACAAAAAGAAAAAGGATAAACAGGCTCAGGTTTATAATAAATGTCTTTGTAAAGCATGGCTTTGGCTATATCTTTAGCAGCACCCCACTTGTAAAATTTAAAAGGTTTTCTGAGAACAAAGTAAATAGAGGACAGAGGCTTAAAAATGCTTTAGAAGAGCTTGGGACAACATTTATCAAGATGGGTCAGCTTCTTGCTAACAGACCTGACCTTGTGCCAGAAGACATTATAGCAGAGCTTAAAAATCTTCAGGAAAACGTAAAATCATTTTCCTTTGATGAGGCAAAAAGTATTTTGGTCCGAAATGGCATCTTTGATAAGTTTGAGTATATAGAAAAAGAGCCAATTGCAACAGCTTCAATTGGTCAGGTCCACATAGGTTATATAGATGGCAAAAAGGTTGCTGTGAAAATAAGAAGACCTAATGTTGATAATGAGGTTAAAACTGATATAGAGATATTAAAAAGAATAAGTGCAATTTTGGACAAGTACTCACCAGTAAAAAATATTGTCAGTTTTTCGGATATAGTAAACGAAGTTGCAAACGTGCTTTTAAAAGAGATAGATTTCAGGTTTGAACAAAACAACATAAAAAAGCTCAGGAAAGCTCTTTCAACCAAGGAAGTTATTATTCCTGATGTGTATGATGAGCTTTGCTCTGAAGAGGTTCTTGTTACAAGTTTTGTTGAGGCAAGCACTTTAGGCACTATAGAGGTTGAAAAAATTCCGTTGATAGAGAGAATAAAGCTTGGCAAAAAACTTGTAAATCTGTATCTTTCGCAGATATTTGAGCTGGGAGTATTTCATGCAGACCCTCATCCAGGTAATATTTTAATTACAGATAATCACGAGATTGCCTTTGTAGACTTTGGAATGGTAGGCTACCTTAGCAAACAAGATAGAGAAAATCTTTCTAACTTGCTTTTGGGAATAGTTCTGAATGATAAGAAAAGGGCAATAAAGGCTTTCAAAGAGCTTGGAATAATTCAAAAAGGCATTGATGCCAATAAATTTTACAATGATATTGAAAGTATTGTTAATCACTATATAAACCAGCCCATCAGTTCTATTAAGGTAGCAGATGTGTTCAATGATGTCTTTAAGCTTACGTTTAAGTACAAGCTAAAAATTCCGCACCAGTTTGTTTTGTTTGGCAGGACGCTCAGCCTTCTTGAGAATGACATTGCTCTTTTGAAAGTTGATTTAAATATTTTAGAGGCAATTTTGCCGTATGTAAATAGGCTTGTGTTCAAAAATAGGCTTTCTAGACTTAGCATTGCTAATTTGTTTAACATCTTGTCATCTTACTTTAGTTTACTTGAGTTTTTGCCCAAAAAGACAGAGACAATATTAGAAAAGCTCGAAGAGGACGAACTTACAGTTAATATCGAGATTAAAAACATAGACAAGATTTTGCACCAAATGGAAAGACTTGCAAACAAGGTTTCGCTTTCGGTTATTCTTCTTTCAGTTAGTATAATAATTGCAGGTATGACGGTTGGAGGTTTGCTTTCTCCAGCCTTGTATAAAACAATTTTATCAGCATGGTATTTATGGGCTTTAAGATTGGGTATATTAATATTGATTGTTCTTATTATCATCATGCTTGTTATGATTATCAGAAAAGAAAAATAATATTTGTGGAGGTGTGAGAAGTGAAGGATTTATTAGAAAAGGTTATCAACATCGGGCTTGGAGTTTTTGCCATCTCAAAAGAGAAAGTAGAAAAATTTTTGAATGAGCTTGCTGAAAAAGGTGAGATTAGCAAAAATGAAGTGCAAGAAATGGTAAATAAGATTATGGAGAAGGGCGAAGAGCAAAGAAAGGAGCTCAACGACTATATTGCAAAGCAGGTTGAGAACATTTTAAACAAAATGAACCTTGCGACAAAGTCAGAAGTTATTTCAGAGGAGAGAATAAGAGAAATAATAAGAGAAGAGCTCTCTAAAATTCACAATCAGTAAGAACTTTTCTTTAATTTTTTTTGACTGCGAGTATAAAAAAGGATTATAATAAAATAAAAACATACTATTTCGACTGGAATTGGGGGTATATTTATGATTTATAATAATATCACAGAACTTATTGGTAAAACACCACTTGTAAGATTAAATAAACTTTCAAAAGAGTATGATGCAGAAATAATTGCAAAAATAGAATATTTTAATCCCGGTGGAAGTGTAAAGGATAGAATTGGTCTTGCTATGATTGAGGATGCTGAAAAAAGAGGTTTGATAAATAAAGATACAGTTATAATTGAGCCAACAAGCGGCAATACAGGTATTGCTCTTGCCATGGTTTGCGCTGTGAAAGGCTATAAGTTAATTCTGACAATGCCAGAAACAATGACTATAGAGCGAAGAAAATTGTTGCGTGCATATGGAGCAGAGATTGTTCTGACACCTGGTGAAAAGGGTATGAAAGGCGCAATTGAAAAGGCTTTTGAGATTTATAATTCAACTCCTAATGCATTTATGCCACAGCAGTTTGAAAATCTTTCAAACCCTGAAATTCACAGAAAAACAACAGCACTTGAGATTTGGAACGATACAAATGGTAATGTTGACATATTTGTTGCTGGGGTTGGCACAGGTGGAACAATTACAGGCGTTGGTGAGGTTTTGAAAGAAAAAAAACCATCTGTTAAGATTGTGGCAGTTGAACCTTTTGACTCTGCGGTTTTGTCAGGGGAAAAGCCTCGTCCTCACAAAATACAGGGAATTGGTGCAGGGTTTGTGCCAAAGGTATTGAATACAAAAATATATGACCAAATAATCAAGGTAAAAGCTGAAGATGCATATGAGATGTCAAGATATTTAGCAAGAGAAGAAGGTATCTTGGTTGGGATATCATCTGGTGCAGCACTTTATGGTGCTTTAGAGTTTGCCAAAAAACAGGAGAACAAAAAAAAGATGATTGTTGTTCTTCTTCCAGACACAGGAGAAAGATATTTGTCTACTGATTTGTTTGATGTTGGGATATGATAGAAATCAAGGCTCTATGCCTCTTGATGTGACATAGAGCCGTTTTCATTTTCTTCTTTCCATTTTTTGTATGCAATCTTTGCTATACCGCCTGCAATATGGGTTTTTTCGCTGCTTTCACCACTTTCTAACTTGATTTTTGCGTATTCAGGTTTGCTTTGCAAGATTGCTTTTGCTGTTTGACTGCTGATTCCTAAAAACTCAGCAATTTCATCTGCTGATTTGTTCTCTTCGTTATGAAGATAAATCACAAATATTGCTTCCATCAATGATGCAAGCCATGTAAGCCTTTTGTACTCAACAAGCTTTTTAGGACCACCTAAGATGTCTATAGCAATCATAAATATTTCTTTTATCACCTTGTCCATATCTTGTTTTAAAAGTTCAATCCTTTTCATGGCTTGCATCCCTCCTATTTTCGCCAGTTTTTATTTTATTCCTTTTCACCTGATTGTTGATTAATGAGACTTGACAAAGGATATAGTACTTTGATAAGCCCTGTCTGGTCTATTTCAAACACATATGTCTTTGAGTCATGACCGCACATTCTGCAGCCATCAATCCTCAAAAGACGTATAACCTCACCAATTGGTTTTTTGAAAGTAGAGCTGTCAAACTTGTTCATGATAATCTGTTTTGAAAATACAATTGTACCATCTACAATGTGGCTCACAGCATATCCACCTGCAGCTTCAGCTGACAGGTGTTCTTGTCCACTTCTCTTTTGTGAAATCATAAGAGTAGTGAGTTTTTTAGACTTTAAGAAATTATAAATTGTCCTTACAATCTCACGAGCGTAAATTTCCTTTGACTCAAAAAATCCAGTAATAGAGTCAATAACAACATTTTTTATGTTAAACTTTGATGCGGCATTATCAATAGTCTTTATAAAGTTGTTTATGTTTCCACGGATGTTAAAATCTCTTGTTACGTCAAGTATATAGATGTTTTCTTCCACTTTAGATTTGTCAATGTTCATTGCATTTGCGCGAAATAACAATGATGAGTACAAAAACTCAGCAGGTGTCTCAACAGTAACATACAGAACATTATTTCCCTCATTTGCCTGCACTACAGCAAACTGTTCAGCAAAAAGGCTTTTACCTGTGTCCGCAACACCACTTACGTTTATGACCGAGTATGCAGGAATTCCGCCAAGTGGTTTTATTACAGGTTTTCCCTGGTCTTTCGAAAACTCAAGCTTGTAAAATAGCTTGTCTATCCCTTCAACTCCTGTCTTTACACCAAAAAGTTCAGGTGCAGCTTTAGATAGGTCTTTGAGCTTCACAGCATCTTGTAGGTGATCCATCTCTTGGGTTTTTGGAGCTGCTGACTCATGAGTTTTCTGAGCTGTGGTCTCCTTTGCTGCCATTTGATGCCACCTCCTTTCTTTCTTTAAAGGAGGACCGTACAACCTTCCAATATTAAATATTATTACAAATTAATACTTTGTCAAGGTCAGAAAAAGTCAAATTTTTTAAAATTTTTTTGATTTTTTCGGACATTTGCTCTTTAATTTGGGCTTTTTCTTCTGAAAATTATTATTTGCTCTTTTTCTTAATTTCTGAAATGCAAAACTATTGTTGTTGATTTGAAGGATTTTTTGTTATAAAATGTTATTGTTATAAATATTCGAGTTTAGTTTATAAACAATGAGAGGTGGAGTTTTGTGCTGTGGATTAAAAATATCATAGCAAATTTGGTGTTTTTTATATTTTGCATCTTAATTATGATTGCACTGAAAAAGTATATAATAGCCAGATACGAAAAAAGTGAGGAAAAAGAAAAAGAAGCAACGAGATTGAATACTTTTTTAGGAAGAGCAATTTTTATAATTAGCTTAGCAATGGGGGCAGTAGGCGGCTTTATAGTTGGAATTTTGAATTCAAAAAGACACAACTACTTGGCAGACTTCTTTATATTACTAATTTATATACTTGAAGTTTTTATAATAGCAGTATTTGTTACAACAACTATACAAGCAAAAATTTTAAATCAGAAAGTAAAAGGTTTATTTTTGTTTCGCAAGTTTGTGTCTGGACTTTTAGGTTACGTTGTAATGCTGGGTATAATTTTTTTACCTATTGTTAAAAGTTTAAGAAGCGATGATATTAAATATATTTATATTCTGCCTGTTGCCTTTTTTGTTGGTAATTATTTGTTTTATATAATATTTTTAAATTTGCAGTATCCAAAAAGAAGACTTAATGAGGGTGAAGAGAAGATTATAAAAAATACTTTAAAAAGGTTTGGTGTTGAGTCACTCAGAGTAACTGTGCTTGATACACTTGGACAAAAATTTGCTAATCTTTTTGCGGCAGGCATTTTTAAGCCTCAGCTTTTAGTAACGTCGTATGCTTTGGAAAATCTAAAGGAAGATGAGCTTGATGCAGTTTTAGTTCACGAGATAGGTCATATAAAAGCAAAGCATGTGCAGAAAATTCTATTTGGTTGGCTTATTGCAATACTTTATTATTTAGCACTTGTATTTGGTTTTGATAGTTTAGCTGGCTATTTTGTTTCAGAATCTAAAATGTTAAATTTCATAAGATTGGCAATTTTATTAATAGGAGCAATTCAGTTTCTCTTTTTACCAAGTTATATTAGCCGAACTGCCGAAATAGAAGCTGATTTGTTTGTTTTGAAAAGTGGGGTAAAGAGAGAGGTCTATGAAAGTGCTTTAAAAACTCTATATGCTATCAATTACATAAAAGGTGATGTTTCGAACGCTTTAGAAAAGATTCAGTCACATCCTTCGCTCAAAAATAGAATTAAGATATTAGCTGAAGCCGAAAACAAAGTAGAGAGAGGAGATACTCATAAATTCAAGAAAATTTATATTTATTTGGCGACAGCCTGTACAATATTTGCCACTGTTTATCTTGCGTTTGGTGTGCTTTTACCCCAAGAAGATGTTAAAAGTTGGTCACAAAATATTGAAAAGATAAAAATAGAAAAGAGTATCCCTACCTTGGTCGAGATTGCTGGAAACAAAAAAGAAATTGAGTTGCCAGCAAAAGTAGATATTACTGATGAAAAAGATATTGAAAATATCGTGAAGAGCATAAATAAAACAAGGAAAAAGTTTAGCTTAGCCAACACAGTTCTTAGTAATAATTACCATATTGAAATATTTGAAAAAAGTGGCAAGTCATATTTGTATTCTTACTCCTCAGACTCAGGAACACTTATTAAGTATATCCCAGCAGTCGATTTTAATAAGGATAAGCCGTGGTGGGGAGTAAATAAAGAGATAGGGAAAATAATATCAAAATACTCATATAGCTTCAGTAACTTAGGGAGCGTACAAGAGTCTGTGTCAAACAGTGTTTATAAATGGTTTGTGTGCGTTGATAGAGATTGGCCAAAATATGAAAACTCAGAGGCAGTATTTATTGAGAAAGTAAAAGATGAGAATATAGGAATTTGTGCATTAAAATATGAGATTAAACTGCCACCTTGGGTAAACAGAAAAGATATTGATGATGCTATCAAAGAAGCATTCAATGTTTATCTGAGAAAAGCAAAACTTCCTTCTACAATACCACTTCCTGAGAAGATTTTTGCGGACTATAAAGTTGTGTTTGAAGAGTCTGAGAAAAATAAAGTTATGACTGGGATTGTGTATTCTTTTGCAGGTTTTTCTTTTGTAAATAATAAATTTGCTGCAGAGGCTTTAGGGGGCCTTGAAATTGCAAAGGGTGAAATTCTTCTGAATAGTGATGGTAGTATAAAGGGTATTTTTCTTACAATACCTACAGGACAGGGGAAGTATTTTTCAAAGTCAATCGAAAGGATATTTGGAAGTGAAAAGGCAAAGAAGCTTCTTTTGAATTACCAGTTTTCAGAAAAAATCTATGAGTACGCTAAAGAATATTTGAAAAGTATTGGCAATGAAAATATTAAAATAGCAAGATATGTTCAAACAAAACCTTCTAACAACTGGTACTCTCAACAGGTATATAGCCTTCTTCCAAAAGTTTCAGAGATAACAGGATGGAATTTTATAGAATCAGGAAGCATCAGGAGGCTTTATAAGATTTTTGATTTTCAAACTCCTATAGAATGTACACACAAAACTGTATTTGAAAAATTTAATGACAATGAGGCTTTGATTTCTTTTTATAACATATGGGATGTTAAAATTAACGGGAAACCAATTCAAAGCTATTGGAAATTTAGGCTTAACATAGATGGGACATATAAACTTGTTGACAAAAATGACCAGACAGGTCTTTTGCTTGAGATTGTCAAGAGGGTTGAAAAAAAGAGTGAGTCCTAATAATTAAAAAATCATTTTTTAATATTGCGAGGAGGTAGATAAAATGAAATTTGGCATGAGAAAACCAAGTATAAGGAAAAGTATAGCTGCCAGAACAAGTGTTAAGAGATTTATACGCCACAGTTTAGGTTTAAAAGCTCCACGGGGTTATGGTTGGATGACTAATCCAAAGAAGTACATGTACAACAAGATATACAATAAGACAACTTTTAGCATATTTACTCTTTTGAAAAAGCTGTTTAAATGAGGAGCTGATTCAATGCCTACGCTAAGGAAAATAATGCGGTTAGGGGCAGCAAGTATCCTTATTTTTGCTCTGATGGTAGCATGTGCAGTTGAACAATCCCAATTGAATAAAAAACCTGAAATTGCAAAAAAGCCAAAGTTAGAGGAGAAGGATAGTATTGCTTCCCTGAAAAATAAATCAGAACAAAGTTACAAAGAAAGTCTGATAAATAGCCATGGTAAAACAATAAGCGAAAGAATAAAAGTACCAGAAGGATATGAAAGAGTTGAAGTTCCGAGGGAATCTTTTGCTGAATTTTTGAGGAATCTTCCACTCAAGCCCCATGGCACAAAAGTAAAGTACTATAATGGTGAAGAAAAACCAAACGGCGTATATGTTGCAGTAATTGACATGGATGTTGGCACAAGAGATTTGCAGCAGTGTGCAGACGCTGTTATAAGGCTCTATTCAGAGTATCTTTATAAAAATAAGCAGTATGATAGAATTCACTTTAACTTCACAAATGGTTTTAGAGCTGATTTTAAAAAGTGGATGCAGGGTTATAGAATAAAAGTTGAAGGTAATAGAGCTTATTGGATAAAAGCTGCTGGATATGATGATAGTTATGAATGTTTTAGAAAGTATCTTGACATGGTATTTGCATATGCTGGAACACTGTCACTTTCTCAGGAAATGCAAAAAATACCTCTGAGTGATTTGCAAATTGGAGATGTATTTTTAAAAGGAAGCGACCCTGGACATTGCGTTATTGTAGTTGATATGGCTCAAAATCCAAAAACAGGTGAAAAGATATTCCTGCTTGCACAAAGCTATATGCCAGCCCAAGACATCCACATCTTAAAAAACCCAGCAAACGATGATGACAATCCATGGTATTCAATAAACTTTGGTGATGTTTTAATAACACCAGAGTGGCAGTTTACAAAAGATCAGGTGTATAGATTTGGGGAGTAGAGAGAGGAGCTGAATATCCAAGAACATTTAGCTTTTGTATCTATTTTGTTTCCATGCGGCACATTTAAAATTTGAATGCCAGAAAGACCAAAGTTTTTCTATGTAATTTTTACAAAAAATTTAGTTTGAAAGATTATAATAATTCTTTCTTCATTGAGATATAAACACAAACATTTCAAACTCATCGATACGGTTAATTTTAGTATATCTATTTTACTAAGTTATGGTATAATGTAAATAAGATAGTAATTTTATGCTTTTTATATTAGTTTGTTAGAGAAAATAACGTATACTGTCTAATAAAGCCGAATTTTGTTTGTCGAAGGAGGTAAGAGATTGAAGTTAGCTTTTGATCTGCTTTTAGATTTATGGTACATATGGGTTTTGCTAATTATAAGCGCAATATTATCATTGTTGAGACCGAAGATAAAAGGAGCAATAGGTGAAAAATCAGTTTCGTTTTTTCTGGCTCGATTAGACCCTAAAAAGTATAAAGTTTTGAATAACCTTTTGATTAAAGTTGGTTCTAAAACAGTTCAAATAGATCATGTTGTTGTTTCAAATTATGGAATATTTGTTATTGAGACAAAGAATTATCAGGGTTGGATTTATGGTAAAGAATATGATGAATACTGGACGCAAGTTATATACAAAAGAAAAGAAAAATTTTACAATCCGATTAGGCAAAATTATGGTCACATCCAAGCGCTTAAAGAAATATTATCATATTTAGGTGATATAAAATTTATCTCAGTGATAGTTTTTACCACAAAGGCTGATTTGAAAGTTGAGACAAAAACAGATGTTGTTTGGACAACTAAACTTATAAAAACGATAAAGAAGTATAATCAAGAATGTTTGACTGATGAACAAAAAGAGAGAATTTTTCAGAGGCTTTGTTCAATGAATGTTAATAGTTACAAAAATATGAGAGAGCATGTGAGAAGTGTTAATAGAAATAAAGTAAGATAGAGTACAATTAATAAAAATTACTTCAGAAAAAATACCATAATTTTCAGGAGTGGTGTCTTATATGGCTGGATACGATTTTGAGTTTAAGATTAACAATAGACATTTTTCTTTAGCTTTTGATTTTCTCAGATATATGAAAGCTTTTTATGAATTATATGGCTTAGAGTTACAATTTATTTTAACTCGAAAAAGAAGGTTAGTTATTTATGTGACTGTTGATGGAGATTTAGCAGTTATGCAATTGATGAACATGAGTATAAAAAATGCTATAAAATTCTATCTATTAAGATACGAGAAAAAGAAGAAGCTAAAAAGTGTAGCAGTAAATCTAACTGCTCTTTTCTACAAATCGAACTACGAAGGAGTAAAGAAAATCACAGAAGGAATATTTGAAATTGCGACAAGTTTGAATGCACAACCTCATCCATTAGCTCTGCAACCTTCTTTATTGACGAATATGGAATCAAACAAAAAGGCTTCAAAAGAAGTTAGAATAGTAAAGAAAATTCTATTTTTAATTAGTAAGTGGTTTTCAGGTGAGAGTAGTAATAGTGAGATAATAATTTTGCTTGATCAATGTATTGAAACGTGGTTAAAATACAGATTGGGTTTACATAAGAATGCTTCATATGGTTTTAAGAAAGTAGTAAAGGAAGCATTTGAAAAAGGTTTAATTTCAAACAATGAAAAATTAGAATTGGAATATTTACATACTATTAGAAATAGAGTTCAGCATAGAGGTGGTTCTGCAAACAAAGGAAAAGTTATTTTTGTTATTAAATGTTGTATAAAACTCATCAATAAGTACTGTGTATAAAAATCAAACAATGTACAGAAGAAGAAGGTACTGCGAAAACTCTTGGAGAAATGTGCACTCCAATGAAAATTTTTTATAACATGTAGCTTAGAAGATGTCCAAGCAATTTCCAATTTACTTTCTGATGAGATCAACCCGACAAATGTTTTAGACCGTGCTCAAGTTCCAAATAATTGAAATATTTTTTAATGAAGTTTTTAGGAAATTTTACAAGGTATCAATAATGAGGGGTGAAATTTTTATGAGAAAACAACTATATGATGGATTAGTAAGTATATCTGATGATAAGTTTCATAGGTTATGTGATGAAATTTTGGAACATTACAATCCTGAATATTCTAACCTTGACTCACATGGTATGCATTTATATAAAGATAAGCCCGTGCCAGGTACTCCGGATTCAATAAAATTTTTTCCTGACGGAAGCATATATGCTTTTCAATATACAACTTCTGATGAGAAAAGTTTAAAAAATAAACTTCTTAGAGATATAAAAGAAGTGGGTTATTGGGAATATGCTAAAGATGTGCGAAGAGTTGTTTTATGCTGCAATTCAAAGGTCAAAGATGATATTAGAAGAGAATGTAGGGCAGAATGCTCAAAGTATGGTTGGGATTTAGACATAGTAGATATTGATTTAATAATTTCTCTTATTCTTAACAATTATGATGCAAGAGTCAAAGCTAGTAAATATTTTGAGGTCGATGTTTTCTCAATTAACTTGGAAAGCGAACTAAAATATTATATCGAAAATAAGTATCCTCTGCTTGCTTCGAGGGAAATAAGGGAAAACTATCATCGAAAGCTTCTGGAATTTGATATTTATGCACTTGAATTAAAGGCTGTCTCTGTTTCAAATGGGACGGAGATTGACTTTAAAACAAAACAGAACATTATATTGACAGGGGAAGCTGGAGCAGGCAAAAGTACGTTCGTTAAGAGATGGTTTTTAGAATGTTTAAAAGAAAAGAATTTAAAATCTATACCAGTATTTTGTGAACTTAGGAGTTATTGTGGCGAAGCTTTGCCTGAATATATAAAAATTAATATCGAAAAGGGTTTTAATCAGATTAACATAGAGCTTATAAATAGGCTCTTATTAGAAGGTCGTTTTCAAATATTTCTTGATGGTTTTGATGAATTATCTGAAAAATATTTTGAGGAATTTAAGATAAAATGTCTTCAAAACCTAAAGTATAATAAAAACACATTTGTTATTACTTGTAGAAATAATCAAGTTAGTAAAATTGAAAACGTAAATTTTGAAAAGTATATAATGAAACCATTAGAATATAATGCTATATTGAATTTTGTTTCAAGAGTTGTGCCAGAAAAGTTAAATATTATTAAAGATTTTTGTAATAATAATACAAACATCTTAAAATTATTATCAAATCCATTTAATCTGACTATAGTTGTGTCTATAATTAAGACATTAAAACAAGAAAAAAGTATTATTGTTTTCTTAGAAGAAATTAGTAGCAAACCACATTATTTTTATAAAGAATTATTTAATCAAATGCTTAAATGGAATCGTGACATAATAAATAAGTTTAAATTAAAGGAAAAGTTTTTAGCTTATCTTGTTTCATATATTGCTTTCAAAACATTAAATGATATGGAAGTGCGTTTAAATTTATGCTATATTAACAGGCTCATTGCAGATGCTTTAAATGAATTTTCCCTTTTTGGCCAAATTAACATAGATGATGTAAGAGATTGTTTGGTTAGTTGCAAATTTATACAAGAATTAAACGATTATTATCAGTTTGAACATAATAATCTTGTAGATTTTTTTGCTAGTGTGTATATCTTAGAAAAAAAAGATGATTCTGATTTTCTTGCTGATGTTTTCAAAAATCCAGTATTAATGGAGCCTCTATTGATAGCATTTGAAAATGAAAATTCATTTTTTGAAAAAAATATTGAAAATATACCATCCAGCCTTTTTCAAAAAGCAGTCGAAAGAATTGATGATTTTGTAAGTGAGAGAGTAGTAGATTTCGTTAGAAAAGTATTTTCAAATGATGAAGAAAATAATGAAAACTTTGACAAGGCATTATGTATTTGCAGCCGTTTTTATTATGATGAAAGGTTATTAATGGCTGTGTTTGAATATTTGAAAAGAAAAGAGGAGAAGGGTTATAAAGATTTTAGTAGTTTCAGGTTTAAAAATAGTGATATTAATGCCATTTTCAACAGCATGCCTGGAATAGAGGTTTTTAGAAGAATGCGTCTTGCTGAAGTCCTGGACTTATTAACCAATCCTTTTAAATATGGTAAAGCCGCTACAATACTCGCCGCAAGATTTATTAAACATCTTGATAAAGCAAGTGATGAACAATGGGATAAGGTTAAGGATTTTTATTTGAGGTGCTTTAAGTATAAGGATAAGGATTTTTTATATTATATACTTATAGAGCTAGATTCATATTTTAGAATCAAACCTAAAGGTGTAGAAGAGGTTTATGAGATGTTTAAAAAAACATATAAAGGACATTTTTGGGGTCTTGCAAACAATCTTATTATAGAGGTAATGGAGTTAATGGGAGAACTTAAGCCGTGTGATAATGACGAATTTATAAGAGAACTTGTTGAAAGAGCTTTAAACTGTGAAAAAAATAATGATTATTACATTGGTCAGCAATTGGCAACATTAAACTTTGAAGAAATTGAGTATTTATGGAGTGCTCCTGCCAAGGTACGAAAAATCATTGGGGATGAAGCATATAAGAAAGCTTTACAATTCGCATTTAACGATCCGAAATTGAATGAAAATGAAATAATTTTATCTGATATGTTATTTTATATATCTGAATTTAACGATGATAATACCCTTAAAATATTGAGGAGATACTGTTATTATACATCTGAACACTATTTTTATAATGGGAAATGGGATGGGGTTAGAACATATGCGCTTGAAGGACTATATAGGAAACCTAATGCCCAAAAATTAAATATTTTGCTTTCTGAATTTAAGAACAGCAAGGAATATACCTATAAGATATTTTTCTTGTATGGTATTTATAAGATGTTTATATCTAACGAATCCGAAAAGCTACCTATGATAGCTGCTGAGTATAAAAAGGCAAAAGAATGCTTATTGGATGAATTGGAAAATCCTAATAATCTAAGAGAGGCAATAATTCAAGTATCTGATTTTTATGTACCATTTCGTAGCAGCTATTATTTAACTTACTTTATTCAAGAAATATTATCTTCACTTTTCCAAGAATATGTTTTTGAAATATGCTTTGAGATTTTGAATTCAGAGAATAAAAAAGACTTTTGGGACTATGTTTTAACGATCATAGACTATGTTGGAAATGAAGATTGGTTGAAAAATTTAAATTGCTTCGGTTTAAAAAATCCTGATTACGCAGATAAAGTTGCTAATATTATAAGACAATGGCGGACAAAAAACAGTTGCAAATAAAAGAAGATATAAGTAATATACACAGGAGTGAAATAAAGTGTATATTGATAAAATAAAAATCAGAAATTTTAGATGCTTTGGTCCTGAGGAAACAGTAATTGAATTTGATAAGCTAACTGCTTTAATAGGTGCAAATAGCTGTGGAAAAACAGCAGTTTTACATGCATTAATGAAAATATTTGGGAGTGACAATAAAGAGATTAAACGTTCTGATTTCCATGTACCTAAAAGCATGGATCCGCAAGAAATTGAAAATAACGACTTATACATAGAGGTAAAATTAAGTTTTCCAGAATTGCGGCAAGAGAATACTGAACTCAATAGTATACCATCTTTTTGGAATTATATGGTTATTAGAGAACCTGGCGTTTTACCATATGTAAGGATATGTTTGAAATCTTCATGGCAAAAAAGTAATACTCCTGATGGAGATATTGAAACAGAAATATTATTTATTAAAGCCCCGGAAGGTAGAGAAAAAGACAGCGATTACGAAAAAGCAAAACGAGAGCATTTATCAAGAATTCTATTTGTATATGTTCCGGCTATAAGAGATGTCTCTCCTCAATTAAGAAATGTTTCGAACTCTATACTCTGGAAAATACTCAATAGCATAGAATGGGAGGAAGATTTCAAAAGTAAGATAAGGGAGAAGACGGAAGAGATTGACAAACTTTTTGCAAAAAATCCAGGAGTATCTTTAGTAAAAGAAATTATTAGTAATACGTGGAAGAAATATCATAGGGATTATAGGTATAAAGAGGCACACATGCGTTTTAGTAGGGGAGACTTGGATACTGTTTTAAAGAAAGTTGAAATAGAATTTTATCCAACTTCTGAACCTAAGTCTTATACAGTAAATGAATTGGGCGATGGATTGCGCTCGCTATTTTATTTAACATTGGTAAATTCCCTTCTTGAATTTGAGAATAGAATCCTACAGTCAAAACATTCTTCTAAAAGTCCTTTTAACAAAGAACCTTCGACACTTGTTTTGCTTGCAATAGAAGAGCCAGAAAATCATGTTTGTCCTCATTTATTAGGACGTATTATGGATAACCTAAAAGATATTTCCTCAAAGCAAAATGCACAGGTTATACTTACTTCACATTCGGCAAGTATTATAAGTAGAATTGAGCCTACAGAAATACGTCACCTAAGAATAAAAAATGAGGATTTATGTACTAAAGTTTCAAGGATTATTTTACCAGAACAAATTGATGAAGCATTTAAATATGTAAAGGAGGCTGTAAAAGCTTATCCTGAGATATACTTTTCCAGGTTGGTAATATTAGGTGAAGGTGATAGTGAAGAACTAATAATCAAGAAAATGATTGAAAAGAGCGGTTTGTCAGCTGATAGCTGTGCAATAAGTATTGTGCCACTTGGAGGAAGATTTGTAAATCATTTTTGGAGACTTCTGCAAGATATTGGTATTAATTATATAACATTGCTTGATATGGATATCGAAAGAAATACAGGGGGATGGGAAAAGCTGCATTATATAATGAATCAGCTTATACAAAGTGGCTATGATGAAAAAAGTGTTTTAGCAGATTTATCTAAAGAAGAATTTGACAATATGCCAAATTGGTCATATGACGAATATAGCAGAGAGAAAATAGAAAAGTTTGCAAAACATCTTCAACAATTTGATATATTTTTTTCATTTCCACTTGATATAGATTTTTCAATGTTAAGTACTTATGAGGAAGCATATAAAAAACTTATACCTAAAAAAGGTGGTCCAAGAATTCCTGATAAAATTACAAAAAAAGAAGACTATGCACGTTATATTGACAATGTTGTAAAAAGTGTTTTGAAATCAGATAATGCTACTGGTATAACTTATTCAGATAATGAAAAGGAGTTGATGGTCTGGTATAAATATTTATTTTTGGGTAGAGGTAAGCCAAATACTCATTTTCAAGCTTTGATAGAACTTGGGGATAGTATAAAATCAAACATGCCAGATGTTTTTAAAAACCTTATAAACAGGGCTAAAGAATTATTAGAAAATGACCCCTACTCTGATATATCTAATTTAGGAGATGAAAAATATGCTGATACCAAAGGAACAATGGAAACCTGCTGATGGAATTGAACTTGAAAAAAATGCAGAGATAGTAGTTAAAAGTAATTGCAACTATTTAGTAATAGCTGGACCTGGCTCAGGTAAAACAGAGTTGCTTGCTCAAAGGGCTTGTTTTTTACTTCAAACGGGTATTTGCTATTCACCAAAAAGGATACTTGCAATCAGCTATAAAAAAGAAGCTGCCAAAAATTTAGCAGAAAGGGTTCAAAAAAGATGTGGTCAGAAATTGGCGAATAGATTTGTATCACTAACTTTTGATGCTTTTGCTAAGAGCCTTTTGGATAGATTTCTGTATGGACTTCCTGAAGTATACAGACCTGATGTTAATTATGATATTAATCCTTCTGTATTAAGAGAGGGGAAGCGAAGCATTTTGTTAAGATTTGAGGGAAAAGAACCGAAACATTTACTTACAGGTGATTATGTTGATGGAATTCATAGTCTTTCAATAGAGAATATTATTAATAAAAAAATGACAGATAAAAAGCTTCCCTTTAATAATGAACCTAACAATTTAGAAGAATGGATGATTAACGAATTATGGAAATTATTTTTGAAAGGAGATAAAGATTTTAAACCTGCTCTGACTTTTCCAATGATTTCAAGACTTGCTGAATATATCTTGAGGGAAAATCCTTTTGTTCTTAAAGCATTGCGAGCGACATATTCACATGTATTTTTAGATGAATTTCAGGATATAACAGGAGTACAATATGATTTATTGAAAACTTGTTTTCTCGGGTCTAATGCCGTAATAACTGCAGTAGGAGATAATAAACAGCGAATTATGGAATGGGCAGGAGCACTAAGAAATTCATTTGAATTGTTTGAAAAAGATTTCAATGCCCAAAGAATAAATTTACTGATGAATCATAGGTCTGCGCCGCGTTTAGTTGAATTGCAAAAAGTTTTTATAAAAGAAGCATTTGGTGAAAAAATAGATTTGTCCGATTTAAAAATAGAGAATAGCAAAAAATGGAGTAAAGATGATGGAATATGTGAAGTTTGGATTTTTAATGATTATATTAAAGAAGCTCAAATTTTATCTGAAAACATAAAGAAGTGGCTAAATTCAGAAGATTTAAGTCATAGAGATATTTGTGTTTTGGTAAAACAACGTCCTTCTAAATACACAAATATGCTGATTAAAACATTAGCTGAAAATAGCATGAATGCAAGAGATGAAGGCGAAGTTTCAGATTTATTAAATGAGGAAATAATTCAGTTTATAATTAATTTATTTTCATTAGCATTAAATATTAATGGAAATAATTCATACACATTTGTATACGATTTTATAAAAATATTAAATGGATATGATGATGACACTCCAGAGAGGTTTTTAATTAAACTTGAATCTGAAATAACAGAGTTATTGAGGTTTGCAAACGAAAAACTACTTAAGATTGATAATCAGAAACAAATTGTAGAATTATATAAAATTATAATTAGATATTTAAAAATGGATAGATTAATATCCTATTTTCCGCAGTATAGAAATACAGCATGGTTTAATGATTTAATGAATAAGTCTATTAAATTATTGTGGAATGAATTTGAAATAACAAATAATTGGTCAAAAGCAATAACTAACTTTATAGGAATAAACAGTATTCCTATTATGACTATTCATAAAAGTAAAGGGCTCGAATATGATACTGTTGTATTCATTGGTTTAGAAGATTCAGCATTTTGGAGTATTAAAAATCAACCTGAACAAGATACTTGCGCCTTTTTTGTAGCTTTATCGAGAGCGAAAAGACGTGTAATAATAACTTTTAGTAAATATAGAGATGTCGGAGCAAATCCTTGCCAAACTGCAGAAAATGTTAAAAAATTTTATGAATTACTTGCCAAATCGGGTATTGTAGAATATAGAGATTTTATGTAAGAGAATACTTGAATGTGATTGTTGGTTTAATCTTCGATGGAGAATTGGTATAATAAAATCAATAGCAATATACGAAACTTAACCTGTATTATACATGAGTGAGAAAGTAGAAAGATTTTGTTTAGTGCATCAACTAAATGTCTATAAATAAAAAAATAATTAATTGGCTAATTTAGGTATCGTAAGGATGATTCGTATTCTCATTGAAAAAAATAAAATTCACTGGAGGTAAACACTCATGAAAACTCTTTTCGAGCTTTGTAAACCCAGGGATGATGTGTTCACAACAAGAAGCTCAGAAGATGTTCAGGAAATCTCAGACCTTCTTTCTGACAAAATCAAGCCGGAAAAGTTTTTTGAACAAACATACATAACAAACGGTATGAGAAGATTATTTGATGTTGCATTCAAAAGATTTAGTGGAATTGATGATGAACAAGGTGTAATTGTTCTGCGACAGGCAATGGGTGGTGGCAAGACCCATAACATGATTGCTTTGGGGCTTTTGGCAAAGTATCCGGAAATCAGAAAAAAGATTTTAGGTGATGATTATCCATATATGTACACAGGTAGAATAAGACTTGCAGTATTTACTGGAAGATGGACAAATTCAATCCCATGGGTAGAAATAGCGAACCAGCTTGGCAAGCAAGAGGTTTTGAACAAGTCCCTTCAAAATCATATGTTTGCACCTGGCGATAGAGAGTGGACAGAGCTATTAGCAGGGGACCCGCTTTTGATACTGCTTGATGAGCTTCCGCTATATCTTGAGTATGTCCAGAGTATTCCAGTTGGTGAGAGTAACTTTGGAAAGGTTGTTTCAATTGGGCTTTCGAATCTTTTCAATGCAATCCAGAAAAAAGAGCTTTCAAACGTAATGGTGGTTGTGGCAGACCTTCAAGCAGCGTATGAGCAAGGAGGGAAACTTTTACAAAGTGCTTTAGCAACAGAGCTTGACAAAGAAGCAACCCGTGTTGCCTCTTCTATCCAGCCGGTTGATATGGTCACAAATGATGTATACTGTATTTTGAGAAAAAGATTTTTCAAAGAGTATCCTCAAGACCCTGAAAATGACCCAGATGTAGAAGAGATTGCAAAAGCCTACAAAGAGGTTATTGAAGAAGGTAATAGAAAAGGACAGACTACAGTTGAGCCAGAGCGAATTTACACTGAGATTAAGAGAACATATCCGTTTCATCCTGCAATAATGGAGCTTGTTAGCAGATTCAGGGAAAATGTCAATTTCCAGCAAACACGAGGACTTATTCGTCTTATGAGGCACTACATAAGATATCTTTACAGTGAAGATGGGAAACTTGCAAAGCAGAAGTATTTAATTGAACCATACGACTTTGACCTGAGCGATTACAACACGCGCGAAGAGATTATAAATATAAAGCAGAGTTTAGAAAATGCCATTATGCACGATGTTTATTCAACAGCTCATATTACAACTGCAAAGGCTATTGACCAAAAGTACAATACTAACTTAGCAAGTGAAGTTGCAAAATTGATTTTGCTGTCTTCGCTGTCTGAAATTACAAAATCTCCATTAGGTCTTACAACAAGTGAGCTTTTTGCATATATGAGCTCTCCAAACAAAGATTTAAGCAGTCTTGCGAACATAATTGAAGAATTTAAGCAAAATTCATTACATACAAGAATTGATGCAAATGACAGAATATATATTACACCAATGGAAAATGTAGTTGCGCGCATGAGAAAATTCAAAAGTATGTATACATTAGATGAAGCGGAGGCAGTGTTAGAGAGGCTTCTTTATGAATATTTTTCACCAAGGAATCTAAACTGCTATCAGAAGGTGTACCAAAAGATTGTCGCTTTGCCAAATGACATATCAAAAATCAATGTGGATATGAACAATGTAACGCTAATTATTTCAAAGCCTTATGACTCAAAAGGGTCTCTTAACCCAGCACTGATTGGTTTTTGGCAAAATCAAACTTACAAAAATAGACTTCTCTTTTTAACAGGTTCTACTACCATGTATAATACGCTTTTAGAGAAAATAAGAGAGTATATGTGTTGGGAAAACGTGCTAAATGAGCTCAGAAAAGAGGGTGTTCCAGAGACTGACACAGAATATCAACGAGCAGAAAATGAACAGAGCAAGATGAAAACTGCAGTTTTAGAAGTCTTGAGAGAGACTTTTAACAAGATTTACTATCCACAGAGGCCATATACTAAACAGAACGCTGAACTTATTTCTGAAGATTTAAAATATCTGCCAGCGAGTGAAAATAGTGATTCTCAAGGTTCAAAAGGGATAGACAGAGTTAGAGCTCTTCTTGGCAACAACCGAGATGGAGAGATTGTCATTCAAAAAGTGTTGCTTAACAAAAAGTATATAGAAGTAAATGACATTGATGAATTTCGCGAAAAGGTAGAGAATTTGCTCTTCACAAGAGAGTCAATGTCTTGGTCCGAGATTGTTGAAAGAGCAGCGCGAGATGCAAGGTGGTTTTGGCATCCACCAGAGGCCCTGGAGAATTTAAAGCGCGAGATGCTTTCAAAAGGTTTGTGGAAAGAAAGTGGAGGGATTGTTTTAAGAGGTGAGGCAGCAAAGGACAAAACAACAGTAAAAGTTCAGTTTGTATCCCCTGACTTTGACACAGGCGAGGTAGTTTTAAAGCTCATACCAATGTTTGGTGATGTTGTACATTATGAAGAGGGTGATAAGGAGGTATCAGAGAACTCACCGGTTGTGCCAAATATTAATGAGTTCAGGACAAAAGCAGTAAAGCTCAGTTTCCTTTGCATTGATTCAACAGGGTATCATCCAAAAGGTGATGTTGTAAAATATGAATGTGAAATTTTACTTGATGACAATATAAGATTTTGCGACCAAGAAGGCAGAGCTCACATAAAAATAAGAACAGCTCCGCAGGCAACTGTAAAGTATACAACAGATGGTTCAAACCCGCGCTATAATGGCAAAGTTGCCGAAAATGGTGATATTACAATTCCAGATAATACAAGGGTAATTAATGTGGTTGCAGAAAAAGATGGTGTTTTTTCAGAGATAAAAAATATTCCTGTGAGAAGAGATGTTACAGGAAACATAGTAATTAAGCAAATAGAACTTGATTATACAAAACCGGTTAAATTAAAACTTTCAGGTAGCAAGAAAATTCTGATTTTTAGTATAGAAGAACTTCAAAGAGAAATTGAACTATTGAAAAATTACAAAGGAAAGTTTGTTGCCTATTCTCTTGATATTTATAGAGATGATGATAACTATATTGTCCTGACATGTAAAAAGCCACAAGGGGTAGAACCAAGCGAGATTTTTACACATATTGAAAAGGTCAAAACCGACTTCTACAATGATGGGATTCAAAACGTGAGAGCTGTTATTACAGAACTGTTATTTGAAGATGCAAAAGACTTTGAAGAATGGATAAAGCAAAAAGGCAAGACGCTTCATGACTTCAAGGAGGCAATAACACAGAATGAGTAAATCTAAAAAGAAAGACGCTGCAGCCTCAATTGGCTTTGGATATGTACCATCTGAGACGCAGCACCATTTTATGGTGGTAATTCCTCAAGGGAAGAACGAAACAGTAAAGGTGTATGAAAGATTTATATGGCAAGAGGGGAAGGAAGTACAAGATATTGATGAGAACAGTCCTCTTCACAACCAGCTCAAAGTAGTTGTTCCTAAATGGTTGTGGCAGAGAGTTGCACCATATGTTGCACAGGAGTTCAATTTTCGGCTTGAAAAGGAGGGTTTTAAGAAATCTAAGTGGAAAGTTGGGCAAAATCCCGTTCACAGACTTTTGGGGAAAGAACTTGTGGTTTTGCTCTGGGCACTGGAAGATTGCACTGATGATTCGCAGGTGCCTGTTGCAATTGTCAACTGGCAGGGCTTGCGACCAGAAGAGAGATGGTGGTTGTATGGTGTTACGAATGCTGCAACAGGCAGGGTAAATGACAGAAAAGGTTGGAGAATGGCACTAAAATATGCTTTGCTTGATAATCCAGTAAGTCAAAAACAAATTAAACAGCTTGACTTTGAAAGCATCAAAGAACAAAAAGTTATATATGAAGAGTAATACTGACAGAAATTCTTGACCTAAAAGGAGATGGAAGAAGATGGAGAAATCTTTTATAGAGGTTCAATTCCCAGTTTCAAAACTTTCAAAGGAGGCATTTAAAGAGCGAAAAGCAGGTGCAGGACAGACATTAACAGGACTTGGCAAATGGTGGGGCAGAAAACCTCTTGTGCTTGTGCGTGCACTACTTTTGGGACTTCTTTTGCCTGCAACAGACGATCCAAAAAAAGATATGAAGATTTTTCTCAAGCTTATGGCTATGGACGAAGAAGGCTTAAAGCTGAGAAGAAAAAGCATCATATCAGCAAGAGATCTTTTTGAATTTGCAACAGAGGAGGAAAAGACAAGATATTTCGATGTTACAGATGATGGAAAGATAAGTTACAAAAAAAATTTAAAAAAAGCTGAAAGGGAAGAAATTCAAGAAAAAATATTTAAAAGGATGCCGTATGAACAAAAGCTAAAATATTGCAAGCGACCTGAAGAAATAGAAAATCTACCCAAGAGTGCTTGGGATGAGATAAATGAACATCTCGGAACAAATGCATATTCGTATTCATCTCTTATTGAAGAGCTTGGCAAAAAAAGATTTGGACAGATTCCAACAGTTGGAGATTGTTTTTGCGGTGGAGGGAGTATTCCATTTGAAGCAGCAAGGCTTGGGTTTGGTGTTTTTGCGTCAGACCTAAATCCAATTGCAATGCTTCTTACGTGGGCAGCTTTGAATCTTTTGAGCCTGCCCGAAGATGCGATTGAAAAGCTAAAAGATTTTCAAAAAAGAATATTTGAGCAGGCAGACAAGATTGTAACTCAGTGGCAGATTGAGCACAACTCAAAAGGGCATAGAGCAAATGCATATTTATACTGCGTTGAGACAATTTGTCCTGAATGTGGTTTCAAAGTACCTCTACTACCTTCTTTGGTAATTGGCAAAAATTCTAAAACTATTGCAGTGTTGCACGAAAACCCGGTTAAAAAAGGATTTGATATAGAAATCAAAATGAATGTCAGCCAATCAGAGCTCGAACAAGCAGCTAAAAACGGAACTGTAAAGGATGGTTATCTAATTTGTCCACATTGTAAAATGGAAACAAGTATTTCGTCAATTAGGGGAGATAAGGTTGATGAGAGTGGCAAAACAATTTGGGGGCTAAGGCGCTGGGAAAAACATGAATTTATACCAAGAGAAGATGATGTTTTTCAAGAAAGATTGTATTGCATAAGATATGAGGATGAAAAAGGGCACAGATATTACAAAGCTCCAGATGATGAGGATTTGGAAAGGGAAAAGAAAGTTATAGATCTTTTGAAAGAAAGATTCGATGAGTGGCAGCAAAAAGGATATATTCCAAGCGATATGATTGAAGAAGGAGAAAAAACAAACGAACCTGTACGAACACGCGGTTGGGCATATTGGCATCAGCTTTTTAATCCACGACAGTTACTTTTACATGGACTTTTGATGGAGCTGATTGATAAAGAGGCAAGGACAAAAGAGGAGAAAATTGTGGGGCTACTAGGGGTTAATAGGTGCTGTAATTGGAATTCAAAATTATCCCATTGGGAAAATAAATACGTTGAAAACGGTCGGCAAACTTTTTACAATCAAGCTTTAAATAGTTTCTACTTATATGCTACTAGACCTCTACATTCTTTGAAAGAAATGATCTTAATAGAAATATCATCTTTTTTGCAATTAAATAATCATAATATGGTTGATGTTTTTCTTTCAGACGCCCGCGATATAAATCAATCCTGCCACATTTGGATAACAGACCCCCCATATGCCGATGCAATAAACTACCATGAGCTATCAGAGTTCTTCTTAGCATGGGATAAGAAGTTTTTGAAAGAAGTTTTTCCAGATTGGTATACAGACAGCAAAAGGGCATTGGCAGTTCGGGGCGACCGCGAACTGTTTAAAGCAGCTTTTACAGAGATTCTTAAAAACATAGTTTCTAATATGCCTGAAAATGGCTATTTTGTCCTCATGTTTACACACCAAGACTCCCAAGTTTTTGCAGACCTTACAGAGATTTTGCTTAACTCAGGGCTTTTGTCTGTCAATGCATGGAGCATTGCAACAGAGACAGAGGACAATATGTCAGAGGGCAATTTTGTCCAGTCAACTGTGTGTGTTGTTTTAAAGAAGATTGATAGAACTCAACTTGAGCCTGTATTTATTGAAGAGCTGTATCCTTTTGGCAAAGAAGAGGTAGAAAGACAGATAAAGCTCATGTATGAGCTTGACAAAGATGAAGCAGAGCCTAATTTTAGTCCAACAGATTTGGAGTTGTCAGGCTACTATGCAGCACTGCGTGTTTTGACATCCTGCAATCTTAAAGCTACAAATCAAAAGATTAAAGAGTTTTTGGATTCCATGCGCGAATATGCAAGCAGCTACATAGTACCAGAAGGTTTGAAATACCTTGGGTTTGATCAAGATACCATTTATGAAATTTGGCGCAAGATGGAAAGCTATGAGAAGTTTTATATAAGGGGCATCGAATTTGAAACAAGGGGCGAAAAAAGAATAGGTGCATATCAAGATGCTGCAAGGAGTCTTGGTGTTGCTGATTATGATGAACTTTTTGCAGTCAAAAAATCAAATTCGGCAAGACTGAGGACAGCAAGTGAGCTTGGGCAGGAACTTCTTGATACCAAACATGCGTTTAGTACAACAATCTTGCGCTTGTGTCTTTTAGCGATAAATAGCGCAATAAAAAAAGACCAGGAAATAAATGACACTGCCGAGGCGGTTGCACTTTCACATGAGATGTTAAAGACCAAACTTGGCACAAAGTACTGGAACAACAAAAGCAAGATAGAGATAATATTCAGATACCTTGCAAGGCTTGAGAAAATTGATGGCATGGAACACTGGCAAAACGACTCAAAAATAGCTTCATATCTTGCTGAGCGTGTGGCAAACGATAGACTGTAAAATTTAAAGCGAGAAGGAGGTGCAAAAAAGGCAGTATCCTGCAAAAAAGGATGCAGGGTATTGCCTTTTTGTAAAATATGCTTGAAAGATATTCGTCACGTCTTACTGACCTTGCAGAGGGATTTTTAAACAAACACCTGAAAAATGCTAAAAGCTATGATAGACTTGCTGGGTACTTTAGCTCATCTATCTTAGAGATAGCAGGTGAAGCAATTGAGAGTATAGAAGGAGTTGCAAGGGTTGTTTGCAACTCTGAGGTTGAGAGCAAGGACGTTTTGGTGGCAAAACTTGCAAAACAAAAGCTTGTCAGGGAATGGTTCAAATCAAAACCTGAGCTTAAGGCTGAACAGTTTCCAGAGAGGTTTAAAAAACTCTATGAACTTCTGAAAAGCGGTAAACTTCAGGTAAGAGTTGTACCAAATGATGTGTATGGACTTGTACATGGCAAAGCCGGTGTCATAACTCTATCAGATGGTAGAAAGATTGCATTTGTTGGAAGTGTCAATGAAACCCTACCTGCCTGGAAAGGCAACTACGAGATACTTTGGGCAGATGACAGTATTGAGAGCGTGGAATGGGTGCAAAATGAGTTTGACTTTTTCTGGAATAATCCTTATGCTTGTGAGCTTTGTGATTTGATAATTGAAAATATAGGAAGATTGGCAGAAAGAAATATAGTTAGCATTGAGGAGTGGAAAAAAGAGCCTGATCCTGCATCTCCTGTGATAGAAGCACCTGTTTACCGGGAAGGTTTTGGGCTTTGGAATCACCAAAAGTATTTTGTAAAAATGGTGTTTGAAGAGCACTGCAAAGATGGAGCAAGATACATTCTTGCAGATGAGGTTGGACTTGGTAAAACTGCCCAGCTTGGTATGATTGCTCAGCTAACTGCGCTCTATGGAAACAAACCTGTTTTGATAATTGTTCCAAAGACACTTTTATGGCAGTGGCAGGATGAGCTCAAAACAATGTTTGATATACCTTCTGCTGTGTGGGATGGGAAAAGATGGATAGTTGAAACAGGGCAAGAGTACAGGCCACAGGCAAATGGCATACCCCCAATCTTACAGTGTCCAAGACGAATAGGAATAATTTCCCAAGGCTTGATTACCTCTAATTCGGATATTGTAAAGCCTCTTTTGGACCTTGAGTATGAATGTGTAATTGTTGATGAGGCACACAGGGCAAGGCGCCAAAATTTAAATAAGCCTGGTGAAAAGCCAGAGCCTAACAACCTTATGAAGTTTTTACTTGAGCTTTCGCAAAAGACAAAGACAATGATTTTAGCAACTGCAACTCCAATTCAGCTACATCCCATTGAGGGTTGGGACCTTCTGTATATACTTGCACAGGGCTCACAAAAGGTTTTAGGCGATGCGTTTAGCCTGTGGCAACTAAGACCTTTAGAAGGAATTGATTATGTGAGGGGAGAAAAAGAAATTTCAAGTAAGGCTTATTACTGGAGCTGGATAAGAAATCCTCTGCCTCCCTCAAGTGAAAATCCATTTACAATTGGGAAACTCAGAAGATCACTTGGTATGGGTGATGATGAGTATGTTTCATATGATGATTATGATGCACTTTTGCCATCCCAGCAGGATATCGTAGATGAGCTTATAGAAGAAAACTTCATGGAAAAGTATAATCCTTTTATCAGGCATATTGTCAAGAGAAAAAGAAGTACACTTGAAAATACAGTTGATCCAGAAACAGGTGAGCCATATCTTAAGAAGATTGATGTTGTCCTTTTTGGTGAAGGTGATGATGAAGGTCTTGTACTTTCTGCACCACTCAAAAAAGCTTATGAGTATGCTGAAGAATTTACAAATTTACTGAGGCAGAAAACAGGCGCGAAAGGGTTTTATAAGACACTACTTTTGCGAAGGATGGGCTCTTCTATGCAAGCAGGCTTGAACACTGCAAAAGCAATTTATGAAAAGAGAGCAATTGTTAAAGACGACTTTTCTGAAGAGGATGAAGACGATGAAATGCCTGATAGAATTAGTATCACAGGCAGGGACGAGCTTTTCTGTTTGGAAGAAATAATAGATCTTCTTGAATATAACAAAGACAATGACCCAAAGCTAAACAAAATTTTGCATATCTTAAACGACATGGGGTGGCTTGAAAGAGGCTGCATAATCTTTTCTGAGTACTTTGACACAGCATGGACCATTGCACAAAAGTTGTCTTCAGCTATGCCAGACAAGAACATAGCAATTTATGCGGGTGGTGATAAATCTGGCATAATCAAGAATGGAGTTTATTCAAAGGTAGAACGGGATGAGATAAAAGAGCTTGTGTTAGACGGTAAAATTAAACTTATGATTGGAACAGATGCCGCTGCAGAAGGTTTGAACTTGCAAACGCTTGGTGCTCTTATAAACGTTGACCTTCCATGGAATCCAATCAGGTTAGAGCAGCGCCAGGGAAGAATAAGAAGAATAGGTCAGCAATTTGATAAGGTTTATGTGTATAACTTAAGATACAAAGATTCTATTGAAGATAGAATTCATGCGGTTCTGTCTGGCAGAATAAAACTCACCTATGATATGATTGGATCACTTCCAGAGATTATAAAGGATGAGTGGATGGAGATAGTCAAAACGGTTGAGATACTAAATTCCGAACATCCATTTGATATAAAATATAAGGAACATGTCGAAAAAGTCGACTGGGAAAGCTGCAAAAAGGTTTTGGATAATGAACAAAGAAAAGAGTGGCTGATGAGGGGGTGGAGTAATTGATGAATCTCCAGCAAGGCCAAATGAACTTATTGGACTTAGTTAGAAAGGCTTATAATGGTGAATGTATGCTCCCCGATTTTCAAAGAAATTTTGTTTGGACAAGATATGACATTGAAGAGCTTATAAAATCACTTCTTCAGGGTATGTTTATAGGAACTTTTTTGATTTTAGAAACGAATCCACAAAGTGTTCCTTTTAAGGTGATTTTTGTGGAAGGAGCAGAAAAGGTGAATCCCCAAATTTGTGAACAACCTAAGATATTAATTTTGGATGGACAACAAAGACTTACATCTTTGTTTTACGCTATATATAGTCCTGATATTCCTCTACGCAATTCTGAAAATCCCTATGCATTTTTTATTGATTTAGAAAAACTTGCTGAAGATAACATTGAGGACGCGGTATTCAGCTGGTCAAAAAAATGGAGAGAGTTCAAGGAGATTATTGATGAAAACGGAGACTATAATCTTGAAGTTTTAAAAGAGAAGAAAATATTGCCATTGACAGTGTTTAAAGATATTCCTGAGTTCTATAAATTATGGTTTGGAGAGTATAAATTATTATTTGAAGACAAGGAAGCGAATAAAATATTTGCTTATATTGATAACATGATAAAATATAACATTTTTACTCTATCGCTTGGTCTATCATATAATGACAAACCTGATGAAATTGCTGCACTGTTTGAAAAAATCAATAGAAGTGGTGTAAAACTTTCCATTTATGATCTTCTTGTAGCAAGATTTTACAAGTTCATAAGACTTCGAGAAAAGTGGGAAGAAGTATTTGAAAATAGTGTTAATATTAAAAAACTTGCAGGAAGAATAGATAACACTACAGTTCCATATTCATTTATTCAAGCTCTTGCATTAGCGGCCGACAAAAACATCAGTTCACGAGAAATGCTTAGGATAGATAATAACATTCTTTCAGACCAGAGTTGGACCAGAGTGGTTGATATTGCAGAAAATAAGGTATTGCCGTATTTGCTCCAGGTAAATAACTTTGGAATAGTAGATTTTGAAAAGTGGTTGCCATATTATCCTATTGTTACAATGATGATTGCATTCTTCTTAAAATTTGATCATCCTGACACAGATAAAATTGAAAAATGGTACTGGAGTGCAGTCTTTTCAGAACGATATTCAGGTTCTACCGAAACCGCTATGGCAAAAGACTTCAAAGAAGTATGTGCTTGGTTTAACAATAATAACTTAATACCTGAGGTTGTGGAAAAGTTAAGAAATCAATTAGAGAGTAATGTATATACTTTGAAAGAGGTAAGGAGAAAGGGAAGTTCAAAATATATCGGAATTTTCAATCTTTTATTTAAAAACGGAGCAAAGGATTTTTATTATCCTGAGAACATTGCATTTAACCAGCTTGATGACCATCATATTTTTCCAGTGAGCTTTTTGAAAGCCAAAGGTGTGGAGGTTGATGTTGACTCAATTATGAACAGGACATTGATTTTTGAAAATACTAACAGAAGCATATCTCGTCACAGTCCAGGTGATTACATAAGAAAGATGATTGAAATTCAAAAATCAAAAGGCCTATCAGAACAAGAAGCAGAGCACAAGGTAAAAGAGATATTAAAGGACCATTTCATAGATGAAGAAATGTATTTATTGTTAAAAAACACTACTAATAATCTGACACCTTCGGAGATTAAAGAGAACTTTGAAAGATTTATAAATAAACGAGAAAAGTTAATTTTGAATGAGATAAAAAGGCTAATAAGGTAAATATAAATGTTATACAAAACAAAAAAGTACAAAACAAAAAAGGGCTAAAGCATTTTTGCTGCCTTAGCCCTTTTTCATTTTAACCTGCGTCTCATACCAGTCAACAAACTGCTTAGCTGTTCTTGCTGAGCGGCCGTTGTAGTTCATCTCCCACTGCAGAGCAAGCCTGTGAAGCTTTTCTGTAATTTCAATTCCCTTTTTCTTTGCAATTTCATCAACAATTGCAAGGTATTCCTGCTGGGTTGGGGATGGGTATGTGACCACTATTCCAAACCTGTCAGCAAGAGAAAGTTTTTCTTCTAAAGTGTCGTTAAAGTGCACTTCATCATCAGAAAGACCATTTCTGTCGCTAAACCTTTCTTTTACGAAGTGTCTTCTGTTTGAGGTTGCATATATAACAACATTTTGAGGCATTGCCTCTAAAGACCCTTCTAAAATGGCTTTTAGTTTGGTATAATTTTCCTCAATGTCTTCAAAAGACAAATCATCTACAAAGATTATGAATTTAAGCGGGACATCTCTTAAGATTCTAATTAGCCTCGGAAAAGTGTAAAGCTGGTCTTTAAACACTTCAACAACTCTCAAACCCTTGTGAGAAAACTCGTTCAAAATTGCTTTTACAGTTGATGACTTTCCAGTTCCTCTGCTGCCATAAAGCAGGATGTTGTTGACTCTTTGACCATTTAAAAACGCTAAAGTGTTTTCAACAACAATCTTTTTCTGCCTGTCAATATTTACAAGGCTATCTAATCTTATTGGGTCTAAGTTCTCAATGCCAATTAGCTTCTCGCCATCCCATGAAAAACCTTTGTATTTTGCAAAGATTCCAAAGCCATTTTGCCTGTGGAATTCTACAAGCTCCTCAATTAAACTGCTCCAGGGAGTTATATTCAAAAATTTTTCAATGATGGTTTTTGTAGAGTTATCAATGGTGTTGTGCAACATGGTATTTGTGCCTTTGAGCTCTAAAAAACTTTCAGCTAAAAAGTTTGGCAAGGTAGCAGATTCTTTTAAATAATCTTTTATCTCTTTTGCAGAAAAATTTGATATAAACTCAAGGCAGTCTAAATCATAAGCTGTAGCTTTTTTAAGACTCTCATTTATTGCTATATTGTTAACACTTTTTGCTGCTAATTTTGTAAAAGTATTTTCGCTAAAGAGAATTTTCTCAATAATGTATTCCTTTAAACTACAGCCTTTCCCAGCTTCTAAAAGATTGTAATAAACTGTGCTATAAAGATTTACAATTCTTGCAAAATCCTGACTTCCATCGTCAATGTAGCAGATAAGATTGTACAGCTTTTCAAGAACGCTATCATGAATAAGGTTTCGATAAACTTTTAGGTTTTCAAAACACAGTCTGTAGAGCTTTATTTTCTCATTCATCGCTGGTATATCTCCTTTGTGCCGAAATTAAATCTTTTGTAATAGAAAGTTTGAATCAACGATATCCTTTGTCTCTACATTTATTTTAGAACAAGCTAATGTCTTTTGAAAAGTTTTCTTCTATATAAATTCAAAATTTGATTGACAAATTTAAGACAATCTTGATACTATATGATTAAATTCAAATATACTCATACAAAGGCAGATTGAAAGATATGAAGCTTGATGAAATTTTCAAAGGGTTGAGTGACCCTGCAGGAAAACCTATTGAAGAGTTTAGAAAAATCAGGGATGAGATAGAAAAGAAGATTTTGGAATTGCTTGAGAGGGTTAAAAAGGAATATTACTTGCTTTGTCCTTCAGTTCAAACTTGTTCTTGTGAAATATAGCGTTGTATTTGAGACGTTTTCTAAGATAGTATAAATATTTTCAAAGTATTGATTAAATAACTTGTATCTGGTACAATGAAAAAAGATAGTAAATTAAAGAAGTGAAGAAGGTTGAAAGAGAAGAAGATTAGAAAATGTTTTTCTTTGATAATAATGGTAATAATAAATCTAATGGCATTTTCTACAGTCTTCTCAGCAGATATTTGGATAGAGTGTGGCAAGAAGATAAAAAATATACAGCAGTCAAAAGACAATAGAGTTGTAGCAGTTGTAAATGGTGAAAAGATTTATAAAAAGGATTTAGAGATTGCGTATGCGTTAGAAGAGGCAAGCTATTTATCTCAAAAAGAATCTTATCAAAAGCTTTTAAAAAAATACAAGGCAAGCTTTCTAAAGCCACCTGTGCAAAAGACAAAAAAAGATGTTTTAAACAGCATGATAGAAAATCTCCTTTTGCTTCAGGCTGCTAAAAAAGAGGGATATTTTGTATCCGAAAAAGAAGCAAAAGACTACTATGAAAAAACAAAGAAGACAATGCAAGACGTAATGAGTGGAAAAATTTCAGGTTATGTGGAAAGTGTAAAGTTTGCAAATGATGTAATTGAGAAGCTCATCAAAGGATGGGGAATAACAAGAGAGGAGTATGACAGAAAAGCTATTGAACAAACAAGAAATATGCTTTCAATTCAAAAACTGCTTAACGCAAAATTTGAAGAGTTCAGGCTCAAGTCTAAGAATTTGGTAATTGAAAACTTCAGAAAGGAATATATAAATTCATTAAAGAAAAAAGCAAAAATAACAATATATGAATGAAATATTTAAAAATGGAATTTATATAGCGCAAGGCCACAGGCTTGAAAAGTCTGTGGTTTTTATTTTTTTAACTTCGCATAAAATTTGAACTTTTTTAGAAAAGCGTTTTGAATATAATAAAAAATTAGCTGCTTGCTACTAAACAAAATTGGCTGGGAAGGAGGGAATAAAAAAAGAAGGCAAAAAGTGCGGCAAATAGCTTTAAGGCTTTAAAATAAGCATTGAAGAAAGGATGTGATTTTTTGAGCCAGAACTGGTTGTTTGAAGAAGCAACAAGACTGGCTCATGAGTATGGCTTTAGAGTGTATGAAGTTACACAAACGGTTGTGAGAATTAGAACAATTTGCGACGAGTGGCTGATACAGTATGTTGAGGGTTCGAAAAAACCGTTTTACCTGTACCACTACAAGCAAAAGCCTCATCTTCAGAGAAAGTTCTATGATCTGCCTTTCTTGTTCAAGTCAATTTGGCAGCATGACAGGTTTGTCTTAAACGGGCGTAGTACAGTTCCTATCGGAGTATATTAAAATTCCTGCGAAAATTGAAAATAGCACAAAAGAAAGGAGGTGGGTTTAATAAAATGTAAGTTTAAATGTTTCTTGAAAAAAGTTGAAGTAAAATTCAAAACAACAACATGAATATCTATGGTATAATAAAATTTCGAAGGAGTGTGATAGTTTGGCAAATGTTTTTTTGTTTTTTATGGGGTTCGTAGGGGGAGTAGTAAGTTTACTTTTGTATCTGAAATTTCATTTTCCAAAACTTTCAAAAAAATCTTCTATCAAGCTTGTACCAACAGCAAGGTCATTTGATGAGCTAAGAGAGATGTTCAGCGCTACAAAAGAAGATGTAGAAAATGAGCTAAACAGCTATTTAGAGTTTTCCACAATTGAAAAAGGAAAAAAACTTGCTGAGAAAATATTTTGCCATGTGACAGTTTGTTTGGGGATACTTGCTTCGTTGGAAAGATTTGGTGTAAATCCAAATGAAGTTTTAGAAAAGTTGAAGAATGAAAATATAGTTCGAGAAGAGTGCAAAAGATAAAGAAACTAATAACAATGACAAGGTTGTTGGAGCTGTCCAAGCAGATGAATTGGCAGCTCCATTTGTTTTATATAGCTAACTTACTTCTTGTTATTTTTGCTATGTTACATCATAGAGCTCAATCAAAATAAAATTTTCTTTACATCACATGACCGATAAGTCATAATAATCTTGAGGTGAGGTTTTATGCCTAAGCAAACATTTTTAAACCTTCCAGAAGAGAAAAGAAACCTTATAACAGATACATTAATAAAGCACTTTTCACAAAAACCTTATCATGAGGTTGATATATCTGATGTTGCAAAAGAATGCAATGTTGCAAAGGGGAGCATGTATCAGTATTTTGAAAACAAGAAAGACATGTACTTTTACGCAATAGAGGTCTCTTATCAGAGATTTTTGAAACTTCTTGAAAAGCTTGATATGGTACATATAAACATTTTTGATTATTATGAGAACTCGTTAAAAAGTATATGGCTTGCAATGAAAGAACTAAAATACGAATACATGCTTATAGAAAGAGCGTTTTTTTTACATGACGCCCCTTTTAAAGATGAAGTAAATGAGAGATTTTTAAAACAGTCAAGAGACTTTTTGATAGAAGTTATAAAATACAACCAAGAAAAAGGGATTATAAGAGACGATATTGATGCAACCGTAATTGCTATATTTTTAGAAGGTGCAGGCTTCTATATGAAAAAATTTATAATAGAACAAGCTTTACAAAATATGTCAACTACACTTGAGATTGATATAGAATACTTCAAAAAGGCTATGTCGCAGTTTTGGACCCTATTAAAAGAAGGAATTGGAAAAAAGTAAAAATATAAATATGACTTGACAGTCATATGACCGATGAGTCATAATATATAGTAGTAATATAAAAAATAAGGGAGATGAATCTAAGTGTTTGTGAAGGTTGAGAATCTTTCAAAGGTCTACAGGATGGGCCAAAGTACAATCAAGGCGCTCGATAGAGTAAGTTTTGAGCTCGAAAAAGGAAAAATCTACACTGTGATAGGTCCATCTGGGTCAGGTAAAACCACGCTTTTTAACATCATTGGCGGGCTTGACAGGGCAGATGAAGGCAGAGTTTTTGTAGATAGCAAAGAGATAACTGCAATGGACCAAAAAAGGCTTTCTGAGTACAGGCGCGACTATGTGGGGTTTGTATTTCAGTTTTTTAACCTCATAAATGGTCTTACGGTATATGAAAATGTGCTCTCAAGTGCACATCTTAGCAAAAATCCGTTGGATGTTGATATGGTATTAAAAATGATGGATGTCTATTCTGAAAAGGACAAATTTCCGTTTGAACTGTCTGGCGGACAGCAGCAAAGGGTGGCAATTGCAAGAGCAGTTGTCAAAAACCCTGCATTGATTTTGTGCGATGAGCCAACAGGTGCACTTGACTATGACAGCAGCAAACTTGTGTTAAAACTTTTAGAAGATGTAAATAAAAAGTTTGGTACAACCATTTTAATAATTACACACAATCTTGCAATTTCTAAAATGGCAGATGCTACGTTGAGGCTGAGGTCAGGTAGACTTGTAGAATTTTCGAAAAATCCTCAAAAGATTTCTGCTCAAGAGGTGACATGGTGATGGTCATCAAAAAAATTCCCCTGCGAGTAATCAAGAGAGAGTTTTTACAGTTCTTTTCTATAATGCTGCTTGTTGCTATTGCCACAATGACATATACACTTTTTGCTGCGTCAATGCAAGATATAGATTATAACTATGAAATGTTCAAAAACAAATACAATCAGGAAGATGGGAATTTTATTACTGCAAAAGAGGTTGATATAAAACTTCTACAAGAAAAATTTAAAATTAATGTAGAACAAAGGCTATTTACTGATGTCCAACATGACCATTTTACCCTAAGAGTTTTTTCAGTGCCAAAAGAAATAAACAAACCATATATCGAAAAAGGCAGAATGCCATCAAAAGATGAAATACTTATAGACCCTGCTTTTTACAAAAAACATAACCTCAAAATAGGGTCAGTGCTGACTATAGGTAGAGAAAATTTCAAGGTTTCAGGCATTGCTTATCTTCCAGATTATATTTACATCATTAAAAATGACCAAGACTTACTTCCTGACCCGGAGCATTTTGGTTTTGCTCTTATGAATGAAGATGAGATGAGAAGACTTTTCAACATTTTTCCTGTTCATTATTATTGTTTCAAAGGTAAAGTTGAAAACATTGACAAGTTTAAAGAGTTTTTAAATAGCAACTGGGGGCTTTTGAAATTTGTACAAAGAGACCAGAATCCGCGAATAATGTATACAGAGATAAAAGTTAAAAATGCAAAGAATATAACTCTGCCACTCAGTCTTTTTATAATTCTTGTATCATCTTTTATACTCTTTATTGTCATGCGAAGGGTAATAAATACTATGCATGCTGAAATTGGTACAATCTATTCAATGGGATATACACAAAAAGATGTACTAAAAGTCTTCATGAGGTTTCCACTTTATATTTGGCTTTTTGGTTCCATCTTCGGTGTTGTACTTGGGGTTATTGAAGCATCTCCTTTTGCACAGTTTTACAGGTCATATTTTACATTACCAAAGATAAAGTCAATTTTGCCATGGCAGCATGTATTTGTTGCGATGCTTCTCCCAGCCATATTTATATTTCTTTCAGGTTACCTTGCAATCAAGAACTTTTTCAAGCTCACAATTGTTCAGATGCTTCGCGGCGTTGATGAAATAAAATTTGGCAAGCTTCCTTCAATAAAGTTTTTTGACAGATTTGAGTTTGGAACAAGGATTATGCTAAAATATGGCTGGCGTCATATTGGCAGGGAACTAATTTTGGCAGTTGGGATAATCTTTTCAACAATCCTTATGATGTATGGTATGACTGCAAAAGATTCGATCATAACTGCAATAGAAAGAACATATGAGAAAAATTTTAAGTACAATTATCTTTATTCTTTGAATTCTTCTTCTGCCCATCCTGAGATTAAGTTAAAAGCTACATCTGAGCCGTACAATATTTTGTCTTTTGACATTGAAGGGACAAAACTGAGTATTACAGTTTACGGTATTAAAAGTAACTCAGATATGATAAAACTGTATGATGAAAAAGGAAAAGAAATCTCTGTGTCAAGTGAACTTATCATAACCAAACCTCTTGCAAGCAAACTTGGTATTGGCGAAGGAGATAAGATTAAACTAAAAAACAAATTTACAGGCAAAGAATATACTTTAAAAGTGAAAAAAGTTGCCAACCTTCCTGTTGGGAACAATGGGTACATGGAACTTGAAAGTTTTAATAAGCTTTTTGGATATAGCAGTGGAGGGTATATTGGGATATTCTCAAAAGAAAAGTTGGAAATTCCACAGAGCTTAATTTTTGAAAGTTACACAAAATCTGAGCTTGTAAATACAATAAAGGCATCTGCTGGCGACTTATCAAAGACTATAGGTGTGATGGCGCTAATTGCTGCTATCCTTGCTCTTTTGATTGTGTATGTTCTGTCTACTTTGACTTTAAATGAAAACAAGAAAAATATAGGAATTTTAAAAATGCTGGGGCACAGTGAAAGAAGTATTTTTAAGATGATTCTCGGTTTTAACTACATTTCGTTTTTTATAGGATTTGTTGCAGGAATTCCACTATCTAAAATTACAATGGATGGGCTTATGAGCACAGTGACAAAAGATATAGATTTTGCAATGAGCCTTGATTTGAGCGTGCAGAGTGTATTGTCTACATTTGTAATCCTTCTTTTAGTCTTTCTAATTTCAAGGTTTTTAGCAAGGCAGAAAATAGCAAGGGTAATGCCGGTTGAGATATTAAAAGGGCAGCTTGATTGATGTCAAAAGGGCTGGCTTGCAAGAGAAAAAAGCTCAGCCCTTTTTGTTATGTCAAGTCCTTTTTGTCAAACCTTTTGATGGTTAAATACATTAAAGCAAATACATAGAAAAACCAATATATTCTCATGTATATACTATTTTTTGATATTCCCGCAAATGGGTCAATGGTCGAAAAGTCAATCAAATTGGATTTAAAAAGAATATTTGCCATCTCACGATAAATATTGTCAGTTGGCAAGATCAAGCTTGATACAATACCAATTGTCTGAAGTGTTGTTGATGCCTTTGAAAAATCTGCTATTGCATAGCCAATCTGTTCCAAAAAACCTCCTATCATTGCAAATCCAAACAGAAGTACAACAAGTATTCCCGTTGCAAGAGTTGAAAACGATGTGCTAAAGAATATTGTGACTGTCAAAAGGACAATCGCAATTAATTCAAACAAAAGCCATCCCAAAACTACTTGTGATATCGTGTGATCAATTGAAAATCCTAAAGTCTTGTTGATAGTGTAGATGCTAAAGAATATTGCAGTTGAATATAAAGTTATAAAAATCAAGGCACCTAAGTACCTCGCAAGCACATATTTCCAACGTGCAATTGGACGAACAATGATTGTGTGGACATTGTAATTTTCAATCTCAGACGAAATTATTCCTGATGTTGCGAACACAACCAAAAAAGCAACCATCAGGTGTGAAAAGTAAAACCCAAGCGATGAAAATACAGTAACCTGCTGCATTGCAAATGTCATCATAGTACTTTGCTGTTTTAGATTTTCTGCTATTTCTTTTAACCCCCAACTGTACAAAAACAAAAAGGCTGCTGACATCAAAATTGTAATCAAAAATATTTTCTTTCTCACAAATTCTTTAAAAGAGTATCTTATTATTGCCGCCATCAGAAAAACCCCTCTCCTATAACCTGCAAGAACACATTTTCAAGCTCTTGGGATTTTTTAACTTCGTATATCTTATAACCACTTTTCACAAATTCCTCAACAAGGATGGGTATGTCTTCATGCGAAGAAAGTTCTACCTCTAAGGTATTTTGCGAATGAGTCAAGACATTTATATTTTTCAAACTCATAATTTCAAATAATTTGCTATCTACTTTATCCAGCACAAAAGTTACCTTTAAGGCTTTTCTTGTGAGCTCATCAATTGTCCCCATCGCAACGATATACCCTTTGTTGATTATAGCAACCATGTCGCAAACCTTTTCGACCTCAGACAAAAGGTGTGAGTTTAGAAACACTGTTGTTCCTTGGTTTTTTAATTCAATTATTATATTTCTCACATCAATTCTGCCAATTGGGTCAAGTGCAGAGGTTGGCTCATCTAAGAATATTATCTCAGGTCTGTTTAGCATACTCACTGCAAGTCCAAGCCTCTGCTGCATCCCTTTGCTAAACCACCTTATCTTTTTGTCTTTGTGTTCAATTATACCTACCTTTTCAAGCAGAGAATAAATCTCATTTTTGTAGTTTTTCATTCTTAAAAGCTGGCAGTGAAATTCCATAACCTCATAAGCTGTCATCCAGTCAGGGTATTTAAAATTTTCAGGAAGATAGCCTATTTTTGATTTAATAACAATATCATCAAGAGGTTTCCCAAGCAAAAAAGCCTTTCCCCTTGTGGGTCTCAAAAGCCCCACAAGGGTTTTTACAAGTGTACTTTTTCCAGCACCATTTGGACCTAAAAGCCCAAACACCATAGGTTTTTCTATTTCAAGGTTTATATTAAAGCACCCGTTTTTAGACGAATATTCTTTTGTAAGGTTTTCTGTTTTCAGTATCAAGTACCATCCCTGCCTTTTTTATTTTTCAGTTATTTTAGCAAATTTGCAAGTTCAAGAAGCTTTTGCTCGGAGGTAGACTCTGCTTTAATATATTTTACACTATTATTGTGGTCCACCCATAAAATAGCACTATCATCAGGATTGTTTTTATGGTAGACAATAAGTCCGCTATTACCTGCAATGCTAATTTTCTTATAATCGTATTCATCTTTGTTCACAGGTACAGGGAGTGTTGAAAGAGGGTCTTTGATTGAAAGAAGCTGAGACCTTATATTGTTTGGAACAAACGGTAAGTTTGCTATTGTTTCATATATTTTAACCTCATCTAATTCAACTGGGGTTGTTAACTTTGGAACTTTTACAATTCCTATTTCTAATGAAGGTATCATATATACAGTACCTTTTTTGGACTCTTCAGAATTTTTTATAGGGTAGAACATTAAATTAAGTGCACCTTCTATGGTAAGCACAAACTCTTTCTGGTCAAGTGCTTGAGGTAGCAGGGTTTTGGAGCCAAGTGATTTTAAGAGCTGGTTTACTTTGTCAATGTCAAGTTTGAATTTTAATTCTATATTTGGATTCTCATTTATCATCATACTCTTGATATTTTCTTTTTGCCAAAGATAAGCTATTTCATCAGGATTTATATTGTATTTTTTAAAAATGTTCTTTGCAGATTCAAATTCAGTTGAGTTTAATGATTCCACATATATGCTATTATTTTCTGAGCTTTTAAAATCAATTTTCCCAAATTGTTTTAAATCAATTGTAGAATTAGCATTAATCTGCTGCAGCTTGCTTTCAATTTCCTGAAGGTCAGAAATAGTAATTGCAACTGGCTCTATGGATGAAGCTCTGAAAATTTTCAAAGCATCTGATAAAGCCTTTCCAAATGGTGTAAATATTATGCTGACTAAAAAAACAAGTGCTAAAGCTGCTGTAAGAACAACTTTTCTATTTTTATTAAGCATGCTCAATAACCCTCCCTTTTTGTTATTTGCGCTTAAATTGAGGACTTTTTGCATTTTCATAGATACAAACTCATCTGTCTCCTTCAGTTCATTGTAGAGTTTTCTGCACTTTCTGCACACAAGAAGATGTTTTTTTATTTGCAAACTTTCTTCTTTAGAAAGCACCCCATCAATAAGCTCTTGGAGCTTTCCTTCGCTATAGCACATCAAATATCACTCTCCTTCCCCCTCTTCATATATTTTTCTGAACTTCCTTTGAGCTCTTGCAATCATAGTGCCAACAGAATTCGGGTTTATATTCATAATCTTTGCTATCTCTTCATATGTATATCCAGAGTATTTCAAAATTAGCAGGTCTCTTTGTTCCTCAGGAAGCTTTTCAAGTGTCATTTTGACTTGAAGTATTTCAATATCATCTTCTGGGGCTTTAGAAAGAAGCAGATACTTTTCTCCGAAAGTAGTTCTTTTTTGCGATTTTAAGTAGTTTATTGCAAGATTTTTTGCAACAGTAATAAGCCATCCTTGAATATTATCCTCGCGAGGGGGATTTTTAATAAGCTTGTAGAAAACTTCCTGTGCAATGTCTTCCGCCTCTTTTGAAGTTTTCAACATAAATGTCAGATAATTTAGCACCTTTTGATAGTATTTAGAGTAAATCTGCTCGAAGTCCAGCGACTCAAAACCCCCTTGTTTTTCGTTTTCTAATATTATAAACAATTTAAAAACAGGATTTGTGACATGTTTTAAAAAAGAGTATTAAGAGATTTTTTAAAATTTCTGCATGCTAATTTAGGATGTATTTGGTATACTGCTGACTAAATCACGATAAAAACTGTTAAAAGAAGTCTTTGTGAAGGGATGATGGGGTAGCTATGAAGATAAGCAAATATATAAAAGAAGCAATGTTAAATGGAGTAAAAATTGTAAAAGAACATATCAGCGGGGAAGATGTTTATAGTGCTTTGCCTGAATCAGACAGATTTGAAATTGAGTTTTGCATAGAAATAGAAAAAAGTGGTTATTACAATCTATATTTGAATTATAAAATAGAAAAGTACACAAAAGCTGTCTATCTCGTAGATATAGAGGGATTGTGTCATGGCGATATTAGATTGCATTCTGAATCGGGTGAAGTTTCAAAAATGAAGATTGGGAGAGCCTTCTTAGAAAAAGGTCAGAAAAAAATCAAAATTTATGGTGGCTGGGGAGTAGCTCACATATATGCAATTGAACTTGAAGAGGATAAGTTGCAAAATTACAGTGCTCCTTCATTTGATCTTTCAAACAAAAATGCCTCTGATAAATGCAAAAAATTGATGGAATATTTTTCAAAGATTTATAGCAAGGCAATTATTGCAGGCCAGCACACAAACACAGCAGCAGGACCAGAAATTGCATATTTAGAATATCAAACAGGCAAAAAGCCAGCTCTTCGAGGCTTTGATTTTCTCAGCTATACAAGACACACCATTACTGATAATATGACCTACGATGCAATATTTGAAGTAACGCTAAATCGGGGTTCTGTTGAAGAAGCAATTAAATGGCACAAAGAGTTTGGAGGAATTGTGACATTTTGCTTGCATTGGTTTTCTCCAACAGGAGGTAGTGACAAAACATTTTATACCAAAAACACTGATTTTGACATAGAGGCTGCTCTTTGTCCTAATACTAAAGAAAACAAGCTGCTGATAGAGGATATATATGAAATTGGCAAGTGGCTAAAAATCATGGCAGATGCAGATGTGCCTGTTATTTTCAGACCTCTTCATGAAGCTGATGGCAGATGGTTTTGGTGGGGAGCAAAAGGGCCTGAAGCTTACAAAAGGCTTTACTATCTTTTGTATGATGTATATACTAATTGCTTTAAGCTAAACAATCTCATATGGGTTTGGAATGCACCACATCCTGATTGGAGAATAGAAAAAGACTACTATGATGTTGCAGGGGTTGATTTTTATGCCCCACCCCAAAACTATGGTCCTCTTTCATTTTGGTATGATTATGTCTATGAGCTGATAGAAACTAAAAAACCCATAGCTTTAACAGAAAACGGGCCAATTCCTGACCCAGATAAACTGCAAAGTTCAAAGACTTATTGGCTTTGGTTTATGCCTTGGTGGGGTGGATTTACGACTGATGGTAAGATAAATTCGTTTGAACATCTGAGAAAGGTTTATAACCACCCTTACGTAATAACACTTGATAAATTCGACTTATTTAGAAGATGAAAAAAATAAAAGTTCAAGGCTGCCATTTGAAAGAGGTCATTTCATATGTTCTGGAGTGAACGGGCAGCCTTGAAATTTTGTTATAACTGGGATTTTAAACTTTTGACTTTAAGTAGCTACTTTTCTAATACCAGAAAAGAAAGAGTTATTTACATTTTGAAAAATTCCCTCTATGTCAAAATCAGTTTTTAAGCTTTGTAAATTGTATCCATAGTTTATATCTTGAAGTTTAAGATTCAAAACATCTTTTGCAAAAATCCATGGAATTTTATTCATGTAATCAGGGAAAGGTGGACATTGACTTGGGAGAATATCAATTCTTTTGCCAAAAAGTGACCTGTTTTTGCCAAAGCTGAGGTATATATCAATATTTTTAAGCGAAATATTTCGGATATTATTATCTTTGCCATAGATTAAAATCCCATTTTCCGAATAAGCTTTTACATTGGAAATAGAGATATCTTCAATAAAATTACCTTCTTCAGGGGAAGCAATTACAATTGGTTCACCCTTTCCCCACCATGTACCAGCAAATATTTTTGTTGTCATAATAACATTTGAAATTGTAACTGATTTGACATACCCATTTTTGCCGTTTGCAAATATTGCAATTCCTCTGTTTGAATTAAGGATGATAAGATTAGAAGCAACCACATTCTTTACTTTGCTATCTAAATGTCCCATTCTCACAGCTGCTGAGCGTGTTTGCATTATGCAGTTTGACACAATTATATTTTCACATGGTTTGTCCCAGTTTGTAATGCCAGATATAGCAACACAGTCATCACCGCAAGTAAAGAAGCTATCTGTGATTATTACATTTTCGCATGAGCAAAGATGTATACCATCGCTGTTTGGGACTCTGAGATTGTTTATAATCCTTATGTTGTGCGCCTTGATGTATTTTGATGAGTGGATGCACACTGTCCAGCAAGGTGAGTCGATAATTGAAATACCGCTCAGGCTAATATTTTCGCAGTTATAGAAGAATATGGGCTGATTTGGTCTGTAAATTGGCTTACATTCTGTCTCTTCAAACTGCTCTTTGTCAAGTTGAGATAGCTCTTCAAACTGATTAAATGCTCTTGAAAAATCCATAAAACTGCTTCCAGAAAGGTCAATTGTACCTTTTCCCTCAACTGCTATGTTCTTTTCGTTCATCGCAGATAAAAAGGAAGTAACCTCTCCCCATTCGTTGTGGTAATAACCAATTTGGTAGAAATCTTCAATATTGTTGGTTGCTTTGATTACAGCACCTTCTTCTAAATATAGGGTTACATTAGATTTTAACCTTATAGGGCGGCTCAAATAAATTCCAGCAGGTATAACTACAACTCCACCACCATTTTCGAAACAAGTGTCAATTGCCTTTTGTATTGCCTCTGTACTGAAACTTACACCATCTGGTTTTGCTCCAAAGTCAGTTACAATTATTCTCAAGAGTTTACCTCCTATTACTTTAGGTTCATACATTTAAAATAACCTAAAAAATCACTAAAATCCTCTCAATAATTTTGAGAAAATGTTAGATTTTGATGGTTGTAAATAACAGTGATTAAACATATTGTAATAAACGAAAAAAGAAGGGCATAAAGCCCTCCTTGCAATCCCTGTAGGGTTTGGGTTTGAGAAAAAACTTACTTTTGTTTAAAATATCAAGATTTTGAACCACTGTAAAAAACCATGGCTGACCATTTACTTATTACTTCATTCTCAAAAACACTGCTCATTTTACAAGCACTCTCCTTTCAAAAGAGTTTCAAAAAAATTTAGTTTTCTAATTTCAAGACTCTAAAACTTGTTGGTTCTAAGTTGATTTCATAGATATTTTCATTTTCTGATATCATAGTGACTTTAAGATCAGAAGCTTTTAAAGGATCAATAAGTTTTTTATCAAAAATTAAACAAGAAGGCTCCGTCTTCTACAAGATGGAGATGAATTGCTAAAAATATGATATAATATTCCTCAGGTGATTAAAATGTACAAAACACAGAAAAATCATATAAGATGTGATAAACAAACATACAGACTGCTACGTCAGCTTTGCCACTTTTCAAAAAACTTGTACAACTATGCTTTGTATCATATAAGGCAACACTACTTTAAAACTCAGGAATATCTGCGATATGAAAGTGTATATCATCTTGTGAAAGAGAACGAAAACTACAGACTTTTGCCATCACAGGTTGCCCAGCAAACACTTATTTCAGTGGACGAAGCATTTAAATCTTTTCTAAGTCTTTTGAAAGCCAAAAAAGATGGGAAGGTAGATGAAAGAGTTTCAATGCCAAAATACCTGCCGAAAGATGGGATGTATCAGATAGTTTTTCCGAGGGACCAGTTCAAGACAGAAGACAAAAAAGTACGATTGAGTCTTGGCAGGAGTTTTGCAAAAGAGTTTGGTGTAAGGTACTTGTATTTTGAGTTGCCACAAACTGTTTCAGGCAAAAAGCTCAAGGAAGTCAGGATAGTACCAAGGCTTAATGGCAGATGGTTTGAGGTTGAGTATGTGTATGAAGAAGAGCATAAGCTGAGTATTTTTGATTTGAGCAGATATTTAGGGGTAGACTTAGGGCTTGACAATTTTGCAGCGGTGGTTGATACCATCGGGACTGCCTTTTTGATAGAAGGCAGGTATATAAAATCAGTCAACCGATGGTACAACAAACAAAGAGCAAGACTTCAGTCAATCTACAGCAAGCAGGGAATAAAATGTGGCAGAAAACTTGCTCAGATTTCTCTTAAAAGACAGCATATAATTGACAACTTTTTGAATCAAGCTGTAAGTTTGATAATCAAGCACTGTTTGAACAATCAAATAGGTACAGTAGTTGTTGGCAAGATGAAAGGCATAAAGCATAAAATAGACCTTGGGGTTGTAAACAATCAAAATTTTGTGGGAATACCATATGACAAGTTCAAGAGGAAGCTAAAATCAAAGTGCATGTATTATGGTATAAGATATATGGAAGTGGATGAGAGTTATACATCACAAAGATGTAGCAGATGTGGGCAAGTTTGCAAAAGTAGCAGAAGATACAGGGGATTGTATGTATGCAGAAAGTGTGGGTGTGTAGTAAATGCGGATGTAAACGGGGCGATAAATATACTTGCAAAGGTAGCTGGTGAGTCTGCGAAAGAGCAGATAACCAGTAGTGGGTGTGTGAGCCACCCTGTGAGAATAAGGGTAGCGTAGATGCTATCAAACTTCTCACGAAGCCACCACCTCTTGAGGTGGATGGTAGTTCACTCTGAGCATCTTCTCTCTTGGGACGGTATCTGCACCTCTGTGTGTCTCAAGGTATACCTTTGAGATATCTAAGTGTCTTTTGAAAAACTCTAAATCTTTTTCAAGTGTTTCAAACTCTACATTTTTTAAAAATCCAGCAGGGCAGTATATTGCCAGTTTGAAGTTTTCATATGCCATTTGTCAAAACCTTCCTTTCAATATTTGAGTAAATCGATTACAAGGAATATTATACTACTTAAGATTCTTATTACAACCCTTTTGAATCAGATGAAAAGCAAGGCTTACAAATATAGTGCTGTATGGTATAATAATTCTCAAAATTTGTCTTAAAGGAAGGTAGTTTTGAGATGAAGCTATATCAGGTAGATGCATTTACAGATAAGTTATTTCACGGTAACCCAGCGGGGGTTTGTATATTAGAAGATTCATTGAGTGAAGAGGTAATGCAAAATATTGCAATGGAGATGAACTTGTCTGAAACTGCTTTTTTACAAAGTCAAGGTGATTATTATTTACTAAGATGGTTTACCCCTGAAACAGAGGTTGATCTTTGCGGTCATGCAACCTTGGCAAGTGCTCATATTTTGTGGGAAGAAGGTTATGTTGAAAAAGAAAAAGAGATTGTTTTTCACACAAAAAGCGGTATTCTCAAAGCAAAAAAAGAAGGTGAGTATATTACACTTGATTTTCCTTTGGAAGAGCCCAAAGCGGCAAGTGCGCCAGAAAATCTTGTTAAAGCATTGAATATTCCATTTTTGTACGTGGGAAAAAACAGAATGGACTACTTGGTTGAAACTGAAAGTGAAGAAATATTAAGAGATCTCAAACCAGATTTTGAATTACTTAAGAAAGTGGATACGCGAGGAGTAATTGTGACTGCCAAATCTTCAAGCCCTGAATTTGACTTTGTTTCAAGATTTTTTGCGCCAAAAGTAGGTGTAAATGAAGACCCTGTGACTGGCTCTGCCCACGCTGCTTTAGCACCGTACTGGAGCAAAAAGCTGCAAAAGACACAACTTGTGGCTTATCAGGCTTCAAAAAGAGGAGGGGTGCTAAAACTCAGAATAGATGACCAAAGAGTGTATATAAGCGGCAAGGCAATTACTTTTTTCAAGACAGAAATAAAGGACTGCCGATAGCATCAGTTCAGGCAGTCCTTGGTTTCTTTTCTAATTATTATAGCCTTTTCAAATGCCTCTTTTACAATATCTGCACAGCACTTTCCAGTTGGATTGTTTATCTCACATTTGCAATCTTTCATTGCACCTGTGATTTTACATGCTTCACTGAGAGTTTTTGCACCTTTTTTCAAAACCGCATCCATTATATCTTCTTCTGTAACCTTTCCACAATAGCATACATACTTGGGATTTGCATCTTTTTTAAGCCAGATTGGTACCTTTAGCTGCTGCTTGTAAAAGACATTTTCGCCTTGGTAATATCCTACATCACACTCTGGGTTTGTGCATAAGAAATAGTCATTAATTCCTATTTGAGGCAAATACTCATTTAAAACAATATGCTTTACAGTGAAATTCTTAACGAGTATTCCTTGGTGTTTGCAAATAGGACAGGTTTGAGAGGGAGTTTCAATGTAGCTGCTTTCACAGCATGAGAAGTTAGAAAGTGTGCAACAGTCCATTATTTTTTACTCCTCCCTCTTTAGCACTTTAACAATCTCCCCAATAAACATTCTATGATAATCTTTTGCAGTGTAAAAATTGTCAATGCTTTTGTCCAGGAAATTCTCAGGGATTATATCTTGAAAATAAATCTTTTTGCAAATCAAAACAAGGTTAGCCTCATCGAAAAACACTGTTTTGAACTCTTCATCTTCTTTGGGGGTGAGCTTTGCCATCTCAACCTTATTAACATCTTTGCCAGAGTATTTGCCGCAGATTTCAAGAGTTGACCTATACTCCCTACCGAGAAACGAAAGTGTAAAGAATTCATTTTCTTCAACAAACTTTCTTGTAAACCTCTGGGGTCTTATTACACAAAAGGCAACAGGCCTTTCCCAAATATAGCCGAGGCTTCCCCAGCTTGCAGTCATTGTGTTAAATGAGTTGATGTTCCCTGCTGTAATGAGCATCCACTCTTTTCCAATTAGAGTAAAGGGATTAAAATTGAGGTCTTCAATTTTGACCATTTTGTGTGCCATGAAAAATCACCTCGATAGAAATTTTGAAATTCTTAGAGTTTGCGATTGTCCTCTAAAACTTAAATATACTACAATGAGTTTTAGTTTTCAAATCATCTTAACTGCAAAATTCAACAAATAGAGGAATTATAGTAGTCTTTTTCATTAGACAAACAAAACTCTGAATACTAATTAAAGACTATCTTCAATAATATTGCAAAAATAGTTGTAATGATGTATAATTTATACCAAATTGAATGTATAAAAGCACACATGAATACAATTTTAAGAAAGGGGGAAAGCGGTAGTTTCCGCGAACAAAATGAAGAGGATGCATTTAAAAAAACTTTTAGTCTTTGCTATTATCTTCTCTTTTATTGTCACCACAGTTATTGGTTTTGCTTCTGAGGGTGTGAAAAAGAGAAGTGAAATCCCTGACAAGTACAAGTGGAATCTTGAAGACATCTATAGTTCACCAGAAAAGTGGAATGCAGATCTCAACAAGGTTCTAAATTATTATATTCCTAAATTTAAAAACTATAAGGGTAAACTTTCAGACAAAAATAAACTACTTGAATGTTTGAAGTTAAGAGATGAGATGATGAGAATTGCAGATAAAGTCTATGTTTATGCTCATATGAAGGCTGATGAAAATCAGGCTGATAACAAGGTCAGTGAAATGAGATCAAAATCTGAGACGATGTATGCGCAAGTCTCGGCAGCGGTTTCGTTTATCCAGCCAGAACTTTTGCGTTTGCCTGAAAAAACTTTAAAATCCTATATGCAAGATAAGAGTTTTGCAGATTATAAAATGTATCTGGATGCTGTTCTAAAGCAAAAACCTCATACGCTCTCCCCAGAGGGTGAAGAATTATTAGCGTTAGCTCAGGATTTTGCAGGCTCACCATACAATATATTCACTCAGCTAAAGTATGCAGATCTCACATTCCCAAAGATTAAGGATGACAAGGGTAATGAGATTCAACTTACCGAGGCAAGTTATGGAAAGTATCTTGAGAACAAGGACAGAGATTTTAGGAAGAGAGCATTTGAAGGTATATACTCCTCATTTGACAAAGTTAAAAATACATTGGCAGCTACATTGACTGCTGAGGTTAAGAAGAATGTGTTTTTTGCAAAGGCAAGAAAATATAATTCAGCATTAGAGGCTTCTTTAGCACAAGAATTTATTCCAAGGAGTGTTTATGATAATCTTATCAAGGCAGTTAATAACAATATTAAGTACTTGCATAAGTATGTGGAGCTTAGAAAGAAGGTACTCAATCTTGACAAAGTTCATATATATGATATGTATGTTCCGCTTGTAGCAAATTATGAAATGAACATTGATTATGAACAGGCGAAGAAGTTGATTTTAGAAGGTTTAAAGCCACTTGGGAATGATTATTTAAAGGTTTTAAACATTGCATTCAACAATAGGTGGATAGACGTATTTGAGACCGAGAACAAGTATACAGGTGGATATCAATGGGGAGCGTATGATACGCATCCTTATATCCTTATGAATTATAATAACACTATGGATTCTGTTTTAACTCTTGCTCATGAACTTGGGCATGCTATAAATTCATACTATACAAACAAGACACAAAAGTATATAAATTCTAATGTGCCAATCTTCACAGCTGAGGTTGCTTCAACCACAAATGAGCTTCTCATGATTAATTATCTGCTTAAAAAAGCAAAAAGTGATGATGAAAGACTTTATCTATTAAATACTTTAGTAGAAAATATAAGAGGTACTGTTTATACTCAGGTTATGTATGCTGAATTCGAGAAAGAAATTCATGAAAGAGTTGAAAAGGGCGAAGCACTTTCTGCAGAAACATTAAGTAACATTTGGGGTAATTTAATGAAGAAGTATTACGGTGATAGCTTTGAAGTTGATAAGCTTGCAACACTATGGTGGGCAAGAATACCACACTTTTACATGAACTTTTATGTTTACAAATACGCAACTTCTATGGCTGCTGCAAATGAGGTTGTAAAGAATATTGAGAAAGGCGATACTGCTAAATATATAGAGTTCTTAAAAGCAGGAAGTTCAGATTATCCAATCAATGTTCTTAAAAAAGCAGGTGTTGATATGACATCAACAAAGCCTGTTGACAACTTGTTAACATATTTTGGTCAGCTTGTTGACGAGATGGAAAAGATTTTGAAAAAGCAAGGAAAGATATAAGGTAGAAAAAGAAAAAAGATAAAGATTCAAAAGGGACTGCTCGTAAAGAAGAGGAGTGGTCCCTTTTTTTTTAGTTTTAAATAAAAGAGATGCAGTTTCAAATATTCTTCTTGACCCAGAAAGAAAAATCTGTTATTATATAATTGAAAATGATTTTCAATTAACACAAAATATCAATTACAAATTGTTTTCAAAAAAACCAGAGAGTTTTATGTTAAATATCATGAGAGGTGATCAGCTTTGACGCTGGATATGATTTCAAAAGACCAGGAAGTTATAATAAAGAGCATAAAAAGCAAAACCGCACGTGTGTATGCTTTGAGATTTGGTATAAATGAAGGAAGCAAAGTAAAATGTGTAGCTAAAATAAATAATGGTCCTATTATTCTCAGGAAGAATCACCAAGAGATTGCAATAGGAAACGGTCTTGCTAAGCAAATTGAAGTTGAGACTCAAAAGTAGAAAGGGGCTTGATACATTTGAACTGTCACTGTGTTCAAGAGATGCTAAATATTCCAGATGACAAAGAGGTAATAGCACTTGTTGGAAATCCTAATGTTGGGAAGTCGGTTATTTTCAATAAACTGACAGGAAGATATGTAGAAGTTTCAAATTATCCCGGCACAACTGTAGATGTTAATTATGGTTTTTACAAGGATTATGTTATTGTCGACACACCAGGCGTTTATGGAATTTCTTCTTTCAATGATGAAGAGATTGTAACGCGTGATATTGTGCTGAATACGCAGAAGATTATAAATGTAGTCGACAGTGTCCATCTTGACAGAGACTTATTCTTAACACAGCAGCTTATTGATTACCAAAAAGAAGTCATAGTTGTACTTAACATGGTTGACGAGGTTGAGAAAAATAATATCAAAATTGACATAGAAAAACTAAAAGAAAGCCTTGGTGTTGAAGTGATAGCAACATCTGCAAGCAAAGGAATTGGTATTGACAAGTTGAGAGAAGCTATAGACAAAAATCTTTTTAAAAAGGGCAAATCCACTCCTAATTTAGAAAAGATTTTAGAATCTGAAGGAAAGAAATTTTCTTGGGAAAGCCTTGCCGAAGCTGAAAATGTATTCAGTTCATCAGTGTCTGAACTTCAAGAAAAGATATTCGCTTTGAGGCGCACCTATGTGGATGAGATATTCAATAAAACTGTCAAGTTTGATACCAAAAAGCTTGAGTTCAAAAACAAACTAAGTCAAGTTCTCATAAATCCTGTCACAGGAATTCCTATTTTGTTTGCCACTATGTATATTATGTATTATTTTATGGGAGTGCTTGTTGCGCAAAGACTGGTTGACTTTACTATGAATACAGTGATGGGAGAATATTATCTTGGCTTAATAAAAGGGATTGTAGGTAAGTTTGTTACAAACCTCTTTTTGCAAAAGATTATTGTTGGTAATTATGGAATTCTTTCTATGTTTCCAATCATCTTTTTTGGTTTGTTGTTTCCTCTTGTTGTAGCCTTCCACCTTTTTATGAGTATATTAGAAGACAGCGGTTATCTTCCCAGAATTGCAGCGCTTGTTGACAGAGTGTTTAATAAGATAGGTTTAAATGGAAGGGCGATAATTCCTATAATTTTGGGCTTTGGCTGTGTTACAATGGCAACAATGACAACAAGAATATTAGGGTCAAAAAGAGAAAGGCTCATTACAATGTTTTTGCTGGGACTCACAATACCATGCTCTGCTCAGCTTGGAATAATTAGTGGGCTTATTTCAAGACTTGGGTTTTGGTATCTTGTTGCTTATATTTTGATAATTGCATTTATTTTCGGACTGGTGGGCAGGATATTGAACAAAATTATAAAGGGTGAATCAACATCGCTTTTTATAGATCTCCCAACTTTGAGAATTCCTCAGCCTTCTAATGTTTTGAAAAAAACCTATTATAAATCAAAAGGATTTTTGGTAGAGGCTTTTCCGATCTTTGTTGCAGCAACGCTTGTACTTGGATTTTTGGATGCAACAAACCTTCTTCATGCTATAGAAAATTTTGCACAGCCGGTTGTTACAGGATTTTTAAAGCTGCCAAAGGAGATAACTGAGGTATTTATCCTGGGTATAATAAGACGAGACTATGGAGCTGCAGGTCTTGTGACAATCCCGACAACAAAAGGTCAGATGTTTGTTGCACTTGTAACAACAACATTGTTTGTTCCTTGCATTACTTCTTTTGCTATGATGACAAAAGAAAACGGGCTTAAATATTCAGTTTTTGTGTGGGTTTCTTCTGCTGTGATTGCGATTTTAGTGGGAGGGATTCTTGCACATATAATACTTTAAAGATTCAGTCCAAAACAAAAGGGAGAGTGTTTTTGTGATGAAAGTAAAATGTCCTGTGTGTGGTTATGAGGTGGACATTTCAAACAAAAAATGTCCGCGGTGTAACGCATCTTTGTTTGAAGCGTTTAAGTGTTCAGGAAATTGCAAAACCTGCAAAAAGAGTTGTTCAATGAAGTCTTGACATCTGAGCTTTTGAGAGAATAAAATGTATATCATAAATAAATTGCAAATTACAAATTGATGTGGCGGAGCAGTGATATTCAGAATGAAAAAAGATCAGTTGGAAGAAATAAAAGATCAGCTTAAGCAAAAAGGTTATAAGCTCACAACCCAAAGAAGAATAATATTAGATTCAATTCTTGACAATCAAGACAAACATTTGAGCATTGAAGAGATTTACAAGATAGTAAAAGAGAAGATGCCAGAGATTGGACTTGCAACAGTATACAGAACCATAATGCTTTTGAACGATTTAAAAGTTCTTAACAAGATTGACCTTGACGATGGATGTTCACGTTTTGAACTTTCAAATAGCGAAGATTCTCACAATCATCATCACTTGATATGTATAAAGTGCGGGAAAGTGGAAGAAGCAGAGGATGATTTACTTGAAAGTTTAGAGGATCAAATAGAAAAAGAAAAAGGATTTAAAGTTGTCAATCACATAGTTAAGTTCTATGGTATATGTAAAGATTGTAAAAAGGAATGAGAAGGAGCTTCTTCTCATTCCTTTGATTTTATACCTATCTTATAAAAGTTTCCATTGTTATCATCTGGATTTCCAAAATTGTCTTTAAATGCAATAAATAAAAAACCACTTTTGAGCAGAGGAAGTACTGCTATATATTCGCCATTTTTCTTTATCATTTTAGTTTCATAAACTTTGCCTTCTGCAAACTCATCTCCAAACCCAAATTTAAGATAAATTTCCTTCTCAAGACCATCTAGTAAAATACCATTATTGTAAGTTACTATCAATTTATCACCTGCAATGGGCTGTTGTGGGTAAAATTTAAAAGGCAGTTGCATCTTTGAATTGATTCACCTTCCTTTACCTTGCGAATACATGATTGCCTATGACAGCCACGATTGGTCTGCTCCAAATCCATTTGTTTGTAGTTTTTGCAGGATTAAAAAAGTAAAGCGCGCCACCTGTCGGGTCCCATCCGTTGAGTGCATCCCTTGCAGCGTTTATTGCTGATACTGTCGGGGGAAGGTTTATCTGACCGTTTGCTACAGACTCAAAAGCCCCTGGTTGATAGATCACACCTGCTATTGAGTTTGGAAAGCTTGGATGTCTCACCCTATTTAGCACCACTGCTCCTACTGCAACTTGTCCAACATAAGGTTCTCCCCGCGCCTCTGCACTGATAAGATGAGCAAGAAGGTTGAGGTTTGAGCTGTATGATGAACGTGATGTTGTTGTGACAATTCCAAGTGCCCTTAGAGTTTCACTTCCTGCAATTCCATCTACTTTAAGGCCATTTTTAGCCTGGAAGTATCTTACCGCCATATATGTTTTATATCCATAAATACCGTCAATTGGCCCATCGTAATATCCCCACTGTTTAAGTCTTTTCTGGATTTCAATAACCTCTGGTCCGGTAGAACCATAGTATGAAAGAACAATAGGAGAGAGAGCATATTTGAATTTAAGGTGCTGATAGTCTGCTATAGTATATACGCTCAAACTCAAAAGTATGAGTAATATTAATGCTTTTACAAATCTCATTTATCATCACCCCATGCAGTTTAATTCACGCTGCAATAAGATTTTACAAATAGTATTATGCATCTAAATTTTTGAGAATATGTATAATGAATAACCAAAGCTGAATGTGCAGATAATTTAAAAGTAGGAGAATTAAAGAATTGGGGTGATGGCAAGGTGAGAAAGGCCATAGCAATTTTAATTTTGATTTTCCTATTGTTTGGAAATTCACTTATTGGCTGTAATAAAGTATTTGGCGAGTCCCTTCAAACCCAAACACCGTCCTTAGAAATTTCAGCAAAATCAGCAATACTTGTTGACTTTGACACAGGAAAGATTCTTTACGAAAAGAACTCACATGAAAAACTTCCCCCAGCGTCGATCACCAAGATAATGACCATGATTTTAATATGTGAAGCTATAGAAAAAGGCAGAATAAAACTCTCTGATAGAGTAATTGCAAGTCAAAATGCGTCAAGTCTTGGAGGGTCTCAAATTTATCTTAAGGAAAATGAAGAGATGACAGTTGAAGAGCTTTTAAAATCAATTGCAATTGCCTCAGCAAATGATGCGTGTGTTGCACTTGCTGAGCACATTGCAGGAAGCGTCCAAGAATTTGTTTATATGATGAACAAAAAAGCAAAAGAACTTGGAATGCTTGACACAAACTTTGTAAATCCATATGGACTTGATGCTGAGAATCATTACACCAGCGCATATGATGTTGCAATAATGTCAAGAGAACTTTTAAAACACAAGATCATCAGAAAATACCTTACAACATGGGTAGATACCATAAGGGAAGGCAAGTTTGGCCTTACAAATACAAACAAGCTTGTGAGGTTTTATAGAGGATGTACAGGTGTCAAAACAGGTTCTACCGACAAAGCAAAGTTTTGTGTATCAGCATCGGCTTTGAGAAATGGCCTTCATTTAATTGCGGTTATAATGGGAGCACCAGACAGCAAAACAAGGTTTAATGAGGCCACAAAGCTTTTGGATTGGGGTTTTGCAAATTTTTCAATGTACAGCCCTTATTCTAAAGGATATTGTTTTGGGAAGGTAAAGGTGAAAAATGGAATTGAGAAAGAAGTAGAAGCAATTTTGAGCACAGATGTCAAGCTTCTTGTTAAAAAAGGTGATGAAAGTACAGTTGAATCAAAAGTAACCTTGCCTCAGCAAATATCAGCACCTGTGAAAACTGGACAGAAGATTGGAAAATTAGAACTATGGCAAGAAGGGAAATTGCTGGGTGCATATGACTTAATTGCCAAGAAGGATGTCCAAAAGAGAAATCTTTTTGATATTTTCCGCATGCTTTTTAGGCTTGAAAGCTGAACTTGAAAAAAATAAGATGGTCGGGGCGACTGGACTTGAACCAGCGAACCTCTAGCACCCCAAGCTAGCGCTCTAACCAAACTGAGCTACGCCCCGACCTTTTGTTATTTACATCATCAATTATATTCTAATTTTTTTAATATTTCAAGGAAAAAATTTGCTGGTAAATTTTCAAAGTATTCATAACTGTTTTTTCCCAGCTATAACTTTTTGAAAGCAAATAACCTTTTTGAGCAAGCTGATTTCGTAGCTCTACATTTTCTAAAACAAGCAGTATTTTTTGAGCGATGTCTTCTTCAGAATAAGGGTCCACATACAGGGCAGCATCCTTTAAAACTTCAGGCAGGCAAGTTGTGTTGCTTGCTATAGTCGGGACTTTGCAAGCCATTGCCTCAAGTGGTGGAAGACCAAACCCTTCGTACAGCGATGGATATACAAAAAGCAAAGCACCGTTGTATATATATGGCATAAATTCTACATCCACATAGGAAAGAAAATGCACGTGGGAAGTGAGCTTAAGATTTTCAACCAGATTTTTTATTTCCTCATAACTTCTGCTGAACTTCCCCGGTATAACAAGATGGATGTGCTCGATTTTTTCTCTTATTAAGGAATAAGCTTTGACCAATCTTTTAAGATTTTTCCTTGGCGAAAAACCACCTACATAAAGGATGTATGGGAAATCAATGTTGAATTTTTGCAAAAGAAAGGTTTTGACTTCATCTTCTGGTAAGGGCTTGTATATGTCTTCTGCTGCTAAATATGTTACAAATACTTTTGATGGATGGATGTCGAAGTATTCGCAAATATCTTTTTTGGAAAACTCAGATACAGTGATGATACAGTCGGTTATTTTTATAATTTTTGGGACGACATCTCTAAATATTTTCAAATAGCCCGGTCCAACTGTTTCAGGAAGCCTGAAAGGAATTATGTCATGCAGAGTAATAATGTAACTGCATTTTTTAGACAGAGGAAGCCCAATACCATTTTGAGGGACATGATATATATCAATATCATTTTGAAGTATAATCTCTTTTATCATAATTTCTTCCCAGAACTTATCTAACTGCTGAGGAAGAAGGTTGATGTTTATATTCTGTGCAAGTACAAATTCTGTCTCGCAGCTATCAGGCCAAATTATTAAATATTCATTTTCTTTGTCGAGTTTTTTGATATAATTTAAAAGCTGATAGGTGTATGTGCCAATACCGGAACCCCTATACCATTTAGCAGCTCTACCATCAATGCCAATTTTCATGATTTTTTCATTTTCAATTTGGTCAATTTTATTATATGATATTAGTATTCTCATGTGTTAAAAGGGAGTGATCAAGAAGTGACGGTGAATTTTGTTGTTGATAAAGAGCTGGCAGGGGTAAAAGTGGAAAAAGCCATAAAAAAGAAATATCCTATAATTCCAATGAGTGTAATTTTTAAAATGCTCAGGAGAGGAGAAATTATTGTAAGTTTTCTTCCTGCTCAAAAAGGACAGGTTTTGAGGTTTGGAGACACTGTAAGTTTTGAAATAGAAGATAGATTTTTGGAGCACAAAAAAGTGGAGATTCTTAAAGTGTACGAGGATGACAACATTGTTGTAATTGACAAACCATACGGAATTCCATCACATCCAGATTCGAACAATGAGTACTCTGTTGTCAGCTGGATAGAAGACAATTACTCTAAAAATGAACTTCCTCAGCTTTGTCACAGGCTTGACAGGAACACAGCAGGACTTATGATCGTTGCAAAAAATAGACAAGTTTTAAGCGAGATGTTAAAATATATGAGTAGAAGGGCAATTATAAAGAAGTATTTATGTATAACTAAAAAAGCTGATTTGCCAGAAAGTGGAGTGCTTGTTCACTATCTTAAAAAAGATTCAAAAAAGAGCAAAGTATATATTTCTGACTTTCCACAAGATGGCTATTCAGAAGTGGTGACAGCATATAAGATTGTGAGACAAAAAGATGACTTGCAGCTTGTAGATGTTGAAATCAAGACTGGTAAAACCCATCAAATCAGAGCGCAGCTTGCGCACGTTGGGCTTTGCATCTTGGGTGACAGCAAGTATGGTGATTGGAAACTAAATAAAAAGTACAAGGCAGATATGCAAGCCTTGTGTGCTTATTATCTTAAATTTGAGATTGGTAAAAAAGGTGTTTTGAGGTATTTGGATGGTCAAAAGATAGTAAAAGAGACAGTAGAATTCCCGGTTGATATCGAAGGTTTTTCTTCAATAAACGTATATAAAGAAAGAGGGCTGGAGATATGAGAAAGCTTTTATATGCATTGGGGTCGTTTATCATAATACTTTTGATAGGCATAAATGCTCTTTTTTACTATGAAAACATGTACATCAAAAAATACATTCCTGTCTCAGAAGAGGTTTCCAGAAAACCTCAGCAAAAGACTTTGCCAAAGACACAGCAGAATAAGAATACTTCTGCTAAAAACAATTCTTTGTCTGTTAAGCTTAAGTCCCAGCCAAAAGAATACAAGGCAAGTATATTTATGGCAGGAGATGTGTTTTTCAACGGTTATCTTTTAAAATCTTATTATGACAGACAATCTCAGGCTTATGCATTCGGGGATATATTGGAAAATGTAAAAGACATCACTTATGCAGACCTTAGTATTTTCAAGTTTGATAGCACAATTACTGACAATATTCCTGTTTCAACATATGGAAAATACAATGCTCCAAAAGAGGTTTTAAATGTGCTCAAATCAGGCCGATTTAATCTTGCAGTGCTTTCATCATCGCACATATTTGATGGAAAAGTGGAAGGTTTGCAGAAAACAATAAATAATTTGAAAGAGGCAAAGATTGAAACTGTAGGTGTTAAGCTTTCTAAGGAAGATCATACCTCAAAGTTTTTTGATATAAACAACATAAGAATTGGCGTTGCTGCGTTCACAAAAGAGCTTTCATCAGTCTATTTGGGAGGAAGCTCTACTTATAAAGATTTTGTTAGTCTTCTTGACAAGGATGAGATACAAAATGAGATTGAGTACTTGAAAGGGCTCGACTGTGACATTATAATAGCATATGCAAACTGGGGATTTGAAAATTCAAACTCAGTTAGTTTTGAGCAGAAAGAGTTTGCAAAAGAGCTTATAAAGAATGGTGTTGATATTGTAATTGGTACTCATACTCATACAATTCAGCCGTTTGAAAAGGTTAAGGTTGAGGATGAGTCAGGCAACGTAAAAGAGGGGATAGTATTTTATTCGCTTGGTAATTTCCTGTGCGACCAGACAGTTATTTTTCCATACAATAGATTTGGTTTGACAGTGAGACTTGATCTTGTTAAAAAAGAAAATAAGCTCACTAAAAAGATATCAGTTGAGCCAATATATATCTTTAGAAAGACAAGAAGGAATGCAAGTTACTATGATTTTATTGTTCTTAAAGCAAAAGACATTTTAAATAGAAATGATGTAAAAACATCCTACATTAATTATGCCAAAAAACTGCTTGAAGATGTTGATAAATGGCTTAAAACTGTGCAATAAACAAAATTTTTTGTGCGTAGGGGGATTATTCTAAAGTGGAGAGGAGACAGGACAGAATACGTAACTTTTGCATAATAGCTCACATAGACCATGGGAAGTCAACCTTGGCTGACAGAATAATTGAGCTCACAGGAGCACTCACAGAAAGAGAGATGCAGGACCAGGTACTTGACACCATGGACATAGAAAGAGAAAGAGGGATTACCATAAAAGCCCAGGCGGTAAGGCTCAACTACAAAGCAAAGGATGGCAAGGAATATACATTTCATCTGATAGATACTCCTGGTCATGTAGACTTTACCTATGAAGTTTCACGAAGCCTTGCTGCCTGTGAAGGTGCGATTTTGGTTGTGGATGCAACTCAAGGTATTGAAGCACAGACCCTTGCAAATGTCTATCTTGCACTTGAACACAACTTAGAGATAATACCTGTTATAAACAAGATTGACCTACCAAGTGCAAGACCTGAAGAGGTCAAAAAAGAAATAGAAGATGTGATTGGACTTGATGCTTCTGACGCACCGCTCATTTCAGCTAAAATGGGCATTAATATAGAGGAGGTCTTGGAGAGAATAGTAAGAGACATTCCACCTCCGAAAGGTGACGATACAAAACCGCTAAAAGCTTTAATTTTTGATTCGCTTTATGACAACTACAAAGGTGTTTTGGCGTATGTGAGGGTGTTTGACGGGGTTGTGAAACCTAATATGACCATTAAGATGATGTCAACAGGTGCTCAATTTACTGTAACAGAAGTTGGGTATTTTAAACCGGGAATGCTAATCCCATGTGATGAGCTAAGAGCCGGGGATGTTGGCTACATTGCAGCGTCAATTAAGACTGTGAGAGATACAAGAGTTGGTGATACCATAACTGATGCGAACAATCCAGCTGATGAGCCTCTGCCGGGCTTTAGGAGATTAAACCCAATGGTGTTCTGTGGAATATATCCAACTGGTGATACAAAATATGAAGAGTTAAAAGATGCACTTGAAAAACTTCAGCTAAATGATGCAGCATTGTTTTTTGAACCAGAAAGCTCTGCTGCGCTCGGTTTTGGTTTTAGATGTGGATTTCTTGGACTTTTGCATATGGAGATTGTTCAAGAAAGGCTTGAGAGGGAATATGATTTGAACATAATCACAACAGCACCTTCTGTTGTATTTAAAGTTACAAAGACAGATGGTGAGGTTTTGTACATTGACAATCCAACAAAACTGCCACCCCCGAACGAGATTGCCAAGATGGAAGAACCAATGGTAAAGGCAACTATCATGGTACCGAACGAATTTGTAGGTAGCGTGATGGAGCTGTGCCAGGAAAGAAGAGGAATTTTTAAGGACATGTCATATATTGAGACAACACGTGTTATTCTCACTTATGAGATGCCTCTTATGGAGATTGTGTACGACTTTTTCGATGCTCTAAAGTCAAGGTCAAAAGGTTATGCGTCGTTTGACTATGAGTTTATAGGGTATGCTGAGTCAAAACTTGTAAAGCTTGACATTATGATAAAAGGCGAGGTTGTTGACGCGCTTTCGTTTATTGTTCACAAGGATAAAGCTTATCAAAGGGCAAGAAGAATTGTTGAGAAGTTAAAAGAGGAGATTCCGCGGCACTTATTTGAAATACCAATTCAGGCTTGTATTGGCAGCAAGGTTATTGCAAGAGAAACGGTAAAAGCTTTGCGAAAAGATGTGCTTGCTAAGTGTTATGGCGGGGATGTCACAAGAAAGAAGAAGCTCTTAGAGAAGCAAAAAGAGGGTAAAAAGCGAATGAAACAGGTAGGAGAGGTTGAGATACCGCAGGAGGCATTTATGGCTGTTTTAAAGCTTGAAGACTAAACCATTTGGTTAAAATAAAAAAAGGAAGTGCAAGCCACAATTGAGAAATATAGGACTATATATTCACGTTCCATTTTGTAAAAGAAAGTGTTATTACTGTGATTTTGTGTCATATGAAAATGTCAATGATGATGTGATTTTTGCATATTTTAGCGCGCTTGAAAGTGAGTTAATTTATTATAAAGAAAATTATGAAATTGAAATAGACACAATTTATATAGGGGGTGGCACACCTTCCTCCATTTCTGCCAAGTATATCTTAGAACTATTAGAATTTATATATTCAAATTTCAAGATTAAAAGCAACTGCGAGATAACCATCGAAGCAAATCCTGAGAGTATCACACAGGAGAAACTTCAAAGTTACAGCTTGGCAGGAGTAAACAGACTCAGTGTGGGGATACAGTCGCTAAACGATGTAGAACTGAGAGCAATTGGTAGAGTCCATGACTCTGAGGTTGCGTTGAAGATTTTGAGTGTGGTACCTTTATATTTTGTAAATTTTAGCGTTGATGTTATCACAGGTCTTCCATATCAGACTTTTAAAAGTTTTATGCAAACACTCAATACACTTTTGGAATTTTCACCGCCTCATGTGTCAATTTATTCACTGAAGATAGAAGAGGGAACACCTCTTTTTGAAAGATATGAAGAGTATAAGAGCTTGTTGCCAAGCGAAGATGAAGAAAGAAGAATGTTCTGGTGGGCAAGGAGAATACTTTCTGAGGTTGGACTTTATCATTATGAGATTTCTAATTTTGCTAAGAAAGGTTTTGAGTGCAAACACAACTTGAAATACTGGAATGTAGAGGAATACATTGGAGTTGGCTGTGCAGCTCATTCATTTTTTGAGGGTTACAGGTATTATAATACTTCTAATATAAACGAATATGCTAAGAAAATTAAAGAAAATGGTTTAGCTGTGGAAGGGGAAGAGTTTATTTCAAATGAAGAAAGTGAAAAGGAGTTTATCATATTAGGGCTAAGAAAGATAGAAGGATTTTCTCTTGATGAATTTAGAGAAAGATTTGGCGTAGAGTTTGAAAGAAAGTACAACTCTCAAATTGAGAAGCTGAAAAAATATGGATTGATAGAGGTAAACAACAGCCGTCTAAAACTTACAGAGAGAGGAATTGACCTTGCAAATTTGGTGTGGCGGGAGTTTGTGTAAAAAGGTCAAAGAAAGTCAAAAATATACTTGACAAAAATCTACTCAAGTGATATCTTATATCTTAGAATTAGCACTCATCAACAGAGAGTGCTAACAGTAAGGTGAGGAAAATGCTGGATGAAAGAAAAAGAAGAATACTTGAAGCTATTATAGATGATTATATAAATACAGGTGAACCTGTTGGTTCAAGGACAATTGCAAAGAAATACATTTTTGGTATTTCTTCTGCTACAATCAGAAACGAGATGTCGGACTTAGAGGAGATGGGATACTTAGAGCAGCCCCACACGTCAGCTGGTAGAATTCCTTCAGATAAGGGCTACAGGTATTATGTTGATGAGCTGATGAAGGTGTCAAGGCTTTCGCCACAGCAAGTTGAATTTATCAGGTCGCAACTTGATATCAAATTCAATGAAATAAACGAATATATGGAGAACATTGCAAAGATAATATCTAACCTTACAAACTACACAGCAGTAATTTCAACACCAAATGTTAAAAAGAGCTTTATAAAGTATCTTCAGCTTGTACCAGTTGACAGCAAAAGGTATATACTAATTTTAGTAACAAACACAGGTCTTGTAAAAGATATTCTCTTGGACAAACCGGAGAATGTCGACATAAAAGACTTCATATATATATCAAATATCCTTAATGAGAAACTGAGCGGGCTTAAACTTGAAGACATTGACCAAAAAATTGTACTTGACATTGAAAACATACTTGGTAAAAACAAGACAATCTTGTCACCAATAATTGAAAATGTACTGCGCACAATCAGTGCAGCTGACAGCACAGAAGTTGTTTTAAGTGGAATCAAGAACATGTTTGATTTTCCTGAGTTTAGTGATGTTTTAAAGGCAAAGATATTCCTGCATATATTTGAGCAAAAGGAGATGCTAAGACAAATAATAAACTCTGCAATGCATGAACATATAACCATCAGGATTGGTACAGAAAATCCCATAGAGGATTTAAAAGAGTGCAGTGTTGTTCTTTCCACTTACAGAATAGGTGATAGTATTGCTGGTTCGATAGGTATAATTGGCCCAAAAAGGCTGAGATATTCTCAGACAGTTTCACTGATTGATTACATTTGCGATACTTTATCTGATATTTTGACAAGACTTTTTACAGAATAAATTAAAGAGGTGATTTGTGAAGATGCTTGACATGGAAAACAAAGATCTAAAGAGCGAGGAGGTAAACTCTTCTGAGGCTCAGACTTTAGAAGAAACTAATTCCGAGGGAAAAAATGAGAATATGCAACATTCTCAAGAACCTCAAGAGGACGCAGCAAAAACACAGGAAAATGATGGGTCAAATGAAAGTAGTGAAGATATTGAGGTTGAACCTCACCAAGAGGACACTGTGGAAACTTTAAAAAAGCAGCTGGAAGAGAAAGAAAGGGAGGTTGAAGAGTACAAAAGTCTATGTCAGAGGATAGCTGCTGATTTTGATAACTACAAAAAGAGAATAGCAAAAGATAAAGAGAATATGTATTATGAAGTTGTTGCTGATGTTGTTGGTAAACTCCTTCCGATTGTTGACAACTTTGAAAGAGCGATTGACTCTGCAAAAAATTCAAGAGATAAAAATGATGAACTTTTAAAGGGGCTTGAAATGATAAAAAAACAGATTGATGATATCTTTTCAAAACTTGGTGTTGAGCCAATTGAGGCTTTGAATAAAGAATTTGACCCATACCTTCACAATGCAATTATGCATGTTGAAGATGAAAGGTACGGTAAAAATGTTGTAATTGAAGAATTCCAAAAAGGTTACAAGATAAAAGATAGAGTTATTAGATATAGCCTTGTAAAGGTTGCAAATGCTAATTAAATTTAAGAAGAATTTGAAACTAAATTTTTAAAAATAAGGAGGTTGATAACAATGGCTCATATTTTAGGTATAGACCTTGGTACAACAAACTCTTGTATGGCAGTTATTGAAGGTGGTCAGCCTGTTGTAATTCCTAACGCAGAAGGCTTCAGAACAACTCCATCAGTTGTAGCTTTCACCAAGACAGGTGAGAGGCTTGTCGGTCATGCAGCAAAAAGACAGGCTATCACAAACCCTGAAAGGACTATTATATCAATAAAGAGAGATATGGGTACAAACAGAAGGATAAAGATAGATGACAAGGAATATTCACCAGAAGAGATATCTGCTATGATTTTGATGAAACTCAAAGCTGATGCAGAAGCATATCTTGGTGAAAAAATAACACAGGCCGTTATAACTGTTCCAGCTTACTTTACAGATTCGCAAAGACAGGCAACAAAAAACGCAGGTAGAATTGCAGGACTTGAAGTTTTGAGAATCATCAACGAGCCAACAGCAGCAGCTTTAGCTTACGGTCTTGACAAAGAAGGTCATCAAAAGATAATGGTATATGACCTTGGCGGTGGAACATTTGACGTTTCAATCTTGGAGATTGGCGATGGTGTTATTGAAGTTTTAGCGACATCTGGTAACAACAGACTTGGTGGTGATGACTTTGACCAAAGGATTATAGACTATATAGCTGATGAGTTTATGAAAGAGCACGGAATTGATTTGAGACAAGACAAAGTTGCGCTCCAGAGACTAAAAGATGCAGCAGAGAGGGCAAAGATTGAACTTTCGTCTGCGCTTCAGACAACTATTAACCTGCCATTTATCACAGCAGATGCAAACGGTCCAAAACACATTGATATGGTATTGACACGCGCAAAGTTTGAAGAACTTATAAAAGACCTTGTAGAAAAAACAAGAGAGCCTGTCGAGACGGCACTTTCTGATGCAAAGCTCACTCCAGAGCAGATTGACAAGGTTATTTTGGTTGGTGGTTCAACAAGAATTCCTTATGTTCAGGAATTTGTAAAGAAACTCACTGGCAAAGAGCCGTTTAAAGGAATAAATCCAGATGAGTGTGTTGCAATTGGTGCTGCAATCCAAGCAGGTGTTCTTGGAGGTCAGGTAAAAGACATATTGCTTTTGGACGTAACACCACTTTCACTTGGTATTGAGACTCTGGGCGGCGTGTTCACTAAGATTATTGAAAGAAATACAACAATCCCAACACGAAAAAGCCAGATATTCACAACAGCAGCAGATGGTCAGACACAGGTTGAGATTCACGTTCTGCAAGGTGAAAGACCACTTGCAAAGGACAACAAGACACTTGGAAGATTTATACTTGATGGTATTCCACCTGCACCGCGAGGAGTGCCACAGATTGAGGTTACATTCGATATAGACGCAAACGGTATTGTACATGTTTCAGCAAAAGACCTTGGTACGGGAAGAGAGCAAAAGATTACAATAACATCCCAGACACATTTGAGTGAAGAAGAGATTCAAAGAGCTATTAAAGAGGCTGAAATGTACGCTGAACAGGATAGAAAGAGAAAAGAACTAATTGAGGCACGAAACAGAGCAGACTCTATCATTTACCAGACAGAAAAGCTGCTTCGCGAACTTGGTGACAAGATGACAGAAGCTGAAAAGCAGCAGATTGAGTCAAAACTAAAAGCCTTGAAAGATGTTATGAATGGTGAAGACAAAGAACAGATTGAAAGGGCAATTGATGAACTCACAAAGTCGTTCTATGATGTGTCTACAAGACTTTATCAGCAGGGTTATACCACATCGGGACCACAAGGTGGGCAAAACCCAGGTGGCGGCCAAGGTGGTCCTGATGGCAATGTAAATACTGATTATAAAGTATACTAAAGACTGTGATAAAAACAAGGTAGAGGACCAAAGTCATGAAGTTTTTAAAAATGGCTTTGGTCCTTTTTATGATTATTTGTTAAATTCATGTTATTAGTATATAATAATATTCAGTAAAGTAAGCGGGTGATAGAGATGGCACAAAAAAAGGACTACTATGAGATTTTAGGTGTTTCAAGGAATGCAACAGAAGAAGAGATAAAAAGAGCCTACAGAAGACTTGCAAAACAATACCATCCTGATGCAAATCCAGGTAATAAAGAAGCAGAGGAAAAGTTCAAAGAGATAAATGAAGCATATGAAGTCTTGAGCGACCCTGAAAAGAGAAAGCTTTACGACCAGTTTGGCCATGCAGCGTTTGACCCGAAATATGGTGCGCAAGGCAGCGGTGGTTTTTCTGGTGGATTTGGCGGTGGGTTTGCTGACTTTGATTTTGGCAGTTTTGGCGATATTTTCGAAGACCTATTTGAAGGCTTTGATATATTTGGAACATCCAGAAGAAGAAAAGAAGCACCAAGAAAAGGTGCTGATATATATGTCGATTTAGAGCTGACTCTCAAAGAGTCTGTATTTGGCTGTGAAAAAGAGATTCCAATTTACAGAACTGAAAAGTGCAGTGTTTGTGGTGGAAGTGGTGTAAGACCAGGTTCTGCACCTGTGAGATGTCAAAAGTGCGGCGGCACGGGCCAGATAAGGTCAAGACAGGCAACATTCTTTGGAGAGTTCACCACCATAAAAACCTGTGATGCATGCGGCGGAACAGGAACTATTATAACAGACCCATGCAGAGAATGTGGCGGAACGGGAAATGTAAGAAGACAGCGACGAGTAAAGATTAACATTCCGGCAGGAATTGATGATGGTCAGGTAATAACATTAAGAGGCGAGGGTGAAAGTGGCATAAAAGGTGGACCAAACGGTGATTTGCATATTAGAATAAAAGTAGCGCCTCATCCTGTGTTCAAAAGAGTCGGGCAAGACCTCTATATTGAGGTTCCAATAACATTTGTTAATGCAGCTTTGGGTGGAGAGATAGAAATTCCAACGCTTGATGGCAAGACAAAGGTGAGAATTGAACCAGGGACACAAAATGGTGATGAGGTCAGAATTAGAGGCAAGGGCGTTCCGAACCTGCGTTCGCGAGGAAGAGGCGACCTTGTTGTGAAGTTTATAGTGGAGGTTCCCAAAAAGCTTACAGAAAAGCAGAAAGAACTTTTGAGAGAGTTTGAAAGACTTTCATCAGAAGAGGGATATGAAAAGAGAAAACATTTTTGGGATAGAATAAGAGAAGCGTTTTCTTAAACCATTTTTGAATTTGAAAAAAGGAGAAGAAAGCGCAAATGAGATGGTATGAGATATCAATTAAGACCACCGAAGAGGCAGAAGATGCTATTTCAAATATTTTGTATGAGCTTGGAGCAAACGGCGTTGTCATTGAAGACAATGAGATTGTGTCAAGACCAAATTTATGGGATTATATTGACGAAAACCAGTTTACAAAAAAGGATTATGCGAAAGTTTGTGCTTATTTTCCTGAAAGCAGCAATATTTTAGAGCTTACCCATACTATTGAGGAGAGGCTTAAAGAGACTGCAAAATATATCAATATTGGAGAAGGCAAAATTACCGTTTCTGAAGTTGATGAAAAAGACTGGGCAGAAGAGTGGAAAAAGTATTATAAGCCTGTTGAGATAGGGGATATTGTGATTGTTCCTTCATGGCAAGATTATAAAGCCGAAGACAGCAAAACAATTGTTAGGCTTGACCCGGGTATGGCATTTGGCACAGGAACTCATGAGTCAACCATTTTGTGCCTTGAAGCTATCCAGAAATATGTAAAGCCAGAGATGGATGTTCTTGATGTTGGGACAGGTTCAGGGATATTGGCAATAGCTGCAAAGAAGTTTTTGGCAAAAAGAGTTTTAGCAGTTGATATTGATGAGGTTGCTGTGAAGGTAGCAGAGGAGAACGCGAGGTTAAATGGAGTTGAGATTGAGATAAAAAAGAATGACCTTGTTGAAGGCATAGAAGAAAAGTTTGATGTGGTTATCGCTAACATTGTGGCTGATATCATTATGAGGCTCTCAAGAGATGTAAAGAAAGTTTTGAAAGACAACGGAATTTTTATCTCTTCTGGCATTATTGAAGACAGGCTTGAAGATGTTTTGAAAAGCTTTGAGAAAAATAGTCTTGAAATTGTAGAAGTGAAAAAAATGGGTACATGGTCCTTGGTTGTTAGCAAAAAAACTGTGTAGGGTGATATTAAGTGCCAATCTTTTTTGTTGAAAAGCAGAACATTGAGAATGATATTGCCTACATCACAGATAAGGAAGATATAAATCATATAGTCAAGGTTTTAAGGAAAAGAGAAGGAGATAAAATAAATCTATGTGATGGCAATTATGACTACTCATCGCGAATACTTGAAGTTTCCAAAGACAGAATAAAACTTTTGATAGAAAGCAAAACTTTGAATGACCGAGAAAGTACCAAAAACATTTTTTTATTTCAATGTATTATCAAAAACCAAAAAATGGATTTTGTTGTGCAAAAGGCAACAGAGCTTGGAGTAAAAACAATTGTACCTGTGGTGTCGAAAAGAGTGGTGATTGATATTTCAGAAAAACAGGAAAAAAAGGTTGAAAGGTGGCGCAAAATTGCGCAAGAGGCCCAAAAACAGTGTCTTCGCCCTATACCACCTTTAATCGAAATGCCAATTAGAATTTCTGAGATTAAAGAGAAATATTTAGATAAGCTTGATATTCTTTTTATTCCTTATGAAAAGGAATCGGAGACTTCAGAGTGGTGTATATCTTCAGATTATAATAACATTGGGATTTTGATTGGACCTGAAGGTGGTTTTGAAGAAGAGGAGATAGAAGAGTTAAAAACCTTTAAAAATGTACAAGTTATTTCGCTTGGCAAAAGAATACTCAGAAGTGAGACAGCCTCAATTGCTGCGCTTTCCATCCTAATGCATGAAGTTGGAGAAATATGAAGGGAAGTGCAAAATTATGAATGTGTACTTTGACAACGCTGCAACCACAAAGCCTTTTGATGAGGTAATTGAGCAGCTTTCAAAGTTTTTGCTAGATACCTATGGCAATCCTTCATCGCTTCACAGACTTGGTGTTGAGGCAGAAAGAATAGTAAAAGAGGCAAAAGAAATTATTGCCAAAAAACTTGGAAGTAGCAGCGATGAGATTTATTTTACCTCTGGTGGAACAGAAGCAAACAATTTAGCACTTATTGGCTGTGCATTTGCACATCAGAAAAGAGGAAAAAGGATTGTATCAACGCCTGTTGAACATCCTTCTGTTATTTCTACACTTGAGTATTTAGAAAGAAATGGATTTGAGATACAATATGTACCTGTGGATGCTGAGGGAAATTTAGATTTTGAGCAGTTTGAGAAGCTTGTGGACCAGAATACCATTCTGGTAAGCGTGATGCTTGTCAACAACGAGACAGGGCATATATTTGACGTGAAGAAGCTATCAGAAATTGCGAAAAAGAAAAACCCAAATGTTATTGTTCACACAGATGCTGTCCAGGCTTTTATGAAAGAAAAAACCAATGTTAAAGAATTGAATGTGGACCTTATGTCGATAAGTGGTCATAAAATACACGCATTAAAAGGAATAGGAGCTTTGTATATCAGAAAGGGTATAAACATCCAGCCGATAATCTTTGGAGGACAGCAGCAAAAAGGTATAAGACCTGGAACAGAGAATATGCCCGGCATTTTTTCGTTTGCTAAAGCAATTGAGGTGTATGAAAAGCTAAAAGCTTCTGAACCAGATAAGCTAAGGAATATAAAACGAAGATTTATTGAAGGACTTTCAGCGTTCAATGATGTTGTGATAAATTCTCCCTTAGAAAAGACATCTGATGCAATATTAAATGTGTCTTTTTTGGGTATAAAATCTGAAATATTTCTTCACACACTTGAAAGTTATGGTATATTTGCATCTTCAGGTTCTGCCTGCTCATCAAAAGGCAGAACTTACAACAAGGTTTTGCACTGCATGGGAAAAAGGATGGAAATTGCAGAAAGCAGTATACGTTTTTCGTTTTCTTACCTCAATCAAATTGAAGAGGTTGACTATGTGCTTGAGTGTATCGAAAAATCGCTAAGATTCTTGAGAAAAATAAAAAAGTAAAGGATGGGCTCAAAATTGAAAGCACTGCTGATGAGATACGGTGAGCTTGCGTTAAAAGGTCAAAATCGTCCTTTTTTTGAAGATACGCTGGTCAGGAATATCAAAAAAAGACTTTCTGACATTGACTCGGTTATGGTTAAAAAGGAGCAGGGCAGGATATTTGTTGAGAATTTAAGTGAGGAATATTTTGATGAAGCAATTGAAAGGCTCAAACGCGTTTTTGGGATTGTAGGAATTACCATATGCGAGGTTGCTGAAAAGAATTTAGAGGGAATAAAGCAGGCTGCTGAAGTTGTTACCAAAAGTGAGCTTGAGAAGGGTAAGAAGACTTTTAAGGTTGAGACTAAGCGAGCAGATAAGAAATTTGAGTTAAAGTCTCCAGAGGTCTCTAAGTTAATAGGCGCGCATATCTTGAGAAAGTTTGCTGAGATGTATGGACTTTGTGTTGACGTTCACAACCCTGATTTTATTTTGAACATTGAAATAAGAGACAAAGTATATGTCTATTCATCAGAAGAAAAAGGTATTGGAGGAATGCCGCTTGGCACAGGTGGCAGGGCACACCTTCTTTTGTCCGGTGGTATAGACAGTCCTGTTGCCGGTTTTATGATTGCCAAAAGAGGTGTTGAGATAGAAGCAATTCACTTTTACAGTTTTCCTTACACCGGCGAGAAAGCAAAGGAAAAGGTAATAGACTTGTGTAAGGTTTTGGCAAAATACACAGATAAGATAAAGCTCTATATAGTTCCATTTACTGAAATTCAGCTTTCTATTTATGAAAATTGTGATGAGAGATTCTTGACAATAATAATGAGAAGGTTCATGATGAAGATTGCACAGAAGATTGCGATGCAAAACGGTGGACTTGCTTTGATTACTGGTGAGAGCATAGGTCAGGTTGCAAGCCAGACAATGGAAAGCCTGTTTTGCACGCAGGCAGCTGTTTCAATGCCAGTTTTCAGACCGCTCATTGGCATGGACAAGGAAGAGATAATAAGACTTGCAAAGAAGATTGGCACATATGATATCTCTATACTTCCTTATGAAGACTGCTGTACTGTGTTTGTTCCTAAGCATCCGAAAACAAAACCAAAGCTTGAACAAGTTTTGGCTGAGGAAAGCAAGCTCAAGGCAGAAGAACTGATTGAAAAGGCAGTAACAAATACCGAGTGGATGGTGATAAGAGATAGGTGAGCTTGTAAGACTTCAGAAATTTATGGCACAGTGCGGTGTTGCTTCCAGGAGGAAGTGTGAAGAGATTATCCTGCAAGGCAGAGTAAAAGTAAACGGAAAGCTTGTGAACCAGCTTGGGTTCAAGGTTGATCCAGAAAAAGATGTGGTTGAAGTAGATGGAAAGAGAATATCCTTGCAGAGGCAGAAGGTATATATAATGCTTAACAAACCTTTTGGAGTTATTTCTTCTGCAAAGGATGAAAAGGGCAGAAAAACAGTGGTTGATTTGGTCAAGGACAAAGTAAATGTAAGAGTATTTCCTGTAGGAAGGCTTGATTTTGACACAACTGGCTTAATTCTTCTTACAAATGATGGTGAATTTGCATACAAAGTCACACATCCAAAACACGATATTGAAAAGACCTATATAGCCTTAATCAAAGGCATTCCTTCTAAGGAAGAGATAGAAAGGTTTGAAAAAGGTCTTTTGATAGATGGGAAAATGACTGCACCTGCCAAATTTAAGATTTTAAAGCTTATAAATGGTAATGCTCTGGTTGAGATAAAAATACATGAGGGAAGGAACAGGCAGATAAGAAAAATGTGTGACCAAATTGGTCATAAGGTTTTGAAGCTAAAAAGAGTTGCAATAGGCAAACTCCAGCTTGGAAAGCTAAAAGAAGGGAAGTTTGTTTTCTTAGATAGAGATACAGCAAACAAGGTGTTTGAAAAATGAAAATTAAAAAACTGAAAGGAGAGTGCTAAATTGACTGATGAGAGGTTAAAACTTCTTGCAAAAAACCTTATTGAGTATTCGGTTGAATTAAAAGAAGGCGAGAACATTTTGATAGAGCTAATTGGTCAGGAGATCGAGCTTGCAAAAGAACTTGTAAAACTCTCATATTCAAAAGGTGCAAAACCATTTTTGTGGCTAAAACACCCAACACTACTTAGAAGTCTTCTTTTGAATGCAACAGAAGAGCAGATAGAAATTATTGCTCAAAATGAAAGAGATCTTATGGAAAAGATGGATGCATATATAGGTATTAGATCTTCACCAAATCCATTTGAACTTTCAGATGTTCCAGACGAGAAGATGAATCTGTATCAAAGAATATGGTTTCACAAAGTTCACGGAGAGGTCAGAGTTCCAAAAACGAAGTGGTGCATATTAAGATATCCCAACTATTCAATGGCACAACAGGCAAAGATGAGTTCGGAAGAGTTTGAAGATTTTTATTTTAACGTTTGCAATCTTGACTATAGCAAAATGTCAAAAGCAATGGACGCTTTGGTTGAGCTTATGCAGAACACAGATGAGGTTCGGATAGTAGCAAAAGACACAGATTTGAGATTTTCAATTAAAGGCATGAAAGCTGTAAAATGTGATGGTCACATGAATATTCCCGATGGTGAGGTATACACTGCGCCTGTCAAAGATTCTGTAAATGGTTATATAACATACAATACACCTTCGAACTATGCAGGGTTCAAGTTTGAAAATATAAGATTTGAATTTAAAGATGGAAAGATTGTAAAAGCAACTGCTAACAATACAGAGAAGCTCAACAAGATACTGGATACCGACGAGGGTGCAAGGTATATTGGTGAATTTTCAATTGGTCTGAATCCCTACATTACAAAGCCGATGGAAGACACGCTTTTTGATGAGAAGATTGCGGGAAGCATTCATTTTACTCCTGGTAACGCCTATGAGGATGCTGACAATGGCAACAGGTCAGCTGTTCATTGGGACATTGTGCTCATTCAAACACCTGAATATGGTGGTGGGGAAATTTACTTTGATGGAAAGCTTATTAGAAAAGATGGGAGATTTGTGATAAAAGAGCTGGAAGGCTTAAATCCAGAGAACTTGAAATAGACTCTTTACTTGAAAAAATTTTTTTCACAGTATTTGCCTTTTAAGAATATCATAGAAGTAGACATAATATATTATTTGAGGATGGGAAATGGAAAATTATCTTTCTGCTCAGCAGCTTGGAACATTTGCTGGGATTGCTATCGCTACAAATATAATTGTTCAGTTTACCAAAAGCATTTTTAAAAGACGATGTAAAGATTATGTAATCAGAATATACACATTTGTTGTAACTTTTATTCTTTCGTTTATCTTCATACCTCATCAAAATACACCTAAGGATATTGTGCTTCTTATTATTAATTCAATATTGATTTGCATGACTTCATTTGGGAACTATGAGATTTTTAAAGACACATACAGAAACACCAAAAACTAAAAATGGATAAGGCTGCCCAGCAAACAGAGTTACAATTTAGCTCCTTGACTTTGCGGGCAGCCTTATTAGTTCCTTTGAAAAACCGCTGGTTCAAATTTTCCCAAGACACACAAAAATCATTATAGCCTTGTGAGCGTGAAGCCTATTTTCTGCCTCATCAAATACCCTCGATTGCGAACCGTCTATGACCTCTGAGGTTACTTCAAACCCTCTGTATGCTGGAAGACAATGCAGGAATATCGCATCATCTTTTGCTAATTTCATAAGAGAGCTGTCTACCTGATATCCTTCAAAATCCCTTATTCTTTTTTCCTTTTCTTCTTCCTGACCCATCGAAACCCATGTGTCTGTATAGACAACATCAGCATCTTTTACAGCCTCTTTTGGACTATTGGTAAATATGATATTGCTTTTACTCTTTTTTGCCTCATCAAGTGAAAAATCTACCACCTCTTTTTTTATTTCATAATCAGGTGGAGTTGCAACTGCAATGTCAAGACCAAGCTTTGCTGCGCCTACCAAAAGTGTGGCTGCTACATTGTTGCCGTCTCCCACATATGCGATCTTTAAGTTACTGAGCCTTCCTTTCTCCTCAAAAATTGTCTGAAAGTCCGCTATAATTTGGGTTGGATGATAATCATCAGTAAGACCATTTATAACTGGGATGGAAGAGTATTTTGCAAACTCTTCAACCTCTTTTTGTTCATATGTTCTTATAACAATTAGGTCAAGGTAGCGCGACAGAACCTTTGCTGTATCTTCTATTGTTTCACCTCTGCCAAGCTGAAGGTCATTTTTCCCAAGATAGAGTGAATATCCGCCAAGCTGGTGGATTCCAACTTCAAATGATACACGCGTCCTTGTTGAAGCCTTTGTAAATATAAGTCCCAGCGCTTTGTTCTTTAAATAGGGAAAGTAAAAACCTTTTTTAGCTTCTTTTTTGAGTCTGCTTGCAAGCTCAACCAAATACATAATATCTTCTTTTGAAAGGTCATTTAGATGAAGAAAATGTCTCATAGCACTTCATCCTTTCATCTTTAAATAAATCATTCAGACAGTAAATATCTTTTTCAATCTCATGTAGTAGAGATAGAACGTCCACATAATACTGTGCTGTATCAACCGATGTTAATGTTGTAACTCCAAACTCAACAGAAAGTCTTCGCAAAACAAATCCAAACTCTTGCATTTTGTCTTTGGATGGAATATTTATTACAAACGAGAATTTGTCTTCAAGTAGCATCTTTTCAGCAGTCTCTTTGTCTAAAAACTCTACATTTAAACCTTTTATATAATCCTTCATGCTATCTAAGAGGAACACTTTGTAGTTTACTTCATATAGTTTTCGTATAATCTGCTGTATAGCATCCTTTTCACTTTCAGGTGCTAAAATCAAGCAGCTACCGTTTTTCACAAATTTGTGATTGGAGGATATGAAAGCTTTGTGAAGAGCAACTTTTAGGTTTTTGGAAATACCAAGAACTTCGCCGGTGGATTTCATCTCTGGTCCTAAGTATGCATCAACCTTGGATAGTTTAGAGAACGAAAATACAGGAGCTTTTACTGCAAAAAAGTCTGGTTCTTTTACAAGGCCAGTTTGGTATCCCAACTCTTTTAGCTTTTTGCCAAGTATGAGCTTGGTTGCAATCTTTATCATAGGAATTCCTGTAACCTTGCTCAAAATTGGCACAGTTCTGCTTGCGCGAGGATTTACTTCTATTACATAAACATTTTCATCTTTGTCAATTACAAATTGGATATTGAAAAGTCCTACAACTCTCAAGGCACGGGCAAGTTTTATGGTATAATCAACAATTTTTTCTTTAACCCTTTCAGAGAGTGTATGGGGAGGAAACACTGCCATGCTGTCTCCAGAATGAACACCAGCTCTTTCAATATGTTCCATGATCCCAGGTATTAACACATCTTCTCCATCCGAGATTCCATCAACTTCCGCTTCTTTTCCAAGGATGTATTTATCGATCAAAATAGGATGTTTTATTGATATCTCAATTGCAGCTTTGATGTATTTTTCAAGCTCCTCACGGCTGTAGACAATCTCCATTGCCCTTCCGCCAAGAACATAAGATGGTCTTACCAGAACAGGATAGCCAATCTTTTCGGCAACCCTCACCGCATCTTCCAAGCTGTATGCAGCCCCACCTGGAGGATAAGGAATATTGAGGTTTTTGAGAAGATTCAAAAACTTGTCTCTGTCTTCTGCAGTGTCAATGCTTTCCATAGAAGTTCCAAGGATCTTCACACCGTTTTTTGCAAGGTATGAAGCCATGTTTATTGCTGTCTGACCACCAAATTGAACTATTACCCCCATTGGTTTTTCCTGTTTTATTATATCTAAAACACATTCTTTTGTTAGAGGTTCAAAAAAGAGCTTGTCTGATGTATCAAAGTCGGTTGATACTGTCTCAGGATTGTTATTGATGATTATAGCTTCAACTCCTTCTTCTTTTAACGCGAATATTGAATGAACACAGCAATAATCAAATTCAATTCCCTGACCAATTCTTATAGGACCTGAACCAATTACAATTGCTTTAGGCTTTGAACTTACAACTAAGTCAGTTTCTTTTTCGTATGTGGAATAAAAATATGGTGTTTTTGCTTCAAACTCACCTGCACAGGTATCAACCATCTTGAAAGAAGGTTTTAGCTTACATTTCTCTCTTATTTCTATTACCTCGTCCACATCCTCTTTTAAAAGATTTGCAATGTATGAGTCACCAAACCCAAGTCTTTTAGCTTTTTGTAAAAGGTCATATGGCAGTGATTCTATGTCATATTTTTTGAGCTGTTTTGACATATCAACTATGTTTTTGAACTTTTCAATAAAGAAGTAATCAATCTTGCTGAGGTCTGAAATGAACTTGCAGTCATAATTTCGGGAAAGAGCTTCGCATATTGCGAAAACTCTCTCATCGTTTGGAGTTTTTATATACTCTAAAAGCTCACTATCTGCCATCTCTTCGAATTTTTTAAGCCCAAGCTGGTAGTTAATCTTAACATCCAGTGAATCTATTGCTTTCAAAAATGCTTCTTCAAATGTTCTTCCAATTGCCATGACCTCGCCAGTTGACTTCATCTGTGTGCCAAGTCGTCTGTCTGCCTTTTCAAACTTGTCAAACGGCCATCTGGGCACTTTTACAACAACATAGTCTATAGACGGTTCAAAGCTTGCATATGTGTTTTGGGTGATAGGATTTATTATTTCGTCAAGTGTAAGACCAATTGCTATTTTTGCAGCAATTCGAGCAATAGGGTACCCTGTTGCTTTTGATGCTAAGGCAGACGAACGGCTCACTCTCGGGTTTACCTCAATTACCACATACTCCATGCTGTTTGGATTTAGCGCAAACTGAACGTTGCATCCGCCCTCAATTTTTAGACTTCTTATTATGTTTAAGGAAGCACTGCGAAGCATCTGATACTCTTTATCAGAAAGAGTTTGAGATGGGGCAACAACGATACTGTCACCTGTGTGAATTCCCACAGGGTCTATGTTTTCCATGTTGCACACAGTGATGCAGTTGTCGTTGCTATCCCTCATGACCTCATATTCTATTTCTTTCCAGCCAAGGACACTCTGTTCAATCAATACTTGATGAATTAAAGAAAGTTTCAATCCCTTGCTTGCAATATATCTCAGCTCTTCTTCGTTGTAAGCAATTCCACCGCCTGTGCCGCCAAGGGTATAGGCGGGACGAACAATAACAGGGTATCCAACTTCTCTTGCGAATTCTATAGCTTCTTGTACAGAGTGTGCTATGATGCTTTTTGGCACAGGTTCTCCAATTTCAATCATGGTCTTTTTAAAAAGTTCCCTGTCTTCTGCCTTTTTAATTGTTTCAAGCGATGTTCCAAGAAGAGAAACTCCGTACTTTTCCAAAATTCCTGCTTCGGCAAGCTCAAAAGCCATATTGAGCGCTGTCTGACCACCAAGCCCAGCCAAAAGTCCCTGTGGTCTTTCTTTTTTGATTATTTCTTCGATATAATCAACTGAAATTGGTTCAATATATACCCTGTCAGCAATTTCTGTATCAGTCATGATTGTTGCAGGGTTGGAGTTTACAAGCACAACTTCTATTCCTTCTTCTTTTAAAGCGCGGCAGGCCTGAGTTCCTGAATAGTCAAACTCAGCAGCCTGCCCAATTACTATCGGACCAGAGCCTATTATCAAAACCTTTTTTATGTCCTTTCTCTTTGGCATCTTTTTCTACACTCCATTCAAAAGCTTAGTAAATTGGTCAAATATATATTTTGAGTCATGTGGACCCGGGCTTGCCTCAGGATGGTATTGAACAGATACTATAGGCAAATCAAGATGAGCAAACCCCTCAACAGTTTTATCATTTACATTTACATGTGTGATTTTTATTTTTTCATATTCTTTATATTCAATTGCATAGTTGTGGTTCTGTGAGGTTATATAAACCTTGCCGGAAATCAAGTCTTTAACCGGGTGGTTTCCTCCATGGTGACCAAATTTCAGCTTGTATGTCTTAAGTCCTAAACACAAACCTAAAAGTTGGTGGCCAAGACAAATTCCAAGGATAGGCTTTTTTAGTTCTATTATTTGTTTCAAAGTAGGGAAGATTTCTTCTAAGTCAGTAGGATCACCCGGTCCGTTTGAGAATACAAACCCTTCTGGATTTATTTTCATTATTTGGTCAAGTGAGCTATTATATGGAAACACATATAAGTCAAGCCCTCTTTTTGAAAGTTCTCTCAAGATGTTTTGCTTAATTCCAAAATCTAAAACAGCAACCTTCTTGCCACTGCCTTCAATTCTGTATACCTGAGTGGTTGAAACCTCTTTTACCAGAGCTGGCTTTTGTTTTTTGTACTCAAATATTTTGCTCAGGAGAACCTCTTTATTGTCGGTCTCTGTTGAGATTATACCAAGCATTGAACCTTTATTACGTATGTGTTCTGTTATAGCTCGTGTATCTACACCCTCAATTGCTACAATATTATTTTCTTTTAAATATTCATGCAATGTCTTCTGAGCCCTGAAATTTGAAGGTGTTTTGCATGCCTCTCTGACAATAAAACCTTCAACATGAGGTTTGTATGATTCCACATCTTCACTATTTATTCCGTAGTTGCCTATAAGAGGGTAGGTCATTGTAACAATCTGACCATTATAGGAAGGGTCAGTCAGCACCTCTTGATATCCTGTCATGCATGTATTGAATACAATTTCACCAATTGTTTCGCCTTCACTGCCAAGTGAAATTCCTTCAAATGTCAGCCCGTCTTCTAAAACAAGTATCGCCTTTTTCATTTTCATTCTCCTTCTTGAGCATTTTTAAATAAAAGAGTACCAAAATCTCAGCTTAAGTTCAATACTAAAAAGTTGTCAAATAAATTATAAACCAAAATGAATAAAAATACAATATCGAATTTATTTTTATTCGAAATCTACATTGTAGGTCTTTGCCCAAAAATCAAGCTGGATGATATATCCAAAAAACTGTGGGAGGGTCATTAGCTGACCAAACCAAGGTTTATCCAAGGGGAAATATTCTTTCTCTGTTATGATTTCCAAGTAAGTCTTATCTATTATCTCAAATATAGGAGAGTTATTTTTTATAATCTCTAAAACCTTTTTCTTTGTTTTTTTGAGATACTCGGGATTATAGGTTTTAGGATAAGGGCTTTTTTTGCGATTCTTTATTTCATCAGGAATAATTCCTTCAAATGAGCGCCTTAAAAGACCTTTTTCCATATTTTCAAGGCATTTTATCTTCCAAGGGACATTGTACAAAAGCTCTACAATTCTATAATCTGCAAATGGAACTCTTACCTCCAAAGAATTTGCCATACTCATTCTATCTTTTCTGTTTAAAAGCGTTACCATAAACCACTTAACATTCAAGTAGTACAAAATTCTATGTCTCACCTCTTCCTGAGAGTCACTGTCAAGGTAGTTTACTTTTCCAAGCGACTCTTTATACTTTGAGTTAACATACTCTTCAAGCTCAGATTTTGAATATTTTTTCGACAGAATATTTTTTCTGAATTCCAATGAAGGCGACCAAGGGAAGGTTTTAAAACTTTTATAATCCTCTCTCCAATACCAAGGATATCCGCCAAAAATTTCGTCAGCACACTCTCCCGATAGGGCAACCTTTGCATATTTTCTCACTTCACTTGTGAACAAGAGAAGTGATGAGTCAATGTCAGCCATGCCAGGAAGGTCATTTGCAACTGTGGCATGTAAGAGAGCATCGCATAAAAGTTCATTGTCAATTTCAACTACAATGTGTTCTGTGCCTATACTTTTTGAAGCTATCTTAGCATAGGTGTTATCTAATGTGGGCTGATACTGATTGGATTTATAATATTTTGCGTTATCTTTATAATCGATAGAAAAACTCTTTAACCTTTTTCTTTCTTTTCTTAACTGGTTGGCAGAGATAGCTGTAATAATGGTTGAATCCAGTCCGCCTGATAGAAAGCAGCATATTTCAAAGTCAGAAACAAGCTGTCTTGTTATGGCATCTGTGACAAGGTTTTTAACTATCTCAATGGTTTCATCTACTGTTTTGTTAAACTTTTCTGGTTTTAACAGCCAATATTCTTTTATTTCATATCTATCTTTGCTGTATATTACATAATGTGCAGGAGGAAGTTCTATAATATCTTTGAAAATTGCTGAAAATGGAGACCTTGCAGGGCAAAGACCTATAAGCTCAAAAATACCCTCTTTGTTTACCTTAGTGGATATTAATGGATGCTTTAGGAGAGCTTTTATTTCTGAAGCAAAAATAAAATTGTCATTTTTAATAGAGAAAAATAGCGGTTTTACTCCTAAATGGTCCCGAGCTATAAAAAGCTGATTTTTGGTTTCATTAAAAACTGCAAAAGCAAATATACCATTTAAATATTTCACACACTCTTCTTTCCATTGAATATATGAGGTCAACACAACTTCGGTATCTGAGTATGAACTGAAATGATACCCTAAGCTTTGAAGCTTTGCCCGAAGCTCTTGAGTGTTGTAAAGCTCACCATTGTAAACTATAACAAATTTTTGTTGATCATGGAATTTAATCATTGGCTGTTTGCCACCTTCAGGGTCAATAATAGTGAGTCGCTTGTGCCCAAGCAAAGCATGTTTGGTGATATAATAGCCTTCTTCATCAGGTCCGCGGTGACTAAGTACATCTGTCATCTTTGTTATTACATCCTGGAATTCAGAAATGTCTGAGCTAAAGCATATCCATCCGCTAAATCCGCACATTTTCCCACAACCAATTTTAGAATTTCAGTATCAATATATTAAGCAAAAGGTAAGATGGTGAATGAGGATGTTTTGGGTTATTGACATATCACATCAGATGTTTTATAATAAATCTTGCATCGAAAATAGAAGATTTTTGCGGAAGGGTGTCCGAGTGGTTTAAGGAGCTGGTCTTGAAAACCAGTGACCCGCCTGAAGCGGGCCGTGGGTTCGAATCCCACCCCTTCCGCCATTTAATTTTTATTAGGATTTTTTTATTTTACCGCTACAAAAGTGCTTGCAAGTTTTTGGACACATAGTGTAATATTATAATTGAGCGAGTAATTTAAGGACCATGAAAAAAATATGGTCTTTTTTTATTACATCTCATCTTGCGATTATAATTGTAAGAATCAATTTCCTTATATTTCTTTACATTTTGTGATAATATAGTTTTTGAGGCCAAACAGAAGAATACAATATACACAATAAAATGAGTCTTTACAATCATCATTGCGAAAGGTGTGGAATGCGTTGGAACTCAAGGCTTATGCTAAAATCAACTTAGCATTAGATGTGCTTTCGAAAAGAGAAGATGGCTATCATGAAATAAGAACTATAATGCAAACAGTGGATTTGTATGATATAATCAATATTGAAAAGATAGAAGAAGACAGTATAATTGTAACAACTTCAAGTGAAAATATTCCAACTGACAATAAAAACCATGCATACATTGCGGCTTCACTTTTAAAAGAGCGTTTTGACGTAAAGCAAGGTGTGAGAATACATATTGAAAAGAACATTCCGGTCTCTGCGGGTTTAGCTGGTGGAAGCACTGACGCAGCAGCAGTTTTAAAAGGTCTGAATGAAATATTTGAGCTAAATCTTTCTGAGCAGCAGCTTATGGAAATCGGAAGAGAGATTGGTGCTGATGTTCCATTTTGTTTGGTAGGTGGCACAGCCCTCTGTGAGGGAATTGGCGAAAAGGTTATAAAACTAAAATCAGCTCCTCAGATGAATATCCTCATTGCAAAGCCAGAGGTATATGTTTCTACGCAGGCTGTGTATGAGGCGCTTGATCTTAGCAAGATAAAAAAGAGACCAAACATTGAAGCTATGATTTCGGCAATTGAAGAAGGCAATGTAAAAGAGATAGCAAAGAATCTTTGCAATGTTTTAGAGGTGGTTACAGTAAATCAGTATCCAGTCATAAACAGAGTCAAGGACATTATGAGAAATAACAATGCTCTTGGGACAGTTATGACAGGAAGCGGACCAGCTGTATTTGGGATTTTTGGCAACAAGTATGATGCTTTAAAAGCTGCAGAGAGGCTTAAAGTATTCATAAAAGAAATTATCTTGACTACAACATGTGAAGGTAGCGGATTTTAGTAATTTAGTATAGTAGGAGTTGTGATAAAAAATGAATGAGAAGAATGAGTCACATTATTTTTTAATAGAGAACTACAAGCCTCTGCGCGAGATTGTGTTTGAAAAGCTAAGAGATATGATTGTGAACGGAGATTTAAAACCTGGTGAAAGGCTTATGGAGATAAAACTTGCAGAAATGCTTGGAGTTTCAAGAACTCCTATCAGAGAGGCGATAAGAAAACTTGAACTTGAAGGGCTTGTTGTGATGCTTCCTCGAAAAGGAGCTTATGTTGCCGATATTTCCAAAAAAGAAATAATGGATGTATTAGAGATACGGGCTGCACTTGACAAGCTTGCGACAGGTCTTGCAGCCCAGCGAATGACAAAATCAGAAAAGGAGCAGCTCAAAAAGGTTCTCTCTTCATTTGAGAAGAATTTTAAGTCGGGAAATATTGAAGGAATGATAAATGACGATATAAAGTTGCACGACTTGATATATTTGGGTGCAAAAAACGAAAAACTTCAGCACATAATAAATAACCTTCGCGAACAGATAACCCGGTTCAGGATAATATATCTTAAAGAGATTTACAGAAAAAATGAAAATCTTTTGAAAGAACACAAAGAGATTGTGGAAGCAATTATAAGTGGAGATGTCGAAAAAGCACAGAAGATAGCAGAAGAACATATAAAAAATCAGGAAATAGAGCTTATCAACAGCTTAAAATTTTAACAAAAAGGTGAAAAATATGATAAATGCTGTAATACTTGCTGGATCTGATAAAAACAAATCAGGTACTCCTTATGAGTGCAAGGCATTGATAAAGATAGGAGAAAAATATTTAATAGAGTATGTGCTTGATGCAGTATGCAGCTCCAAGCATATTTCGCGCAGAGTTGTTGTAGGCCCAGTTCAGCTAAAAGAATTTTTAATTTCAAAGTATCCACAGGTTGAATTTGTTGAAGAAGACACCTCAATAATGAAAAATGCCAAAAAGGCGATAGAATTTTTGAACGACGACAAAAAAATTTTATTTTTAACTGCAGACCTGCCCTTTATCACTGCTGAGGCTATAGACCATTTTATCGAAGAGTCGATAAAATCAGGTGCAGATATCTGTTATCCTATTGTTGAAAAGAGCATAAACGATGAAAAATACCCTCAGATGAAAAGGACATATGGAACTGTAAAAGAAGGAACATTTACTGGTGGTAATGCCATTATAATAACTCCATCAGTATTTGAAAAGTGCTATTCACTTGCCGAAAAACTTGTGGAAAAACGCAAAAATCCTATCGCCATGGCGCGGCTAATAGGACCTACCATTTTGTTGCTTTTTTTAACCAAGAGACTTTCAATCCAGAAAGTTGAAAAAAGGGTATCTAAGGTTTTTAAGATTAAAGCTAAAGCTATCATCTCTACATATCCTGAATTGGGGCAGGATGTGGATAAAGACTCTGACCTTGTGGTGGCAAAATTCTATCTTGAGAAAAAGAGGTAGAATTCCGATTGAAATTGTGGTATAATATAAAAAGTGATACTTTTATCTCAAGAAGGAGGCAAATAGGAATGCCAAAAATTACAACAGATACAATAATTGCAGATGTATTGAGGATTGATAGAGGGACTATTCCGATATTTTTGAACAATGGTCTTCACTGTTTGGGTTGTCCTTCTGCTCAAGGAGAAAGCATTGAAGAGGCATGTGCGCTTCATGGAATAGATGCGCAAAAGCTTGTAGATGAGCTAAACGAGTATCTCAAGAGCAAAGGTCTTTTGGATGAATAAAAAAATACTTTACATCTTAAGCAAATCGTATTAAAATAATAAATGGTAGTGCGGGTGTAGTTCAATGGTAGAACACCAGCTTCCCAAGCTGGCAGCGTGGGTTCGATTCCCATCACCCGCTCCAGATGAGAAAGAGGGGGGTATGCTCCCCTTTATTTTTGTAATCGCCCACGTAGCTCAGCAGGCAGAGCGTCGCCTTGGTAAGGCGGAGGTCGCCGGTTCGAGCCCGGTCGTGGGCTCCATTTAGTTATTGACAATTTTAATTGTTTATGATAGATTTAAAAAGTCAAGCAAAGAAGGGTTATTTTTTTTTGCTAATTTTCATTGTTGAAGAATACAAAGTGTTGTTCTGAAAAAGAAAAGAGAAAAAGGATGAGGTCATTTATAGAAGGTTTGAGATGGAGGTGAACACAGAAACATGGCGGCAAAAGGTGCGAGAATGATAATTCATCTTGAATGTACCGAGTGCAAAAACAGAAATTATACGACAGAGAAGAATAAGAAGAATGACCCAGATAGACTTGAGCTAAAGAAGTATTGTAAGTTTTGCAGAAGACACACCATCCATAGAGAAACTAAATAGTTAAGAAAGAGGATGTGTGAATTATGGTGGAGAAGAAAAAGGTGGAAAAGGTACTTGCAAAACCTCAAGGAAATAAAAAGAAGATGAATTTTAAAGAATGGTGGGCAAGAACTTTAAAGTTTTTCAGAGATGTTAGAATAGAGATGAAGAAGGTTGTGTGGCCTTCTCAAAAGCAGGTGGTAAAGCACACAATTGTTGTGTTGACATTTACATTATTTTTTACAGTATTTATCTTGCTTGCTGACCTTATATATGACCAGCTTATTTTTAAACTTTTATTGAAGATAAAGTGATAATGTAATTCTTTAGAAAAAAGGAGGGCGGGCTTTTAGCCCTTCAAAATGAGTGATAAAAGAGCAAAATGGTATGTTGTTCATACCTATGCAGGCTATGAAAATAAGGTAAAAGCCAATTTAGAAAAGATAATTGAAAATAGAAATTTGGCTGATAGGATTTTAGATATCAGGATTCCCACAGAACTTGTTACTGAAATTAAGGATGGAAAGAAAATAGTGAAAGAAAAAAAGAAATTTCCTTCGTATGTGCTGATCAAAGCTGTTATGGACAATGAAATATGGTACACTATAAGAAACGTCAGAGGCGTAACTGGTTTTGTGGGTCCTGAATCAAAACCTACCCCCCTTACGGATGAAGAAATAGAAGCAATGGGTATAAAGGAAGAAGTTGTAGAGATATTTGATATTGAAGTTGGTGATAATGTTAAGGTTGTATCTGGTCCATTTACTGATTTTTATGGGCCAGTTGTTGAGATAAACAAAGAACGAAGAAAAGTAAAAGTGATGCTAAACCTATTTGGGAGAGAAACTCCTGTGGAATTTGATTACCATCAGGTAGAGAGATTATAATATATCCAAACTCAAGTCAAACGGGAGGTGAAGAACAATGGCAAAGAAAGTTTTAACACAAATAAAGCTTCAAATTCCAGCAGGCAAGGCAACACCAGCACCACCAGTTGGACCTGCATTGGGTCAGCATGGTGTTAACATTATGCAGTTTTGCAAAGAGTTTAATGAAAGAACAGCGAAAGATGCTGGATTGATTATTCCAGTTGTTATAACTGTTTACTCTGATAGGTCTTTTACATTTATTACAAAGACGCCTCCAGCATCAGTACTGTTGAAAAAAGCTGCGGGAATTGAAAGTGGGTCTCCAAAGCCAAACAAGCAAAAGGTGGCTACATTAAAGAGGGATGTAATTAGAAAGATTGCTGAGCAAAAGATGCCAGACTTGACTGCTGCATCTTTGGAGGCTGCTATGAGAACCATTGAAGGTACTGCAAAGAGCATGGGAATTGTAGTTGAAGACTAATATTTTTGCACCTTAAGGTAGGTGTGGGAGGTTAATTTATAGCCGCAAATACCACAAAGGAGGTTTATAAAGAGAATGTTCAGAGGTAAGAAATATCAAGAAGTCGCAAAACTTGTCGATAAAACAAAGCTTTATGACCCAGAAGAAGCAATTGATCTTGCGCTAAAAACATCTTATGCAAAGTTTAACGAGACAGTGGAAGTTCATGTAAGATTAAACGTTGATCCAAGACATGCTGACCAGCAGGTAAGAGGCACTGTGGTTTTGCCGAACGGTACAGGTAAAAACGTAAGAGTTTTAGTTTTTGCAAAAGGTGACAAGGCAAAAGAAGCAGAAGAAGCAGGAGCAGATTATGTAGGTGCAGAAGAGCTTGTTGCAAAGATTCAAAATGAAGGCTGGACAGATTTTGATGTATGTATTGCAACACCTGATATGATGGGTTTGGTTGGAAGACTTGGTAAGATTTTAGGCCCTAAAGGTTTGATGCCAAACCCAAAATCAGGGACTGTAACAATGGATGTTGCAAAAGCTGTGAAAGAAGCAAAAGCTGGTAGAGTTGAATTTAGGCTTGACAAGACAGCTATAATCCACTGTCCAATTGGCAAGGTTTCATTTGGGAAAGAGAAACTTCTTGAAAACTATAGAACACTAATGGATGCAATCATCAAGGCAAGACCAGCTGCTGCAAAAGGGCAGTTTATAAAAAGCATCACAGTAGCAACAACAATGGGACCTGGAATTAAAATAAACCCATTAAAACCGTTATAATAGTATAAAAATGTTCTAAAATTCAAAAAGTGAATAGCCTACAACCGAAGACAGTAGGTGCAAAGTACTTTTTAAGGGTACTTTGCTTAAAGGTTTGCCTACCGAGGTTGTAATTATTTGTAAGCCCATCGGCCGAGGTGTATTGTGAATTGTTTTTCTCATTGGCCGAAGGGGGGAAGGATAATTACAGCCTCTTTAAGGTAAACTTAAAGAGGCTTTAATAATTTATGGGATACAAAAGGGAGGTGAATTTGTTGGCAAAGTCAAGAGCGGTAAAAGAACAGCTTTTAAATGAATACAAGGAAAAGCTGTCCAAAGCAAAAGCTGGTGTGATTGTTTGCAATCATGGAATTACCGTCGAACAGGACACAGCGCTCAGAAAGAAGCTAAGAGAAGCAGGAATTGAGTACAAGGTTGTAAAAAAGACTTTGTTTACCTTTGCTGTAAGGGAAAATAATCTTTCTGAGCTTGAACAGTTTTTTGAAGGGCCTATTGCTATTGCATTTTCATACGATGACCCTGTAAAGGTTGCAAAGGTATTAAAAGAAGGCGCAAAAGACCTTGAAAAGTTAGAAATAAGAGGCGGATTTATTGAAGGTAAAGTGATTTCTGCAAAAGAGGTTGACGCACTTTCCAAACTTCCATCAAGAGAAGAACTTGTTGCAAAGATGCTTGGCGGCTTGAACGCGCCGATGTCTGGTCTTGTATATGTACTTTCTGGTACAATTAGAAAGCTTGTTCTGGCACTCGATGCTATTGCTAAGAAGCAGAGTGCTTAACATAAATAAAAAAATAAAAAAATTTTAAAGTGGGAGGTTGTTTAAAGATGGCAAGCGAAAAGGTTCAAAAATTGATTGAAGAAATCAAAACATTGACAGTATTAGAGCTTTCTGAGATGGTAAAAGCTTTGGAAGAAGAGTTTGGCGTTACAGCAGCAGCTCCAGTTGCGGTTGCAGCAGCTCCAGTTGCTGGTGCTCAGGCAGCAGCTCCAGCTGCAGAAGAGAAGACAGAATTTAACGTTATTTTAGCAGATGCAGGTAGCGATAAGATCAAGGTTATCAAGGTTGTAAGAGAGATAACTGGTCTTGGGTTGAAAGAGGCAAAGGATCTTGTTGATGGTGCTCCAAAGCCAATCAAAGAGAATGTTTCAAAAGACGAAGCTGAGCAGATCAAGAAGAAACTTGAAGAAGTTGGAGCAAAAGTTGAACTCAAATAATGAATGCCAAATTACTGAAAAAGGGCGGGGGAAATTTCCTGCCCTTTTTCAATTTGATGGATGAAATCTTGAGTTTAGTGTGGTATTATATAAAATATATATTACACTATTAAGTCAGGAAGGTTGGGTTAGAAAAATGAATGAAAAGTACTTAGAGATTGTCCAAAAGATAAATGAGCTTACCTCTACCATGTCAGAAGCTTTTGATCATATCATGAATGTTCAAATTCCGCAGCTGAGGTTTGAAGACTCTTTTTATCTTTTAAACGATATCATTGAAGCATTCTTAAGCATTTCAAGTGCTCTGAGAGTAATTCAAGATGAGTTTGACGTAGAAAGTCTTCAGAACACAGAAAATGAATTTCAAGAAAGGTTGAGCGAGCTTCTTCAGATGTACAAGCAGCCAGTAGCTGAAAAGCTTCTTGCCAAGTATCAAAACGAAATAATACCGGTTTATGAAAAATGGCAGACACAGCTTCTAAGTACGATAAACAAATATCAAGCATGAATCATAAAAAATGGCTGGCTACTTTGGACCAGCCATTTTTAATTGGGATTACTATTTTTCAAAATATTTAAACTGTGAGGTATAGAGATTATAGTAATAGCCTTTCTTCTCAATAAGCTGTTCATGATTGCCTTCTTCAACAATTTGTCCATCGTGGATGACAAATATCCTGTCTGCATTTCTGATTGTGGACAGTCTGTGAGCTATAATAATTGAGGTCCTGCCCGATGTTAGCTTTTCTATAGCCTGTTGGATTAGGACCTCTGTTTGAGTGTCTACTGCCGAGGTTGCTTCATCTAATATCAGTATTTTTGGGTCAGCTAAAAGTGCTCTGGCAAATGCGATGAGCTGTCTTTGGCCGATAGAGAGGCGACTTCCTCTTTCGTTGACCTCCGTATCATATCCGTTTTCCATTTTCATAATAAACTCGTGCGCATTAACAATCTTTGCAGCCTTTATTACTTCATCCATTGTAGCTTGCGGTTTTGCGTATCGAATGTTGTCTGCAATTGTGCCAGAAAATATGAAAGTGTCTTGTAACATTATACCCATTTGCTTTCTTAGTGAGTTTAAAGTTACGTTTTTGATGTCATGTCCGTCAATCAGGATTTTTCCTTTTTGAGGATCATAAAACCTTGCAATGAGATTTATTATTGTGGTTTTTCCTGCACCTGTTTCGCCTACAAGCGCAATTGTCTCACCAGCTTTAATGGTGAATGAAACATCTTTTAAAACAGGTTTTTCCTCGTCGTATGAAAAAGAAACATTTTCAAATGTTATTTCACCTCTAATTGGTGGTAAGTCATATGCATCTTTGGCATCTTGAACATCCGGTTGAGTATCAAGAATTTCGAATATGCGCTCTGTTGATGCCATAGCAACAAGCAGCTGGTTATAAAAGTTAGATATATTGTTAATAGGTTGCCAGAACATTCCCATATAATTAGAAAATGCTATAATTGTGCCAAGTGTTGTGTACCCTTTTCTCATCATCCAGATACCAAAAAGAAATATAAGAACACTCGAAAGGGTCCCGGTGAAATCTATTGTTGGCCAAAATAGGTTATTTACTCTGATTGCTTTCATCCATGTATTTTTGAATGTAGTGTTAAGCATCTTAAAGATTTCAGCATTTTTTTCTTCTCTAACAAAAGCCTGAGTTATTTTCATTCCTTGAATGCTTTCATGGATGTAAGCATTCAAGGTAGAGGATTTTTTCCTGACATCTTGCCATCTTGTTCTTATCGAATTTTTTAATATCATGATTATTGAGATTAAAAGAGGAAGCACTGCAAGTGCGACAATGGAAAGTTTTATATCTATTGAAAGCATTATTACTATGGTAGCCCAAAGGCTTAAAGTGTCAACAAGCACATTTAAAATACTGTTAGACAAAAGCTCTGATAAAGAATCCACGTCATTCATTACTCTTACCATTATCTTGCCTGCAGGTCGACTGTCAAAAAAGTTGAGAGATAGTTTCTGAAGATGAGTAAAAAGATGCATTCGAATATCTGAGACCACACTGTTGCCGAGTTTTGTCATAAAGATTGTTCTTACGCGAAGACTTATCACGTACAATAAGGTAAGTACAATATAGAAAACTGCCTTATAAAAAAGAGCATGGATATTTCTGTGGGGAATATCAATATCAATAACCAATCTTATCAAATACGGTCCGGCAAGGTTGTAGAATGTAGCAAGTATCATTAGAAGAAGAGAGTATATAAAGTACCTTTTATATGGCTTTATATATCTCAAAAGTCTCACAAACTGTGACCAATTAAAAGGCTTTGTTATTGGTTCATCTTCTTCAATTCTGAGTCTTTTTGTAGAAGTATTCAAAATCTACCACCTTCTTTTTGTGTACTCAGAATATCTTTGTATTGCTGAACAAATATATTATAATATCTGCCTTTTTTAGCTAAAAGTTCACTATGAGTTCCTTGTTCCACAATCTTTCCATTTTCAAGGTAGAGTATCAAGTCGCAGTCTTTTACCATTGAAATCCTATGAGCAATGATAAATACGGTACAGTCTTTAAAATATTCTTCTAACGCTTTGCTTATCAAATATTCTGTCTCCATATCAACTGCAGATGTTGCGTCATCGAGGATCAATATCTTGGGTTTTTTCAAAAGAGCTCTTGCTATTGCAATTCGTTGTTTTTGACCGCCTGAAAGACCAATTCCTCTTTCTCCAACAAGAGTATCGTATCCATCTGGGAACTGGATAATAAACTCATGTGCCTGAGCAAGTTTTGCGGCGTTTATGATATCTTCCAAAGAAGCGTTTTCCACGCCGTATGCTATGTTGTTTGCAATAGTATCAGAAAATAAAAATGTCTCTTGAGGGATTACAGAAATTGCACCTCTGAGTTTTTTAAGGTCGTAGTCTTTTACATCTATTTCGTCTATTAGTACTCTTCCGCTTGATACGTCATAAAAACGGGGTATAAGATTTACCACAGAAGATTTTCCTGAACCTGTTGGTCCCATTATAGCAACCTTCATTTTAGGTTTTACTTCAAAATTGATATTTTCTAACACAAGATTTCCAGAGTGTTTGAAATACACATTTTCAAACCTTACATACCCTTCTTTGACCTCAAATGGGGTTGGTTTTCCTTTGATTTTGACAGGTGTACTGAGCAATCCAAATACTCTTTCACAAGAAGCGTTTGCTCTTTCCACCATACTTATAATCCATCCCAATGACCTCAAAGGCCAAATTATAGCCCAAAGATATCCTTGAAAAGCCATAAGTGTTCCAACTGTAATTAAATTTTTAATTACCATAAAACCGCCCAGTGCGAAAATAATCAGAACAAGTAAAGATGTCACTGCTTCAATCATAGGAAAGAATTTGCCCCAGATAAGTCCCACTGTGATATTTTGTTCTTTGTATTCGCTGTTGGCAGACGAAAATTTCTCTATTTCAAAGTTCTCTTGTGAGAAAGCCTTTACAACTCTGATACCTGTAATATTTTCCTGAGTTGCTGTGTTGAGTTTAGAATACTTTTCTCGTATCTTGATAAATTCTGGTCTTATGGTTCTGTCAAAAATATAAACCAAAATTAGCAATATAGGCGTTGAGAGAAGTAGAGCAAATGTGAGCTTTACGTTTAAAATGAACATTATGGTAAGAGATATCGAAAAGTTCAAAATATTTTCGGCAAGCAGAGCTAAGGCAGTGGAGAAAAACATTCTAATTCCTTCCAAGTCACCTGTCATGCGTGCCATGATTTCTCCTGTTCGAGTTTTGTCATAAAATTCATAGGTCTGTCTTTGTAAAAAATTGTAAAGTGTTTCTCTGAGTTCATACAGTATATTCTGGGATACGTTTTCAAATAAGTATGAGTGACTATATCTTATAAGACCCCGCACCAAGCTTACACTGAGCATTGTGATGACAAATGGTAAAAGCAAATGATACTTTTTCTTTGAAATTGCTTCATCAATGATCAGTTTAGAGATATATGGATTTACCATTCCAAGGGTTATAGATATGGAAATGAGAGCAAATCCAAGGATTAAAAATTTTTTATATTTTCGAAAATATGGTGATAATCTTTTTAAGTTGTCCACGTAAGAAGCACCCTTCCGAATTTAAATTTTCATTTGCTGGCTACTTTAATACATTATAAACCTGTTTTATGTGAAAATAAATATAAGAATTTTAATATTTAGCTCACTTTTTTAAGCCTGTATTTGTTCTTCATAAAACATTGAGCTTTTTAATAATATTGTTTATAGATATTCAGGCGAGGATGATAAAACCACGATGCTGAACAATCTTAAAAGCTTTGAAAAAGGGCTTTCTTTCAAAGAAGCTGAAGAGAATATGGAAAGATTTGGTATAAACGAGATTGAAATTGAAAAAAGAAAGAAACCTCTTTCAATATTTTTAGACCAGTTCAAAGACATTCTGGTTCTGATTTTGGCTGTGTCTACGGCTTTATCATTTTTGCTCGGCGAGTTTTTAGATGCTATTGTTATCTTTTTCCTTATAATTTTAAACGGAACGCTGGGGTTTATTCAGGAATACAAAGCCGAAAGAGCTTTGGAATCATTAAAAAACTACATTTCCTACAAAGCAAAAGTCATAAGAGACGGAAAATTAGAAGTAATTGAAGCAAAATATGTAACAGTAGGAGACATTGTAGTAATTGAAGAGGGAGACAGAATTCCAGCAGATGGAGTATTAGTCGAAGGATATTCACTGAAGGTTGATGAGTCTATCTTAACAGGTGAGTCTACAGCAATGGACAAGGATGTTCACAGTGAAAATAGGCTTTATATGGGTACGTACGTAGTCAAAGGAAAGGGTTTGATGAAGGTTACTTCAATAGGGCTTAACACCAAAATGGGACAAATAGCAAAGGTACTGGGAGAAACACAGGAGACTAAAACACCTTTGCAAGTCAGATTAAACCAGCTTGGTAAAATACTTGCTGTAATTTGTATTGCTATATGCAGTGTAATAGTAATACTGGGAATAATTAGAGAACAAAATATCTACGACATGTTTATGATAGGAATAAGTTTAGCAGTTGCAGCAATTCCTGAAGGTCTTCCTGCTGTTGTAACAATTACCTTGGCAATAGGGGTTCAGCGTATGGCAAAGAAAAATGCACTTGTAAGAAAGCTTTCATCTGTTGAGACCTTAGGGTGTGTAAATGTTATTTGTTCAGACAAAACAGGGACTTTGACAGAGAACAAGATGACTGTGAAAAGGATAGAGACAGTTGACATGAGCATAGAGGTTGAAGGGACAGGGTATGATTTAAAAGGAAGGATTCTTTTAAACGGCCGAATTGTAAAAAATCAGCTTCTTGATTACATAATGATGTGTGCTGTTAACTGCAACAATGCAGAGTTAGAAAAAATCAGAAATGACTTAAAAACAAGCGGTGACCCAACTGAAATAGCACTTTTGGTTTTGGCAAAAAAATATAAAGAGTATATAAAAAGAGAAGAAAAAGTAGCAGAAATACCTTTCGATTCTAACAAACGGTATATGGGTGTGACAGTAAAATATGGTGATAGCAGTATTTTATTTGTCAAGGGTGCATATGAAAGCTTGATTGGAAGATGCAAGTTTTATATGTGTCAAGATGGGACAATAAAAGAACTTACCTCCTATGAAAAGAGGATAATTGCCAAGAAAAATGAACTGATGTGCAGTGCAGCATTGAGAGTTTTGCTTATGTGCATGAAATTTAATTCTCAAGATGTAGATGATATGATTTTTTTAGGTCTTGTTGGAATGATAGACCCACCTAAAAGAGGTGTCAAGCTGGCAATTAGCAAGGTAAGAAAAGCTGGAGTTAAAACAGTTATGATAACAGGTGACCATAAACTTACAGCGTTTGCAATAGCAAGGGAACTTGGAATTGCAGAAAGCTTTGAAGAGGTGGTCACAGGCGAAGAACTTGAAAAGGATGAGAAGTTTATTGAAAAGAATATTGACAATATTTCGGTATTTGCAAGGGTAGACCCGCTTTGCAAACTAAAAATTGTAAGACTTTTAAAAAGAAAAGAGAACATTGTTGCCATGACAGGCGATGGAGTAAATGACGCACCAGCAGTCAAAGAAGCGGATATTGGTATTGCCATGGGGATAAGTGGAAGTGATGTTACAAAAGAAGCTGCTTCAATGGTATTACTTGATGATAATTATGTCACGATTGTTCATGCGATTGAAGAGGGAAGAATTATCTATGACAATATAAAAAAGTTTGTTAAATATCTTCTTGCTTGTAATATTGGCGAGGTATTGATAATGTTTTTTACCTCAATATTAAATTTGCCAATTGCACTCTTGCCCATGCAAATTCTATGGGTAAATCTTGTGACAGATGGTCTTCCTGCAGCAGCTCTTTCTCTTTCCAAAGGTGATGAAGACGTAATGAAAAGAAAGCCAAGACCCAAAAAAGAAAGCCTTTTTGCAGGTGGACTGATGCAAGAAATAGTATTAAGAGGGCTTTCAATCGGCATATTTGCAACCTTGTCGTTTTACTTACCTCTTTTTAAAGGCTATGACATCAAAACAGCAAGAACAGTTGCATTTGCCACACTTGTAATATCTCAGCTCATTTTTGCTTTTGAGTGTTCAACAAATAAAAGAAATATACTCTCAATGTTGTTTGGGAACATATACCTTTTGATTGCTGTAATTACATCATTTGTATTATTTTTACTGGTAATATATATACCACAGCTGGGTATAGTATTTGAGGTAAGTTCCTTGAAAAGTCTTGAATGGGGCATCATCATAATCTGTTCATTATTTCCATCTTTGCTTCATAATATATTTGCAAAAAATATCTAAAGTGATAAAATGAAATGAGAAGGTAATTTGATAAAGAAATAACATTTGAAATTTGAAATCATTAATAGAAAGGGGAATGGCAAACAAATGAAAATTGTGATAATCGGTGGAGTTGCAGCTGGAGCATCTGCAGCCACAAAAGCCAGAAGAACAAACGAAAATGCTCAGATTGTACTACTTGAGCAGGGAGAGTATGTATCATTTGCGAACTGCGGTCTTCCGTACTATGTTGGTGGAACAATCCCAAAAAGAGATAGCTTGCTTGTTGTAAGAGAAGAGCTGTTTAGGAAAAGATATAACATTGATGTTCGCACGTTATCCCAAGTTATAAAAATTAACAGAAGTAAGAAATCTGTGACCGTTTTAGACAAAAGAAATAATACAACATATGAAGAAAGCTATGACAAGCTTATCATTGCCACAGGTGCAAGGCCTTTTGTTTTGCCTTTTTTGAAAGATTGCAAAAACTCTTATACATGTTTTACACTCTACGATGTTGATAAAATAAAAGAGGCTTTCTCTGCAGCTCCAGTAAAAAAAGCAGTTGTAATTGGAGCTGGCTATATTGGCATGGAACTTGCTGAGCAGCTAAATCTTCTGGGTGTGGATTGTACCATTGTTGAACTAAAAAGTTCTATTTTGCCTCAGTTTGACAAAGAGATGACAAACCCTGTTGTGTATACGTTAAAAGAAAAAGGTGTCGATGTGAAGACTGGGGTATCTGTGGTTGATGCAGATGTTATTGACGGGATTGCAAAGAGGTTAAAACTTTCAAATGGCGAAGAGATAGAATGTGATGTTGTTTTCCAGACAGCAGGTGTGATACCAAATGTTGAGCTTGCAAGGGAAGCAGGCCTTGAAGTGAACAGGGGAATTGTGGTAAATAACAAGATGCAGACCTCTGACCCTGACATTTATGCAGCCGGCGATGCAGTTGAAGTAAAAAGTATTATCACAGGCAAAAATGTATGGATTCCTTTGGCAGGACCTGCAAACAAGCAGGGAAGAGTTGCTGGGTGCAATGCAGCAGGCGGAAATTTGGAATTCAAAGGTGTTATAGGAAGTTCTATTATCAAGGTATTTGACTGGGCTTTGGCGAAGGTTGGACTTAGCGAAGCTGAGTGTAAAGACCAAGGACTTGATTATAACGTGACCATTGTTCATCCTCTTCATCATGCTGGTTACTATCCTGGAGGAAAACAGCTAACAATAAAACTTATATTTGACAATACAACTGGCAGAATTTATGGTGCACAGGTTGTTGGGAAAGAGGGAGTTGACAAAAGAGCTGATGTTATTGCAACTGCAATATATGCAGGTTTGACAGTATTTGACCTGGAAAATCTTGACCTTGTATATGCGCCGCCATTTTCATCTGCAAAAGACCCTGTTATAATGGCTGGCATGACAGCTTCTAATATAATACGTGGAGAAGTTAAGAATATTTTGCCTGACAGAGTATTTGAACTTCTTGACAGCAAAGGACATCTTATCTTGGACGTAAGAACACCTGAAGAGTACGAGTTTGGACATATAAAGGGAGCGATAAATATTCCTGTAGATGAGCTGAGAAGCAGACTAAACGAACTTCCAAAGGACAAGAAGATTATTGTTTACTGTGGTGTTGGATTCAGGTCATACCATGGATGTTTGATTTTAAAAGCAAACGGTTTAGATTGTTTGAATATGAGCGGTGGCTGGACCTCATGGAGAATGTACTATCCTGATATGGTAGAGTAAGTGGAGGGAAAAGAGTGAAAACATGCGCTATTTTGTGTGCGGCAGGTAAAGGCACGAGGTTTGGGGGGGATACCCCCAAACAATTTTTATTTTTAAAAGGTAAGATGATAATTGAATATTCTCTTGAAGTGTTTGAAAAATCACACTTTATTGATGGAGTTGTGCTGCTTGTACCTCAAGGTTTTGAAGATATTGCAAGAAGTTTGAAAGAAAAATACAGCAAAGTTGTTTATTGGGATTATGGTGGGAAAGAGAGAGCAGACACTGTAAAAAGAGGATTGGAGATTTTAAAAGGTGAATGTGATATTGTTGCAATCCACGATGCTGCAAGACCTTTTATTACTTTAGAGCTTCTGGAAAAGCTAATTGCTGAGGTTGAGACTCATTTTGCAGTTGCGCCTTGCATTTTAGCAATGGATACTGTAAAGTTTGTAGTGGATGGTCACATACAAAATACATTGCCACGGTCTAATATATGTTTGGTACAAACACCTCAAGTTTTTAAATTTGATTTAATATACAGAGGATATGAGATGTTTAAAAATGAGTTATTTACAGATGATCTTCAGTATGTTGAACGATTGGGTATAAAGCCTAAAATAATTGAAAATAGTAGAATAAATTTCAAGATAACAACAAAAGAAGACCTCCTGATTGCAGAGGCTATTGTAGAGAAGGGGTATTGGTAGTAAAATATCTTTTGAAAGGTTTTAAAACTTTTTGAAAAGGTTGTGAGGCTGTGAAAGTGTATGCTTTAGTTGGACCAAGTGGTACAGGTAAAAGCTATAAGGCAATAGTTGTTGCGAAGATGCTGGGAGCAAGTGCTATAATAGACGATGGTATTTTGGTTTACAACTCAAAGCTTGTTGCGGGAAAGTCTGCAAAGAAAGAACCTACATATTTGGCTTCGGTAAGAAGAGCGCTTTTTATGGAAGATGATCATGCAAATGAAGTAAAGAAGGCAATAAAAGATTTGAACATTGATTCAATTTTAATCTTAGCTACATCCAAACAGATGGCACAGATGATAGCAAAAAGATTAGAATTGGGAAGTATTGAAAGGTTTGTTGATATCAAAGAAGTTTCGAGCGACCTTGAGATAAAAAAAGCAATAACCATGCGAAATAAAGAAGGAAAACACGTTGTACCTGTTCCGACTTTTGAAATAAAAAAGGACTTTTCGGGTTTGCTGATATATCCTTTAAAGCTTTTTAAGAGAATTAACCTCAACGATTATATTGTTGCCGAAAAGACTATAGTAAGACCTACCTTTAGCTATTTGGGTGAATATACTATTTCAGAAAATGTCTTGATTGCGTATGTTCGCAGAGTACTCAAAAAAAGCAATGATATTGCTAAGATACTTTCAATTGACCTTGCTATCAAAAATAATCTGTTGTATATAAAGATTGAGGTTATATTAAAATTTGGTTGCAACATAAAATCTGTACTTGAAGGGATACAAAGGGAGATAAAAGAGGAGATAGAATATTATACCTCAATAAATGTAGAGTATATTCACATCATTGCAAAAGGAATACAGGTTTAGAAAATATTTATTTGTATTTTCCCAATTTTTCTGTTGCATTTAAAAGCGAATTTCTTATCTCTTCTGTAATAGTATTATTGGCATTTCTGTAATCAAACTGTTTGTTAAAATCACAGACGTTTGTATAGATTCGAGTAAGATTTTCAAGCTCAATTTTACAAATTTTTTCAACAAAGTTGTTAAATTCTTTTCCGGACAAATGGTCTACGGAGTATTTCAAAAGTTCATTAAAGTGATGTAAGCAAAAGCCTTTTGAAGAGAGAACCTTTTGCTGAAAATCTTTCTGGTTTTTCCACATGAAAAAGAATACTTCAAAATAATTTTTCATTCTTAATTGAATTCTTTCGCAAATAACGCACTTAGAAGAGAGATTTTCTAAGTACTGTATTATATCTGTCAATTTGTTTTTGTTCAAGTTTTGATTGCCAAAAAGTTTTTTTATAAACCCTTCTTTTTGATGCAAGTTTGATTCTGAAAGATTAAAATATATAAGATTTTCAAGATTTGTTTTTATCTCATTGAGGTGAGTTTCCAATATAAGTCCGTAAGGAAGTTTATTTTTTTGTTCAAGCAGCATATGAAAGTGCCTTCTGCAAAACCCTTTTTTGTTGGTTTCTATTCTTGCATCAACCTCCATAACACTTTCCCCAAGTACAATTTCAATACATTGTTTTTCGAAATTATTTTCAAGGTAACAAAAAGCACATTCGCAATTTTTTGAAAAAGCATCATTGACAGGAATCATATATATCTTTTCGTTTCCCATTTGCATTCAACTCCTTATATTTTTTATTTTATTAATTGTTACCAGTTTTAAAATGGTTCATAACATTTATTTTACAGCCTTTTTTTCTTTGTAACAACAACAATGTTGTTTTTATAAAAAAGAATAAATATCGAAAAAATGGGTATAAAATTTTTAAAGCAAAACTACAAAGATGGAGTGAAAAGCTTATGAAACTTACACCAGATAAATTAAAAAAGAAGGTGGATTTATCCAATTTTGAATTTAAAACCACAAACGAGATAGAACCTTTAACCACCATAATTGGACAAGAAAGAGCTAAAAGAGCATTTGAGTTTGGACTGAGCGTTACCACCAAAGGATACAACATTTACATGTGTGGTCCTACAGGTACAGGTAAGACAAGTTTTGCCGAAAATTATTTAAATGAGATAGCTAAAAACAAGCCTGCTCCGAACGACTGGGTTTATGTTTATAATTTTGCCAATCCTGACTCACCTATTGCAATATCTCTGCCGAAGGGAATGGGCAAAGTTTTTAAGAAGGATATGGCAGATTTTCTGGAGTTTGTAATTAATGATTTAAAGAAGGTTTTTAACAGTGAGGAATACGAAAATGACAAAAACAATATCTACAATGAGTACCAGGAAAAAAGGACCCAGCTTTTAGATAGGTTAGCTGAAGAAGCAAGGGAATATGATTTTGAGATAAAATATACTCCAAGCGGTGTGTATTTTATTCCTATTGTAAATGGTAGGGCGATTTCAGAAGAGGAATATCCTGAGTTAGAAAAGACTATTAGAGATGAAATAGAAAGAAAGGTAAAAAAGCTTCAACTTGAAACTCAAGAGGTTTTAAAGAAGATAAAGATTCTTGAAAGAGAGTTGAAAGAGAGAATAAAAGAACTACAAAAGAGGATAGCTGTCTTTACAATAAGTCATTATGTATACGAAATCAGAAGCAAGTATAAAGATAACATAAAAATTTTGGATTATATTGATAGCGTAACAGATGACATTATTGAAAACCTTGATGATTTTTTGGACAAAGAAGAGGAAGATACACAATTTCCTTTGCAATTTGTTCCATATAAAAAGATCTCAAGACTTGATAAATACAAGGTCAATGTAATCGTTGACAATTCAGAATTAGATGGCGCGCCTGTTGTTTATGAAGTAAATCCAACCTATTACAATCTCATAGGCAAAATTGAATATGATAACGAGATGGGCAACATCCTTGTTACAGACTACACAAAAATCAAGGCGGGCGCGATTCACAGGGCAAACGGGGGATATCTCATCCTTCAGGCCAAAGATTTGCTGAGCTATCCACAGGCATGGGAAGCCTTGAAAAGAGTACTAAAAACAGGTCAGATATTCATTGAAAATCTAAAGGATATCTATGGACTTTTTATAACCCCTTCTTTAAAACCAGAACCTATACCAGTTGATTTAAAGGTTATTTTAATTGGCAGTGAGTATATTTATAATATCCTATACACATACGATGAAGATTTTAGAAAGCTTTTCAAGATTAAAGCTGATTTTGACAGCGAAATGGATTACAATCAAGATAATCTCTACAAAATGGTTCAGTTTATTAGTTCATTTTGTAAAAAAGAAAATTCATTGCCATTTTCCAAGGATGCTGTTGAGAAAGTGATTGAATATTCCTGCAGACTTGTTGAGAACCAGGAAAAGCTTTCAACGCGGTTTAATGAAATTGTTGAGATATTGGCAGAAGCTAACACCTGGGCTGAACTAGAAAAAAGTAATGTGGTGAAGAAGGAACATGTGAGCAAAGCAATTTGCGAAAAAGAATTTAGAAGTGCAAAATATGAAGAAAAGATAAACCAGATGATTGAGAAAGGTACTATTTTAGTTGATGTGGATGGCTACAAGGTAGGGCAAATAAATGCTCTTGCAATTCTGGATGTTGGTGACTATGTTTTTGGCAAACCTTCTTTAATAACAGTTACCACAAGTAGCGGAAGAAGTGGTATAATAAATATTGAACGTGAAGTACAAATGTCTGGCAAAACTCATAGCAAAGGTATTTTGATTATCTCAGGGTATATCGCCCAGCTGTTTGCCCAAGATATGCCACTTGCATTAAACGCCACTATATGTTTTGAACAACTATATTCTGGTATTGAAGGTGATTCTGCATCAGCAGCTGAACTTTGTGCTCTGCTTTCAGCCTTGAGTGATGTGCCCATTTATCAGGGGATAGCAATAACAGGTTCTGTAAACCAAAAGGGAGTGATTCAGCCTGTTGGTGGCGTAACAAAAAAGATAGAGGGTTTTTACTATGTTTGTAAAAGAAAAGGATTGAATGGAAATCAGGGTGTTATAATCCCGCATCAAAATATAAAAAATTTGGTATTGTGTGATGAGGTAGTAGAAGAAGTTAGAAAAGAAAATTTTCACATCTGGGCAGTAAAAACAATCGATGAAGCTATTGAGATTTTGACAGGTAAAAGGTTTGAAGAAGTGGTGCTTTTAGCAAGACAAAAGTTGAAAAGATACTTAGAAAATTTAGTAAATCTTAGTGATAAAAAAGATGAATAAGAAAGGGGAGATATTTTGAAATGTCTGCAGATGTATTAGAAGTTTTAAAATCTCGAAGAAGTATCAGAAAGTACAAAAAAAATGTGGTCATAGAGAGGGAAGTTATTGAAAAGATTATTGATGCTGCGAGATTTGCACCTACTGCAAGAGGAAATGAAGGTTGGGAATTTGTTGTAGTAACAGATGAAAACATCAAAAGACAAATTGCTCAAAAAGCCCGATATGGCAGATTCATAGAAGATGCTTCATGCTGTGTTGCTGTGCTTTATGAAAAAGATTTCGAATATATTTTAGAAGATATGTCAGCGGCGACCACATATATTTTATTGGCTGCAAAAGCATTAGGACTTGGCAGTTGTTGGGTTGCAAGCTATAAAAAGGAGCATTCAGAAGATGTCAAGAAGCTGCTAAACGTTCCAGACAATTTAGAACTTTGTGCGCTCATTGCAATAGGTTATGCTGATGAAGAACCTGTAAGAAACAAAAAGCCCCTATCTTCAATACTTCACTGGAATAAGTACCAAAGAAAATAATACGGGAGGGAATTTCTAATTTGTTTAGGGAAATTGAGATAAGAACAAAAGATAGAGTAGATTTTGTTGATATTACAAGTAAATTAAAAGAAATTGTTAGACAGTCTAATATTGAAGAAGGACTCATGACAGTGTTTGTTCCACATACAACTGCAGGTATTACAATCAATGAACATGCTGACCCGTCGGTTGTAAGTGATATAAAAAAACAACTTGAAAAGTTAGTACCGGAAAATAATGGCTATAGCCACAGTGAGGGGAATTCTGATGCGCATATAAAGGCAAGCCTGATAGGTTCATCTGTTAACATTATAATTCGAAATGGTGAGATGATGCTTGGTACATGGCAAGGCGTGTTCTTTTGTGAGTTCGATGGTCCAAGGAGAAGGAAGATATATGTGTATATAAAATAAAGTTTTTATATGCTCCGAACACCTTATGAGTCAATAGCAAGGATTAAGACAGGTGTTCGGAGCAAAAACCTTTACATTTGACAAAGAAGAAAGCTTGTGCTAAAATATAATACGCAAAAACAAGCGGGTATGGCGGAATTGGCAGACGCGCTAGACTTAGGATCTAGTGGCAACAGCCGTGGGGGTTCAAGTCCCTCTACCCGCACCAAGAGAAAAATATCTTGACAAAAGCAAGTGAAATCATTAAAATATATAATTGCGATGCCGGAGTGGCGGAACTGGCAGACGCACAGGACTTAAAATCCTGGGACCTGAATAAGGTCGTACCGGTTCAAGTCCGGTTTCCGGCACCAGATATCGCGGGGTGGAGCAGCTGGTAGCTCGTCGGGCTCATAACCCGAAGGTCGGAGGTTCAAATCCTCCCCCCGCAACCAAATTATAAATATGATAGAAATGGCGGCGTAGCTCAGTTGGCTAGAGCATGCGGTTCATACCCGCAGTGTCAGCGGTTCGAATCCGTTCGCCGCCACCATTTTATGTAATAAGAAGTATGGCCCCGTGGTCAAGTGGTTAAGACACAGGCCTTTCACGCCTGTAACAGGGGTTCGAATCCCCTCGGGGTCACCAAATAAAAAAGGAAAAAAGGGCTTAGAAAAAAAGCCCTTTTATTTATTTTATACAATCTTTTCAATATATTTCTTCTCCCTTTTCACCACAGTTTCGAATGTTAAGTTTCGTTTTTTTGAGATTGACAGTCAAAGTCTTTTAATTTATAATAAAAGTGAGTAAGTACTTACTTAATAAAAGGTGGTGAGAAATTAGTGAAAAAGAGTGAAGTAACAAAAAACAAGATAATCCAAGCAGCTATAAAGCTTATTTCTCAAAATGGTTATGCTGCTACAACTACAGCTCAAATAGCGAAAGAAGCAGGAGTTTCTGAGGCCACACTTTTTAAGTATTTTAAAGACAAAGAAACCCTTCTCAAAGAGGTTATCAAGGCAGGAGTGACACAGATTCTTAGCCAGGTTGCTCTTTTACCATTAAAAGAAAATATTAAAAAGAGTATGGCTTTAAAAACTCCAGATTTTATAAAGTCATTAATACGTGAAAGACTTGAAATGGCAGAAAAAAATATTGATATTTTCAAGGTCGTGTTGATTGAAATACAATACAATGACCTTCTAAAAAAAGAGGTAAGTGAAAAAATGGTACCCAAAACCTGTCAAGCAAAGCAGCTTATTGAAAGAATACTTATGCAAAAAGCTGATGTCAGTTCTGATATGGCAAAGGGTCTTTCAAGGGTAATGATAGGGACGGTATTGACTTTTCTTATTCAAAAATACATTTTGGGAATTGAGACTTCTGAAGATGAACTGGATAGAGAGATTAACAATGTACTTTTGGTATTCAAAAAAGCAATTGGGGAGGAGTAAAAAATGCCAAGTATAAAAATCAAAACAAAATTGGTTTTGTTGTTATCTTTTTGTATAATTTTTTTGTTTTTCTTGACAGGATGTAAAGCAAAAAATGGAGAAGATATTTATTCATCGACAGTTGAGGTAAAAAGCATAGATATAAATAGTGAAATTGCCGGCAGGGTAGAAAAGGTGTATGTTGAGGAAGGTTCTAAAGTAAAAAAAGGAGATGTAATAGTCAAACTAGATAGTGGTATTTTGGAAATTCAAAAAAACTTATCTTTGTACAATCTTGAAATTGCAAAGATTTCTTCTAAAATTGCAAAAGAAAATCTTGAAATTGCAAAGCTAAAATATGCTCTTATGAACAAAAAACCATCTAAATATCAGTTAGAGCAGTTGAAAGAAAGTATTTTTCAACTTCAAACACTTAAGGAAGGAAATGCAAAGAACATTTCTCTGCTTCGCCAAGCTATTGAAGATTTAAAAGCTGTTAGGGTTTCAAACACTGAAATGCTTAAAACTTTGACTGAACTAAAAATTCAACTGAATTCCTTGGAGGCGCAAAATGAAAGTGTGGCACATCAAATTAATTCTCTTGAAGTTCAGCTTCAAATGGTAAAAAACGAGACTGTAATGCCCGAAGACAAGTCAATATATGCGATATCAGTCGAAATTGCTCAAAAGAATTATTCACAAGCTTTAGAATATGTAAAAATAGCAGAAGGGAACTTGAAACTTTGTGAGGAAAATCTAAAAAAAGCCTCCATCATTTCACCAGCAGATGGTATTATTTCGATAAAGGGCGTTGAAGAAGGTCAATTTATTGGACCTGGTAGTTTTGTAGCTCAAATTTCTCTTGACTATTATTACCTTAAAATTTATGTTCCATCAACTGAGCTTGGAAAAGTAAAGATAGGAAAAGAGGTTAGTATTGTTTCTGAAGATGGGCAGAAAGCATATGGAAAGATTGTGTATATTTCTGATAAAGCTGAATTCACTCCGCGGAATGTAGAAACAAAAGAAGAAAAACAGAAGATGGTGTTTATGGTAAAGATAGATGTTACAAAGAATAAAGAGATACTCAAGCCTGGGATGATTGTAAACGTAATCTTGTAAATCATTTTTAGAAAGGTAGGTGAAGGTTGATTTGGACAAAGCTATAAAAATTGAAAGACTTACAAAGAAATTCGGTAGCTTTGTTGCGGTGAATAATATTTCATTTGAGGTTCCAAAGGGTTGTATTTTTGGACTGCTCGGACCTAATGGCTCTGGGAAAACCACAACTATAAAAATAATCTGCGGAGTATTAAGAGCTACAGAGGGTTATGTTGAAGTTCTTGGGAAGGATGCTTCAAAATACCCTGAAGAGGTAAGACAAAATATTGGGTATGTTTCTCAAAAATTTAGTTTGTATGAGGATTTGACGATTGAAGAGAACATCAATTTTTATGGAGCTGTGTATGGTCTTTCAAAAAACGAAATTGAGACAAAAAAGAAACAACTTGTAAAGCTTTTCAAATTTGAAGGTAGAGAAAAGTCTCAAGTCAGTACCTTATCCGGCGGAATGAAACAAAAACTTGCTTTTGCATGTGCCACACTGCACAATCCGCAAATCCTAATTTTGGATGAGCCCACAGCAGGAGTTGACCCCATTTCAAGAAAGGAATATTGGGAAATGATAAAATTTTTTTCAAACAGCGGTGTGACAGTGCTTGTAACAACCCATTATATGGACGAGGCAGAAAGATGTGATGTTGTTGCATTTATGTTCAATGGAATTTTAAAAGAGATTGACACACCTTATAATGTAAAGAAAAAGTATATGTCTGACAGCATAGAGGATGTCTTTGTGAAGGTATTTTCTGAGTAAAAGTGTTCAAAAAGAGGTGTTAGTTTGCTATGAGAGGATTCTCAGCAAGAAGGTTCTTTGCTATTGCTAAAAAAGAATTTATTCAAATAAAAAGAGATAAAGCAAGTTTTGTTTTGGCATTTGTAGCACCGTTTATTATGCTTATGCTTTTTGGATACGCTGTTAAAATGGATATAGAGAATGTTGTAATCGGCGTACTTGATATGTCAAATACACTTGAAAGCAGAGAAATTATAAGGAAACTTCAGAATACCAGGTATTTTAAGCCAAATTTGTTTGCACAGAATCAGAAAGAAATTGATGAGTGGCTTGACAGTGGAAAAATTAAAGCTGCCCTGATTATTCCTTCAGATTTTTCTACAAAGCTAAAGCAAAAAAGAAGTCCACAAATTTTATTCATTGTTGATGGCACAGACCCAACAATAGCAAAGACAGTATTTACAAGTGGTATTTTAACAATACAAAATATGTATAACCAAAGTATTTTAAATAAACCTTTTATTGATTTGAGAACAAGAGTTAAGTACAACCCTTCAATGAAAAGTGAACTTTTTACAATACCCGGTCTTATGGGTTTGATAATGCAGAACATAACAATTATATTAACTGCTTTTGCTATTGTGAGGGAAAGAGAAAAGGGAACTATTGAACAGCTGATTGTAACACCTATAAAATCAATTGAACTGATATTGGGTAAACTTGTACCTTATATATTTCTTGGATTTGGAGATTTTTTGGTGGCGCTACTGTTTGGTGTTGCTTGGTTTAAAGTACCAGTGAGAGGCAGTATATTATTACTTTTGCTCTTTGGTTTGGAATTTGTTCTATGTGCTCTTATGATAGGAATGCTTATCTCTTCTATTTCAAAAACCCAGCTTCAGGCAATGCAGCTTGCTCTTTTGTTCTTACTTCCAAGTGTTCTACTTTCAGGTTTTATGTTTCCGAGAGAAGCAATGCCATCTGTGATAAAGTTTTTAGGTAATTTTGTTCCTCTTACTTATTTTCTTGTAATCTTACGCGGGATTGTTTTAAAAGGAGTAGGAGTTGGGCAACTTTGGGAAGAAGTACTGGTATTAGTGCTTCTTGGAATATTTCTTTTGCTGGTTTCTGTAAAAAAATTTTCAAAAAAGCTTGATTAAATCCCAAATAATGTTATTGACAGACCATGTGGTAATGGCTTAAAATATATTGAAGAAAGAGTGAAGTTTTGCGGATGTGGCGGAATTGGCAGACGCGCAAGACTCAGGATCTTGTGGGGCTCTCCCCATGGGGGTTCAAATCCCCCCATCCGCACCAAGCAAGATGTGAGAAGGTATAAGTTGAATGGGATAAAATGGTAATAGACCCGTTAGATACACACTGTCTAACGGGCTTTTTTATTTTAGAATTGCAAGCTTCACTTTATACAATTATTCCATTGATTCCCTTCAAAGGTTTGTCACTTCTTTTTATAGACAGAGCTTGTGAGATGTAATATAATAAAATAAAAGTATACTTGAGCTGTATTTTTGGTAAATGTAAATATATAACATAAATGCAAAAAAAAAAAAAAAAAAAGTTGTTACTTGAAGACAATGGATTGTTATAAATGGGAGGAAGGCTTGTGAGCACTGAAAAAATAGCAATTGAAAGAGAATACATAAAAATTTCATGGTTTTTAATTTTGGCAATAGCAGTGTACTTACTTTTTGATAAGCTGTTATTTTCACCCACTATAGAAGCTCTTTCTTTTTCACAGTGGCTTGTTCCCCTAATATTTTTGTTTATCTCAGTAGGTTACAATGTATTCAAAACATGGCTTTTTAATAAAGATGGACAGATTAATGAGGAAGTCTTTAGGTATCTGAAATTTTTTGAGGTTGTAAATCTTGTATTCTTTTTCGGATATGAGAGGCTTTTTGATTTGATGTTTGTCATATCGCTTGTATTCCTGTTCTACATTGAAAGAGTAAATATAAAAAGCCTAAGGCAAGTAGCAATAGTCTTAATTTTTTCATATACATTTTTTATATTTCTCGATTTTGTTACCAACAATATCAACAGCGAAGATTTGAGAAACCTATTTTATACCTTATTTTACATATTTTGGTTTTCTTCTTCTAACAAGCTTGAACTATTTAAAAAAGGCCAAACTAATGAAATTAATATAAAGCTAAGACAATTCGAAGAAAATTTGAAAAAACAACAGAAACTTTGTGAGGCAAAAGACGCAAAAATCAAAGAATTGGAAAGAGAAATAAGCTATCTAAAGGAGATTAACAAAAGACTCAATATCTCTCTGGGGGAGTTTTTTAATCTTCAGGAAATTAGTAAAATAATAACACAAATACTTGACACAAATGAGCTTCTAAAGTTTGTTAATGATGTTTTAATTGGCGTCACTGGTGTTGATAAAAGCTCCATATTGTTATTTAATAAAGACAAAACAGAACTTTATGTTGCATTCTCTAATCTTCCAGAAAACGAGCAAAAAGAAAGTTTTAAGCAGGAGAACATAGAGTGGCTCAGAAGTGTTGCGTTAAATTGTGAAAATGGTTATAGAAATAAGGTAAGCAGTGAAGATTGTCCTTTTATAAACGGAAGAGCTACAAAATCGATAATGTATGCTTCATTAGCAACAAAGAATGACAAGTATGGAATAATATTACTTGAACATATCTTTGAAGATGTGTTTACAGAAGACAATCTTAGATTTTTAACATCCATTGCTGCACAAGTTTCAATTGCACTGGAAAACTCCAGTTTGTATCAGCAGATGAGATCAATGGCCATGGTTGATGGGCTGACAGGTGCTTTCAATAGAATATATCTTTATGAAGTCTTGGAAAGAGAGATTCAGGCATCTGCTGGAAGGTATCCGATTAGCATTGCTCTTTTTGATGTTGACAACTTTAAAAAGCTAAATGATACGTATGGTCATTTATTTGGCGACAAGGTATTGCAAACAATAGTTAGAATAGCAAGAGAAAAGGTGCGAAAAGGTGATATTGTTGCACGTTATGGAGGAGAGGAATTTATAATAGTCTTTAATCACCTTGAAAGTAATGAAGCTTACAAGGTAGTTGAGAGAATCAGAAGAGCTATTGAAAGTGAAACAATAGAAGATAATTTGATTCAAACACGGGTAACAGTTAGCTTTGGTATTGCTTCTTATCCTTTGCATGCTGAGAATGTAAAGGATCTGATCAAATGTGCAGATGTTGCCATGTACAGAGCAAAAAGCAGTGGTAAAAATTGTACAGTAGTATATAATCAGGAATTGGAGATGAAAGTATGAGATGTCCATTTTGTGGATATGAAGATAGCAAGGTTGTTGATACTCGACCAACTGATGAGGGAAGAACTATTAAAAGAAGACGTGAATGTTTAAAGTGTCAGAAAAGGTTTACCACATATGAAAAAGTAGAAAGGCAGCCCATTTTAGTTATTAAAAAAGATAATAGGAGAGAAGAGTTTGACAGGAATAAAATCTTAAATGGAATTATAAAAGCGTGCCAGAAAAGACCTGTTTCTATTGAGCAGATGAATAAGATTGTAGATGAAATTGAGAATGAGATTTATAATTCTATGCGCGAAGAAATCTCATCAAGAGAAATTGGTGAGATGGTTATGGAAAAGCTCAAGAAGATTGATGAGATTTCATATGTGAGGTTTGCTTCTGTTTACAGGCAGTTTAAGGATATAAATACCTTTTTAGAAGAGCTTCAGAAGCTTTTAACAGAAAAGATAGAATAATCTTGAGAGAGAGTGAGAAAAATATAGATAGAGTAAGAAAAATCACAGAAAATCGTCGATTTTGAGCAAATTTGAGAATTGAAAGAGAGAGGAAAAGGTATATAATAGTAATTGAAAGTCAAAGATAGTCAAAATCAAAAATCGTACTAAAAATAAAAAATGGAAAAGAGGAGGGTGATGTGAGATGCTCAGAGACATAGTTCCATTTGGCAGAAGACCATTTGACATCATGAGAAAGATTGAAAGAGAGTTTTTTGACATTGATGACTGGTTTGAAGATTTCTTTGCACCTTTTGAAAAAGGTACAAGATTCATGAGGACTGACATTAAGGAGACTGAAAATGAGTATATTATAGAAGCAGAACTTCCGGGGGTCAAAAAAGAGGATATCAAGATAGAGCTTTATGATAACAAACTTACAATAAAGGCAGAGACAAAGAAAGAGGAAAAAGAAGAGAGAGAAAACTTTATAAGACGAGAAAGAAGATATGGTGCATTTTCCCGAACATTCTATCTTGACAATGTAAAAGAGGATGGCATTAAGGCAAAATACGAAGACGGAATCTTGAGAATAGTACTTCCAAAAGAACGACCTTCAAAGCCTAATGTAAAAACAATTGATATAGAATAAGCAAATCCTCAGGGAAGGCCAAAGACCTTCCCTGATTGTTTTATACTGTGCTTTATATACTTTTTCCGCGAGGTGTTGATTCGAGATGAATATGGAAAGATTTACTCAAAGTCTTCAAACAGCTCTTTTAGATGCTCAAAATACAGCTATTGTTTACAAGCATCAGGAAATAGGAGCAGAGCATCTCCATTATGCGCTTGTGAATGAAGATGATAAACTTGTAGCAAAGATTCTTAAAAACATGGGTATTGACATAGAGCTTTATAAAAGAGATATTGAAGAGCAGCTGAAAAAGATTCCAATGGTATACGGACCTGGTGCTTCAACGGTATACGTAAATAGATATGTAAACGAGATTTTAATCAGGGCAGAAGAGGAAGCAAAAAAGTTTAAAGACGAATATATAAGCGTTGAGCATGTTTATTTAGCTATGATAGACTCAGATATCCCTTCTTCTAAGAGTATATTCAGAAAATATGGAATTACACGCGAAAAATTTTTACAGCAGCTTTATAAAATTAGGGGAAATCAAAGAATAACAAATCCTAATCCCGAGGAAGTCTATGAAGTTTTAAAGAAATATGGACGAGACCTTACTGATCTTGCAAGGAAAGGCAAGCTTGATCCTGTAATTGGAAGAGATGAAGAGATAAGAAGGGTTATTCAAATACTTTCGCGCAGAACAAAAAATAACCCTGTTTTGATTGGTGAACCTGGAGTTGGTAAAACTGCTATTGTTGAAGGACTTGCACAAAGAATTGTAAAAGGAGATGTTCCAGAGGGGCTTAAAGACAAGACAATTTTTGCTCTTGATTTGGGTGCCCTCATTGCAGGTGCAAAATACAGAGGAGAGTTTGAAGAAAGGCTGAAAGCTGTTTTAAATGAAATCATTGCTTCTGAAGGAAGAATAATACTTTTTATTGATGAGATACACAACATAGTAGGAGCAGGAAGAGCAGAAGGTGCTATGGATGCAGGAAACCTTTTAAAGCCCATGCTGGCGAGAGGAGAGTTACATTGTATCGGTGCAACAACAATTGACGAGTATAGAAAATATATAGAAAAGGATGCTGCACTTGAGAGGAGATTTCAGCCTGTTTTAGTAAATCCTCCATCTGTTGAAGATACCATTTCCATTTTGAGAGGACTTAAAGAGAGATTCGAAATCCATCACGGAGTACGAATCACAGATAATGCTTTGATTGCAGCAGCAAAGCTTTCGGACAGATATATTTCAGATAGGTTCTTGCCTGACAAAGCAATCGACTTGATTGACGAGGCAGCTTCACTTTTGAGAACTGAGATAGACTCAATGCCCACAGAACTGGATGAAATTACAAGAAAGATTATGCAGCTAAGAATTGAAAAAAATGTCTTGCAAAAAGAAGAAAATACGAGCGCAAAACAGCGCATAGAGGAGATTGAAAAGGAAATTGCGCAGCTTCAAAGCAGGGCAGATGAGCTTTCAGCTCAGTGGGAGTACGAGAAAGAGCTGATTAAAGAGGTAAGAAGAATAAAAGAGGAGATTGAAAATGTTAAGATTCAAATTGAAGAGGCTGAAAGAAGCTATGACCTCAATAGACTTTCTGAACTGAAATATGGCAAGCTCATAGAGCTGCAAAAAGCTTTAGATAGAAAACGTCAGGAGTTAGAAAAGATCCCACCGGAAAAAAGACTTTTAAAAGAGGAAGTAACAGAAGAGGAGATTGCAAAGATTGTATCAAAGTGGACAGGAATTCCTGTTGCAAAGCTTGTAGAGACTGAAAGGCAAAAGATTTTAGAGCTTGACAAAATTTTGCACAGACGTGTTGTTGGTCAGGATGAAGCAATTGAAGCTGTGTGCAATGCAATAATGAGAGCACGAGCTGGGATAAAAGACCCGAGAAAACCAATAGGCACCTTCTTGTTCTTAGGTCCAACTGGTGTTGGTAAAACAGAACTTGCAAGAGCGTTAGCTGAAGCTCTGTTTGACTCTGAAAGCAATATGATAAGAATTGACATGACAGAGTATATGGAAAAACACTCGGTTTCACGTTTGATTGGAGCACCCCCAGGATATGTTGGGTATGAAGAAGGAGGACAGCTTACAGAAGCTGTTAGAACAAAACCTTATTCGGTTGTGCTTTTTGATGAGATAGAGAAAGCTCATCATGATGTTTTTAATCTTCTCCTCCAAATAATGGATGATGGTAGACTTACTGATTCTAAAGGCAGAACAGTGGATTTTAAAAATACTATAATTATAATGACTTCTAACTTGGGAAGCGAATATCTTTTGAATGCTAAGATTTCAAATGGCGAAATAGATGAAGAGACACGGAAACTAATAGATAGAGAATTAAAATTACATTTTAGACCAGAGTTTTTAAACAGGCTTGACGAGGTAATAATCTTCAAACCTCTCACAAAGGAGCAGATTATAAAGATTATCGACCTCCGAGTTGCAGAGATTCAGCAAAAGCTGATAGAAAAAGGAATTTCAATAAGGCTGACACAAAGAGCAAAAGAGTTTGTTATGGAAAATGCCTTTGATGTAAACTTTGGTGCAAGGCCAATAAAAAGGTTCTTGCAGAAAAATGTTGAGACACTTATAGCAAGAGAGATTTTAAAGGGTACCATTGTTGAAGGTGACAGTATTGATATAGATGTTGAAAATGGAAAGTTTGTTATAGTAAGATAAAGCCATGTCAAACATTTTGTGAGGTTTGACATGGTCTTTTTTTTAGCTTTTTTGCTTGAAAAAGATAAGATATTAAAATATAATACTTAATAAGTTTGTGGTTTTTGCATACTTGAATTTATACATAAAAGGTAGGAAGGATGGTAGGTCGGGATGATATGGTCTGAATATGAAAAACTCAATAGAAAGCAGTATGAAGAATTACAACTTGAGAGACTCAAAAGAACGGTAGAAAGGGTTTATGAAAATGTTCCTTTTTACCGCAAAAAATTTGATGAGATAGGAGTAAAGCCACATCATATCAAGACTTTGAAAGATATTCGTATTCTTCCCTTCACAACTAAGGATGACCTGAGAGAAAACTATCCGTATGGTCTTTTTACCGTTCCTCTTTCAAAAATTGTTAGAATTCACGCCTCCTCAGGCACAACAGGTAAGCCCACCGTTGTAGGATATACAAAACATGACATAGAAGTGTGGACAGAGGTTGTTGCAAGAATAGTAACAGCAGCAGGTGTTAGGGAACATGATATTGCTCAGATTGCCTTTGGTTACGGCCTTTTCACTGGTGCGTTTGGGCTTCACCAGGGTTTAGAAAGGGTTGGTGCAACAGTAATTCCAATTTCAAGTGGTAATACTGAAAAGCAGCTTATGGTTATGCAGGATTTTGGAGCTACAGTTTTGGTATGTACACCGTCTTATACACTTTACATGGACGAGGTTGCAAATGAGCTTGGCATTGATAAGTCAAAGATAAAGCTAAGATTGGGTCTTTTTGGTGCAGAGGCTTCAACAGTTGAGATGAGAAGAGAGATTGAAAAGAATTGGGGACTTTTTGCAACAGAAAATTATGGACTTTCTGAAATAATTGGTCCAGGGGTTTCTGGAGAATGTGAGTATAGAGAAGGGTTACATATAAATGAAGACCATTTCTATCCTGAGATAATAAATCCCGACACAGGAGAGGTTCTTGAAGAAGGAGAAACAGGAGAGCTTGTATTGACAACCATTACAAAAGAAGGTATGCCTCTTATAAGATACAGAACAAGAGATATTACATCACTGATATATGAGCCTTGCAAGTGCGGAAGAACAAATGTGAGAATGACATCTGTTAAAGGAAGAACAGATGATATGCTCATAATTCGAGGTGTCAATGTGTTTCCATCTCAGATAGAAAGTGTTCTGATGGGAATTGAAGGTATAGGTCCTCACTATCAACTTGTTGTTACAAAGAAAGGATATTTGGATGATTTAGAAGTTCATGTAGAGCTTGTAGATGGAAAGCTTTTAGAAAGATATGCTGAACTTGAAAAATTAGAAAACAAGATAAAGCACAGGATATTTACTGTATTAGGGTTAAATGTTAAGGTAAAACTTGTTGAACCAAAAACTCTTGAAAGAACTACCGGAAAGGCAAAAAGGGTAGTTGATTTGAGAAATAAAACCAATTAAAAGTAGTGGAGGCTGAGTAAATTGAAAAAGCTTTTGCTAGGGAACTATGCTGTTGCCAGAGGATGTTATGAAGCAGGAGTTAAAGTTGCAACAGCTTACCCTGGAACACCTTCAACAGAGATTACAGAGGCGATAGCACAGTATGATGAAATCTATTGTGAATGGGCACCAAACGAGAAGGTAGCGCTTGAGGTTGCAATTGGTGCAGCTATATATGGTAAACGTGCCATCTGTTCAATGAAACATGTAGGCTTGAATGTAGCAGCAGACCCTCTTTTTACTGCATCTTACACAGGAATAAATGCCGGGCTTTTGATAGCTGTTGCAGACGACCCAGGCATGCATTCGTCCCAAAACGAGCAGGATACCAGAAATATAGCAAAAGCTGCAAAAGTGCCTGTATTAGAACCAGCTGATAGTCAGGAATGTATTGATTTTGTCAAGATTGGTTTTGAGATAAGCGAAAAGTTTGATACTCCTGTAATTTTGCGTCTTACCACAAGAGTTGCTCATTCTCAATCTGTTGTAGAAGAAAGACCTCGAGAAGAAGTATTGTTTAAATACAAAAAAGATATACAAAAGTATGTCATGATGCCTGCAATGGCCCGTTCACGCCATGAATTTGTAGAAAGAAGATTAAAAAGTTTAAAAGAATTTTCAGAGACATTAGGAATAAATAAAATTGAGCAAGGAACCCGGAAAATAGCTTTCATTACCTCTGGGATAGCCTACCAGTATGTAAGAGAAGCTTATCCTGATGCTTGGGTTTTGAAACTTGGCATGGTGTGGCCACTTCCGGAAAGACTTATAAAAGATTTTTGTTCACAATTTGAAAAAGTATATGTGGTAGAAGAGCTTGACCCATTTTTGGAAGAGAACATAAAAGCGATGGGGATAAACAATATTGTAGGAAAAGAAATTTTCAAATTGACAGGAGAATACTCACCATCGTTTATAAAAAGGGCGGTGGAGAACAACGAAATTGAGGTTCCATACAAAGTAAAACAAACACTTCCTCCAAGACTTCCTGTGCTCTGTCCTGGTTGTCCACACAGAGGAATTTTTTATGTTCTAAGCAGGCTAAAAGATGTTATCATCACAGGGGATATTGGATGTTACACCTTAGGGGCACTATCTCCTTTTAATGCAATGGACAGTTGCGTTTGCATGGGTGCAAGTATTGGAATGGCGCACGGAATATCAAATGCATCAGATAAAAAGCAAAAGGTTATCGCAGTGATTGGAGATTCTACCTTTGTTCACTCAGGGATACCAGGTATTATTGATGCTGTATACAATGGTTCTGATATACTTGTTATGATTTTGGACAACTCAACAACTGGAATGACAGGGCATCAAGACCATCCTGCAACAGGATATACAATAAAAGGAGAGCCAACTTACAAACTTGACATAGTGAGCCTTTGCAAAGCCTTAGGCTGCGTTGCAGTAGAGGAAATAAATCCGTATAAAATAAAGGAAAATGTAGAAAAAATAAAGCAATTATTAGACCTCCCAGGTGTTAAGGTTGTGATTGCTAAAGCACCATGCAGGCTGCACCGAAGATATAAATTTACAATTTCAAAAAGATATATTGATTTTGAAAAATGCAAGAATTGCAGATTGTGCTTGAGCTTGGGCTGTCCCGCTATTTCCTTAAAAGATAAACCTACAATTGATGCTAACTTATGTCTTGCATGTGGAATGTGTGAGGATGTTTGTAAATTTGGAGCAATTTCAAGTCAAAAGGAGCAGTGATTGCATGAAAAAGAATATAAATATATTGGTGGTTGGTGTTGGTGGTCAGGGAAATATATTATTTAGCAAAATTTTGGGAGAAGTTTTATTAAATGCTGGATACGATGTAAAAATTTCTGAAGTCCATGGTATGGCTCAAAGAGGTGGAAGTGTAGTTACATATGTAAAGGCAGGTGAAAAAGTATTCTCACCTCTTGTAGACAGAGCAGAAGCGGATTATATTTTGGCGTTCGAAAAATTAGAAGCTTTAAGATGGCTTGAGTATCTGAAAAATAATGGCATTTTGATATATTCAGATTATGAAATTCCTCCTCTGAGTGTAATAACAGGAGCTTATGAATATCCTGATGTAGAAAAAATCTTGCAAACAGTTGGTGTTAAGGCTTGTAGGGTTGAAGTCAAAAAGCTGCTTTCTCAGTTAGGAAATTCAAGGGTTCAAAACACACTGATGTTGGGATTTTTTAGCAGGTTTTTGGATATAGATGAGGCTTTATTTAAAAAGTCTATAGAGAGGAATGTAAAAAAAGAGTTTATTGAAATTAATTTAAAAGCATTTGAACTTGGTAGAAGAATAGAAATGTGTGAGGTGGAAAAGTGAAGATGAGATATTGGGATGAACACATTGAGTGCATGGACAGAAGTACTTTGCAAGAGATTCAGTTCAAAAGACTTGTTGAAACTGTGAAAAGAGTATATACCAGTGTGCCGTATTACAGAAAAAAGATGCAAGAGCGTGGCATTATTCCTGAAGACATAAAGAGCTTGGACGACCTAAAAAAACTTCCATTTACTACAAAACAGGACTTGCGTGAGAACTATCCGTATGGGCTTTTTGCAGTACCTTTGAGCGAAATTGTAAGAATTCATGCTTCTTCTGGAACAACAGGCAAACCTACTGTTGTCGGATACACAAAACATGATATTGGTATTTGGTCTGAGGTCATGGCAAGGACACTTGTGGCAGCTGGAGCTGACAAACACTCGTTTGTCCAGATAGCATATGGTTATGGTCTTTTCACAGGTGGGCTTGGTGTTCACTACGGGGCAGAGCGAATTGGGGCCTCAGTAATACCAATTTCATCTGGCAATACAAGAAGACAGATTCAGCTTATGGTGGATTTTGGAACAACGGTTTTGGCTTGTACACCGTCATACGCTCTTTATCTTGCTGAAACTATGGAAGAGATGGGAATTGACAAATCTCAGCTTAAGTTAAAGTCAGGGGTGTTTGGTGCAGAGCCGTGGTCAGAAAATATGAGGAAAGAGATAGAGTTAAAACTGAATATTAAAGCTTATGACATATATGGTCTTTCTGAAATAATTGGACCCGGGGTTTCGTTTGAATGTGAATATCAGTGTGGAATGCATATAAATGAAGACCATTTCTTACCTGAAATAATTAATCCCGAAACAGGAGAGGTTTTAGGTGAGGGAGAATATGGGGAACTTGTCTTTACAACAATTACAAAAGAAGGACTTCCACTTATAAGATACAGAACACGAGACATAACTACTCTTCACTATGATAGGTGCAAGTGCGGAAGAACCTTAGTGAGGATGGAAAAGGTGATTGGCAGAACAGATGATATGATAATTATTCGTGGTGTCAACGTTTTCCCATCTCAGATAGAAAGTGTCCTTCTTGAGATGGGCGAGGTTGAACCACATTATCAGCTGATTGTTGACAGGGTAAACAATCTTGACGTTCTTGAAGTTTTGGTGGAAGTTTCTGAAAGAATGTTCTCTGATGAGGTCAAAAAACTTGAGCAGCTTGAGAAGAAAATAACAAAGGCTATTGAAGAGACTCTTGGAATTTCTGTAAAGGTTCGACTTGTTGAACCAAAAACACTTGAAAGAAGTGAAGGAAAGGCCAAAAGAGTTATTGACAAGAGAAAAATATAATTAAAAAAATTGGGTATCTATATAATAGGTAAAGTGGCAAGTTTGTTATTGTAGGAGGTAAATTGGAATGTTTGTAAAGCAAATTTCAGTTTTTTTGGAAAACAAATCAGGCAGGCTTGCAGAAGTGACAGGGATATTAGGTAAGCACGATATAGACATCTCAGCTTTGTCAATTGCTGATACAACCGATTTTGGTATCTTGAGGCTGATTGTTAACAAGCCTGATTTGGCCCTGCAGGTTTTGAAAGAAAATGGTTTTACAGTATCGGCAACAGATGTAATTGCGATTGCTGTGGAAGACAAACCAGGAGGGCTTGCAAAGGTTCTTGAGATTCTTTACAGAAGAGACATAGGAATAGAATATATGTACGCTTTTGTTGGTAAAGTGACCGACCAAGCTCTTGTTATACTAAAAGTAGAGAAAGCTGATGAAGCAATTGAAGTACTAAGGGAAAACAATGTAAAAATACTTCCAGCTGAAGAGGTATATGCATTGTAATAATTTTATTCTACTAATTGAAAAGATGGGGAGGAAAGTTTTGGCTTTCCTCCCCGTCTTGTTATTGCTGATTTTTTGCCCTGTTTTGATAGTCCTGTATCATCTTTTTAACCATATATCCACCGACAGTTCCAGCTTGTTTTGCAGTGATGTTAGGATTGTAGTTGTCAAGAGTTACACCAACTTCACTGGCAGTTTCCTGTTTTAATTTGTCAAGTTGGGGTGCTGCCTCTGGAACAAGTCTCTTTCTTCTTGGCATCTTAGTTTTCCTCCCTTTTTGTTGAAGAAGATTTTTATTTGTGCTTTCAATAAAGAAGTGTGCACCAAGTATTAAAGAAATATTAAGAAAAAAATGGGAGACTTTAAGATATTATAATTTGACAAATAAAATGCTATAATAAAGCTTGTCAAATAAAAAAGTTTTGAGGGGGATAAAATTGGAAAGCAAAAACATTTATTATATAGATTTTGGAACACAGGCACGGTTTGTTGAAGAGATTGAAAAAATGAATACAGAGTATTACCTTACAAATGGCAAAAATAAGAAATATCATATTGTGACATATGGTTGTCAGATGAATGTTCATGATTCTGAAAAATTAGCTGGAATGCTAAATGCAATGGGATACATTGAGACTGAAAACATCCAAGAAGCTGACTTGATAATATTTAACACATGCAGCGTGCGAGAACATGCAGAGTCAAGGGTATATGGAAATATTGGACCTTTAAAGAGGCTAAAGGACAAAAAGCCTGATTTGATAATTGGTGTGTGCGGATGTATGCCGCAGCAGGTTGAAGTTGCACAAAAACTTGCAAAATTGTTTCCATTCCTTGATATAATATTTGGCACGAAAAGTCTTCACAAATTTCCGCAACTACTTTATACTGCCATTATGGAGAAAAAAACTGTCATTGACGTTTCGGAAGATGAGGATGTGGTTGTTGAAGGAATTCCAACTGCAAGAAAGCAAGGAGTTAGCGCGTTTGTCAATATAATTTATGGATGCAACAATTTTTGTTCTTATTGCATAGTTCCATATGTCAGAGGGAGAGAAAGAAGCAGGCGACCTGAAGAGATTGTATATGAAATTGAGCAACTTGCTCAAAATGGAGTAAAGGAAGTTACTCTTCTGGGGCAAAATGTTAATTCATATGGAAAAGACTTAGGAGATGGTATCACTTTCCCAAAACTGCTTGAAAAGGTAAATGAAATAAAAGGAATTGAAAGAATTAGATTTGTAACTTCTCATCCAAAGGATTTATCAGACGAACTTATTGTGGCTATGAGGGATTTAGAAAAGGTCTGTGAACATATACATCTACCAGTTCAGTCAGGGTCAACAAGGATATTGAAGGCTATGAACAGACACTATACAAAAGAAGACTATCTTAGACTTATTGAAAAGCTTAAAACAAATATTCCTGATATAGCAATTACAACTGACATTATTGTAGGTTTTCCTGGAGAGACAGATGAAGATTTTGAAGATACTCTTGATGTATGCAGGAAGGTAGAGTTTGACTCTGCATATACATTTATTTATTCGAAAAGAAGAGGGACACCTGCTGAAAAAATGCCCAATCAGGTTCCAGATGATATAAAACGCCAAAGATTTCAACGTCTTGTAAAGCTTGTTGAAGATATAGCTTTAAAAAAGAACAGGCAGATGCTTGGCAAAACGTATGAAGTTCTTATTGACGGTCAGTCTAAAAGAAATAATTTGCTTGTTGGAAGAACAAGAACAAACAAGGTTGTCAATGTGAAGTGTCCTGAGGAGTATATGTTTAAGTTTGTCAATGTAAAGATTTTGGAAGCTGCTGAGCATTGGCTGTACGGCGAGGTGATTTAGATTATGCAAGAGCTAACTCCTATGATGCAGCAGTATATGGAGATAAAACAGAAGGTGAGAGATTGTATTTTATTTTTTAGGCTTGGTGATTTTTATGAGATGTTTTTTGAAGATGCTATTGTGGCATCCAAAGAGCTTGAGATAGCCTTAACCAGCAGAGATTGTGGAAACAATGAAAAAGCTCCTATGTGTGGTGTGCCGTACCATTCTGCGACCAGCTACATTGCAAAGCTTATCGAAAAAGGTTACAAGGTTGCGATCTGCGAACAGGTGGAAGATCCAAAGCTTGCAAAGGGAATTGTAAAAAGGGAAATTACAAGAATAATAACTCCAGGCACATTTATTGACGAGAATCTTTCAACAGCTAATAATTTTATCTGTTGTATATCAAAAGACAGGTCTGAATTTGCATTGACATTTGTAGATGTTTCAACTGGTGAGATGTACTCTTGCCTTCTTGAAGAAGACCTTCAGAAACTGTTAAATGAAATTGGCAAATACAGTCCCAGTGAAATTTTAATTTCACATATAGAAGATGAGCTTTATGAATTTTTGAAGAAAAACTGCGCTTCTTTTGTGCAGATGATAGAGTTTGTGGATTTACAAAAGTGCTATGAGGTCATAGAAAATCAGATAAATGTGGGTAAAATAGATGAAAGGCTGATTTTAAGCGTAGGAAATCTGCTGAAGTACTTAACAGAGACCCAAAAAATTTCCTTTGATTATATAAGAAGATTTGAATTTTACAGAGTCCAAAATTATCTTCAAATTGACATAAATACAAAGCGAAATTTGGAACTCACAGAAAGTATTATTCAGCGCTCTAAAAAGAATAGCCTTCTTGGTATTTTGGACCAAACAAAGACCTCAATGGGTTCAAGACTATTGAAAAAATGGATTGAGAGACCTCTTATTGACGTTATTGAGATTAATAGAAGGCTTGATAGTGTTGAGGAGCTCAAATCAAACTATTCCACTTTAGTGCAGGTAGAAGAGCTTTTGAGTAGAATGTATGATATAGAAAGACTTTCTTCAAAGTTTGCATATAAGAATGTGAATGCCAAAGATTTGCTGAGTCTAAAAAGGTCGATTGAAGTGTTGCCAGCTTTAAAAAAACTTCTTTCTTCATTTTCTGCACAGCTATTAAAAGAGATTTATGAGGGTCTTGATACATTAGAAGATATATATGCGCTTGTTGACAATTCCATAAATGAAGATGCACCTGTAACATTAAAAGAGGGTGGAATAATTAAGGATGGTTTTAACGAAGAAGTGGATAGATTAAGAAATATATCAAAAAATAGTAAGGAGCTTTTAGTACAGTACGAAGAAAAAGAGAGGAACCTCACAGGTATAAAAAATCTCAGAATTGGTTATAATAAGGTTTTTGGATACTATATTGAGGTGACCAAGTCAAACTACTCTCTTGTTCCGGACAGGTACATTCGAAAACAAACTCTTGCAAATGCAGAAAGGTATATAACAGAGGAGCTAAAAAAATTGGAAGATGAAATATTGGGCGCTGATCAGAAACTCATCGAACTTGAATACCAGCTTTTTTGCGAAATAAGGGATAGAATTGAGGCTCAGATTGAAAGGATTCAAAAAACAGCAAGCTATATTGCCATCTTGGATGTTCTGTGTTCATTTGCCCGTATTGCAATTGACAATGAATATGTCAGGCCAAATGTTTACTTAGGGGATAGAATATACATTAAAAACGGTAGACACCCAGTTGTTGAAAAGATGATAGGCAGAGGCAATTTCATTCCAAATGACACTGAACTTGATCAGGCAGAAAACAGGGTTTTGATTATAACAGGTCCAAATATGGCTGGTAAGTCTACATACATGAGACAGGTAGCCTTAATTGTTATAATGGCACAGATGGGGTGTTTTGTACCCGCTGATGAGGCACACATTGGTATAGTGGATAAAATCTTTTCAAGGATAGGTGCATCTGATGATATTTCATCTGGGCAGAGTACCTTCATGGTGGAGATGTCCGAGGTAGCAAATATATTGAAAAATGCAACGCCAAAAAGCCTTATAGTTTTTGATGAGGTTGGGAGAGGAACAAGCACGTATGACGGACTTTCCATAGCATGGGCGGTTTTAGAGTATGTTGCTGATAAATCTAAAATTGGTGCAAAAACCCTTTTTGCAACTCATTACCATGAGCTAACAGAGCTTGAAGAGAGGATTCCAGGTGTAAAAAACTACAGGGTTGATGTCAAGGAGGAGGGCAAAAACATTATATTTTTAAGGAAAATTGTTAGAGGTGGATGTGACTCAAGTTATGGGATTCATGTTGCACGGCTTGCTGGAATTCCAGAAGAGGTATTAAAAAGGGCTGAGGAAATTCTAAAACAGCTTGAAGAAGCTGATATAAATAGAAAAAATATCAGAAAGCTTAGGAAAGAAATTAAAAAGGAATTTACTGAGCAGATGGATTTTTTTTCGTATAAAAAAGAGGAGATAATAGACAAAATCGAAAAGCTTGATATTTTAAATATAACTCCTATCCAGGCTTTAAATATCCTAAGTGAGCTCAAACATGAAATAATTAAAGCCAAAGAGAGGCAATTGATATGAGAGAGCTTTACAAACTTCCTGAACAGTTAACTCACATCTTGGCGGCGGGTGAGGTTGTAGAAAGACCGGCATCGTGCCTCAAAGAACTTTTGGAAAATTCAATAGATGCTGGAGCAAGTTTAATTGATGTTAAAATAGAAAAAGGTGGTATAAAGAGAATTGAGGTATATGATAATGGAAAGGGAATCCACCCTGATGACATTGAATATGTGTTTGAAAGACATACAACCAGCAAGATAAAATCTTTTGAGGATATATTTAGCATCAAAACAATGGGATTTAGAGGGGAAGCGCTCTGTGCAATATCGAGCGTAGCAAAGGTGACACTTGTTTCTAAGCATTTAGAAGAAGAACAGGGGTGCATGGTAAAAGTAGAAGGTGGTAAGGTCATTTCTAAAAGTCTTTGTCCTTTTAAGGAAGGGACAAGAATTGTTGTTGAAGATATTTTTTATAACACTCCTGCAAGGCTAAAATTTTTAAAATCTCCGTCAACTGAACAAAAGTACTGTCTTGAGGTGGTTGAAAAGATTGCAATTGCCTGGCCGGAGATTTCATTTCGGGCAGAGGCAGATGGCAAAAGACAAATTTTTACACCAGGAGATAATAAGATTGAGTCTGTCATTGGCTCTATATTTGGGATAGAGATAGTAAAAAATCTTGTTGAATTTTCTCTTGAGAAAGAATCTCTAAAAGTTTGGGGTTATTTTGTAAACCCCACTGTGAGCAGAGCTACACGCTCAGGTTATCATTTTTATGTCAACAGAAGATATATCAAAAGCAAACTTCTTTCATCGTGCATTGATGAGGCGTTTAAGAATTCGGTCATCACAGGCAGATTTCCAATAGTTTTTCTTTTTATACAAATTCCGCCTTCTGAGATTGATGTCAATGTCCATCCATCAAAACTCGAGATAAAGTTCAGAGATGAAAGATTTGTTTATAACACCATTTATAAAGCTATAGCAGATTCGTTAAAATCGGAAAAAATGATTCCCAAGGCTGATTTAAGTAAAGTTGATGTTGGAAATGATACTGTGCGTGAACGAAAATACACTGAAGTTTTGTCTGCAAACTCAAATGATATATCTTTAGTTATCTCCGAGCAGCCAAATTTCTTTGAAATGTTTTCAAAAAGAGAAGAGGTTGCAATTGAGCAGCAGAGCTTTGAAAACTTTGATGCAGGAAACTACAAGATTGTTGGTTATGCTTTTGATACCTATATCATTGTACAAGGCGATGACAGCTTATACCTTATTGACCAGCACGCGGTGCACGAAAGAAGATTATTTGAAGATTTTAAAAGCCAAGTTTATTCTTCAAATGTTCAAAGCCAAGTGTTGGCTTCTCCTGTTGTTGTTCAGCTTCCATCTTCACAAAAAGAGTTTGTGATTTCAAATGTTTCTGTCTTTCAGAAAATAGGTTTTGAAATAGAGGATTTTGGGAAAAATGAAATAGTGGTGAGAACATGGCCAGTTTTGCTTAGTAGTAATATCGATGCAATATTTTTACTTGATGTGATAGAGATGATATACCAGCAGATGGTGGAAAACAAAAGCCTTGTGGAAATTTCTGAGGACCTTTTAAAAAGAATTGCTTGCAGAGCAGCAGTAAAAGGAAATAGTAAAATTTCAGACTTAGAAAAAAAAGAGATAGTTGAACTTGTGCTAATAAAGAAAGAAATTTTTCACTGTCCACATGGAAGACCGGTTGTAGTAGAGATTTCTAAGAGAGAAATTGAAAAAATGTTCAAAAGGATTGTATAAATATCAGCGCAGGTGAACAAAAGAATGAAAAAAATACCTTTAATTGTTATTGCAGGCCTTACTGCCACGGGGAAAACAGATGTTGCAGTGGAGCTTGCTCAGCTTGTAAATGGCGAGATTGTGTCTGCAGATTCGATGTGTGTGTACAAGCTTATGGATATTGGTACAGCAAAGCCTACAAAGGAGCAAAGAGAAGCTGTCAGGCATCATGTTATTGATGTAGTATTTCCAGATGAGGACTATAATGTGGCGATGTTTCAAAAGGATGCAACTAATGCAATTTTGGATATTTATAAAAGGGGCAAGGTGCCTTTGCTTGTAGGCGGCACTGGCTTTTATATAAAGTCAGTTGTGGACGATATAGAATTTCCTGAGATGGGGGATTCAAAACAAGTTAGAAAAAAACTTTATGATGAGCTTAATAGTAAAGGTAATATTTATCTTTATGAGCTTCTTAAAGAAATAGACAAAGATGCTGCAAATTCTGTTCACCCAAACAATGTAAAAAGGGTTATAAGATATTTAGAAATTTATTTTTTGACTGGCAAAAAGCCAACAGAGTTTTTAGACAAGGTAAGAAGAAAGGGAAGTGAAAAGTATAATGTATTGCCGCTATGTTTTGTAATGGAAAGAGAAGCTCTTTGGCGGAGAATTGACCAGCGGGTTGAAAGAATGTTTGACATGGGACTTGCAGATGAGGTCAAAAAGCTTTTAGAGATGGGATATTCAAAGGATTTAAAATCTATGCAGGGGCTTGGATATAAGCAGGTAATACCGTATGTTGAAGGGAAGATTTCTTTGCAAGAGGCGAAAGAAGAGCTTAAAATAAGGACAAGACAGTTTGCTAAAAGGCAGAGGATTTGGTTTAAATATCAGGGAGAATTTATGTTTTTGGATATTACAGGTATGAGGTTTGAAGAAGTTGTGAAAAAATGTTTTAAACTTTGCAAAAGTGTGGTATAATTTAAGAAAAACATATAAAAATTATAATATAAAAAACTTTTAAGTTTGGGGAGGAATACATAAAGTGGCGAAAGGAAGTTTAAACTTGCAGGACTTATTTTTAAATCAATTAAGGAAAGAAAAAGTAAATGTTACAATTTTCCTGCTCAGCGGTTTTCAGTTAAAAGGTACTATCAAGGGTTTTGACAATTTTACATTGATTGTAGAGACAGACAACAACAAGCAGCAGCTAATTTACAAGCACGCTATATCCTCAATCATGCCCTCAAAGCCAATAAACTATATGGCTCAGGCACAGAATAATCAGCAAGCTTCTCAACAATCAAATAACAATCAAGGTCAGGAGACAAAATAAAACGAACAATTTTATAAAGAAAGCTCATGAACGTGTGTTTCATGAGCTTTCTTTAATTTTTGACAATCAGAATTTAAAAGAGAGGTGCAAATGATATTGAAGATAGATATCGAGGCCTTAAAAAAATTTTATAATTTTTCTCATGATTTGCTAAGCTTAACAGAGCAAGCTTTAAAAGATTTGAAAGAAAATTTCGAATTTATAGAGCAAATAAAGTCATTCAATCAGTTAAAGGTTTTGAATGCTTTTCACCTAAACAAACTTTCATACACACATTTGAATAAGACAGATGGATATGGGTACTCAGATAGCGGGCGAGATGTGATTGAAAAAATCTTTGCACAGGTTTTCGGATGTGAGGATGCACTTGTGCGAATCCAATTTATTTCTGGGACACAGGCAATTTCGACAATGTTATTTGCTCTACTAAGACCAGGTGATATCCTTCTTTCAATCTGCGGAAAACCATATGATACACTTCAAAAGGTAATAGGAATAAAAGAAGGTGGGCATGGAAATCTTATTGAGTACGGAATAAAATACCAAGAAATTGATTTGAAGGGCAATAGCTTTGACTTTGAAAAAATAGAAACTGCTTTAAAAGAAAATTTTGTAAAAGTAGTTTTCATTCAGCGTTCACGTGGATATTCTCTCAGAAGTTCAATTTCAATTGAAAAGTTAGAAAAGGTAATTAAGTTTATAAAATCTATTTCTCCTCAAACATTTGTTGTAGTTGACAACTGTTATGGTGAATTTGTAGAAAAATTAGAACCCACCGAAGTTGGAGCGGACTTGATAGCAGGTTCCCTTATCAAAAATCCTGGTGGGACGATTGCTTCATGTGGCGGTTATATCGTAGGCAAAAAAGAGCTTGTTGAGATGTGTGCAGACAGGCTGAATTCTCCCGGCATGGGGAAAGAAGTTGGACCGTCTCTTGGATTTAACAAAGAGATTTTACAAGGACTTTTATTCTCACCACATCTTGTTGCTGAAAGCTTGAAAGTGGCTGTGTTTACTTCATATATAATGGAAAAGTTAGGATATGAGGTTTTACCAAGATTTAATGAAAAAAGAACAGACATAATTCAGACAATAGTGTTTAAAAACGAATACGAACTTGTAAGATTTTGTCAAGGAGTGCAGAAAGGCTGTCCTGTCGACAGCAATGTTTTGCCCGAGCCTTGGGATATGCCGGGATATTCTCATAAAGTAATAATGGCAGCAGGCGGATTTGTACAGGGTACGTCTTTGGAACTTTCTTGTGATGCGCCAATCAGAGAGCCTTATGCCGCATACCTTCAAGGTAGTTCTTCATTTGAAATTGGGCTTGTTGGGATTTTGCATGCTATAGAAAATATCAGGAGGATGTAATTGCTACATCCTCCTGATAAGTCCTATTACTTTGCCGAGGATTTTTACGTCTTTGACGATAATTGGCTCCATAGCCTTGTTCTCTGGTTGAAGTCTTATATGGTCGTGTTCTTTATAGAATCTTTTTACTGTTGCTTCATCATCAATTAAGGCAACAACAATATCTCCATTTTCAGCTACATTTTGTCTTCTGACAATTATTATATCATTGTCGAAAATTCCTGCCTCAATCATGCTATCTCCCCTAACTCGGAGTAAGAACGCATCTTCTGTTCCCACAAGGTCGTACGGCAGGGTCATAGTTTCTTCTATATTTTCCACTGCTAAGATTGGTTCGCCTGCTGTTACCTTTCCAACAAGAGGCAGTTGCACAACATTTCTGTGCACATAAAACTCGTCGTCTACGATTTCGATAGCTCTTGGTTTTGATGGGTCGCGCCTAATATAACCCTTTTTTTCAAGCCGAGTCAGATGGCCATGAACAGTTGAAGTAGACTTTAGACCTGTTGCCTCGCAAATTTCCCTCACTGCAGGGGGATAGCCTTTTTCTTTAATCCTCTTTTTTATAAACTCTAATATTTCCTCTTGCTTTTTTGTAAGCTGTTTTTTCATGCTACTTATTTCCCCTTCTTTAGCATTATTATTTTGAGATAATTATAACACAAAAACATACATTCTTCAAACTTTTGTTTAGTATTTTAAGGCGGAATTTTATTTTAAAAGTAAAATAATTCTTGTATACAAGATACAATTTGTTTTATAATATATAAGGTGCAATATGTCAAATAATAAACGAAAGGAGTATCAAAAAATGGCATTTATTGATACAATCATCGAAAAAGCAAAATCAGATATTAAGACAATTGTACTTCCCGAAAGCTACGAAGAAAGAAATTTAAAAGCTGCCTCCATAGCTTTGAAAGAAAAGATAGCTAAGATAGTTTTGATTGGCAAAGAAGATGAGATAAAAAAAGAGGCAGCAAAGTTTGGTGCAAATGTAGATGATGCTATTTTTATTGACCCAGACAATTTTGATAGATTTGATGAATTTGTAAATGAATTTTATGAGCTAAGAAAAAACAAGGGTGTAACACTGGAAGATGCAAAAAAGTTTATGAAAGACCCGATGTATTTTGGTGTTATGCTTGTATACAAAGGTTTAGCAGATGGTATGGTCTCTGGCGCTATTCACTCAACAGCAGATACCTTACGCCCAGCACTTCAGATATTAAAAACAGCACCTGGGGTAAAACTTGTTTCAAGCTTCTTTATTATGGTTGTACCAAACTGCGAATATGGTGAAAATGGGGTTTTTGTATATGCTGATGCAGGTTTGAATCCAAATCCAACAGCAGAAGAGCTTGCTGATATAGCTATTACATCCGCAAAGAGCTTTGAAGCTTTAGTTGGTAAAACTCCAAAAGTAGCAATGCTTTCATATTCAACCAAAGGTTCTGCAAAGTCTGAGATGGTTGACAAGGTTGTTGAGGCAACAAGGATTGCAAAAGAGAAAGCACCAGACCTTTTAATAGATGGCGAACTTCAAGCAGACGCAGCAATAGTTCCTTCTGTTGCAAAGCTGAAAGCGCCAGGAAGTCCTGTTGCAGGGCAAGCAAATGTTCTAATCTTCCCTGATTTGGATGCTGGCAATATTGCATACAAACTTACAGAAAGGCTTGCAAAAGCAGAAGCGTACGGACCTATTACCCAGGGAATGGCAAAACCTGTAAATGATTTGTCCCGAGGCTGCAAAGCTGAAGACATTGTGGGGGTTATTGCTATTACTGCTGTGCAGGCTATGATGAAATAAATTATTGATAGAAGGGGAATGAGAAAATGAAGGTTTTGGTATTAAATTCGGGAAGTTCATCTTTAAAGTATCAATTTATTGATACTGATACAGAGATTGCACTTTGCAAGGGTGTTGTTGATAGGATTGGTTTGCCGGGAGCATTTATCAGACATCAGAAAAATGGTCAAGAGATTGTAAAAGAACAGGAAATAAAGGACCACAATGTTGCTATTAAGCTTGTGTTAGAGATGCTCACACATGAAGAAGCCGGTATTATCCATTCTATGGATGAAATTGATGCAATTGGTCACAGGGTTGTGCATGGCGGGGAGTATTTCAGTGATGCGGTGGTTGTCAATGAAGAGGTAAAGAAAGCAATAAGAGAATGTATTGAACTTGCGCCTCTTCACAATCCTGCAAATTTAATGGGAATTGAAGCATGTGAAAAAGAGATTCCTGGGAAACCTAATGTGGCTGTGTTTGATACAGCATTTCATCAAACAATGCCAAGATATGCGTATATGTATTCGCTTCCATATGAGGTGTATGAAAAATATAAAATTAGAAAATATGGATTTCATGGGACATCACACAAATATGTTGCAATTAAAGCTGCAGAGTACTTAAAAAGACCACTTGAGGAGTTAAAACTTATAACTTGTCATCTTGGAAACGGTTCGAGTGTGTGTGCAATAAAGTACGGAAAGTCGGTTGATACAAGTATGGGATTTACTCCTTTGGCTGGTCTTGCAATGGGAACAAGAAGCGGAACAATTGACCCTGCTGTGATACTCTATCTTATGGAAAAAGAAAAAATGGATGTAAAGCAAATGAATGATTTTCTGAATAAAAAGTCGGGTGTGCTTGGCATATCAGGTGTGAGCAGTGACTTTAGAGATTTAGAGAAAGCTGCAATTGAGGGTAATGAAAGAGCACAGCTTGCAATTGACATGTTCTGTTACAGGGTCAAAAAGTATATTGGTGAGTACGCAGCAGTATTAGGTGGAGTGGATGCAATAATATTTACTGCTGGAATAGGTGAAAATAACGCTCTTGTGAGAGATAAATGTTTGACTGATTTAGAGTATATGGGTGTTCTGTATGATAGTGAAAGAAACTTCAATGTAGAAAAAGGCAAGGTTTTTGAAATAAACAAGCCTGAGAGCAAGGTAAAGGTTTTAATAGTTCCTACAAACGAAGAACTTATGATTGCGAGAGAGACAAAAAGACTTCTTTCAAAATAAGCTTTCATGAATAAAATAGGGGGTTGCAAATATAAGAAGAAAAACAAAAGCTTTTTATGCAACCCCCTATTGTTTATTATTCTTTTTTCCACAATCCGTGTAAATTGCAGTATTCATACGCCACTACATTCTCAGCCGAGACCTCAAACAATGCCTTTGGTTCATCACCTGGTTTTAAATATTTTCTGTAGACTTTATCGTCGGCAATGAGTTCTATCCACATGATGTAGTGTTTTTCTTCCATTGGATGAGCAACTTCACCTACTTTGACCAAGATGCCCTCTTCTGTCTTTTCGATAACAGGAACATGCTTTTCTAAACTTGCATCAACTGTGTTAGCTTCAAGCAGCGTCATAGGTTGTCCACAGCATACAAGCTGGCCGCCACCCGCATACAAAACCTCTACTATGTTTCCACAGACTTTACATTTGTATACATTTCCTCTTTTAATCATTGATAAAGACCCTCCCTTGTAAAAATTAATTTTTTAAATTACAATTACTTTATACCCACCAAATTAATATTCCTAACACAAAGTTTGAAACAAAATTAAAATTGAAATAATATAAAAAATGAAGTAAAAACATTTTAAGGGGGATGTGAAAGTGCAAAAAGTATATAACCCTAAAGAGGTAGAAGACAGGCTCTACAAAATGTGGCTTGATAAAAAGTATTTCCATGCAAAGATTGATTATTCAAAAAAACCTTTTACAATTGTTATTCCGCCTCCAAATATAACTGGGCAGCTACATATGGGGCATGCACTGAACAATACCATCCAAGATATTCTTATTAGGTTTAAAAGAATGCAAGGATACTGTACTCTTTGGCTCCCTGGTACTGACCATGCAAGCATTGCAACAGAGGCAAAGATTGTTGAAAAGATGAAAGAAGAAGGCTTGACAAAGGAGATGATAGGGCGAGAAAAGTTTTTAGAGCGTGCCTGGGAGTGGAAAAGAGTATATGGTGGCAGGATTATTGAGCAGCTCAAAAAACTTGGTGCATCTTGCGACTGGGACAGAGAAAGGTTCACAATGGACGAAGGACTTTCAAATGCTGTAAAAGAGGTTTTTGTGAGACTTTATGAAAAAGGACTCATATATAAAGGCGAGAGGATGATAAACTGGTGTCCAACTTGTCATACCACCATTTCTGATGCTGAAGTTGAGTATGAAGAGAAAAAAGGAAAGCTCTATTATATAAAGTATCCAGCAAAGGATAATTCATATCACATAGTTGTTGCTACAACAAGACCTGAAACAATGCTTGGTGATACTGCTGTTGCAGTAAACCCAAATGACCAAAGATACAAGCATTTGATTGGGAAGACAGTTGTGCTTCCACTGGTAAACAGAGAAATACCAGTAATTGCAGACGATTATGTTGATATGGAATTTGGAACAGGTGTTGTAAAGATAACTCCTGCCCATGACCCGAACGACTTTGAGATTGGGCAGAGACACAACCTTCCAATGGTCCAGGTGATAGACACAAAAGGGTATATGAACGAAAATGCAGGAAAATATGCAGGGAAAGAAAGATATGAGGCAAGAAAGAATATTGTAAAAGACTTAAAAGAGCTTGGTTTTCTTGTGAAAGAAGTGGACTATACACACAATGTGGGACACTGTTATAGATGTTCAACTGTAATAGAGCCGCTTGTCTCAAAACAGTGGTTTGTCAAGATGAAACCTTTAGCAGAGCCTGCAATAAGAGTTGTGAAGGAAGGAAAGATTAAATTTATACCTGAAAGATTTGAAAAGATATACTTTAACTGGATGGAGAATATAAAAGACTGGTGTATTTCAAGACAGCTGTGGTGGGGGCACAGAATTCCTGCTTATTACTGCCGTGACTGTGAAAATATGATGGTGAGCAGAGAAGAAGTAAAGGTATGTTCAAAGTGCGGTTCTTCCAACGTGTACCAGGATGAAGATACGCTTGACACCTGGTTTTCGTCTGCTCTGTGGCCATTTTCTACACTTGGCTGGCCTGAGGAAACAGAAGATCTGAAGTATTTCTACCCAACAGATGTTTTAGTAACTGCATATGATATCATTTTCTTCTGGGTTGCAAGGATGATTTTTTCTGGTTTAGAGCATATGGGTAAAGAACCTTTTAAGTATGTTTTGATACACGGTATTGTAAGAGATGCTCAGGGGAGAAAGATGAGCAAATCCTTGGGCAACGGGATAGACCCGCTTGAGGTAATAGAAAAGTATGGTGCTGATGCGCTTAGATTTACCCTTGTCACTGGTATATCACCTGGCAATGATACAAGATTTCATATGGAAAAGGTTGAAGCTAATAGAAACTTTGCAAACAAGATTTGGAATGCTGCAAGGTTTGTGCTCATGAACCTTGACATTGACACAAGTTTTAAACCTGATGCAAGCAAGTTTACATTTACCGAAAGATGGATTTTATCTCGACTTGACACGCTCGTTAGAGAAGTTACAGAAAACCTTGAAAAGTTCGAGATTGGAATTGCTGCTCAAAAACTTTATGATTTTATATGGGACGAATTCTGTGACTGGTATATTGAGATGTCAAAACCTACACTTTATAACAAGGAAGCAAGTAACAACAAAGAGGTACAGTATGTACTTTTGACAGTTCTAACAGATGTATTAAAGCTTTTGCATCCGTTTATGCCATTTGTAACAGAAGAAATTTATTTGAACCTTCCGCACGTTGAAGAGAGTCTTGTGATAGCAACCTGGCCTAAGCCAAGAGGATATCAATTTACTGAAGACATTCAAATGGTTGAAAAGCTTATAGAACTCATAAGAAGTCTGAGAAATTTGAGGTTAGAGAGGAATATCAAGCCTGATATCAAGCCTAAAGTATATATAAAGACTGATGAGCTTTCAATGGCAAATCAATTGAGCTTATGGGAGATATACGTCAAAAGACTTGCAAATTTTGACCAGGTGATAATCTCAAATGAGGTTCCAGAAGATAGCGTAGCTTTGGTACTGTCATGGGGAGTTGCGTATGTGAAATTGAAAGAAATAGTTGATGTTCAAGCAGAGCTTAAAAGGCTGCTTGACGAAAAGGAAAGACTTTTAAAAGAGATTGAGAGGTCTGAAAAACTGTTGAGCAATCAAAACTTTTTACAAAAAGCACCTGAAAAGGTTGTAAATGAAGAAAAGGAAAAGTACGAAAGGTACAAGCAAATGCTACTTTCAGTTGAGCAGCAAATAGAAAGATTAGAAAGTCTCAGGTGATGTTAAAGATGCCCATGACCTATGAACAGGCTTTAGATTTTATTCATTCAACCTATAAATTTGGTACAAAACTTGGTCTTCAGAATATAACAAAACTTCTTGAGTTTATGGGAAATCCCCAAAAAGGGTTAAAGGTTATTCACATTGCGGGCACAAATGGGAAAGGTTCCACGTGTGCTTTTATAAATCAAATGTTAATTGAGGCAGGGTTTGGGGTGGGGCTTTATACCTCACCCTTTCTTGAATCTTTTAATGAGAGGATAAAACTGAATAATCAACCAATAGACAATCAAGAACTTGCCAGTATTACAGAGTTTGTAAAAGAAAAAATTGAAGAGATGTTAAGGCAAGGTTTCTCACATCCCACAGAGTTTGAGGTTGTAACTGCTATTGGCTTTGAGTTTTTTAAAAGAAAAAATGTAGACTTTGTTGTGCTTGAGGTTGGGCTTGGTGGAAGATTTGATGCAACTAATGTAGTAGAAAACCCTGAACTTTGCATAATTACATCCATTGGTTTTGACCATATGGACATTTTAGGTTCCACGATTGAAAAGATTGCCTTCGAGAAGGCAGGAATAATAAAGCAAAATAGCAAAGTAATACTGGCACTTCAGCGATATAAAGAGGTAAAAGAGGTCATTTCAAAAGTGTGTAAGGAGCAAAATGCTCAGCTAATCGAGGTAGAAAGAAATTATTATGTGTTGAAAAATACTCTGGACGGGATTGTTTTTGATTGTGTAACTCCAAAAGGAATTTATAAAAACCTTGAAATTAAGCTACTTGGCACACATCAGATAGAAAATGCTCTCAACTGTGTCTATGCGTATGAATGTTTGAAAGAAAAGTACGATATAAAAATCGAAGCGTTAGTAAGGGGACTTTTGAATGCTCGATGGAACGGTCGGTTTGAGGTTTTGATAGATACACCTTTGGTTGTATTAGATGGTGCGCACAATATTGATGGGATGAAGGTGCTTGTAGAAAACTGCAAAATATACTTGAATGGTAAGAAAATTGTGGCTGTTGTAGGAATTTTAAAGGACAAAGAGTATGAAAAGATGATTTCGTTGATAAAAAGTGTGGTCCAAAGGGTTATATTTACTCTTGTTCCTTCTCAAAAGAGAGCTTTTTCTGAAAAAGAAGCTCTTGAGATTTCGAATAAGTTTGGAGTTGAGTTTATACCAGATTTCAGAGATGCAATTAAATATGCGTTGGGTTTGTGTGATGAAGACGGTGCAGTTATAATTTGTGGTTCTTTATATCTTGTGGGGGCAGCAAGAGGTTTTCTAAAAAGCATGTTAAGTGTGTTGTAATTATACACCAATTAGTATAAAATATAATACGAAGAAAATTAGAGGAAAGAGGTGTTGTCAGAAATGAAACTTTTTATTGATACTGCAAATGTGAATGAGATAAGAGAAGCTCATTCTTGGGGGATAATTTGTGGCGTCACTACAAATCCTTCTTTGATTGCGAAAGAGGGCAGAGACTTTAAGGAAGTGGTCAATGAAATTTGTTCTATTGTGGACGGTCCAATCTCTGCAGAGGTAATTTCTCTTAAAGCAGAAGGTATGATTGAGGAAGCAAGAGATTTAGCAAAGATTCATAAAAATATAGTTATTAAAATTCCAATGACTGCAGAAGGGCTCAAGGCTGTGTCTGTTCTTTCAAAGGAAGGCATTGAGACAAATGTAACCCTTATCTTCTCAGCAGCTCAGGCACTTTTAGCTGCAAAAGCCGGGGCAACTTATGTATCACCATTTGTGGGAAGACTTGACGATATTGGGCAAAATGGCATAGAGCTTATAAAGGAGATTGTACAAATATTCAAGAATTATCCTGATATTAAAACAGAGATAATTGCAGCAAGTATAAGACATCCTATACATGTCATTGAAGCTGCAAAAGCAGGTGCTCATATAGCAACAGTACCATTTAAGGTTTTAGAGCAGATGACAAAACATGCTCTGACTGATGTTGGGATAGAGAGATTCTTAAAAGACTGGGAAAAGGTGCCTAAGAAAAGTTAAAGCAACTCTGAAAGAAGGGTTGCTGTTTTTTTAAATTTTTGACTGGAGGGGAAAGATGGGATTTGTAAAAGAGAATATAAATGGGATAGAGATATTTAGAATAAGTGAATTTGAAGATTATGGTATAGACGGTTTTTTTACAACACGAAAGGGTTGTGGACATGATAGTTTCAATCTGAGCTATAAATGGGCAGAACGAAAAGAGGAGGTAGACAAAAACTTTCGCATTCTTTTTGAGGCTTTACAAATAGACCATAGAAATATTTTCTATGCAAAACAGGTGCATAAAAATGATATAATAATTGCAGAAAGAGGGTTTGACTTTTTTGAATATAATCAAGAAGCAGAGGCAGACGGACTTGTAACAAATATCCCTGGAATTGCACTTATAACAATGCATGCTGATTGTTTTCCTGTTTATATTGTTGATACAGAGAAAAGGGTAATTTCTCTGGTTCATTCTGGTTGGAGAGGGACTTTGCAGCATATAACCGAAAATGCCCTCCAGATTCTAAAGAAGAAATTTTTATCTTCAGCTGAAGATTTACTTGTGGCGATTGGTCCAGGGATATGTAAAAGACATTTTGAGGTGGGTAAAGATGTTTACGAGATGTTTTTGAGAGAGTTTGGAGATGAGGTTTGTTTGGAGTCTAAAAAGAGTCTTTTTGTCGATTTGAAAAAAGCAATATTGCTTGACTTGAAGAAGAATGGTATTGAGAGCTGTCAGATAATATCTTGTGATATGTGCACGTACGAAGATGCAGATATATTCTTTTCGTACAGAAGAGACCACAACAAACCAGAGAAATTGGGAAGTATGGTTGCAATCTTGAGGATGGTGAGAAAGTAAGATGAAAAGCATTTTAATAGTTGATGATGAGCAGCATATTCTTGAACTTCTCAAATTTAATCTTAGGAAAGAAGGATATAATACGTTTGAAGCGGACAGTGGACTACAGGCACTGGAGATTTTGAAGCATAACAAAGTTGACCTTGTCATACTCGATATTATGATGAGTGACAAGGATGGATATGAAGTTTTAAAAGAGATTCGATTCAATAAAGATACAAAAAATCTACCAGTGATTTTGCTGTCTGCAAAATCTGAGGAAATTGATAAGATACTTGGGCTTGAGCTTGGCGCAGATGACTATATAACAAAGCCTTTTAGTGTAAAAGAGCTGGTTGTAAGAGTAAAGGCACTTTTGAGAAGAGTTGAGAGTTTAAAGCCTGAGGTTGAAGATAAGGTCAAGTTTGGAGATGTAGAAGTAGACTTTTCAAAAAGAACTGTCAAGAAAAATAATCAGGATGTATCTCTTTCGTTCAAAGAGTTTGAGCTTTTGAAGCTTCTTATCGAAAATAAAGGCAGGGTGTTGGACAGAGACTTTATTTTGCAAAGGGTATGGGGATACGAGTTTGATGGAGATACACGAACGGTTGATGTACACATAAGGTTTTTGAGGAGAAAACTTGAGGACGATGAGAAAAATCCGCGTTACATAGAAACCGTCAGGGGCGTAGGATACAGGTTTAATGAAAGGTCTGAGTAAAGCATGAGGTCAAAGCTTTTTGGTTATACTATATTAGTTGTGGTAGTTATTACACTTCTTCAAGGAATTCTTTCATATGAGACTTATAAAAACATATATATAGATGAAAACAAAAAATGGCTTGTTGCTAAAATAAATGAAGTGAAAAAATACATTTGTTCTTTTGGTGTTGATAAACTAAAAGATATCTACAACAAAGGCGATTTTAGAGTAACTATTGTTAGTAGCAATGGGGTTGTGATTTACGACTCTGAAGCAGATGCAAAGAAAATGGAAAACCACTTAAGAAGACCGGAGATTGCAAATGCTAACAAAGTTTTTGGAAAAGTAGAGTTTTCAATAAGAAAAAGCAAGACACTGGGACATTACTTTTTGTATGCAGCAAAAAAGGTTAAAATTTACGATACATCAATATTTATAAGAGCTTCAGTCCCTCTTGACAAGGTTGATACAATCTTGAAAAAGGTTTTACTAAATACTCTAAAATTTGCAATTATATGTATATTTTTAGGCATAGCATTAGCAATAGGAATCTCATCTGTTTTGTATCAACCATTAAAAGGGTTGATTTCTCTTATTTCAGAAGGACTTGAAAAGTTCAGCATACATGATGTGAGAAGCACAAAAGATTTCAAATGGCTTAGTCTCAGCTTTTCAAAGATGTATCAGCTTTTAGAGGAAAAGATCAGCGAATCTAATATATTGAGAAAAAGACTCACTTCTCTTTTAGACTCATTAGACATTGGTATAATCTTTTTTGATGTGAATAAAAGAATACTCATGTTCAACAGGGGAGCAGAAAACATTCTTGAAACTAACCTCAAAGTTGGATTTAGTTTGCTTGAGTGCGTCCGAGTATATGAACTTTTCGAGTTTCTTTTCCAACAGGATATAAATGAAAAAGAGCTGGAAGTTAGCATCAATAATAAAACAAAATTTTTAAAAGTAAACAAGAAGAAAATTTCATATGAAGACAATAAAGAAGGGGTACTTTTTATACTAAGTGATATTACCTTTTTAAAAAAGTTAGAAAGAATTCGGTCTGACTTTGTGGCAAATGTGTCGCATGAACTCAAAACACCACTTACTTCAATAAAGGGTTTTGTAGAAACACTTAAAGATGGTGCAATTGATGATAAAGATGTTGCCATTAAGTTTCTCAACATTATTGAGGTTGAGGTAGAAAGGCTTGTGAGACTCATAAATGACCTTCTCTATCTTTCGGAAATAGAGAATGCGGCAATGCCCATTTTAGAAGAAAAAGTGGTGGTTAAAGAAGTTGTGCTTGAGATCATTGAACTTTTAAAGATTAAAGCTGAGAAGAAGAATATTCAACTTGATGTAAAGGTCCAAGAGGGTCTTGAGATGAACATATATCGCGATTGGCTAAAGCAGATTTTTATAAATCTAATAGACAATGCAATTGTTTATAACAAAGAAAATGGGAAAGTATGGGTAACAGTGGAGAAATCAAATAGCATAGTAGTTATAAAAGTTACGGATACAGGAATTGGAATTCCTAAAAAAGAGATTGAGAGAATATTTGAAAGATTTTACAGAGTGGATAAGGGAAGGTCAAGAAAGCTTGGAGGCACAGGTTTAGGTCTTTCTATTGTAAAGCACATAGTAAAGCTTTATGGAGGAAAAGTTTGGGTTGAAAGCCAGGAAGGTATAGGCAGTGAGTTTACGGTAACAATTCCAATTGTAAAAAAGGCTGACCCACATTCGTAGGCCAGCCTTTTTTATAGCTATGCTATCCAATTGATTAAGATAGAAATGATAGCTCCCAAAATAGCACACATTGGGATTGTCAAAACCCATGCAATAACAATATTTCTTGCAACTCCCCATCTAACAGCTGAAAACTTTTTACATGCACCTACCCCCATAATAGAGGACGAGATGACATGAGTGGTGGAAACTGGTGCACCAATATGAGTTGCAAACTGGATTGTTAGTGCTGCACCAGTTTCTGCTGCAAAGCCGTTTATTGGTGCAAGTTTTATTATCTTTATTCCCATTGTTTTAATTATTCGCCAGCCACCTACTGATGTACCCAAAGCCATGGCAAGAGCACAGGCAAATTTAACCCAGTCAGGTACAACAAACTCATTTAAGATTCCACTGCCTACCAGCGCCATGGTTATTATTCCCATGGATTTTTGAGCGTCGTTTGAACCATGACTATATGCCATCCACATTGCAGAGAGTATTTGGAGCTTTGAGAAGTATCTATTCACAATTGTTGGATGTACTTTGGCAAACAATATGTAAAGAATCATCATAAATAGATATCCAAATACAAAACCTAAGATAGGAGAGACAATCAAAGGAAGAACAATCTTTTTGACAAACCCTATCCAATTTATATCGGCAAGTGATTTTGTTGCGGCAATTGCAGCACCCACAAGACCACCAATTATTGCATGTGACGAAGAGGAAGGTATTCCCCACCACCATGTAATCAAGTCCCATACAATTGCTGCAATTACAGCCGCAAGCACAAGGTTTTGTGTAACAAATCTCGGATCAACTATTCCATGGCCAATTGTCTTTGCAACCTCTGTGTTTATCATCGCTCCAAAAAAGTTAAATACTGCTGACATAAATATGGCAGTGCGCGGGGTTAACACTCTTGTTGAAACTGATGTTGCAATAGCATTTGCTGTGTCATGAAAGCCGTTTATAAAGTCAAAAGTCAGCGCTAAAATGATTATTAAAAGTAAATTAAGCGGTATGTTATGCATTTTTTGTCACAACCCCTTCTATTACATTTGCTACATCTTCGCACGCATCAAGCGTGTCTTCCAAAAAGCCAAAAATTTCTTTCCAAATGATTACTTCAATGGGCTTGTCTCTATTTTCGGCAAAAAGTTTTTTGATTGCGTTTCTGTACACAATGTCACCTTCATCTTCAATTCTATTTACTTCTATTATTTTTTCTTTTATGAGTTTGGTATTTTTTAAATCCTTTAAATTTTCCACAACTCCTTTTAATTCTTTTGTGCAGTTTATGATCATCTCCGATAAGATCTTTGCCTCGGGCTTGACGGTGTCTACATTATAGATTTCAAACCTATGGGCAACTGTTTCGAGCGAATCGACAATGTTGTCAATCTCTTTGATTATTGCAAACAAATCTTCTCTGTCAAGAGGTGTAATAAAAGTTTTGTTGAGAAGTTCAATCACTTGGTGGGTAATATCATCCCCTTTGTTTTCAGCTTTTTCAAGCTTTGAGATTAGCTCTTGCATATTTGAGAGGTTATTGAGGAGTTGATTTAACATTACTGCTGATTGATAAGCATTTTCAACGGCATTTTCTAATAAAACGAAAAACTGATTTTCTTTTGGAATTATACTCCACATATTTCACAACCCCTTCTTTGTAGAATTTTTGTCACAAAGACCATTTTAATAAAAGTGATTTTTGTTTATCAATCCTGCGAACCTCATAAAAAGTTTTACATTACACAAAGAATATTATATAATATTTAACACAGTTTTAACATACATTAAACAAGAATTTAATGTTGGAATTATAAAATATATAAGTTGTAGCTATTAAAAAGTAGGGAGAGGTTGCTTCAAGATGGTAATAATAGAAACAAAGGATTTAAATCTACATTATGGTGAAAACCATGCTCTGAAAAATATAAACATAAAGATAAACGAAAAAGCTATAACTGCATTGATAGGACCATCTGGCTGTGGAAAATCTACTTTCTTGAGGACCTTAAATAGAATGAATGACCTTATTGAAAACGTTAAAATAGAAGGAAATGTATATTTTGAAGGCAAAGACATCTACAAAGAGATTGATGTTATCACGCTCAGAAAAAAATTGGAATGGTATTTCAAAAACCAAATCCATTCCCAATGAGTATATATGACAATGTAGCGTATGGGCCAAGAATTCATGGTATTAAAAAGAAAGAAGTACTTGATCAGATTGTAGAAAGCAGTCTTAAAAAAGCCTATCTGTGGGATGAAGTAAAGGATAGGCTGAAAAAAAGTGCATTTTCGCTCTCTGGAGGACAGCAGCAAAGACTCTGCATAGCAAGGGTTTTGGCAGTCGAGCCTGAGGTAATTTTGCTTGATGAGCCAACATCTGCCCTTGATCCTATTTCAACATTAAAAATAGAGGAGCTTTTAGAACAGCTCAAGAAAAACTACACAATAATAATAGTCACTCATAATATGCAACAGGCTGCTCGAATTTCTGATTTCACAGGATTTTTCTTAAATGGAGAGCTTGTAGAGTTTGACAAGACAATCACTATATTTAATACTCCACGGGACAAAAGAACAGAGGACTATATTACCGGCAGGTTCGGATAATTATATGTTGAGAGGTGAATTTTTGATATGACAAGACCGACATTTGAAAATGAGCTCAAAGAAATCCATCTTGATATTCTCAAGATGGGAGCTATGGCAGAAGAGGCTATTGACAAAGCAATTTTGGCACTTAAGACAAAAGATGTTGAACTTGCACAAAGAATAATAGATAACGATGATAAGATTGATGAGCTTACAGAAGAGATAGAGAAAAAATGTGCTATTGTTATTGCCACCCAGCAGCCACTTGCAAGTGATTTAAGACTTATTATAACTGCAATGAGAATTGCAACAGATATTGAGAGGATTGCTGACCATGCAGAGGATATCTCTCAGATAACACTCAAGCTTGCAAAAGAGGATTATGTAAAACCTTTAATTGACATTCCTAAAATGGCTGAAATCACTCGTTCGATGTTGAAAGATGCGTTAGACTCGTATGTAAATTCTGATATAGAACTTGCAAAATCTGTTGTCAAGCGTGATGATTTGGTTGACACAATGTATCAAAACCTTATTGATGAGCTTGAGCAAATAATGAAAGAAAATTCGGCAGCAGTTTCCCAGTGTATCCAGTTTTTGTTGGTTATTAAATACTTAGAGAGAATTGCAGACCATTCTACCAACATAGCCGAATGGGTTGTGTACAAGATAACAGGCATGCATAAACATGAATGGGAAGGCAGGGAAGAGAAAACAAAGTGAAAAAGAAAATTGAGATCGACAGTAAAGTTATTGCAAGGGCTGCCCTGATTGCAGCGCTATATTTTGTTTTAACCGCATTTTTGCCAGCTATATCATATGGACCACTGCAGATAAGAGTATCAGAGGCTCTTACTCTTCTTCCCGCCCTGATGCCAGTTTCAGCCACCATTGGTTTGTTTGTGGGATGTTTTTTAGCAAACCTATATGGTATGGTAATAAGTATAACAGGCATATATGATGTTATTTTTGGTTCTCTTGCAACACTGGTAGCTGCGCTGCTTACAACCAGATTAAAGAAAAAACCTTTTTTACCTCTGCCAACTATTATAGTAAATGCTGTGGTTGTATCAGCTTATATATGGCAGTATTTTATAGGCAGCTTGAAAATTGAGTGGTTGAAAAATCTAAGTCCAATTATCAGGTATCTTTTTACAGTAGTGTCTATTGGAATGGGAGAGGCAATTGCCACATACTTCTTAGGTCTACCTTTATTTTTAGCACTTGAAAAACAGATAAAAGGCAAAAAACTTTTATAAGATTCTAAACGAGTGGGGCCTTGTGTGTAAATAATGGCTCCACTTTTTTGTTGCTTTTTCAGATCTTTTGTAATATAATATAACATGATATCTATTCATCACTTCATTATGATAAAGTAATGAAAGGAAGAAAAAGATGAGCAAAAAGTTTGTGGATTACTATCCTCCAGTGTCTGATACCTTAGAAGAGATAAGAAAAAAGACTATCTTTTTATTTAAAAAATTTGGGTACAAATTGGTTGAACCTTCAACTTTTGAAGATTATGAAAAGTCAAAAAACTTAAATGGCAGCAACACTATAAAGTTTATGGACAGCGATGGAACTGTAATTGCCTTGAGAAATGAATTTACTCCAAAGGTTGCAGAGATTGCAACTAAGTTTCAGACAAATGTTTATCCGCTCAAATTGTGTTACTTTGGCAAGGCATATCAGTTTCTTCAACAGGAAGCTGGGGATTTAAGGGAATTTTTTCAAGCAGGCATAGAAAACTTTCATACATCTGATAGTTTTTATATAGACTTAGAGGTATTAGTGCTTGCAGTAGAGAGTTTACTTGAACTCGGCGTGATTAATTTTACAATAGATGTTGGTGAGGTAAATTTCTTTAAGGGAATTGCTAAGGACTGTGAGATTGACGAGACCTCAGCAGAGGTGCTTTGCAAGCTTGTTGACAAGAAGGACTATATAGGGATTGAAAACTTTTTGATTCGAAAGGGCATTTCCCAAAAAGTGATAGATGTTTTCAGAAGCCTCACAAGACTTTATGGTAGAGAGGATAAGATAAAAGAGGCTAAAAAATTTGCAAACAATGAAATGTCTAAACTGGCGATAGAGAGACTGAGCGAGATATATAATAATATGGTAAAACTGGGTTACCAAAATTATATTACTATTGATTTTGGAATGGTAAAACATCTAAACTATTACACAGGTATAATATTTTCTGGTTATATACAAGAACTTGGCTATCCTGTACTAAATGGTGGTAGATACGATAATTTGTGTGAAATATTTGGTAGAAAATTATATGCCATTGGATTTGCAATTGGTGTAGACAGAATTTTAGAGTGGAAACTAAAAAATACCCCAAGGAATGATAAGTTATACGATAACCTTGTTTTTTATAAGGAAGGGTACTTTGAAATGGCGTTGAAGCTTCTTCTCAACTCTGATAACAAAAACCAGAAAATTTATTTTCATACAGTACCAGCAAATATAGAAGAAGCCTTTCTTATTAGCAAAAGTATGAAAGTCGAAAGATTTATGTATGTAAATGAAGATGGGGCAAAAACGTATGTGTTGGAGGATTTAAAATGATTACCATAGCACTGCCGAAGGGGAGATTAGCTCAGCAAACAGTTGAACTTTTGAAGAAAGTATCGCTTGTAGACATTGATATATCTGATGAAAGTAGAAAGTTAGTGATGGAAGATGTTAAAAATTCTTTACGTTTTCTCATGGTAAAACCTTTTGACGTACCCACTTATGTGGAATATGGAGTTGCAGATATTGGAGTTGTGGGCAAAGATGTTCTGCTTGAAATGAACAAAAAAGTGTACGAACTTTTGGATTTAAAGATTGGAAAATGTTTTGTTGCTTTGGCAGGACCTAAAGGGATGAGCAAAGCTCTTTTGGGAAAGCCTGATAAGACAATCGCAACCAAATTTCCTAACATTGCCAAAGAGTATTTTGAAAATGTTAGAGGTGAGGATGTAAAGATAATAAAACTCAATGGTTCAGTAGAACTTGCTCCGATTTTAGGACTTTCAGACATGATAGTAGACATTGTGGAGAGTGGTAGGACTTTGAAAGAAAATGGACTTGAAGTGTATGAAAAGCTATACGACATCAGTGCTCGGCTTATTGCCAACAGGGCAAGTTTAAAATTAAAAACTCAGATAGAAGATATTATAAATCGTTTAGAAAGGATGATTGAAGAGTGAGAATCTTGTCCAGCAAACAACAGATTGAAAACTACATAGAGACGGCTAAAATAAGAAAATGGGAAAACGAGGAAGAGATTGAACAGAAGGTTCGAAGAATAATCTCTGATGTAAAAGATAAAAAAGATGAGGCTGTGCTTTACTACACCCGACTTTTTGATTGTGATGATATTTGCTTAGATGAACTGCAAGTGGCTCAAGAAGAGATTGAAAGAGCGTATTTCGAATGTAAAAAAGAAGATAGAGATTTCATAGATGCTTTGAATGCTGCGTATGAGAATATCTATGAGTATCACATGAGACAAAAAGAAGAAAGCTGGTTTTATGTAAAAAATGGGTCGCTACTTGGCCAGATTATAAAGCCTCTTGAAAAGGTAGGGATTTATGTTCCAGGAGGAAAAGGAGCTTATCCTTCAACAGTTTTAATGAATTCAATTCCTGCAAAAGTTGCTGGCGTTGAGAAAATAATAATGGTAACTCCACCTGACAAGCACAAGAGTATCAGCAAATACACTTTGGCAGCAGCAAAAATTTGTGGTGTTGATAAGATTTATAAAGTGGGAGGAGCTCAAGCAGTTGCAGCACTTGCATTTGGAACACAGATTATACCCAAGGTAGATAAGATTGTGGGGCCAGGAAATATCTATGTAGCAACTGCTAAAAAATTGTTGTTTGGATATGTGGATATTGACTCAGTAGCAGGACCAAGTGAAGTTATGGTTATTGCAGATGGTTCTGCGAATCCGAAATATATTGCTGCCGACTTGCTATCCCAGGCAGAACACGACCCCATGGCAAGGTGTATTTTAGTTACAACATCTTTACAGGTGGCTCAAGAGGTTTCTGAGAATGTTGAGAAAATGCTTGCAATATTTGAAAACTCTGTTGCTTTAGAATCTATCGAAAAAAACGGTGTGATAATAGTTGTTGATAGTCTTTTTGAAGCTGCCGAGATTGCGAATATAATTGCACCTGAGCACTTAGAGATTTGTTGCAATGATGCAGAAAAAATTTTGTTTAAGATCAGAAGCGCTGGTGCAGTTTTTATAGGTGAATATTCCCCTGAGCCTATTGGCGATTATATCGCAGGACCAAATCATGTACTGCCAACATCTGGCACAGCAAGTTTCTTTTCTCCTCTCGGGGTTTATGATTTTGTTAAGAGAATGAGTTTGATAAAATATTCAAAAGAACAATTTTTGTTAGATGCTCAACATGCAATAAACATAGCGCGAAAAGAAGGTTTCCTCTTTCATGCAAATTCGTTGAAGGTGAGGTTAGAAGATGTTTAGAAAAAGATTAGAAAATTTTTCAAACTATATAACGCCCCAAATAGAATGTTTGGTTAAAGCAGATGCCAACGAAAATCTTCTTGAACTTCCTGAAGAGTTAAAGGATATAATTTTGGATACTTTAAAAAATAGCATACCTAATTTGTGTTTTTATCCCGAAATCAATTCTCAACCACTTAAAGAAGCTTTAGCGAAATTTTACAATTTAAAAAGTGAAAATTTTATTGTAGGAAATGGTTCAGACCAGATAATTCAGCTTATTGTTCAAGCATGCTGTGAGCAGGATGACCAGGTATTTTTTCTATATCCTTCGTTTACGATGTATAGAATAACTGCTGAACTTTTTGACGTAGGGTTTTGTTTTTTTGATATTACTTCCCAATGGGGAATTGATGTTGAAAAGATTATTGACAGAATAAAGACAAATGAAAAAATAAAGGTAATATTTATTGATACTCCAAATAATCCAACTGGGATTGCATGGAGCGCTGAAAATTTAAAGGCTCTTGTAGAAGCATTTCCTTCAAAGCTTGTGGTAATTGACAATGCCTACGGTGAATACAGCGATATTGACTATATAGAGTTTGCAAGAAGATACAATAACACAATAATTCTTAAAACATTTTCTAAAATAGGTTTTGCGGGTATAAGATGTGGCTATGGCATTGCAAATGAAAATGTTATAAAAAACCTTCACAAGGTAAAACCGCCTTATAATATAAACATTTTGACACAGCACATCGCTATCAAGGTTCTTGAAAATTTCGAAAAACTAAAAAATAACATCAGGATCATAAAAAATGAAAGGGATAAGATGATACAAAAACTCAAAGAATACTACTATGTTATTCAGTCTGAAGCAAACTTTGTGACAGTTGTAGATGAGTATGCCGACAGAATATTTGAATACCTTGTTGCGAACAAAATTCTTGTAAAAAAGTTTGAGGTGGGGGACAAAAAACTTTTAAGAATTACATTGGGCAAGCCTCAAGATAATGATATAATAATAGAAAATCTCATTCGATTTAAAAAGGAGAACGCAAAAGATGGGGCAAAGAGTTGCTGAAGTTCAGAGAAAGACAAAAGAGACAGATATTAAGCTAATTCTCAATATTGATGGGAATGGTGATTACAAAATCTCAACGGGCGTTGGTTTTTTTGACCACATGCTTCAACTATTTTCTCATCACGGAAAATTTGACATTCAGCTTGAAGCGAAGGGAGATATATATATTGACGACCATCACACCATAGAAGATGTTGGAATAGTTTTGGGTCAGGCTTTTTTAAAAGCTTTGTCAGATAAAAGAGGTATAAAAAGATATGCGCATGTTATTTTACCTATGGATGAGGCACTTGTAATGGTGGCAGTGGATATCTCAGGAAGGCCTTATTTAGCGTTTGATGTAGACTTTAAACTACCATATCTTGGAAATATGACTTCTCAGATGGTTGTAGAATTTTTCAAGGCTTTTGTTTGGTCTTCTAAAACCACAGTTCATATAAAGAAACTGGCTGGTGAGAATGACCATCATGTTTGCGAAGCCATTTTTAAAGCTGTTGGAAGAACCTTAAAAGAGGCTTGTACAATAATCGATGATAGAATTCCATCGTCAAAAGGAGTGTTATAAGTTGTGAAAAGAATATGTATTGTGGACTATGGAATGGGAAACTTGAGAAGTGTACAGAAAGCATTTGAATACATAGGCTTTGAAGCTTTTGTTACGTCAAGCAAAGACGACATTGAGAGATCAGATGCGATTGTTCTGCCGGGGGTAGGAGCATTTGACATAGCTATTTTAAATCTTAAAAGATTTGGTCTTGTTGATGTCTTGAGAAAAAAAATAAAAGAGTCTTTATTTTTGGGTATTTGCTTGGGTTATCAGCTATTATATGAATTTAGCGAAGAAGGCAGTTGTGAGGGTTTAAGAATTTTCAACGGAGAGGTCAAAAAGTTTCCTCAAAAAGAGAACATCAAAATCCCACACATGGGATGGAACAGGATAAAAGTTAAAGGAAATTCAAAACTTTTAAAGGGTGTGGATGATCAGTTTGTCTATTTTGTTCATTCGTATTATGTGGAAAATAAAGATAAATCAATAGTATCTTCTGTGTGTGAGCATGGTATTGAGTTTGACTCTTCAATAGAAAGTGGCAATATATTTGCTACTCAGTTTCATCCTGAAAAAAGTGGTGAAGTGGGACTGCAAATACTTAAGAACTTTGGGGGATTGCTATGATTGTTATACCTGCAATAGACCTTATAGATGGAAAGTGTGTAAGACTTACTCAGGGAGATTATAACAAGGTTGAGCTGTTCAATTCAGATCCAATTGAGCAGGCAAAACTTTTTAAAAAAAGTGGTGCAAAATACATCCATGTTGTTGATTTGGATGGTGCAAAAGTTGGAAGACCAGTGAATTTTGAAGTTATAAGAAACATAAAAAGATCTACATGCTTGACAGTTGAATGCGGTGGAGGCATTAGAGATAAGGCTACAGTTGAGCTTTATCTCTCTTCAGGAATTGACTATATCATTTTAGGTTCTGTCATCTTTAAAAATCCTGATTTTGTAAGTGAAGTTATAAAACTGTTTGGTAAAGAAAGATTTATTGCTTCTCTTGACTTTAAAGATGGTTTTGTAAAACTTTCTGGATGGCAGGAAGCAACAACAATTACCATTGAAGAAGGAATTATGAAAATAAAAACTTTGGGATTTGAAAGGCTTATTTATACAGATATAACAACTGATGGAATGTTAAAAGGACATAACTTTGAAGCTGCAAGATATATTCGCAAACTTTTTGACGGATTTTTGACAGCATCAGGTGGGATTTCATCTAAAGAGGATATTATAAGACTTAAAAGTATAGGTGTTGATGCAGCAATTGTTGGAAAAGCTCTTTATATAGGTCAGCTCAAATTAGAGGAGGTAATTAGTTTACTTTAAATATTCAAATAAGGAGAAGGATGTAAAGTGGTTGCTAAGAGAATAATTCCCTGTCTTGATGTCAACAGAGGAAGGGTTGTTAAAGGTATAAACTTTGTCAACCTTGTTGATGCTGGCGACCCTGTCGAAAGTGCTCAAAAATATAATCAGCTTGGTGCTGATGAACTGGTGTTTTTAGATATTACAGCATCGCATGAAGAAAGAAATATAATGATAGAGGTCGTAAAGAATGTAGCTGAGAAGGTTTTTATTCCTTTTACAGTAGGTGGTGGTATAAGAAATTTAGATGACATTAGAAATTTGCTTTTGGCTGGAGCTGATAAGGTTTCGATTAACTCTGCAGCGGTTAAAAACCCCGACCTTGTAAATGAGGCTGCAAAGGTTTTTGGTTCGCAGTGTATTGTGGTGGCAATTGATGCAAAAAGACACAGTAATGGTTTCCATGTGTATATAAACGGTGGAAGGATAGACACAGGACTTGACGCTGTAAAATGGGCAAAAGAAGTTGAAATGAGAGGGGCAGGAGAGATACTACTTACCTCAATGGACAGAGACGGAACAAAAGCTGGATATGATTTAGATCTTTTAGAGGCTATTTGTAGCAGCGTAAACATTCCTGTCATTGCTTCAGGTGGTGCTGGCAGGCCAGAGCATTTTTTAGAGGCTTTCAAAGCTGGTGCAGAAGCTGCTTTGGCTGCTTCTATATTTCATTTTGGAGAGATTTTAATTGGAGATTTAAAAAGTTACTTAAAAAATCACGGCATTGAGGTGAGGATATAAAATGATAGATATCTCAGCTTTGAAGTTTGACCAAAATGGACTTGTGCCTGTTATTGTACAGGATAGTCTAACAGGTGAAGTACTTATGCTGGCATACATGAACAGGGAAGCTTTAGAGCTTACCATTCAGACAGGGTATATGCACTATTTTAGCCGAAGCAGAAACAAGATATGGAAAAAAGGAGAGACTTCAGGTAATGTCCAAAAATTGGAAAGTTTATTTTTAGACTGTGACGGTGACACCTTGCTTGCCATTGTTGAACAAACAGGAGTTGCGTGTCATACAGGGAACAAAACATGTTTTTTTAGTGCTTTGGAAGGTGATAAAAAAAAGATTACAACTGACATTATTTTTGAACTGATGAAAACAATAAATGAAAGAAAGCAAAATAAGGTAGAAGGTTCGTATACCTGTTACCTATTTGAAAAGGGACTTGATAAGATACTTAAAAAGATTGGCGAGGAGGCAACAGAGGTAGTAATTGGAGCAAAGAATGGTCAAAAAGAAGAAATAATCTATGAGATATCTGATTTGATGTACCACTTGAGTGTTTTACTGGCGTATTTTAACCTCGACTGGACAGATATTTTAAAAAGCTTGGAGGAGAGAAGAAAATAATGCTTTTTGGCGTTTTTCCATTGTTTAAAATTTGAAAAATATTGTATAATATAAATGTTGAAGATTTCAACTATTTTTTGAAGAGGAGGGGTTTAAAAATGCAAAGATTTGCAGTGGTTATGGCAGGTGGTGGTGGTACAAGGTTTTGGCCTTTGTCACGAAGCTCGTCGCCAAAGCAATTTTTAAACCTCTCTGGAAATGACATTTTGATAAATGAAACAATTGATAGGATATCAAAGGTCATTCCTAAGAAGAATATCTTTATTGTCACCAACATAAATCAAAAAGAGATGATAGAAAAGGTCCTTGATGAAGAGATAGATAGAAAAAACATCATTTATGAGCCAATTGGAAGAAACACTGCAGCTTGTATTTTATATGCTGCACTTAAAATTAAAAAAATACATGAAAATGGAATAATGTGTGTATTTCCATCTGACCACTATATTAAAGATAACGATGGATTTGCTGAAGTAATAAATACCTGCATTGAAATTGCTGAAAAGCATGACAAGCTCATAACAATTGGAATAAATCCAACTTTTCCATCAACTGGTTATGGTTATATAAAATTTGACAGAGATTCCAGTGATAAATATGAGAAAAAAGCTTATGAGGTTTTGGAATTTGTCGAAAAGCCATCATTTGACAGAGCAAAAGCCTATATAAAAAGCGGTAATTACCTGTGGAACAGTGGGATGTTCGTATGGAAGATAGACACAATCATTCAAAACTTCAATAGGTTCCTGCCCAGAATCTACAATAGGTTTTATTCTATATATGAGTATCTTTGGACAGACCAAGAGTTTGAGAAAATAGGAGAGATATATCCATCTCTTCAGGATATATCTATTGACTATGGGATAATGGAAAGAGCTGACGAGGTGGTAGTGGTACCTGGCGATTTTGGCTGGAATGATGTGGGGTCATGGGACTCTCTTGGAGCAATATTCCCACCAGACGATGATGGTAACATTGTGAAAGCTTTGCATGTTGGGATTGATACGCGTGACTGCATAATTTATGGAAACAACAGGCTTATCGCCACAATTAATGTGTCTGATGTAATTATTGCTGAGACAGAAGATGCAGTTCTTGTTTGTTCAAAAAACAGAGCACAGGATGTTAAAAAGATTGTTGAAATTCTCAAAGAACGAAAACTGGATAAGTTTATTTAATCTTTTTGCTGGTTCATTTATTTTTTTAAGAAGGGCGGTCTTATATGTCTGACAGTGCCAAAAGAATTACCAAAGCTACTTTTTTTGTTATCGTTGCAACTATACTGTCAAAATTGTTTGGATTTTTGCGTGAGGTTGTTTTAGGTGCTTTCTACGGGACGAGTTATAAATTGGACTCTTTGATTGCAGCCCAGCTGTTGCCGGGCGTTTTTTTTGCAAGTATTTTGGCTTCTTTTTCTACCACCTTTATTCCTATTTACAATGAGATATTGATAAAAGAGAGCAAAGAGAAAGCAAGCAGATTTGCAAGCAAATCACTTTTTTTAATTGTAATAGCTGCGCTCATTGTAGCAGTGATAGGTTCTATATTTTCACCGTTTATAGTTGAAGTGGTCTTTAGGGGATTTGATAGGTCTGCAAAACATCTGACCTGGCAGCTGATGAGAATTACATTTTTTTATATAATCTTTTTAGGCGCTAACTATATCTTGCAAGGATTTCTTCAGTCTAATGAAAATTTTGTGGTGCCTGTACTTGTAGGACTACCATTCAATGTAATTATCATCTTTTCAGCCTTTTTAAAGAAAGAATTTGACATTTATGGTGTTGCTGTTGCATTTGTACTTGGATACTTTTCGATGGTATTGTTTCAAATACCGTTTGCACTCAAAAAGGGATTTAAGTTTAAGTTGGATATTAATTTACGTGACCCATATATAATCAAACTTTTTAAGCTTGTTCTGCCTGTATTTATTGGTTCGTCGGTTATGTCGCTTAATTCTTTTGTTGACAGGTACTTGGCTTCATTTTTACCTGAGGGAAGTATTTCAGCTTTGAACTTTGCAGATAAACTAAATGGAGTGGTTTATGGTATATTTAGTGGTTCAATATCGGCTGTCATTTATCCGTATTTATCGCGATTTTTTTCAAGTGAAAAGAAAGAAGAGTTCAAAAAGTATTTGGTACTTTCTATAAATTCTCTCATATTGATTATGGTGCCAATTACAGCTGCGGTTCTGGTATTATCACGCGAGATTGTCCAGTTTGTATATGAAAGAGGGGCATTTAACAGCCGTTCAACTTATCTGACAAGTGGTGCTCTTATGTTTTTTTCCTTAGGGTATTTAGGGTATGCAGTGAGAGAAATCCTTAGCAGAACTTTCTATTCAATCCAGGATACCATTACACCAATGAAAAATGGTATTTTAGCTGTAGCAATTAATATAGTTTTAAATATCATTCTTGTCAAATACCTAAAACACAGAGGTTTAGCACTGGGTACCAGCATTGTTGCGTATGTGTCAGTATTTTTGCTTATGCGTAGTTTATTTAAAAAGATAGGAAAGATTGAACTAAAAAGCTCCTTGATAGTATTCATAAAAGCCCTGTTTGCTTCTTTTGTAATGGCTATTAGTATTATTTTTGCAAAAAATCTGATACAAGTAAAAACGCCTGTGACGTTTATAACTAAGGTAATCAATCTTTCGATTTGGGGATTTTGTGGAGTAATTTCATATAGTACAGTAATTTATTTATTGAAAATAAAAGAGGCCCAATGGGTATTGGAAAACTCAATAAAAGTGCTTAAAAAGGTTAGAGGATTAGCTGCAAAATAATAACATCCAAAAACCTACCAAATTTGCTACCAACTTTGGTGAGCTTTCCGACTTCTACAAAACCAAATGATTTGTGCAGATGTAAACTTATATAGTTTTCAGCGCACACTTTTGCAATTATGTTGGCAGCCCCTGTGTCTTTAGCTCTTTCTATTAAAAATTTTAAAATCTGCTTGCCAATCCCTCTGCCTCTGTACAATGGATGTATGTATATGGAGTCTTCAACTGTGATTGAATAAGCTTCTTTTTCTGAGAATGGGGAGAGATACCCATAACCTAGTATAGCGGAATTTTCTTCTGCTACATAAATAGGGTATTTGTTGCCGTGGCTGTCGAACAATTTCAAAAAATCTTCTGTGGTCTTGGGATGAATATCGAATGTGGATGTTGAATTCAAAACTTCATAGTTGTAGATATAAAGCAGGTCTGGGATATCAGAAATTGTTGCTTTGCGGATGTTCATTTTACCATTTTTCTCCTTTCCTCAAAAAATTCTTAGGGAGTGAACGAAGATTACTAAAAAAGAAAAAGCAAGTTATGTGATAAAAGAACTTTTAAAAATTTATCCACAACCAAAGTGTACTTTAAATTATAATAAACCATATGAGCTTTTAATTGCAACCATTTTGGCAGCACAAAGTACAGACGAGCGTGTAAATAAGATTACCGCTGAGCTTTTCAAAAAGTATCCTACACTTAAGAGCTTTGCAGAAGCAGATTTAGAAGAGCTTGAGAAAGACATAAAGCCTGTTGGGTTTTATAAAAACAAAGCGAAAAGTATTAAAGAAACCTCAAGGATTTTAATTGATAAATATAACGGTACATTACCAACTACTATAGAAGAGCTTGTAAAACTCAAGGGAGTTGGAAGAAAAACAGCAAATGTAATAATGGCAAATATTTATGGAATACCTTCCATAATAGTTGATACTCACTGCAAAAGACTTTCAAATAGACTTGGGCTTGTAAATAGCAAAGATGCTACAAAGATAGAGTTTGAGCTAAAGAATATTGTCGAGCCTCAGATGTACACTATATTTAGTAATTTGATGGTTTACCATGGGAGAGCAGTTTGCAAGGCAATAAAACCGAAATGTGAAGTGTGTACTATAAAAGATGTTTGTGAGTATTTCAAGGCCCGAAAATAGAAGGGCCTATTTTTTTTGTATTTTTACTGCCAAAGTGGTGAAAAATAAGTAAATAGAAAAAACGGTCTCAATCTTTGAAAGGGAGAATTGAAAAAGTGAAGGTAGGAGTTCCAAATAGTTTTTGCTATGCTGGAATGGAAAATTTTTTTATAAGAGTTATACCAGAAGTCTTAGAAGATTCCCAAATAATCTTTTCAGGGAAGACAACAAAGGAAATGGTAGAATATGGGCTTAAAAATGGCTGTGATGAACTTTGTATCCCTGCCAAAATTTTTATTGGACATGTAGAATATCTTATAAGAAAAAAGAATGTAGATGTGTTGTTTTTGCCGCGCCTTGTATCTGTATTACCAGGCACCTATTCATGCCCCAAGATTATTGGTATTCCAGATATCATAAAAGCTAATTATTGTGAAGCTAAGCTGCTGGTACCTGAGATAAATTTAAGAAAAAAGAGAAAAATAATGTCAGAAAAAAGTATGAAAAATGAACAGCTTTTTGATTTTCCTATGGCCAAGATAGCTAAAACTAAAAATATAATGGTATTGGCCCATAGCTATGTAATCTTTGATGAATTTCTAAACAAAGGTATATTGGAAACTATAAAAAACGCAGGCTACAATCCTATTTATCCCGCATACTATCGTTTTAATTCTTTTTATATTTCCTCTAATTTGCCAAAAGAATTCTTCTGGTCCTCTGCAAGGGATATCTACAATTATTTTGAATGGGCAGTAAATAATACACAAATTGACGGCGTAGTGTACCTTATGACATTTGGATGTGGGATTGACTCTGTTTTGCAGGAACTGATTATGAGAAAATGCAATAAAGTGGGACTGCCTTATCTTTGTATAACTGTGGATGAACACTGTGCTGATGTGGGGATACAAACAAGAATAGAAGCGTATTTAGATATGATTGAATGGAGGAGAAAAAGTGATGAGAAAAATAACATTTCCACATATGGGTAATCTATTTATTATAGGCAAAGCACTTTTTGAAGAACTTGGATTTGAAGTGGTCATTCCTCCATATAACAACAAAAGCGCTCTTGAAATTGGAAAGAGACTTTCGCCCGAATTTATTTGCCTGCCTTTTAAATTGAACATGGGGAATTTCATCCAAGCAATTGAAATGGGCGCAGACACCATTGTAATTTTTGGTGGCTGTGGACCATGTAGATTTGGATACTATGGTGCACTTGAAAAGGAGATTCTCAAAGATTTGGGCTATGATGTAGAGATGATAGTCATCGAACCTCTTTTTTATGGTCTTATGAATTTTTTGGAGCAGGTGAGTAAGATATTTGCAAGAAAAAATATAGCCAGTGTATTAAAGAGAGTGTATAGGTTAGCCAAAAAGATAGATGGGATTGAGAAAAAAGTACATTTTTTAAGACCAAGGGAAATGGTTAAGGGGAGTGTAGATAAGATATATGAGAAGTTTAGAAATGAAGCAATAAAAGTTTATGGAATTGACCAAATGGAAAGATTGGTTGATACCACGAATGTTTTGCTTGACAATTTGTATATTGTAAATGAGAAGGTCAGAAAAATAGGAATTGTAGGAGAGATATACACCATTATTGATAGTTTTTCAAGCTTAAACATTGAAAAAATACTTGGTGAGATGGGATGTGAGGTTGAACGAAATCTTTATATTTCCCAGTGGATTGATATACATCTAATATATCCAATATTTAAAAGAAAAGATCCAATTGTTAAGAGATATTCTAAAGATGTAATGCCAGTTTTAATTGGAGGCCACGCAAGAGAGACCATTTCTTATGCCAAATACTTTGCAGCCCAGAAATATGATGGAATATTGCATATTTTTCCTCTCACATGTATGCCAGAAATAATAGCAAAATCAGTATTAAATGGTATCAAAAATCAAATAAATATTCCTATCCTACACGTTGTAATAGACGAAGTTGACAGTGACGTAGGTATCAAAACACGTTTAGAAGCTTTTTTAGACCTAATTGAGGCAAGGAGTGAGAAGGTTGAGAGAGGACTTCTTTCTTGGGATTGATATTGGTTCTGTTAGTACTAATGTAGTCTTGATTGATAAAAATGGTGAGGTAATTGAAAGCATGTATCTCAGAACCCAAGGAAAGCCTATTGAAATTTTACAAAAGGCTCTTGGCACATTGTACGAAAAGTATGGAGATAGCTTGAGGATAAAAGGAGTTGGAACTACAGGGTCAGGAAGACATTTAGCATCGCTGGTGGTAGGAGCAGACATTGTAAAAAATGAGATAACTGCTCATGCAAAGGCCGCAATCTTTTTTGTACCTGATGTAAGAACTATAATTGAAATAGGTGGACAAGATTCGAAAATAATCTTAATAAAAGATAGAATTGTTATTGATTTTGCTATGAATACAATCTGTGCTGCGGGAACAGGTTCTTTTTTGGATAGGCAAGCAGAAAGACTCAATATTCCGATTGAAAAATTCGGTGAAATAGCAATAAAATCACAAAATCCTGTAAGAATAGCTGGCAGGTGTGCTGTATTTGCTGAGTCAGATATGATTCACAAACAGCAGCTTGGACATCCTTGTGAAGATATTCTTTTTGGGCTGTGTTTAGCTCTGGCAAGAAACTATCTTGCTAATTTGGCAAAGGGAAAAAGGTTGGAAAGTCCAATACTATTTCAAGGCGGTGTTGCGGCAAATATAGCAATGAAAAAGGCATTCGAACAGCTTCTTGGAATTCAAATTATAGTTCCAAAATACTACAATGTTATGGGGGCAATAGGTATTGCACTACTGGCAAAAGAGAGGACAAAAGGTCTTATCACCAAATTCAGAGGTTTTGAAAACATCCACAGGTGCAAGTTTGAGACAAAAGGATTTGAGTGCCGTGACTGCTCAAACTATTGCGAGGTTGTTGGTTTTTATAGCAATGGTAATTTAGTGGCAAGGTGGGGTGATAAATGCCAGAAATACTCATCTAACAGGAATTATCATATTGAAAACTCTAAAAATCTGTGATATATTTAAATTAGAAATAATAAAACAAAGCTATGGCAGGAACTCTGCCGTGTGCGTTACAAGATGGTGAAGTTCCAGGCCAACACCATCAAAAAAGGGAATCCGGAGTCCAATAGTGGCGCATAGGCTTCCCACCCAAGGTTTTGCTTGGGTGACAAACAGGAAGTAATGCAAAGCTATTGGCAGGATACCCACCTGCTGAGGCAGGGTCTGGGAAACTCCCTGAGGACGGCATGGTGGAGTTCCTGACATGAAAGAAGAAAGACCCCAAAAACAAAAGAGGGTCTTTTATTTTTTAATTTACTTCAGAGAGGAGAGAATAAGAATATTGATAGGTCCAGCGGATATTTTCCAAAGAACTATGATGTTGATTGGAGAAGATAAGATTGAAAAACTGTCAAAGGCAAAAATAGCAGTGTGTGGACTTGGTGGAGTTGGAAGTTTTGCATTTGAAGCTCTTGTTCGCTGTGGAATTGGAAATTTTGTTATTGTTGACAAAGACAGAGTAGTTCCCTCTAATTTGAACCGTCAGCTTATAGCCACCATTCCAAATATAGGAAGGTATAAGGTGGATGCTGCTCGTGAAAGAGCAATTGAAATAAACCCTTTTGTAAAAATAGAAATAATTTCCGAGAAAATTACATCCGAAAATGTCTATGAGATTTTTGGAAAAGGGAGTATAGATTATATAGTAGATGCAATAGATGATATTAGGGCAAAAGTTGCGCTGATCAAGTTTGCTTCAAAAGAGAACATAAAAATAATAAGTTGTATGGGTATGGGCAATAGACTAAATCCTTTGCTTATAAAAGTTTCTGATATATATTCTACACGTTATTGTCCGCTTGCTAAAAAACTTAGAAGTATTCTGAGAAAAGAAAATATTAAGAGTTTAAAGGTTGTGTACTCTGAGGAAAAACCGTCAAAACCCGACTATAGATATTTAAAAGAAGAGACAGAAAAAAAGCATGTTCCAGCAAGTATTTCGTTTGTTCCACCTGTTGCAGGATTTATCATGGCTTATGAGGTGATAAAGGATTTGGTTTTCTGTGATTAATTTTGATATACAAAAATAATCTTTTTTGTGTTAAAATATTCAAAAAGGTCTTAAGAGAATGTGGAGGTAAAAATGAATACATACAAATTTGCAAGGACTTTTAGGGGTTTTAAACCAAGTTCTGTGATAGAGTACTTAAACAATTTGGAGATGACCTATGAAAAAGAAATAAAAGAGAAACAGGAAAAGATTGAAGAACTTCAGAAAGAAAATGAGGAGTTAAAGAATACTTTGAAAAAGCTTGAGGAAGAGCTTTCAAAGTTGAACGAGCAGAAAATAAAAATTGCTGAGCTTCTCATAATTGCTCAGGAAAAGGCAGAGAGCATCGTATCAAAAGCAATTGAAGAGGGGGAAAACAAAAAAAGAGCTCTTCTTGCTGAAATCGAGGAGCATGAAAAACTTCTGCAAAATTTAAAAGACGAAATAAAGCGAATAAAAGGAGAACTTCAATCTTTCATTTCTAAATTTGATGAGAAAGCTATAGGTAGCTCTCAACCTGAACTTCAAGAAGAGAGTAGCATTATGTAAAAAATATGCTACTCTATTTTTTCATATTATTGCTGTCATTTTCATAAATTTACCTTAGAACAAACTTTGTGGAATGAATAATGATAAGAGTTTTTAACATTTCCAAGATTATAAAGCTGGTCTTAATCACAATTCTTGTTTTGCTCACAATAAACACTATTTTTATCTATTCAAAGCTAACTGTAGAGGTTATAAATCAAAAAAAGCTTCTACCAATCTACTGTGTTGACAGAGATGACAAGAAAATAGCTTTAACATTCGATGCTGCATGGGGAAACGACGATACAAAAGAACTGCTTAGTATACTCAAAAAATTCAATGCAAAAGCTACTTTTTTCCTTGTAGGCTTTTGGGTAGAGAAATATCCTGAAGATGTAAAAGATATCTTCAGTCAGGGGCATGAAATAGGAAGCCATTCTGACAAACATCTTCACATGTCAAGATTATCTGAATCTGAGATAATTAGAGATATTAAAAGCTGTGAAGAAAAAATTATGAAGATTATTCACAAAAAACCAGTGGTTTTTAGACCTCCATATGGAGATTACAATAATACTTTAATAAAAACTCTTTCTTCCTTGGGATATTACGTTATCCAGTGGGATGTTGATTCACTTGATTGGAAGGATTTATCTGCACAAGAGATTGCACAGAGAGTATTGAAGAGAGTAAAAAGTGGCTCTATCGTATTGTTTCATAATAATGCCAAAAATACTAAGTATGCTCTGCCAATTATACTCAGTACTCTTTCCAAACAGGGATATCAATTTGTAACAGTATCGCAGCTAATATACAAAGATGGTTATTATATTGACCATCAAGGTGTTCAGAGGAAAATAGTAAGGTGACTTAAATAATTGAAAGAAGAATGGTCACACTAATATATGCGGTAAAAAACAGCGGGGAGAAAAATAAAATGGTAAAAATAGGTGTGTTGTATAAAAACCTATCGTACAAAGAGATGTTTAAAAGCGACTTTGTTGATTTTGTAAAAAAAAAGGGTAAAAAAATATTAGAGATAGATTTAGCGAATGAAAAAAATAATGATGAAAAAATTACAGGTTTGCTTACAGATTTTAATCTTCCCTTCGATTATATCATTTTTTATTTAGATTGTCCACAAAATGTTATTAAATATTGTGAACTGGTTGTTGTACTTCAGAACGAGATTTTAGGTGAGTTGGAAGGCATTTTTGATAAACACCAGAAAATTTTAATCTTTATGGATAACAGCTTACCTATGGTATTAAAAAATGCTTCTTGTAAGGTTGTTGACATAGGCTTTTCATCCCAAAACACCATAAATATAACTCATCTTGATTATGGCAGTGACAACAAGGTAAGCCTGAGCCTATTTTTCCAGAGAGCTGTTGAGACCATTGATGGCAATATTATTGCCGAGAAAGAAATAAAAGAAAAAGAAAATCTACAAAAAGAGGAAGAGGGGATATCTGTCTGTGTGATTTCTGCCACTTTAAAAAGCTTGTGTGGTTTGAATTTGGATGTCTAAAAATTTACCTTTTTGAATAGGATAAAAATAGGTTAAAAAAGTACGAAAGGATGAGTGTGTGCCATGTCTAAAAATCCTTTAGAAAACAATAGAGTTTACTTATGTGGAAAGGTTGTTACTCCACTTAATTTTAGTCATGAAAGTTTTGGCGAAAGATTTTTTACATTTAAACTTGAAGTTCCTCGACTTTCTCAACAAAAGGATATCTTAATTGTAACAGTTTCTGATAGACTTTTAATCAATGTAAATCTTGAAGAGGGAAGCTCGGTAGAGGTAATAGGACAGTTTAGGTCATACAACAATCCTTCAAATGTAGGAAACAGACTCATCTTAACAGTATTTGCAAGGGACATTAAAAATGTTGAGAGCATAGACCCTTCAAAGAATATCAATGAGATATTCTTAAATGGATATGTGTGCAAAAAACCTCAGTACCGTACCACGCCTTTAGGAAGGGAAATAACAGATATTTTGCTTGCTGTAAATAGACTTTATGGAAAGTCAGATTATATTCCCTGTATTGCTTGGGGGAGAAATGCCCGTTTTGCAAGCACATTTCAAATAGGTGATAACATAAAAATATGGGGAAGAGTACAAAGTAGAGATTATCAAAAGAAATTAGAAGATGGTAGAATAGAAACCAGAACTGCTTACGAAGTCTCTATATTTAAGCTTGAAAAAGTAGAAAAGAGTGAGAATGTAAGCTAAAGATATGATGTAGATATTATCTTTGAAATATGATAAAATCATAAAAAGTGACAAAAGAAAAAAGAGGTGTAGTTGTTGAATCTTCCAAATATTCTCACAATTTTAAGATTTATATTGGTACCAGTATTTGCTGCAATATTTCTTTCTCATCTGAAGTACAATTATCTGATAGGGCTAAGTATATTTTTATTATCAGGACTCACTGATGTTTTGGATGGTTTTATTGCACGAAGATACAATATGGTTACACAATTTGGAAAGCTATTTGACCCGCTTGCAGACAAGTTGATGATACTTACCGTCTTGTGGTGCCTTGTTTTGAAAGAATATATACCTTCATGGGTTTTTTATATTGTCCTTGCAAAAGAGATTTTTATGATAGTAGGTTCAGCTCTCTTATATGGGAAGATAAAAATAGTGGTTTCTGCTAATATCTATGGCAAGCTTTCTACTTTTTTGTTTTACATAGCCATTGTCTCGTTAATTTTGAGATGGCAGATATCCTTTCTTACACTCATATTGGCTCTAATTTTTGCTATTTTTGCACTTGTGATGTATGTATCAAAATATGTAAATGAATATAAAAGACTCAAAAGCACCTCCCGTGAATAACTGCATTATAAGTTGGTTAACCTACAAATAGGAGGTGCTTTTGTTATGAGTGAAAAAACTGAAAAAAGGTATGCAAGCTGGCTAGGTATAATTGTGAGATTTGTTGTTGCTTCTTTTATGATGCTTTTGATGCAGCTCATCTACCCCAACTTTGTATTCAGCAATTGGATGATAGGAATAGCTTTAATTGTAGCAATATCTGTGATAACATATATAATTGAGAGAATAACAACACTTTATAGAACCCCTATAGGAAGAGGAATAATTGCTTTTTTAGTAACTTTTGCTATTTTGTATTTTGGTAATATGTCAGTACCAGGTATTAAAGTACCCATTATAGCTAACTTAATTACCTCTTTTGTTGTAGGGATGTTTGATATATTTTTGCCAGATAGAGTATTTTAGATTGAAGAGGCAAAGGGGGTCTTCTTTTTGGATATAGGAAAGGTACCCGTAGAGATACTGCAGAAGCATGTCTTTAGCAACTTAAGGACCAACAAAAACATCTTGTTGCTTCCTAATATTGGAGAAGATTGTGCTGCTGTGGATATCGAAGGAGAAATAGCTGTTCTTACCACGGACCCAATTACAGCAGGCGACAATATGAGTGGTTTTTTGTCGGTGGTTGTTGCCTGTAACGATTTGGCGGCAGCTGGAGCAGAACCACTTGGGGTACTTACTACTGTGCTTCTTCCTCCCGGAAGTAGTGAGGATGAATTTGCGAAGATATTAACTCAAATAAGAGATGCTTGCAATAAATTAAACATCCATCTCTTAGGCGGACATAGCGAAGTGACAACTGCAGTTACAAGACCATTGATTGTTTCAACTGGTTTTGGAAAGGTAAAAAAAGAGCTTCTTATCCCTACAGGGGGAGCAAAGCCGGGTGATAAAATTGTTATCACAAAAACAATAGGTTTAGAAGGTACTTTTATTTTATATAACAAGTATAAAGAAAAACTGAAGGATATATTAAATAGCCACGAAGAAAAAGAAATAGAAAGCTTTGTAGAAAAATTAAGTGTTGTAAAGGAAGGGATGATAGCAAGAGAATATGCCTCCAGTATGCATGATATTACAGAAGGCGGACTTTTTGGAGCTATATATGAGGTGTGCAGAGCATCAAGTAAAGGTGCAGTAATATATGAAGATATGATAAATCTCAGTAGTGCAGTTGAGAAAGTGTGCGCTTTTTTTAATTTAAATCCATATAAGCTTATCTCAAGTGGAAGTATGTTAATTACAACAAGTAAGGCAGATGAACTTGCAACAAAGCTTTTAGAAAGTGGCATTGAATGCTGCATAGTTGGAGAAATTGTGGAAAAACCAAGTATAGAATTTGTTTCTAAAAGCGGAGAAAAAACTTATATAAATGATTTACCAATAGATGAAATATATAAAGTTGTGTAGAGGAGAGGTAGAGATAGGATGAAAATCCTTGTCATTGATGATGATGTAAAGATATGTGAGGTAATAAAACTCTACTTAGAAAAAGAAGGGTTTGAAGTAGTAGTTGCTCACAATGGTATAGATGGAATTGCTATGTTCAAAAATGAAATGCCCGACCTTGTAATACTGGACATTATGCTGCCCAAAAAGGATGGATATGAAGTCTGTAGAGAACTTAGAAAGATTAGTAACATTCCAATTATAATGCTCACTGCAAAGGGAGAGACATTTGATAAGGTACTTGGATTAGAGTTGGGAGCAGATGACTACATTGTAAAACCGTTTGATCCAAAAGAACTAATTGCACGAATAAAAGCGGTGCTGAGAAGAACACAGGGTGAAGTCAATGATGAAAAGGTTGTTGTATATCCAAATCTGACAGTAAATCTCACTACATATGAGGTGAAACTTGAAGATAAAGTAATAGATATGCCGCCGAAAGAGATAGAGCTTTTGTATTTCTTAGCATCACATCCCAACAAAGTGTTCACAAGAGAGCAGCTTCTTGACCATATATGGGGTTACAACTTTGTTGGAGACACTCGTACAGTTGATGTACACATCAAAAGAATAAGAGAAAAGATTGAAAAAGACAAATATCCTTGGAAGATAAAGACTGTATGGGGTGTGGGTTATAAGTTTGAAATTTAGGCTTTGTTGAGGAAGTGAAAAGAATTGAAATCTATATATTTTAAATTTGTGGTGACATATACAATCATAATTGCAGTTGGATTTTTAATTTTTGGGACAGTGCTCAATAACCTGACAGAAAACTATTTTGTCTCCCAAAAACAGACTCAGCTTGTTCGTGAAGCTGAGAAAATTGCAACTGGACTTGCGCTTTGGTATATAACAGGGTTTTTGGAACAGGATAGACTTAGGTTTGAGATTAGATTTTTGCGGGATTATCTGAATGCTTCAATCCTGCTGATAAATAAAAATGCAAATGTAATATTAAACTCGGATGAACAGGTATATATAGATGATTTAAATCTGAGAAAGATAAGAGACAAGGTCTTTGAAGGCGAGATTGCTGTAAAAAAGCTTCTTATAGGGGATATGATAAAAAGAGAATATCTTGTGATAGGGTATCCGGTAGTGATAAATAACCATGTTGTGTCAGGACTTCTTCTTATCACTTCAACAGATGAGATAAGGCAGACATTAAAGATGTATAACAGAATAATTTGGCTGATTACATTGTTTGAGGTTTTAGTTGTTTTGATAATAACATATGCACTGACTCAAAGGATTATCACTCCCATTAAAAAGCTTGCACAGGCTTCAAGAAAGATAGCTGAAGGTGATTTTTCGCAAAAAATTCCTATTCCAAACAATAGTGATGACGAGATTAGTGAACTCATCTCATCTTTTAATTATATGACCGAAAAATTAGAAAATTTAGAGATGATGCGAAAAAGTTTTATTTCTAATGTGTCACATGAGCTCAGGTCTCCTCTTACCTCTATAAGAGGGTTTGTGGAAGGTATATTGGATAAGACCATTCCAGATGACAAAAGAGATTTTTATCTGACCCTTGTAAAAGAGGAAGTTATAAAGCTTAACAACTTGATTAATCAACTTTTAGAATTGTCAAGACTTGAGTGGGGGAAAATAAATCTTAATTTGAGCGAATTTAAGATTTATTCTGTGATTGCGGAGGAGCTAATTAAGTTTGAAAAGCGAATAGAAGAAAAAGAAATAGATGTAACTCTGCAAGTGGACGAAGAACTTGTTGTCAAGGCAGATAGGGATTTGATAAGTAGGGTTGTTCACAATCTTCTTGACAATGCTATAAAGTATAACAAGGTTGGCGGGAAGATTTATATATATTCTGAAGTAGTAAATGGTAAAGCCTATATAACAATACAGGATACAGGCGTGGGTATTCCTGAAAAGCTACAAAAGCTTATCTGGGAAAGGTTTTATAAAGTTGATGAGTCAAGAAGCCTTGAAAATGGAGTTGGGTTAGGGCTTTCAATTGTAAAAGAGATTATAAAGCTTCATAAACAGAACATCTGGGTTGAAAGCGAGGAAGGTGTTGGATCCAAGTTTACATTTACGCTGGATTTAAAATAATTTTTATTATTTGTTAACAATTCGTTAATAATTTTTTCAAAAACAAGGGGTAGAATTATAAGTGAAAAAACAAAGTGAGAGGTGAACAAAGATGACAGATAAATTTGATTTCGAAACTCCAAACTATCAACCATCTTACAGTCCCATTAATTTTGAGATTCCCAAAACAATAAGAAAGAAAAAGTCAGCAAAAGAGTATATAGTTGCAGGGCTTGTAGGTGGTTTAATTGGTGCCATTTTAATGTCAATATTTTTCATGGCATATTTTGGTGTTAACTTTAATAACTTTAAAAATGATATTAACTCTACGTTGAACAGTTTCAACTTGAATAATTCCACTGCCACAGAACCTATTACAAAAACAGTTGTACTCAATTCTGGTAACAGTTCATTTGTGACAGATGTGGCACAAAAGGTTGGTCCAGCTGTTGTGGGAATTAAAAACAAAGGAACAGCTTATAACTGGTGGACAGATGAAGAACAGGAAATCACAATAGGTGAGGGCTCTGGGGTTATAATTAGTAAAGATGGTTATGTTGTGACAAACAACCACGTAGTATCAGGTGCTAAATCTGTCACGGTGATTTTATCAGGTGAAAAGGAAGTGCCGGCTACAATTGTTGGGACTGATGCTTTGAGTGACATAGCGCTTTTGAAAATTGACCCGAAATATGTAAAGGCTGTTGCTCCACTTGGAGACTCATCAAAAGTAAAAGTTGGGGAGTTTGTGGTTGCAATAGGAAATCCTCTGGGGCAAGAGTTTGCTGGGACAGTTACATTTGGTGTTGTGAGCGCGGTCAATAGAAAGCTTGATATGGGAAATGGTATTCAGATTCCACTGATTCAAACTGATGCTGCGATAAACCCAGGTAACAGTGGAGGAGCACTTGTAAATAGCAGTGGTGAGGTTATTGGCATCAACACAGCAAAGATTTCTCAAACAGGTGTTGAAGGAATGGGTTTTGCTATACCAATAAACTATGTAAAACCGATTATAAACGATTTGATGAAGTATAAAAAAGTTTTAAGACCAACTATAGGTATATCTGTTATGGAGTACTACGACAGATCTGGTAATATTATGGGGATGTATATTTCAAGGGTTTATCCAGGTACAGGTGCAGCAAAAGCTGGTTTAAAAGAAGGAGATATAATTTTGCAGATAGATGGTAAGAAAGTTACTACATTTTCAGATATTCAGTCAATACTTTCAAATCATAAGATTGGTAACGTAATAACCATAAGAGTTCTGCGGGATGGCCAGACCAAGGACTTCAAAGTGACCTTGGGTACTCCTGTTGATACAACTACTAACGACTAAAATTAATTTCGGAAAGATTTGATCAGGTCACATCTTTTAAAAAAGAGGTGTGACCTGTTTTTTTGTATATTATCATTCCGAATATTATTTAAGCGCATTTTAATTTTGTTCACAATTAATTATTGACATAAAGGCTTTTGCTTTGATAATATGTACTTGTAGATACCAAACATTCGGATGTTATATTTAAAAAATGTTCGAAGAAAGGTGGTATATTTGTGTTAGAAAATATTTTTAAGCTCAAAGAAAGAAGAACTGATGTAAAGACAGAGGTAATAGCAGGTTTTACTACATTTATCACAATGGCGTACATAATCTTTGTCAATCCTTCTATTCTTAGCACGACCGGACTTGACAAGCATGCTGTATTTTTTGCAACATGTATTGGTGCAGCAGTTGGAACGCTTATAATGGCACTCTATGCTAATCTTCCATTTGCTCTTGCACCTGGGATGGGCCTTAACGCTTTCTTTACCTACACTGTATGCCTTCAAATGAAATATACTCCACAGCAGGCATTAGCAGCAGTGTTTATATCAGGTATTATATTTGTTATCATCACAGCAGTTGGGCTCAGACAAGCAATAGTTCGTTCTATACCTCAATCTTTAAAACATGCTATGACAGCAGGTATTGGACTTTTTATAGCTTTTATCGGGTTTATAAACAGTGGAATAGTAGTAATAGACTCCGGTTCCAAACTTCCAAAGTTCGGCGATTTTACATCTGCTTTTAAGTCTTTGACAAATGACCCAAATATAAACTCAGCAATAATATCTTCACGTGGTGCGATTGTTGCTCTTATAGGACTTTTAATTATAGGAATTTTGATTGCAAAAAGAGTAAAAGGCGCAATTATTATTGGAATAATTATAGCCACAGTAATAAGCTTTCCTTTGAAAATTGTGGATTTGTCGAAATTTAAATTTTCGCTGGAGGCATTTAAAGTCTCTGCCTTCAACTTTGATTTTGCAGGTCTATTTGCGGCACATGGCCAAGGAGGCGGCATAGGTGCGGTTCTTCTTAGTCTTTTTGCGGTGATATTGACATTTACTCTCATAGATATGTTTGATAGCATCGGGACATTTGTAGGTCTTGCTGATAAGGCTGGGATGCTTGATGAAAAAGGAGATATTCCAAATATGGACAGGGCATTGATGTCTGACGCGATTGCAACAATTGTTGGGGCTATCTTTGGTACTTCTACAGTAACAACTTATATCGAAAGCGCAGCTGGTATAGAAGAAGGTGGAAGAACAGGTCTTACATCCTTGGTCACAGGTATTTTATTTATCCTTGCATTGGTGATTGCGCCGTTTATAGGGCTTGTGCCATCCCAGGCAACTGCTCCAGCGTTGATTGCTGTTGGTGTTATGATGATAAGCTCTATCAAAAAGATTGACTTTAACGATTTTGAAGAAGCTCTTCCAGCATTTTTAACAATTGTAATTATGCCGTTTACTTACAGCATTGCAAATGGTATTTCAGCAGGTATTATATTCTATGTTCTGGTTAAACTTTTAAGAGGAAAAGCAAAAGAGGTTCATCCAATAACATACATTCTTGCTATACTCTTTATTTTGAGATTTATGATTATTGCACACTAAAAGAAAAAGGGGAGCATGCAGATTGCTCCCCTTTAAAAATCCAGGTATTGCATAAATATACATTGCTATCTCTCAAAGAAGGCTTTAGCATTTACACTAATTGATAATTGGGAGGCTTTTAAAATGAGTTATGTTATTACAAAACTTTTGTATGAAGGCAAAGCAAAAAAAGTTTATGAAACTGAGAACCCAGATGTTGTTGTAATTGAGTACAAAGATGATGCAACAGCTTTCGACGGTACAAAAAGAGGTATAATTAATAATAAAGGAGTTGTCAACAACTTAGTGGCAAACCATTTCTTTAAAATATTAGAGACCAACAAAATTCCCACACATTTTATTGAGCAAATTGATGAGAGAAAGACAGCTGTTAAGAAAGTGCAGATAATTCCAGTTGAAGTTATTGTGAGAAATGTAGCTGCAGGTTCACTATGCAAAAGACTTGGACTTGAAGAGGGAGCGATTTTGAAAAGACCTATCTTAGAATTTTGTTACAAGAACGATGCCCTTCACGACCCTCAGGTAAATCAATACCATATCCTGGCTTTGGAACTTGCAACCGAAGGGGAAATTAGGAAGATTGAAGAGTATTCATTTAAAATTAACGACGTGCTCAGAAATTATTTAAAACAAGTTAACATTGACCTCATTGATTTCAAACTTGAATTTGGCAGGTACAAAGGAGAGGTAATCTTGGCTGATGAGATTTCTCCCGACACCTGTAGGTTCTGGGATACTACAACTAAGGAAAAGCTTGATAAGGATAGATTTAGAAGAGACCTTGGAAATGTGGAAGAGGCATATATGGAAATATTAAGAAGACTTGGTCTTGATAAAAATAAGTAAAATCAAAATAATTATTTGAAAGGGGATATAGAAATGCTCAAGGCAGAAATCTTTGTATATTTAAAAAAATCAATTTCAGACCCACCTGGTATTGCTGTGTTGAATTCTTTAAAAAGTCTGGGATTTGACAATGTAGAGAAAGTTAGAATGGGAAAGTATATTGTGGTATATTTGAACGAAAATGATATTGAAAAAGCAAAAGAATTGGTAAAACTTATGTGTGAAAAGCTTTTATGCAACCCTGTTATGGAAGAGTACAAGTTTAACATTTTGGAGGAGTAAGAGATGAAGTTTGGCGTTGTAGTTTTTCCGGGTTCTAACTGTGACAGTGATTGTTTTCATGTAATTAAAGATGTAATAAATGAGGATGTCGAGTATATTTGGCACGACAGTGATGAAAAATTAACGGGGTTTGATTGTATAATCTTGCCTGGAGGATTTTCGTACGGGGATTATTTGAGGGCTGGAGCAATAGCAAGGTTTTCAAAAATAATGCCAAGAATAGAGGAATTTGCCCAAAATGGAGGACTTGTGATAGGTATATGCAATGGGTTTCAGATTTTAACTGAAAGTCATCTTTTGCCAGGCGCGCTGATAAGAAACAAGAATCTTAAGTTTATTTGCAGTGACCAGTATGTAAAGGTAGTGAATACAAACACTCCTTTTACTAATCTCTACAAAGAAGGAGAGGTAATAAACCTGCCTATTGCCCATGGCGAGGGTAACTATGTTGTGGATGAAGAAACATTAAAACAAATAATTCAAAATCAACAGATTGTGCTGCAGTATTGTGATAAATATGGCAACGTCAATGATGAAACAAATCCTAATGGTTCTATTCTAAACATAGCAGGTATATGTAACAAGGAAAAAAATGTTTTTGGACTCATGCCTCATCCTGAAAGAAGCAGCGAGAAAATCCTTGGTTGTGAAGATGGTAAAAGAGTATTTTTAAGCATTGTCAATTATTTGAAGTCGAGGTGAGAGGTTTTGAAAAAACATCTTTATGAAGAAGTGGGACTGACATACAATGAGTATAAAATAATTGTGGAAATTCTGGGGAGAGAACCGAATGAGCTTGAGCTTAATCTTTTTGGGGTTATGTGGTCTGAGCATTGTGGGTATAAAAACTCAAAAGCGTTTTTAAAGAATCTTCCTACAAAAGGTGAGCATATCCTTCAAGGTCCAGGAGAAAATGCAGGGATTGTTGACATTGGTGATGGATATGCAGTGTGTTTTAAAGTAGAGAGTCACAATCACCCATCAGCAGTAGAACCGTACGAAGGTGCAGCAACAGGAGTTGGCGGGATAATACGAGATATATTTACAATGGGAGCAAGACCAATAGCTCTTTTGGATTCACTCAAGTTTGGCAACCTCAATGATAACAGAACAAAATACTTGTTTGAAGGGGTTGTAGCTGGTATTGCAGGATATGGCAACTGTGTAGGTATTCCCACTGTAGGTGGTGAGACCACATTTGACCCTGTTTACAAAAACAATATCTTGGTCAATGTCATGTGTGTAGGTATTATGAAGAAAGATAAAATTTTCAAAGGGGTTGCCCAGGGAGTAGGCAATTCTGTGTTTTATGTTGGACATACCACTGGTAGAGATGGAATGGGTGGAGCAACATTTGCGTCAACAGATCTTACAGCTGAATTAGAGGAGAAAAGGTCTGCTGTGCAGGTTGGAGACCCATTTATGGAAAAGCTCCTTTTAGAAGCGTGTCTAGAACTTTTTCAGACAGATGCAGTTGTTGGTATTCAAGACATGGGTGCAGCAGGGCTTACTTCTTCAACATGTGAGACAGCGGCAAGAGCGGGAACAGGAATCGAGATAGATGTAGCACTCGTTCCAAAAAGAGAAGAAGGTATGAACCCAATTGAGGTTATGCTTTCAGAGTCACAGGAGAGAATGCTTGTCATTGTTAAAAAAGAAAGAGAAGAAGAGGTATATAAAATATTTGAAAAATGGGGACTTCATGCAGTAAAAATAGGAAAAGTTACAGATGATGGTATGCTAAGGGTTCTTGAAAATGGAAAAGTAATTGCAGAGGTTCCTGCAAAGGCACTTGCTCATGCGCCAGCTTATGTCAGAGAGATAAAAGAGCCAGCGATAATAAAAGAGGCTGAAAAATTTGATATATATTCAATTCCGCAACCAAATGATTTAAACGAGGCAATCTGCAAGATGATTTCAAATCCTAACCTTGCAAGCAAAGAGTACATCTATCGCCAGTATGACCATATGGTCAGAACAGATACTGTCATAAGACCAGGTCATGATGCAAGTCTTTTGAGAATAAAAGGAACAAAGAAAGGAATTGCTGTCACAATAGATAGTAACGGCAGATACTGTTATTTAAATCCATATGAAGGAGTTCAACTTGTGTTGGCAGAAAGTTATAGAAATATTGTAGCTGTTGGGGCAAAGCCACTTGCAATCACAGATGGACTTAACTTTGGAAATCCGCACTATCCGGAAATTTACTACCAGTTTGTCAAGACAATTGAAGGAATGAAAGTTGCATGCGAGCATTTTGAAACACCTGTGACTGGTGGAAATGTATCATTCTATAACCAGTCAGAAGAAGGAGCTATTTACCCTACGCCTGTAATTGGAATGGTAGGTAGAATTGATAATATTGAAAAAGCTGTTGATATTTCATTTAAAAATGAAGGTGATTTGATTGCAGTTGTTGGTAGAACCTCAGATGATATTGGAGCAAGCGAATATTTAAGTTTTTATCATGGGATAGTTTCTGGTAGGGTACCAAAACTCGATTTAAAGCTTCACAAAAAAATATGTGATAAGATCTTAGAATGTATCAACAAAGGACTTTTCAGTTCTGTTCATGATATTTCGGATGGAGGTTTTGCAATTGCTCTTATAGAAAGTGCATTAAGAGGTTCAAAGGGTGCTGAGCTGCAAATTAAAACAGAGCTAAGAGAAGATTTTTATCTTTTTAGTGAAACACCAGGAAGGTTTGTTGTTACATTCCAAGAAAATAATTTAAGAAAAATACAGGATATATTAGATGACATTGAGTTTACTGTAGTAGGAAGAGTAACAGATGAGTTTGCGATAAATGGTAAAATAAATGATAAAGATATTCATTTGGACTTAAAAGAGGTGGAGAGAATATATCAGGAGGCAATACCATGTGCTTTAAAGAGTTAGAAGAAAACTTTAAAGACCATTGTGGGATATTTGGCATATATTGCCCGGATGGTAAGCTTGACGTTGCAAAGATTACTTATTTTGGACTTTACGCTCTTCAACACAGAGGCCAGGAAAGCAGCGGTATTGCTGTAAATGACTCGGGGAATATCATTTATCATAAGGACAATGGTCTTGTCAATGAAGTTTTCAACGAGGTTGTGCTAAATCATCTTAAAGGATATTCAGCAATTGGTCATGTAAGGTATTCTACTACAGGCAAAAGTGACAGGGAAAACGCTCAGCCTCTTGTCATAAAATACAGAAAAGGTCATATGGCTCTTGCGCACAATGGCAATCTTGTCAATGCACATATAATAAGAGAGAAACTTGAGCAGGAAGGCGCAATCTTTCAAACAACTATCGATTCTGAAGTTATTGCAAGTTTGATTTCTCGCAACAGGATAAAATCCGAAAATATCGAAGAAGCCATTTTAAAAACTATGGATGAAATAAAAGGGGCATATTCTTTGCTGATTTTAACACCCAACAAACTTATTGCAGTAAGAGACCCTTATGGACTTAGACCTTTGGTAATGGGAAAGATAAGCAACAGTATTTGTTTTGCATCAGAAACATGCGCCCTGGACACTATCGGAGCCGAATATATCCGAGATGTTGAACCAGGAGAGATAATTTCGGTAACTAAAAGTGGTATTAAGAGTGTAAAATACAATAATAGCACTAAACACTTATGTGTATTTGAATTTATCTACTTTGCAAGGGCTGACTCATACTTGGAAGGAATAAGTGTTTATGAAATAAGAAAAAGGCTTGGGAAACAACTTTGCAAAGAGTCTTATGTTGACTGCGACATTGTAATTGGTGTGCCCGACTCTGGAACAACTGCTGCAATTGGCTTTGCGGAAGAGGCCAATATTCCATTTTCAGAAGGTTTTATAAAAAATAGATATATAGGAAGGACATTCATAAAACCAGAACAGACACAAAGAGAAATCGCTGTGAGAATAAAGCTTAATGTCTTAAAAAGCAATGTAGAGGGAAAAAGGGTGGTTTTAATTGATGATTCTATTGTAAGGGGAACAACATCGCGAAAGATTATAAAAATGCTGCGAGATGCAGGGGCAACAGAGGTTCATCTTAGGATAAGCTCTCCACCAGTTGTTTTTCCTTGTTACTACGGTATAGATACACCTGACAGAAAAGAGTTGATTGCAGCAAATTACTCAACTGAGGAGATTGCAAGGATTTTAGGTGCTGACTCATTAGAGTACTTGAGCTTAAACGGACTGAATGAGGTCTTTGATGGGAGAATCCATCAGTTTTGTACAGCATGTTTTAGCGGGGAGTATGTAACCGAGATACCAGAGAATTTTAATAAATATATTCTTGAAGAGGGTGTTTGAAGAATGACCACATATAAGGATGCGGGCGTGAACATTGAAGAAGGTTACAAAGCAGTGAATTTGATTAAAAGCTTGGCGAGAGAAACTTTTGACTCAAATGTTATTACTGACATAGGTAGTTTTGGGAGTATGTATCTTTTGAATATTGGAAGTTCTGAATATATTTTGGTTTCTGGCACAGATGGAGTTGGTACTAAACTGAAGATTGCATTTTACCTTGATAAGCACGACACTGTTGGTATAGACTGTGTTGCAATGTGCGTCAACGATGTTTTATGTCATGGTGCAAAACCACTTTTCTTTTTAGACTATGTTGCATGTGGTAAACTAAACAGTAGCAAGATTGCAAGCATTGTGAAAGGCATTGCAGAAGGTTGCAAAATGGCTGGATGTTCACTTGTAGGCGGAGAGACTGCTGAGATGCCAAGATTTTACAAAGAGGATGAGTACGATTTGGCAGGGTTTGCAGTTGGAATTGTAGAAAAGCAAAAAGCGGTGTATGGCAAAGATGTGAACCAAGAAGATATTATAATTGGCCTTGCTTCAAGCGGTGTTCACAGCAATGGTTATTCACTTGTAAGAAAAGTTTTTGGGATAGATGATAATCCAAAAGTGCTTGGAAAGATATATGAAGAGCTTGGGGTGTCACTTGGGGAAGAGCTATTAAAGCCTACAAGGATATATGTAAAACCTGTTTTGAAAGTGCTTGAAAGGGTAAATGTTAAAGGAATAGCTCATATTACTGGCGGTGGATTTTTTGAAAATATACCTCGTGCTTTTCCGAAAGGTTACTCTGCCATCATCGAAAAAGGTAGTTGGGAAGTTCCTGCTATATTTAGGTTGATTCAGGAACATGGAAAAGTAGAAGAAAGAGAGATGTTTTCAACATTTAACATGGGAATAGGTATGATTCTAATAGTTTCTAAAGAAGGTGTGGATTTGACATTGAAGATTTTAGAACAAGAGAAAGTAAATGCATGGGTAATAGGTGCAATTCAAAAAGGTGAAGACGGAGTTGTTTTAAAATGAAAAAATTAGCTGTATTTGTTTCAGGTTCAGGTTCTAATCTTCAGGCAATCATTGACCAGATTAAAATTGGAGAGATACCAGCTACTATCTCATGTGTCATATCCAACAAAAAAGATGCATATGCACTTGAAAGGGCAAGAAAAAACGGTATTCAAGCAATTTATATATCCAGGAGAGATTTTCCTTCTTCTTTGGAGTATGAAAAATATTTGGTAAAGTTACTTAAATGTCAAAAAATTGATTACGTCATTTTAGCAGGTTTCCTTTATATATTTTCAGAGTATTTTGTGGAAGAGTTCAAGAACAGAATTGTAAACATTCATCCTTCCTTGCTACCAGCATTTGGTGGTAAAGGTATGTATGGCATAAACGTACACAGAAGTGTGTTAGAATATGGAATGAAGGTAACAGGTGCAACAGTCCATTTTGTTGATGCAGTACCTGACGGTGGTCCAATAATCTTGCAAAAAGCTATATATGTAAGGGAAGATGATACTCCAGAGACTCTTCAAAAGAGGGTACTTGAAGAGGTTGAATGGAAGATATATCCTTTAGCTATAAAGCTTCTTTGTGAAGATAAGATAGAAGTCATAGGAAGAAAAGTTATCATAAAGGACAAGGAAATCTTAAAAAAGGTGGGAATTGAGATATGAACAAGAGGGCGATTATAAGTGTTTACAATAAAAACGGGATAGTAGAATTTGCAAAAAAGCTAAGAAAGTTTGGATATGATATTATCTCAACAGGTGGTACCATGAAGTACTTGACCGAAAATGGGATTGAGGTTATAAATATCTCTGATGTGACCCGTTTTCCAGAGATTTTGGATGGCAGAGTAAAAACTCTTCATCCAAATATTCACGCAGGAATTCTTGCAATGAAGGATAACAAAGAACACTTAGAAACTTTAAAGGCATTGGATATTCTGCCAATTGACATGGTTGTGGTTAACCTTTATCCATTTAAAGAGACTATTTTCAAGAAAGATGTTACGCTTGACGACGTTATAGAAAATATAGATATAGGCGGGCCCACCATGATTCGAGCAGCTGCAAAAAACTTCAAATACACAACAGTAATAGTTGACCCTGAAGATTACGATACAGTAGCAATGGAAATAGAAAAAAATGGAGAGGTTTCTTTTGAGACAAGATTTTATCTTGCCACAAAGGTTTTTGAATACACCTCGTATTATGATTCAATGATTTTTAACTATTTCAAACATGTGCGAAAAGACCAGTCGTTTTCGAAGTATTTTACAGTCCCACTTGAACTTTTGCAGAACTTAAGATATGGTGAAAATCCTCACCAGAAGGCATGTTTTTATAAGATATCGTTACCCTTCATCAAAACTTCAAATGTTGTGAATTGTACGCAGCTTCATGGTAAAGAACTTTCATACAACAACATCCTTGACAGTGACAGTGCTATAGAGCTTTTGAAGGAGTTTGATGAACCTACATGCGTTGCTATAAAGCACAATAACCCATGTGCAGTAGCATCGGCAGAGAATATCTATGAGGCTTATAAAAAGGTATATGAAAGTGATCCAGTGTCAATATTTGGCGGCATTGTTGCTTTCAATAGAAAGGTTGACAAGGGTACAGCAGAGCAGCTCAAAAAGATATTTCTTGAAATTGTGATTGCTCCGGAATTTGACGAGGATGCTCTTTCTATCCTGTGTTCCAAAAAAGATTTGAGAGTTTTAAAATTAGCATCCTTAGAAAAAACCAATACTTTCTATGATATAAAATCTGTGAATGGTGGCGTTTTAGTACAAGAAAAGGATAAAATGCTTTTCAAAGACGGATTTCAGGTTGTCACAGAAAGAGAGCCGTCAGAAAAGGAACTGGAAGATTTAATCTTTGCCTGGAAGGTTGTAAAACATGTAAAATCGAATGCTATAGTTGTAGCAAAGGATAAAATGACCCTGGGCATTGGAATGGGTCAGACAAATAGAATATGGGCTGTTGAACATGCAATTTCAAGGTCGCGATTTGATTTAAAGGGAGCAGTGCTTGCATCCGACGCATTTTTCCCATTTTCAGATAGTGTTGAAACTGCGGGCAAAGCAGGAATTAGTGCTATTATCCAGCCAGGTGGTTCTATCCGCGACAAGGATTCTATTGAGATGGCAAATAAGTTCAATATAGCTATGGTGTTCACAGGAATGAGACATTTTAGGCATTAAGAAAGAGGTGGTATTTTAACCATGAGAGTACTAATTGTAGGAAATGGTGGACGTGAACATGCTATTGCATGGAAGATATACAATGAAGGTTACAAAGATTTGTTCTGCATTCCAGGAAATGCAGGAATAAGCGAAATAGCTGAGTGTGCTGATATTAAAGTGAATGAGTTTGACAAGATAAAGGACTTTTGTTTAGAGAAAGGAATAGATTTTGTGGTTGTTGGTCCTGACAATCCACTGGCTGACGGGATTGTTGACTATCTTGAATCTTTTGGTATAAAGACATTTGGACCTACAAAAGATGCTGCAATGATAGAAAGCAGTAAAGCTTTTGCGAAAGATTTGATGAAGAAATATGGAATTAAAACTGCAAGATATGAGGTGTTCACTAACTATGAAGATGCATACAAGTTTGTAAATCAAACATATAAGTATCCAATTGTTATAAAAGCAGATGGGCTTGCTCTTGGCAAGGGTGTGATTATTGCAAATAACCAGCAAGAGGCAGTTGATGCCTTGAATCTTATTATGAAAGAAAAGGTTTTTGGAGCTGCAGGCAACAAAGTGGTTATTGAAGATTACCTTGTTGGTGAAGAAGTTTCAGTGTTTGTTGTTTCTGATGGTAGGGATATTGTTCCTCTTACAACAGCAAGAGACCACAAAAAGGCATTTGATGGTGACAATGGACCAAATACAGGTGGAATGGGTGCTTTTTCGCCGTCTAAACTTGTCAACAAAGATATTTTTGAAGATATGTTAGAAAACATAATGCTCAGAGCAGTGTATGGCATGCGAAAGGAAGGACGACCTTTCAAAGGAGTACTATATGGAGGACTTATCCTGACAGAAGAGGGGCCAAAGGTTTTAGAATTTAATGCACGTTTTGGAGACCCAGAAGCCCAGGCAATTTTACCGCTTATGAAAAGTGAACTTATGGAAATAATGGTAAAGGCGAGAGAAGGAAATTTAAAGGGTGTTGAGGCAAGGTTTGAGCAAGAGTATTCTCTGTGTGTTGTGCTTGCCTCAAAAGGTTATCCTGACAAATATGATACTGGCTTTGAAATAAGCGGATTAGAAAATCTGGATGAAAGGACCATAGTATTTCACGCAAATACAAAGAAAAAAAACGGTAAGATAAAAACTGCTGGTGGAAGGGTACTGAATGTGGTAAGAAAAGAAAAGACTCTAAAAGAAGCGAAAGATAAGGTATATGAAGAGATTAAGAAGATTTGGTTTGAAAATATGTTCTACAGAAATGATATAGGAGATAAAGAGATTGAGATTGAATAAAATTTGTGTTTTAAGAAGAGAAAAATGAGGTATAAATTATTTGACAGTTTAAATTCTAAGAAAGGAGAGAATGTTTAAAGTGGAAATTTGGGTATGCAGTATATGCGGATACGAGTACAATCCTGAAAATGGAGACCCAGAAAACGGTATTGCGCCAGGAACAAAGTTTGAAGATTTGCCAGACGATTGGGTTTGCCCTATTTGCGGTGTTGGCAAGGACATGTTTGAGAAAAAATAAGTTCGAGAAGTAAAGCGGGAGTACCCTAAGTCATCTTTGGTAGTTTATTGGGATGGCTTAGGGTATTTTTATGGTATAATAATTTTTATAGGAATGCCAAAGAGGTATAAGAAAAGAATGATAGCAAACATTCCTTCATATATTTTTTTAAACGATGTATTTACACAAGCCGGTCGAGGTTTGAAAAAGGTTTCGTATGAAATCGTAAATGAAAAGGATGGTTTTACTGCAAAGCTTTCTTTTACTGACAGCTGTGAAGTTAATAACATAGGAGTGGCTTTTGACCTTCAAGAAGCAGAAATTTTTTTTATGCCAAGGCTTCAAAGAGGAAAGAAAGGACTTGTGTGTAACAACTCGAATACACAAATTATCCTTTTGAGAACTAAAGATTCGTTTTTTCTATTAAAAGTTTGTGGTATTTTACAACTGGATGAAATATATTTGAGATTTGCCACGAAGATAAAAGAAAACTTATTGTGTATAGGGTTTTTCCATTCGTTCTGGATAGATGAAACACAGAATAGTTTTTGTTTTCAAAATTTACTACCGATGTCGAGGATAAAAAAAGGCTCAAATATAAAAATAGAAGTCAAGGTACAGAAAGGAAGTTCAATTTATGATTGCGTTGAAAACTTTAATCCAAAATTGAAATCTTTTGAAGCAGGACTTAATTTAGAACCGGCAAACAATCCAAAGTACGTTGGTATAGTAGATATAATGAAGTATTCAAAAATAGACATTGCGAGAAGGTACCGATTATCACTTGGCGTTCCAGCAAAGATGTTAAAACTTTACTTTTTATATCTACCCAGAAAACTTATAAATTTCAAGCTTTCCTATACATCCTCGTTACAATCTTCCAGTTTTTATTATATAAAAATTTTAAGCGAGCTTAGAAAAAGTGAAATTTTAAGTCTTAAAGAAAACATAGAACTATTATCCACAAAAGAAAATATTTATTTTAATTTTTACAATAAAAATCTTATGTTAACCTCAATAAAAACTTATTATCATCTGCCTTATATTTTACTTCTTTATACTAAGCTTTGTTCTTTGACAGGAAAAGAAATAAAAACTTCTATTGAGAGACTCATCGGTGAGATAGAATGGCATGTTATAAGAAACTATAAATTTTTCACAGATGAGACTTTGATGAATATAGAAGAGTTTGATAGAAAATTTGAGAATGGAATGTATCCAAATGAAACCCTAACAATATATATTTGTTATGAGCTGTACAGGTTTCTCTTCAACTACTATGAAGATTTAAGTTACTATAAAACAAGCAATGACTTAAAGGCTTTATTGTTTCTATACTATGATTTTGAGTATGAATACTTTTATAAAAACAACTATTCATTCAAAAAAGAAGAACTTTTAAGAATTAATGAAAGGGAAGATAGAAGATGAAGCTGGTTATATTTGATGGGAACAGCATTTTATATAGGGCTTTCTTTGCTCTTCCTGAACTGACAACCTCAAGCAATATTCCAACAAACGCTATATATGGGTTTATAAATGTGATATTAAAATATTTAGAACAAGAAAAACCTGATTATATTGCTGTAGCATTTGACAAGAGAGGAAGAGAGGCTCGAAAAAGCGAATACCAAGAATACAAAGCTAACAGAAAACCTATGCCAGATAACCTTCAAGTGCAAATTCCTTATGTTCGAGAAATTCTTTATGCCCTCAACATTCCAATTGTTGAGTTTGAAGGTTATGAAGCAGATGATGTAATCGGCTCACTTGTTAACAAGTTCAAAAATACTGGTTTGGATATTGTTATTATTACAGGTGATAGGGATACTCTTCAATTACTTGACAAAAACGTGGTTGTAAAAATTGTCTCGACGAAGTTTGACAGAACAATGGAAGATTTGTACACCATCGAGAATATAAAAGAAAAATATGGAGTTTGGGCAAATCAAGTTCCTGATTATAAAGCGCTTGTTGGAGATCAATCAGATAACATTCCCGGAGTGAAGGGAATTGGCGAAAAGAGTGCTCAAAAACTCTTGGAAGAGTACTCGTCTTTAGAAGAAATATACCAAAATTTAGATAAAATTAAAGGTTCTATCAGAGAAAAATTAGAAGCTGGAAAAGACATGGCGTTTTTATCCAAGCGTTTAGCAACAATTGTATGTGACTTACCACTAAATGTTAATCTTGAGGACTTAAGAACAAAAGAGTGGAACAAGGAAAGGTTATATGAGATTTTGGTCCAATTAGAGTTCAAAAGTATAATAAAACGATTAGGCCTATCAGAGAATATACAATTTGAATTTGTTCAGCAACGAACTGATATTCCTGACGTAGAACAAAGAGAGCTTGAAAGTATCTCACGAATAAGATCAAAAGAGATTCCATTAATGTTTGTACAGGACGAAAAGTGTTTTTATTTGTATGACCAAGAAAGTAATACTGTATTTGTGACAAGGGATAGACATTTGGTAGAGGAGATTTTAAAAAGTGACACTGTGAAAATTGTATATGATTTAAAAAATATATTTCATCAACTCAACTTGGAAGACACAGATAATATTAAAAATTGCGAGGATGTAATGATTGCTTCTTATGTTCTTGACAGCACAAGAAGTTCATATGAGTTAGAAACGTTGTTTGTATCCTACTTGAACACTGATATAGAAGCTGTAAAAAAAGATAAAAAGATGGTATCTGTAGTACTTCTAAAACGGTTATGGGATGATCTTTTAAGATTAATAGATTTAAATTCGTGCCAGTTTCTGTATGAGAATATAGAAAGACCTCTTATCCCAGTTCTATATGAGATGGAAAAAACGGGGTTTAAGGTGGATAGAGATGCCCTCCTTCAGTATACCAAGGAGATTGAAAACAAAATATTAAAACTTGAAACGCAGATATACCAGATTGCGGGTGAGTGGTTTAATATAAACTCGCCCAAACAGCTTTCTTACATTTTATTTGAAAAGTTAAAACTTCCTGTGATCAAGAAGACAAAAACAGGATATTCCACTGATGCCGAGGTTTTAGAAGAGCTTTTTGACAAACATGAAATAGTTCCTCTTATTTTGGACTACAGGATGTATACCAAGATACTAACAACCTACTGTCAGGGATTACTTCAGGCAATAAATCCTTCTTCGGGCAGAGTTCATACAACCTTTATCCAAACAGGTACAGCAACAGGAAGACTGGCAAGCAGTGATCCTAATTTACAAAATATACCTGTAAAATATGATGAGGGGAAATTGATAAGAAAGGTTTTTGTACCTGAAGAAGGACATGTACTGATTGATGCAGATTATTCTCAAATTGAGCTGAGAATACTTGCCCATATTTCTGAAGATGAAAGACTTATAAATGCTTTCAAAAATAATATTGACATCCATTCGCAGACAGCAGCTGAGGTTTTTGGTGTAGACATAGCCGATGTTACTCCAGAGATGAGAAGTCAAGCTAAAGCAGTGAATTTTGGTATAGTTTATGGAATTTCTGATTATGGCCTTGCAAGGGACATTAAGATTTCCCGAAAAGAAGCTGCAGAGTTTATAAACAAGTATTTTGAACGTTATCCTAAGGTTAAAGAGTATTTAGATAATATTGTCAGGTTTGCTCGTGAAAACGGATATGTTTTAACCTTATTTAACAGAAAGAGATATGTAAAGGACATAAAATCTGCAAACAGAAATGCAAGAAGCTATGCCGAAAGGATTGCAATGAATTCGCCGATTCAGGGCAGCGCTGCTGATATCATGAAATTGGCAATGATTAAGGTATATCAAAAGCTCAAGGAAAATAATCTTAAATCAAAAATAATTTTGCAGGTACACGATGAGCTTTTGATTGAAGCCCCATACGAAGAAAAGGATATAGTAAAAAGAATAGTAAAAAGAGAGATGGAAAATGCAGTAGCTCTAAAAGTGCCTCTGGTGGTTGAGGTAAAAGAAGGACTGAACTGGTATGAGACAAAATAGAGTTTTAGGAATTACAGGAAAGATGGGTTCAGGTAAGAGTACCATCAGTAGCATATTAGCGCAGAGTTACGGTTTTAAAGTAATTGATGTTGACAAGGAGTATCATACCCTTTTAGAAGAGAACGAAGAACTCAAGAAAAAGTTGACTGATGTTTTTGGGGAAGAAATATTGGTATCAGGGAGAATAGACCGAAACAGGTTGAGAGCTTTAGTTACTGCTGACAAATCCCGTTTTGATGTTTTAAATAAAATAACTCATGAATTTATTTTTGAAAGGGTAAGCTACTTGGTTTTAGAGGTCTTTAAAGAATACCCTACTGTCATAGATGCTGCGCTTTTATTTGAGATAGGACTCAACAAACTCTGTTCGGTTGTGTGGTTTGTGGAGGCAGAAGAAAATGTATTGGTTGAGAGAATAATAAAAAGAAATGGATGGAGTGAAAAAGAGATAAAATCTTTTTTAGAAAGGCAAAAAGTATTAGAGAGCCATAAGAAGCTTGCTAACAGGGTTATAATGAATAATTTTGACATTGAAGAGTTAAAAAGTGTAATAAAAAAATATCTCAAAGAGGATGGGTTGATTTGAAGAAGAAGGTTATAATAATAGTCTTGCTACTTGTTTTTCTTTTATTCTTTGAAAGATTTTATTTTTTTGTTCTAAAGCAAATATATCCTCTGAAATTTTCTGAAAGTATAAGTAGATATAGCAGTGAAATAGGGGTAGATCCATATTTGATATGTGCAATAATAAAATCTGAAAGTAACTTTAACCAGTATGCAGTTTCAAGAAAAGGCGCTGTTGGACTTATGCAGCTTTCACCTTCAACTGCAAAGTGGGTTGCTCAAAAGCTTAAAACGGAATATGTAGAAGATAGCCTCTATAATCCTGATTACAATATAAGGCTTGGTTCGTGGTATATAAAATATCTTATAGACTACTACTCTGGTGATACAAAGCTTGCAGTTGCAGCTTACAATGCTGGTATGACAAATGTAAATAAATGGCTTTCGATTAGAAAAAGAAACACCATTGAAATAACAGAAATTCCTTTTAAAGAGACAAACCATTTTGTAAAAAGAGTTTTTAAGAGTTACGAGATGTACAAAAAACTTTATCCAAAAGCATTTAAAAATACAGATTATTGAGGAAACCGCGGCACAGATTTTCCAAACATACGTTTGAAATTTGAGGATGAATGAGATAAAATAAAATTTGGTGATTTGATATGAAAAAATTTAAGCTTGTTTCAGACTTTAAACCAACTGGCGACCAGCCAAAAGCAATTGAGATGTTAACAGAAGGAATTTTAAAAGGTGAAAAATTTCAGACCCTTTTAGGTGTTACCGGGTCGGGCAAGACATTTACAATGGCAAAGGTCATAGAGAATGTTCAAAGACCTACACTTGTCTTGGCACATAACAAAACTTTAGCAGCACAGCTTTGTAGTGAGTTTAGAGAATTTTTCCCAGAAAATGCAGTGGAATTCTTTGTGAGTTATTATGACTATTATCAGCCTGAAGCTTATATCCCGGAGACTGACACATATATTGAAAAAGATTCGTCTATAAATGAAGAGATTGACAAGCTGAGACATTCAGCTACATCTGCCTTATTTGAAAGAAGAGATGTTATAATTGTTGCAAGTGTATCCTGTATTTACAGTTTGGGTAGTCCTGAAGATTATTTAAATCTTACTATTTCTTTGCGCCCTGGCATGACAAAAGACAGAGATGAGGTCATAAGAGAACTTATAAGAATGCAGTATGAAAGAAATGATGTTGACTTTCGAAGAGGCAGATTTAGAGTAAGAGGGGACGTACTTGAAGTTTTCCCTGCTTCTAATACGGACAGGGCGATAAGAATAGAATTTTTCGGAGATGAAATAGAGAGGATTACAGAATTTGATGTTGTGACAGGTGAGGTAATTGGGCGAAGGAACCATGTTGCAATATTTCCAGCATCTCACTATGTAACAACAGCAGAGAAGTTGAAAAGAGCGATAAAAAGTATAGAAGAAGAACTTGAACAAAGGCTAAAAGAGCTAAGAAGTATGGGGAAGCTTGTTGAAGCTCAGAGGCTTGAACAGAGAACGCGCTATGACATAGAGATGCTTCAGGAAATGGGTTTTTGTAAAGGGATAGAGAACTACTCAAGGCACTTAACTGGCAGGCCACCAGGAAGTCCACCGTATACCCTACTTGATTATTTTCCGAAGGATTTCATAATGTTCATTGACGAGTCACATGTTACTATACCTCAAGTAAGAGCTATGTACAATGGTGACAAAGCAAGAAAAGATGCTCTTGTTGAATATGGTTTTAGACTTCCATCAGCATACGACAACAGACCATTGACATTCGAAGAATTCGAAGAGAAGCTAAATCAAGTGATTTTTGTAAGTGCAACACCCGGGCCGTATGAACTCAAAAAATCTTCACGCATTGTTGAACAAATTATAAGACCGACAGGACTTGTTGACCCTGAAATTGAGGTTCATCCTGTACAAGGTCAGATTGACCATCTGATTGGCGAGATACGAAAGCGAGTGGAAAAGAACCAGAGAGTTCTTGTTACTACCCTTACCAAAAAGATGGCTGAAAGCCTTACTGACTATTTAAAAGATGTGGGAATCAGGGTCCGATATATGCATTCAGACATAGACACAATTGAGCGTATGCAGATTATCAGAGATTTACGGCTTGGCAAGTTTGATGTGCTGGTAGGGATAAATCTGCTCAGAGAAGGACTTGACCTTCCCGAGGTGTCACTTGTTGCAATTTTGGATGCAGACAAAGAAGGTTTTTTGAGGTCAGAGACTTCGCTTATCCAGACAATTGGACGTGCTGCAAGAAATGTTTATGGAAAGGTTATAATGTATGCAGATAGAATCACAAACGCTATGCAAAGAGCCATTGATGAGACAAACCGACGTAGGAAAATCCAGATAGAATACAATCAGAAACATGGCATTGTACCTCAAACTGTAAGAAAAGGTATAAGACAGATAATTGAAGCGACAGTGTCTGTGGCTGAAGAGGAAGAGAAATATGAAGTTGTGGAGAAAGACATTGTAGAAAATATGACAAAGGAAGAGATAGAAGAATATATCAAGGAACTTGAACAGGAGATGAAAAAGCATGCTATTGAACTTGAATTTGAGAAGGCTGCAAAAATAAGGGACAAAATATTTGAACTCAAAAAACTTCTTTAATGGCTTTATCGCTTGGAGGAGAAAAGGAAGATGTCAAAAGAGTATATAGTTATAAAAGGTGCGAAGGAACACAATCTCAAAAATATTGATTTGGTACTTCCACGAGACAAACTCATAGTTTTTACTGGTCTTTCTGGTTCTGGCAAGTCATCTTTGGCGTTTGACACAATCTACGCCGAGGGACAGAGAAGATATATAGAATCTCTCTCTTCTTATGCAAGGCAGTTTTTAGGAATGATGGAAAAACCAGATGTAGAATACATTGAAGGACTTTCTCCGGCTATTTCAATTGACCAAAAGACAACTTCTAAAAATCCGCGTTCAACTGTGGGGACAATTACTGAGATTTACGACTATTTGAGACTTTTGTTTGCAAGAGTTGGAAAACCTCATTGCTATATATGTGGAAAACCTATTTCACAGCAAACAGTTGACCAGATGGTAGACGAGGTATTGAAACTTAAAGAGGGTACAAAGATTCAAATACTTGCGCCGGTTGTAAGAGGAAGAAAAGGTGAGTACCAGAAGCTATTTGAGGAGCTGAGAAGAAGTGGGTTTGCAAGAGTTAGAGTAGATAGTATTGTGTATGAGCTTGAAGAAGAGATAAAACTTGATAAGAACAAAAAACATAGTATTGACGTCATTGTAGATAGGCTCATAGTAAAAGAGGGGATAGAATCAAGGCTTGCGGGTTCAATAGAAACAGCGCTCCAGCTCGCAGGGGGGATTGTAACTGTATCTATTGTTGATGGAGATGAGATTGTGTTTTCACAAAACTTTGCATGTGTAGACTGTGGAGTTTCGTATGAAGAAATAACTCCACGTCTTTTTTCTTTCAACACACCATATGGTGCATGCCCAACGTGCATGGGCCTTGGTTATTTGCAAAAGGTTGATCCTGACCTATTAATTTCAGATAAATCTATTCCCATAGGTCAGGTTGCAATAAATGGGTGGAACTTTACTGAGACAAATTCATATGCAAGAATGATTTTGGAATCACTTGCAAAAGAGTATAATTTCAGTCTAAATACTCCTGTTGAAAAACTGGACAAGAAAATTTTGGATATCTTTTTATATGGAACAGGTGACGAGAAGATAAAAATTTATACTCCACGTGGTATATACTTTGCAAAGTATGAGGGGCTTATAAATAATCTTGAAAGAAGATATAAAGAGACCCAGTCAGAATATGTCAAGCAAGAGATTGAAGAGTATATGAGTACATTTACATGCCCTGACTGTCAGGGTAAAAGACTTAAAAAAGAGGCTTTGGCGGTTTTGATAGAGGGTAAGTCTATAGCAGATGTTGCTGACATGACAGTATTGCAAGCAAAAGAATTTCTTCAGAGCCTGAACCTTCAGGGTAAGGATAAAGTAATTGCCCAGCCAGTAATAAAAGAGATTGTGGCAAGACTGGACTTTTTAATAGATGTGGGACTTGACTATTTAACTCTTTCGCGGTCAGCGGGCACACTTTCTGGGGGTGAAGCACAGAGAATAAGGCTTGCTACCCAGATAGGGTCTGGACTTGTTGGAGTTTTGTATATTCTTGATGAGCCGAGTATAGGGTTGCATCAGCGTGACAATCACAGACTAATAAAAACTCTCAAAAAACTAAGAGACCTTGGCAACACATTGATTGTTGTGGAACATGATGAGGACACAATAAGGTCGGCAGACTTCATTGTGGACATTGGACCAGGAGCAGGCGAGCACGGTGGAAAAGTGGTTGCTGCAGGGACACTGGATGATATAATTTCATGTGAAGAATCTATAACAGGACAGTATCTTTCTGGAAAGAAAAAGATTGAGATACCTGAGAGAAGAAGAGAACCTGATGGTAGATGGCTTACCATAAAAGGCGCAAGCGAGAATAACCTCAAAAATATTGATGTGAGTTTTCCTGTAGGACTTTTTACTTGTGTAACCGGCGTTTCGGGCTCTGGTAAAAGCACTCTTGTGAACGAGATACTTTACAAGGCAGCGAGCGCAATTTTGAACAAGTCCAAAGAAAAACCAGGTAAATTTCAAGAGATAATAGGCCTTGAACATTTTGACAAGGTTATAAATATAGACCAATCACCTATAGGAAGAACTCCACGGTCAAACCCTGCAACTTACACAGGTGTTTTTGATTATATAAGGGAAGTTTTTGCCCAAACGCCCGAGGCAAAGCTCAGAGGTTATAAGGCAGGAAGATTTAGCTTCAACTTGAAAGGTGGGAGATGTGAAGCTTGTTCGGGAGATGGTATTATAAAGATAGAAATGCATTTTTTACCTGATGTATACGTACCGTGCGATGTGTGCAAAGGGAAAAGGTATAACAGAGAGACGTTAGAGGTAAAGTACAAGGATAAGACCATTGCTGATGTGCTTGAAATGACAGTGGAAGAGGCGTTGGAATTTTTCAAGAACATTCCGAGGATAAAATCCAAGCTTCAAACACTTTATGATGTAGGGCTTGGTTATATAAAACTGGGTCAGCCTTCCACCACTCTGTCTGGTGGAGAAGCGCAGAGAGTAAAACTCGCAACAGAACTTTCTAAAAAAGCAACTGGAAGAACCCTGTATATCTTGGACGAGCCTACAACTGGTCTTCATATGGATGACGTCAACAAGTTAATTGGTGTTCTTCAACGCCTTGTGGATATGGGCAACACGGTAATTGTAATTGAACATAATCTTGATGTTATTAAAGTAGCAGATTATATAATTGATTTGGGACCGGAGGGCGGAGATAAAGGCGGCGAGGTAGTTGTGTGCGGCAGTCCCGAGGAAGTGGCTATGTGCGAAAGGTCATATACAGGAATGTTTTTAAAAGAAATCCTGAAAGATAGGATTTATGCTAAAAAATAAGCGGAGCGTTTGCCAGCTCCGCTTTTTATTTCAAAAGGTTTTCTAGCAATTTTATGTTAACATGACTATTTAAAAACTTAGAAAGCTGCAAATGTGTTTTGGTGTCATTTAAGAGAAGGTAGGCGGTTAACTTGTTGTTTTTTACCACAAATTTTTTATAAATCATTCTACTCTTATCTAAAAATTCGAGTATATTTGCGTTTTGCAGATTTTGCATATCACCTGCTGAAACAATCTCGAGTCCAAAGGCTTTTAAGAAATATGGTAGTGGATTATTTTGATAAAAAGCTGCAAATCCTAAAATATTCCTTGCAACTATTTTTGCACTCTCTAAAGCAAACGTCCATGTTCCAGGATTTTGACCATCAATATATGCAACATCACCACAAGCATACACATTGGTAAGCTTAGTCTGCATCTTGTAATTAACATCTATACCTCTTTTGCTATTTAGTATATCTTCCTGCGAATTTATAAACTCAGTATTTGGTACAACTCCAGCCGAAAAAATGAGTATATCACATTCAATAGCCTGACCACTTGAAAGTGTTATTTTTAATCCATTTTGATGAGGTTCAATATTTTCAATTTTATTGTCCAAAATTATCTTAATTCCTTTTTTTACAATATGTTCTTCCAGTAGAAAAGAGGCAACTTCATCCAACTGTTTTGACAATATTCTTTTGCTCAGCTCAACTATTGTTATCTCCTTACCTTCAAGTGCAGATGCAAGTTCTAATCCCAAAAGTCCAGCACCAACAATTACAACTCTGCCAGCCTGTGACAGTCTTTTTTTAAGCGCAAGCAAATCTTCATAGCTTCTAAATGTGAAGACAAAGTTTTGCAACTTTTCATTTCGCATCTGCTCAGGAAGGTAGGGTTTTGAGCCTGAAGCAATAACAAGATAGTCCCATTCTATCTTTTGGCTCCTTGAAACTACAATTTTTTCCTCAAAATTACATTCCTCAACCTTACTATTCAACATCAATTTTATATTGTTCACTTGGTACCACTCTGAAGATTTCAAGAAGAACTTTTCATCTATAGGATTTTGAAGATAATATCCAAGTCTTAACCTATAATAAGGCAAAACCTTTTCTTCACTTAAGATACAGACTGAAATATTCTTGTTCTCTTTTCTTATCTGTTCTGCAATGGTTACACCCGCAGGTCCCCCACCAATTATAACAATGTCATACTTTTCCATTGTATATGCACCAGCTTTTTATTCTTTTATCTTTTCAGCAAATAGTATACCAAATTCAAAAGATTTTTTTAACTCCTCTTCGTTTGGCTTAAAATTCACCTTTAACCCGGGCTGGACAACTTTTAATCTTAGCTGCTTAAGACGGCTTTCAATATTTGGCACAGCTTCACCACTCCATCCGTATGAACCAAATGCAGCTGCTACCTTTCCGCCGTGCACAATAGGATTTAATCTTGTGAGTATGTCATAAATAGGTGGCAGGGCATCAGAATTTATGGTTGGTGAACCAAACAACACACCGTTTGCAAAATAGATTTTCTCTACAATCTCTTCAGGCTTGTGTTCAATTGCGTTGTATACAAAAACATCTACACCACTTTGCTCAATACCTTCTGCAATCTTTTTTGCAAGCATTTCTGTGTATCCATACGCCGATACATATACTATCACAACATAAGGTTTAGACGGCTTTTCTAAAAGTTTTTCAGACCATGATTTATATAACGAAATCAATTCCTCTTTATAATTTGTTAATATAGGACCATGCCCTGGAGCAATTATATCAATTTCTAAATCTTTTATCTTATCTATTGCTTGCAGAACATAACTTTTAAACGGTGACATAATAACTTCGTAATAGTACTTATAAGCATCCATAAAACCTTCTTTTTGGTTTTGCATAACCCAGTTTATATCAAGGTTTTCAGTACTAAAATGGCAGCCAAATGAGTCACAGGTAAAAAGAATTTTGTCTTCGACCAAATACGTATAAATGGAATCAGGCCAGTGCAAAAAAGGAGCAGAGATAAATTTTAAAGTTTTATTTCCAAGCGAAATCTGGTCGTTGTGATTTACAACTTGAAATTGAAAGTCCTTATTTGTGATCTTTTTCAAAAATTTTATTGCTGTACTACTGCCAAAGACCTTTATATTAGGATTTAGCTCTAAAAGTTTCTCAATTGACCCTGAATGATCTGGTTCTGTGTGGTTTATTATCAAGTAGTCTATTTTTTCTGGTGAGATAACCTCTTTTATGTTACTTAAAAATTGGTCAAAAAACTTATATTTCACGTTTTCGATTAAAGCTATTTTTTCACTGTCAACTATCAAATAAGAATTATAGGTAGTCCCATATTTAGTATACATCACAATATCAAATATTCTCAGGTTTGGATCTTGTACACCAACTGAATATATTCCATCTTTTAGTTTTGTGTGCATTATTTTTCCCTCCACTTCTGAAGATGAATTTTAGTATTCAAAGATATTTATACCCTAATATTTTTTCGGTAAACAAGTAGTGATAGAAAATGCACTTGAATAATATATTTTAGTAGAAACATTATTTGGCAAGGGAGATAATGAAGATATGCTTAGCAGGGTTTCAAACAGGTTTTTAGCTGTTACAATTTTAGCTATATTTGTTATTGCCTTGGTAGGAATAATTTCCAACAAAAGCTTGGAAAGTTCAAAATTAACCTCTACAGAAGTCAAAAAAAATTCTTCTGTGCCAGCATCTGAGCAGGTCTCTAAAACTGAGGGTTTGAAAGGTTATTTGCAGGTTATGGTTGTTGACAGCAAAACTGGTCTTCCTGTTGAAGGTGCAAATGTAGTGTTTTCAAATCTGGACCAGCTATACACCACAGGCAAAGATGGAAAAACTCAGATTATTCCCATGCAGATTAAAGCCTCAGAGTCTTCAAAGATTCTATCGCAGCCATATGAAGAAGTGGTAATTGGAGTATTCAAACAGGGATATGCTGATTACATTTTGATGGGTTCAAAGGTTCGTCCTACCACTCAAGACAAACCACAGCTAAAAATAATTAGGATAGTAAAGGCATCAACTCCTACCACAACGCCTGTTTTTGCAATGGAAAAGTATTCTGCTGATGTTGCGAAAGAAGTGATGAGTAAGATGAAAGAAAAACTCAACTCGCTTGCGAACACCTCACAAGAGGTTGAAGAAATAGAGATTACAGAATAAAGTGCCTTGTAAAAAGGCACTCTTTTTTTATATAATAGAGCTTGAACATTTAAAACGCACTTTTTATTAGAAGGGTTTTGACAGCAATGAATGATGAAGTTCTGATTCTCTTGAAAAATTTACTGTTTCTTTTCGCTATTATATTTATAGGATTTATGGGAACAAAGCTAAATCTATTTTCAAATACAGTAAAAGACTCTGTAAGTGAACTTATTGTAAAAGTGACAGCGCCCATTTTGCTTTTTACAACAATAAGTAGCAAACCTTATTCCTCTCAAGTAGTAAAAAATGTATTTATTTTGATACTTTCAGCTTTTGTGGGGATTATGATTTTGCTTCTACTTGGCTACATAACAGGGTCTTTATTTAAGCTTCAAGGAAAAACTTTTTATACTCATATTTTTTGTTCAGCCTTTGGCAACACAGGATTTTTGTCTTTCCCCTTATTGTATTCAATCTTTGGTGAAAAGGGAGTCTTCTTTGCTGCAAGTTACAATATCATGCATGATTTTTTGGCTTGGTCTTTAGGACTTTCGATAATAAGCCGGCACAATCGTGAGAAAACTAAATTTGGGTTTGTAAATGCAAATTCTATTGCTGTTTTTGTTGCATTTATCATTTATCTCATAAAAGGAATATTGCCATATGATATAAAAAGTTCATATGACAAAGTATTTCTAACAATTTATGACGCTTTAAATCCCTTTGGAAAAACTACAATTTATCTTTCGATGTTTTTTATTGGATGTTTGCTGGCAGAAGTATCGTTTAAAGAGACATTAAAAACTTCTTCTGCCTATGCAATAACACTATTCAAGATGGTCTTGTTACCACTTGGTATTATGTATCTTACCAAATATTTATCAATAGACAATTTTACAAGACTCATAATTGTACTTCAGACTGGGATGCCAACAGCTATAACAAGCTCTGTCTTATCTTACCGATATGACGGCGATAGCCACTATGCGACCCGGACTATATTCATAACAACCATTTTTTCGCTCATAACAATTCCTTTACTGGTGTTTCTATACTATCATATTTAATAACTTTATGAAGAAAGGATGAGAAAGTTTGCAACATGAGATTGTAGTAGTTCTGGACTTTGGTGGTCAGTATAACCAGCTTATTGCAAGAAGAGTAAGAGAATGCGGAGTGTACTGTGAAATTTGGCCATACGACACACCTCTTGAAAAGATAGTTAGTAAAAATCCAAAAGGAATTATATTTACAGGTGGACCGTCAAGTGTATACGAGCCAAACGCTCCTATGATTGACAAAGAACTATTCGAAAGGGGTATTCCAATACTTGGGATATGTTATGGGAACCAGCTGATTGCTCATGTTTTGGGCGGAAAAGTGTCAAGGGCGCTATTTAGAGAGTATGGAAAGACGCATATAAAATACGACATCTCTTCTCCTCTTTTCAGCGGAATACCTGAACATTCTGTGTGTTGGATGAGCCACACAGACTTTGTAGAGAAGCTTCCAGAGGGGTTTAAGGCTTTGGCATCCACCGAAAATTGCGCAATTGCAGCGTTTGGAGATGATATCAAGAAAATTTATGGTGTTCAATTTCATCCTGAGGTTGTCCATACCGAATATGGACGGGAAATTATAAAAAACTTTTTATTTAACATTTGTCAATGCAGCGGTGATTGGAAAACTTCATCATTTATTGAGGAAAAGGTTAATGAGATAAAAAGTATTGTAGGCAACCAAAAAGTGGTATGTGCTCTTTCAGGTGGTGTTGACTCTTCTGTTGCAGCAGTCCTTGTTCACAAAGCGATAGGGAAAAATCTTTACTGCATATTTGTTGACCATGGTCTTTTGAGAAAGGGCGAAGCTGAGGAAGTTATGAGTGTTTTTAAAGATCAATTTGACATGAATGTAATCAAGGTTGATGCGAAAGATAGATTCTTAGATGCTTTAAAAGGTGTTACTGAACCAGAGGAAAAACGGAAGATCATTGGAAGAGAGTTTATCAGGGTATTTGAAGAGGAAGCAGAAAAGCTTGGCGATATAAAGTTTTTGGTTCAGGGAACAATTTATCCTGACGTTGTTGAGAGCGGGGTTGGCAAGGCTGCAACTATAAAAAGCCACCACAATGTCGGTGGTCTTCCTGAAAAAATAAAATTCGAACAAATAATTGAGCCTCTCAGAGAGCTATTTAAAGATGAGGTAAGAAGAGTAGGAATAGAATTGGGAATACCTGAAAAGATTGTCAAAAGACAGCCTTTCCCCGGACCTGGTCTTGCAATAAGGATAATTGGAGAGGTTACAGAGGAAAAATTGGAGATACTGCGCGAGGTTGATTGGATCTTTAGAAAAGAGATTGAACAGAGCGGTCTTGACAATGAAATATGGCAGTACTTTGCGATATTAACCAATATGAGAAGTGTTGGTGTAATGGGTGATGAAAGAACGTATGATTACACAGTTGCTCTAAGAGCTGTTACAAGCATTGATGGGATGACGGCTGACTGGGCTAAAATACCTTATGAGATTTTAGAGAGGGTTTCAAATGAGATTGTAAACAGTGTGAAAAAGGTCAACAGGGTGGTGTATGACATCACTTCAAAACCTCCTGCTACAATTGAATGGGAATAGCAAAAAAATTTTTTTGATGGGCTTGAAATTTCTCACAGAAGGGTGTAACATATTTATAAGTTTTCTCTTTGGAAAGTAGAGAAGAGAAATGAAGTCTTATGTGGTAAGCTTGAGTTTAAAGTTAGTTTCGTTTATCTACCTGTGCCTGTGCATATGCTTATTTATATATTCTAAAGAAGCAGATGTTTTGTTAATTTCAGCGGTATTGAGTATACTGATTGTTTCTACAGTTTATACCTTAAGTAAAGTAGTGGAAAAAGCTCTTACAAAACAATTTAGCATCTTCTACTTTATAATTCACTATTTGATTGTCGTTCTCTTGATCATGTTGTCTTCTTTTATATCCGCCTGCATCAGACAAAGAGCTTTATATATTGTGATTCTTCTAATAAGCTATCCTATAGCCTTGTTAATCTCGTTTGGTATTGCCTATGTTTACTCTAAAAAGCTCTCAAGGAAGTGAAGTGAAAGATGGGCGAAAGCGTATTGAAGGTTTTATTTACCATCCCTATTGGAAAAGGCATACCAGTAAGAGTCGCAGTTGTTGAAATGTGGGCTGTGATGCTATTTTTGATTGCTCTTGCTTTTTATTTAACATCTAATATGAAACTTGTGCCCACGAAAAAACAGATGATTGCTGAATTTATTGTTGATTCTATGAATAAGATAACCAAAAATTTTTTAGGTCATTATTGGCGTATTTTTTCGCCATATTTAGGGACTCTGTTTTTGTTCTTGCTAAGCCTGAATCTGTTGGGACTTTTTGGTTTTCAGCCACCAACAAGTAACTTGAATGTTACTGCAAGTTTTGGTGTAATGTCTATTTTAGTATTGATAATCTCTACAATAATACTAAAAAATCCAATAAGATGGTTTTTAGATCACTTTAGACCCATCCCAATCATTTTCCCGTTTAAGTTCTTGGACTATTTCACAAGAACTCTTTCTTTGTCTGCCCGATTATTCGGTAATATTCTTGCTGGGACTACCATCATGGAGCTCATTTACCATGGCCTTATAAAGTTCCACATACCTCCTGTTGGTATTCCAGCAGTAGCAAGTTTATATTTTGATATATTTGATGGGGTTCTTCAGGCAATAATCTTTACATTTCTTTCCTTAATTTACCTTTACGAAGCCTTAGAAGAATAATTTATTAATTTTGGAGGTGCTTTGAGATGACAGCATTAGCAGCTGGTATAGCAATGCTGGCAGGTTTGGGTGTAGGTATTGGTATTGGTATTGCAACAGGAAAAGCTTCAGAATCTATTGGAAGACAGCCAGAAGCATTTGGACGTATTTTCCCGCTATTTTTAATTGGTGCTGCTTTGGCGGAAGCAGTTGCTATCTATAGTTTGGTTATTGCATTCATGTTAATTTCTAAAATCTAAGCGCTCTCCATGCTTTTTGGGGAGCGTCATCTCTTTTCAGTACCTGAATTTTGCTAAAATAGCAATTATTCTCCATAAATGAGGACTAAAAAGGAGATGATAGAATAAGATGTTCGAACTTAAGATATTTGAGAATATATTCTTTTGGGCAATTATAAACTTTTTGATACTTTATCTCATATACAAAAAGTTTTTCTTCCAAAGAGTTACACAGTTTATGGAAAAAAGATCCCAGATAATTCAAGATCAGCTTGATTTTGCAGCAAAGTCAAAAGAAGAGGCAATAAAGCTAAAGGAAGAATATGAGAATATACTTGCCCAGGCACATGCCAAAGCAAATGAAATTGTTGAAAGTGCAACCTTGGAGGCACAAAGACAGGCGGCAGAAATCATTGAAAATGCAAAGCTTGAGGCTAACAGAATTATGGAAAATGCGCTCAGACAATTTGAGATTGAAAAGAAGAAGCAAATAAATGAACTCAAAAATCAGTTTGTTTCAATTGCGCTTCTTGCTGCATCAAGAGTTATTGAGAAGAATTTGAATACAGAGGAAAATAGAAAGATGGTTGAGAACATATTTGATGAGGCAGGGGTTGCTTAAAGATGTTGCCAGCAAAAAGATATGCAGAGGCTCTTATAAAGCTTGGTCAAGAGGAAGGTAAGCTGGAAAAATTTTATGACCATTTGTTCAAATTATTTGAGATTATCAAAAGTAATAATGAATTTAATAATATTTGGTTCGATTTAGAAATGAAGCGTTCAGAAAAGAAACAAAGAATCAAAGTATTCTTTGGTGATGACATTGATAGTTATATCTTGAACCTTCTTTATCTTCTCATTGATAAACGCAGGGAAATAATTCTTCCCTATATACCTTTTTATTACAAAGAGATATATGACAAAATTGTAGGCAATGTAGATGTGCAGGTTATTGTTGCTCATGAAATTGGAAGCGATGTGTTAAACAAAATTTCTAAATGGCTTTTGAAAAAGTACGGAGTCAAAAATCCAAGATTCATTGTAAAGGTTGACAAAAGCATAATTGGTGGGATAAAGCTGTTATTTAATAACATTGAAGTTGATGCTTCAATAAAAGGTGCTCTTGATTCAATGAGAAAAGAGCTTGTAAAGATAGCTATTTTGTAGGGGTGAGAATGGAAGATGGTTGATGTAACAATTAGACCAGATGAAATTGCTTCAATAATAAAGGATCAAATAAAAAACTATGAAAAAAAGATTGAAACAAGCGATGTTGGTGTTGTCATAATGGCGGGTGACGGTATTGCGAGAATACATGGTCTTGACAACTGCATGGCTGGAGAGCTTTTAGAATTTCCTAATGGAGTTTTTGGAATGGCTCTCAACTTAGAAGAAGACAATGTTGGATGTGTTATACTTGGAAATGATAAGGAAATAAAGGAAGGCACCATTGTAAAAAGGACAGGTAGAGTTGTTGAGGTGCCTGTAGGAGAAGAACTTTTGGGAAGAGTTGTAAACGCTCTGGGCCAACCCATAGATGGTCTTGGTCCCATCAATGCCAAAAAATTTAGACCAGTGGAAAGGATAGCTCCTGGTGTAATTGAAAGAGAACCTGTTAAAACTCCTCTTCAGACAGGTATAATGGCAATTGACGCTATGATTCCTATAGGAAGAGGACAGAGAGAGCTTATAATTGGTGATAGGCAAACTGGTAAAACTGCAATTGCAATAGATACGATTATAAACCAGAAAGATCAAGGTGTTTATTGCATCTATGTGGCAATTGGTCAAAAGGCCTCTACAGTTGCTCAGATAGTCCATACCTTAAAAGAATACGGCGCAATGGATTATACCATTGTTGTGAGTGCAACAGCAAGTGACTCAGCTCCTCTTCAATTCTTAGCTCCATACGCAGGTTGCGCGATGGGAGAAGAGTTTATGGAGTCGGGCAAAGACGCACTCATTATATACGATGACCTTTCTAAACACGCTGTTGCATACAGGGCAATGTCTCTTTTACTCAGACGTCCACCTGGAAGAGAAGCTTACCCTGGCGATGTGTTTTACCTGCATTCAAGACTTTTGGAAAGAGCAGCAAAACTGAATGCTCAGCGTGGAGGCGGATCTCTTACCGCACTGCCAATAATAGAAACTCAAGCAGGTGACGTTTCAGCATATATTCCTACGAATGTCATTTCAATCACAGACGGACAGATATACCTTGAAAGTGAGCTATTTTACGCAGGTATTAGACCTGCGATAAATGCCGGCATTTCTGTCTCAAGAGTCGGTGGTAATGCCCAAATAAAGGCAATGAAAAAGGTTGCGGGAAGGCTTAGACTTGACCTTGCTCAGTACCGTGAGCTTGAAGCTTTTGCTCAGTTTGGTTCAGAACTCGATAAGTCAACGCGAGAAAGACTTGCTCAGGGGCAAAGAATTGTAGAGACGTTAAAACAGCCACAGTACAGACCACTGCCTGTATGGCATCAGGTTGTGATTTTGTACAGTGCTGTAAATGGTTATCTGATGGATATAGAAGTTTCAAAGGCCAGGGAATTTAATGAAAAGCTTGTACAGTATATATCAGCAAACTATCCCCAGATATTTGATTCTATAAAAGAGACAAAGGATTTGACACCTGAAACGGAAGAGCTTTTGAAGAAGGTCATAGTAGAGTTCAAAGAGAGATTTAAGAGTAACAAGTAGGTGAGATTACAAGATGGCGAACAAAACAAGATGGATAAAATCAAGGATCAGAAGTGTCAATGAAACAAAAAAGATCACAAGAGCAATGTATCTTATCTCTGCATCAAAGGTGAAAAGGCTCCGAGATAGGCTTGATAGTACAAGACCTTATTTTGAAAAGGTAAATGAGTTTATGAAAGATTTGATTTTGCATGGAGTGAAAACCCCGCACATTCTTTTTGAAGGATCATATAAAGAGGGGAAAAAAAAGATTGGGGTTATAGTTATCAGTGGCGACAAAGGTTTATGTGGAGGATACAATGCCAACGTTCTGAGAAGTACAACCAGCTTATATGAAAATTTTGCAAAAGAAGCGGATGTGACGTTTTTCCCTATTGGTATGGTGGGACGAAACTTTTTGGTTCGCCATGGGTATCAGGTTGATGAAGGTTTTAATTACCAGACACAGTCTGTTTCTGTAAAACTTGCAAGACTCATTTCGCAAAAGATTGTGAGAAAATATTATACCGGTGAAGTTCATGAAGTTTACATCATTTACACAAAACTTGTTTCAACCATAAAACAAGAAGTTACTATCAAAAAACTTTTGCCTCTTGACAAGACTGAATTTGGTATAGAAGAGGGTAAAAGCGATGAGATTATAATCTACGAGCCAGACCCAGTTTCTGTACTTGACATCGTTATTTATGAATACATCAAAGGAATTATCTTTGGTGCTATGATGGATTCATATGTGAGTGAACTTGCTGCAAGAATGACAGCAATGGACAATGCCACAAAAAGTGCTGATGAGATGATACAAAAACTTATTTTAAAACTTAACAGAGAACGCCAGGCTGTGATAACCCAGGAAATTTCAGAAATTATAAGTGGTGCCGCAGCTTTGAAATGATATTTTTAACAATCTTGATTTTAGTTTGAGGGAGTGTAGTCAAAAATGGAACAGAATGTAGGGTATGTCGTCCAGATTATAGGACCTGTTATTGATATACGATTTGAGAGTGAAAATTTACCAGCCATCAACAATGCTATTGAAATTCACTTTGATGGTAAAAAACTTGTTGCTGAAGTTGCTCAGCATCTTGGGAATGACACTGTTCGATGTGTGGCTTTGGGTTCCACCGATGGACTTAGAAGAGGTGTAAAGGCAATAGACACTGGTGGGCCTATAAAAGTCCCTGTGGGGAGAGGAACGCTGGGTAGGATATTTAATGTATTGGGAGAGCCTATCGACAATAAAGGTGAGGTAGTAGCTTCAGATTACTGGCCTATTCACAGAAGTGCACCGTCGTTTGAAGAACAGGTACCTGCAGTTGAAATTTTTGAGACAGGTATAAAAGTCATTGATCTTTTAGCTCCGTACGCAAAAGGTGGTAAGATAGGACTTTTTGGCGGTGCGGGCGTTGGTAAGACTGTCCTTATAATGGAGCTTATAAGAAATATAGCAACAGAGCACGGTGGTTTTTCAATTTTCACAGGTGTGGGTGAAAGGACAAGAGAAGGTAACGACCTTTGGCTTGAGATGAATGAGTCTGGTGTTATAGAAAAGACTGTATTGGTGTTTGGTCAGATGAACGAGCCGCCTGGGGCAAGAATGAGAGTAGCTCTGACCGGGCTTACCATGGCTGAATATTTCAGAGATGTAGAAGGACAAGACGTTCTTTTGTTCATTGACAATATTTTCAGGTTCATCCAAGCAGGATCTGAAGTGTCAGCGCTTTTAGGAAGAATTCCCTCAGCAGTTGGATATCAACCAACACTTGCAAACGAGGTAGGTGCTTTGCAGGAAAGAATTACATCCACAAAAAAGGGGTCAATCACCTCTGTACAGGCTATATATGTCCCTGCCGATGACCTTACAGACCCAGCACCGGCTACAACCTTTGCACATTTGGATGCGACAACAGTTTTGTCAAGACAGATTGCTGAGCTTGGAATATATCCTGCTGTTGATCCTCTCGATTCAACCTCGCGTATACTTGATCCGCGAATTGTAGGAGAGGAACACTATTATGTTGCAAGGACTGTGCAGCAAATACTTCAAAGATATAAAGAGCTTCAGGACATTATTGCCATTTTGGGTATGGATGAACTTTCGGAAGAAGATAAACTGATTGTCTACAGAGCAAGAAAGATTCAGAGATTTTTGTCCCAGCCATTCTTTGTTGCTGAAGCTTTCACAGGAAGACCTGGAAGGTATGTGAAGTTAAAAGATACTATAAGAGGTTTCAAGGAGATAATTGAGGGAAAGATGGACCATATTCCTGAACAGTATTTTTACATGGTAGGAACAATAGATGAGGTATATGAAAACTACGAAAAAGATATGAAAGGCAAATAAATCTTGAGGTGAATTTAAAGATGGCTGAATTTGAATTGGAGGTTCTCCAGCCTGAAAGGGTGTTTTTTAAAGACAGGGTCGAAATGGTTGTTGTGCGAACAATAGATGGTGAGATAGGTATTATGGCAAACCATCAGCCTATTGTTGTACCCATTGGTATTGGGAAGTTGAGGATAAAGAAGGATGGAAAGTGGAAAGAAGCAGCCATTGCAGGTGGTTTGCTTGAAGTGAAAAATAATAAGGCAACAATATTGAGTGATGCTGTAGAGTGGCCAGAGGAGATAGACAGACAAAGAGCACTTTTGGCAAAAGAAAGGGCAGAAAAGAGACTCGAGCAAAAGCTTCCTCCTGATGAGTTTGAAAGATACAAAGCGGCGCTGTACAGAGCGCTAAACAGGCTAAAACTTGCCGAAGAAAATAGAAAAGATGTATAAAAAGGGCAGTGCAACCTCGGTTGCACTGCCTCATTTACTTTTTTTCTTTCCTTTTTTCTTTTCAGTTTTTGTTTCTTTTTTGGTTTTGCTACTGGACTCTTCTTCTGATGGGATATTTTCATCCTCAATCTCAGTTTTTTCTTCATAGTCTTCTGATTCTTCCTTTATTTCTTCATCATCCAATAGTATTTCTTCGTCCACTTCTAATTCTTCTAAGTCTATTGGTGTGTCAACAAGGTCGAGCTCATCATCAGGTAGTTGAGTTAGGATATCTGGTTCTATATCTGCAAAATCATTTTCAAATATCTCTGAGCCAGTTTCTTCCTTGATTGCTTCTTCTTCAATTTCAGAGTCGTCAACAACTCCTGTCAACAGTCTTTCTTCAAAGCAAGACTCACACATGTCTTGATCTTCCGGAATATACTCTTCATGGCAATATGGGCACAGTTTCATGTTTGCCTCTGTAACTTTTTTTAGCTGTTCTAAGTCCTTTTTGCAGACTGGACACAGATCTTGGTCTTCCGGGATTCTATTCAATTCGCATCTTGGACAGTATTTATAACCCATTTTCTTTCCCCCTAAAATGTGATATGCTATCACAATAATATTAATTACTCTTCAAGAAAAAATCAACTAAAATTTGCTTAACATTATCAATCATTTTTGCTACTATAAAAACATAAGAAGTAAAAGAGAAAAAGGAGAAAAGAGACTTTAGTGTTCGGATATGTGGTTCCTTATAAGCCAGAGCTAAAAGTGCGAGAATATGAATATTACAAGGCAGTTTACTGTGGTATATGTCTTCAGACAAAAAAGATAGGAAACCTTCCGCGGGTATTTCTTAACTATGATTTTGTTTTTTTGTATCTGGTGCTAAAAGAGCATTTTAAAGTCAAAGATGAGTTAGGAAAAACAAGGTGTATTGTTCACCCAATTAAGGAAAGGTTCTTTTTGAAACCTAATGAAATCTTGGAATATGTGAGCAACCAAATGGTTCTTTTGAGTTTTTTTAAGCTTTATGATAACATTCTTGATGAAAAGAATATATTTAGTTATGCACCTTATAGTATTTTGAAATTATATATAAGGAAAATAACAAAATCACATCGAGAACCGTTTGAGAAGATAAAAGAACTATTTAACAAGCAGATATCGCTTGAGAAAAGTGGTTGTGAAAATATAGATGAACTTGCGCACAATTTTGGCAATATTTTGGCCGAAATATTTGCTTACAATGACGAAGAACTTTTGAGACAAATTGGGTATTATACAGGTGTGTGGGTATACATCATCGACGCTATTGACGACTATATTGATGATGTGAAGAAAAAGAGATATAATTGTCTGAAACACCACTTTGAAAAGTGTAGGCAAGATAAAAGACTTTTTGAATATGAACTCAGCATTTTGAAGGTTAGTTTGGAAAATTATCTTGCTATATTAAGTGACTATGTTAAGGGGTATAATAATTCAATACTGAACAACATTGTTCAGGTTGGTATGTACTCAAAAACACAGCAGGTCTTAGAGCGTTTTACAACAAACTTCTTTAAGGAGTTGAAGGAGTAATGAGAGACCCATATGAGGTTTTGGGTGTGAGAAAAGGTGCTTCAAAGGAAGAAATAAAAAAAGCTTATCTTGAACTTGTAAAAAAGTACCATCCAGATAAGTTTAAGGACAATCCTTTAAGAGAACTTGCAGAAGAAAAGTTAAAAGAGATAAATGAAGCATATAATATCCTTATGAACGATCAATATTCAAACTATGAATACTCTACATACGATCAAACCTCTCTCTACCAACAGGTGAGAGACTTGATTATGCAGGGTAATATAGCTCAAGCAGAAAGTCTGCTAAATCAAAACCCTCGAAATGACGCAGAATGGTTCTATTTGATGGGAATAATATATCAAAAAAGAGGATGGATAAATCAAGCATACCGATACTTTATTGAAGCCTATAATCGTGATCCTGGAAACTATGAGTACAGGCGCGCAAAAGAACAGTTTGAAATGGCTTCAAGAAATTATGAATGGTCAGCATACAATAGGGGATATAGAAGACATGATGACTGCGATATTTGTACAATATGTCAAATAATTGCATGTTGGGAATGCTGTTGTGATAACGATATAGACTGCTAAGGAGGTTTCCTTTTTGTGATAAAACTTCACACACTTTCAAACGGTATAAGGCTTGTATATGAAAAAATTGATACAGTAAAAACTGTGAGTATAGGTATTTGGGTCTTGGCTGGTTCAAGGTATGAGACAAAAAAGATAAATGGAATTTCCCATTTTATCGAGCATATATTGTTCAAAGGAACTAAAAACAGAAGTTCAAGAGAGATTGTATATGAAATTGAATCAATTGGTGGACAGATAAATGCCTTCACAGCAAAGGAGTACACCTGTTTTTATGTAAGAGTTTTGGATGAGTTTTTACAAAAAGGTTTTGATATATTGTCAGACTTAATTTTAAATCCTGTCATAGCAGCAGAAGAGATAGAAAAAGAGAAGACAGTAATCATTGAAGAGATAAATATGACAAAAGATGACCCGGAAGAGATGTTGTATCAGTCACTGAATGATTTGATATGGAAAAGCCAAGCTCTTTCGTATCCTATAATCGGAAAAGAATCTACTGTTAAGAAAATAGATAAGATCAAAATTGAATGTTATATGAAAGAAAGATATATACCTCAAAACATTGTAATATCTGTTGCTGGAAACTTTGCAGAAGAAAAGCTTATAGAATTTGTGAAGATGTACTTTGGGGATTGGAAGTGTTCAAACAAAACAGATGTGAGTTATTGCATATCAAAGCCAGTTTTTAATAGAGGTGTTGTCATCAAAAACAAAAAGAGTGATCAGGCTCATTTAGCAGTAACTTTTGAAGGTTTTGGACAGGAAGATGAAAAGGTTTATGAGCTTTTAGTTTTATCTAATATTCTTGGCGGGGGAATGAGTTCACGACTTTTCCAGCGAATAAGAGAAGAGTTAGGACTTGTATATAGCATAAGTTCGTTTGTGAGCACATTTAAAGATGCGGGAGTTCTTATCATCTACGCAGGAACAAATCCCAAAAATATTGCAGCGGTGTACAAAGAAATCATGAACCAGTTAAATCTCTTTTTAAAAGGTGAAATCTTACCTGATGAGGTAGAGGTCGCAAAACAGCAGATAAAGGGAAGTATCATATTTGGGCTTGAAAACACAAGTAGTCGAATGTCCAACATAGGGAAAAATATGCTGCTTTTAAACAAAATTATGGAGATAGAGCACATTACAAAGATAATAGATTCCATTGACTATACAAACGTGATTGACACAGCAAGAGAGGTTTTGTCAAAGGAATTTTCAGTTGCTGTTGTTGGGAATAAAAAAGAGATGGATTTGAAAATCTTTGATCAAAGAGTACTGACATAATAGAAAGGAGAAAGCATTTATGGTCCTGAAAGTAAAAAGAGCAGTCGATGCAAAGGATCTGCCGCTTCCAACATATATTTCAAGCGGGGCGGCAGGAATGGACCTGTTTGCATGTGTTGAAAAAGAAGAGATTATAAACCCTGGTGAGATAAAGCTCATCCGAACAGGTCTTTACATTGAACTTCCGGAAGGATATGAAGCACAGGTACGACCTCGCAGTGGCCTTGCTTTAAAACATGGCATTACTGTTTTAAATTCTCCTGGAACAATTGATAGTGATTATAGGGGGGAGATAGGAATAATATTGATTAACCTTGGCAAGGAACCTTTTGTAGTAAAGAGAGGAGATAGGATAGCCCAGATGGTAATATCAAAGTTTGAAAGGATAGAAAAGATTGAAGAGACAGAAGAGCTATCAACAACGTCCAGAGCAGACAGAGGATTTGGTTCAAGTGGTGTGTAGAAAAGGTAGGTGGGTAAAAGTATGCTTTTGAGCGAAATAAAAAATTCAAAACCTGTTGTATCTCAGCAGTCAGGCAGAATTGTAGGAAGTTCTGAGTCGTTGGAGTTGGTAATTGACGATGAGGGAAATATACTGAGCATTGAACTTAAAAAGAAACGGGGGTTTAGGTGGGAGACAGAAGTAATTTCATGGGATGATATTGTTGTGATAGGTGAGGATGTAATAATTGCAAATATAAAAGAGGGGGAACATGAATGATTCTTCCAACCTCTTTTTTTGGTTTTTCTAAGCCTCAAGTGAGAAGTTATATTGAAAATCTTACACAGAGTTTTGGAAATTTGATTTCTAAGCTTGATAGAGAAAGAGACCTTTTGACTTTAGAAAACGAAAGACTTGCAAAGGAGATAGAGAAGCTCAAAAAGAATTTGACTAATTTACATATCAAGGATATCGAATATTATAAAGCTTTCATTGAGGATTTTTTTGTAAGCGAATGGGAAGAATACTATTCAAAAAAAGCACAAGAAGTTCAGATAGAATATTCAAAAACTTTAGATGAGCTTGAAAAGATTAAAGAAAGTATAATTCAGCATATTCAATATCTTGAAAAATACAAAGAAGAAATCTTAAAAAGACTCTGCACTTTGGTTGATGAGATAGAAAAGTTTTTGGGCGATGATGGAAGTTTGCCCGCTAAAAAACTCCAAAGAGACTTTTATGTAGACGATGAGTTGGTACTACCTGCAGGAATTGTTATAAACCATGAGGTAATTGAAAGTATGAGGAAGAAAGGCTTTTTGATTGAATTTTTAAAACATCTTGCAAAGGAGGAAGAAGAATGAACATAGAAGTGAAGGTTTTAGAGATTTTAGAACAAAATCCCAAACTCTCTGCCGAAGAGATTGCAATAATGCTGGGTGAAAACAAAGAAAATATCGAAAAAACCATTAAAAAGCTTGAACAAGATAAGGTTATTGTAAAATATCACACAATTGTGAACTGGGAACGAACAGAAAAGGAAGTGGTTGAAGCAATTGTTGAGGTGAAAGTAACTCCCCAGCGAGGGTTTGGTTATGACGCCATTGCTAAAAGAATTTACAAGTTTCCTGAAGTAAAAGCTGTATATTTGCTTTCGGGAGATTATGACCTGCACGTTGTTGTAGAGGGCAAGAGCATGAAAGATATTGCTCAGTTTGTTGGCTCTAAACTTGCACCGCTTGAATATGTCCTTTCAACAGCAACCCACTTTATAATGAAAAAGTACAAAGATGCAGGAGTAATACTTGAAGATGGCGAAAAGGACGACAGGGAGGTTATAACACCGTGAGTAATTTAGAAAAGTACATTTCAAAGAGCGTTCAAAGCGTTCCACCCTCAGGTATTAGGAAATTTTTTGATATTGTATCTGAGATGAAAGATGCTCTTTCGCTTGGAGTTGGTGAACCTGACTTTGTCACTCCATGGAACATTCGCGAGATGGGAATATATTCTATTGAAGAAGGGCACACCCACTATACATCAAACTTCGGACTTTTGGAGCTGAGAAAAGAGATTAGCAGGTATTTGAAAGATAGATTCGACCTGGACTATCCAAATTACAGGGAGCAGATTTTGGTAACTGTTGGGGCGAGCGAAGCAATCGATATTGCTTTAAGAAGCATAGTAAATCCTGGTGATGAGGTTTTGATTCCTGAACCCTGTTTTGTTTCTTACAAACCATGTGTAATTTTTGCAGGTGGTGTACCGGTAGAGATTGAAACAAGACCGGAAAACGACTTTAAACTTAGAGCAGAGGATATTTTGCCCAAAATATCTTCCAGAACTAAGGCTATTATTTTATCTTATCCCAACAATCCAACAGGTGCTATTATGACAAAAGATGATTTAAAAGAGATTGTTGATATATTGAAAGACAAAGAAATCATAGTAATTTCCGACGAAATATATGCTGAGCTTACATATGAAGGAAATCATGTTTCAATTGCCAACTTCTCTGAAATGAAAGAAAAGACCATTGTTATAAACGGTTTTTCAAAAGCATTTGCTATGACAGGTTGGAGACTCGGGTTTATTGCTGCAAATGAGGTTTTTATCAAAGCAATGGCAAAGGTGCATCAGTACATCATAATGAGTGCTCCTACTTTTTCACAGTATGCGGCTATTGAAGCGCTAAGAAATGGGCTTTTAGAAGTTGAAAAGATGAGAGATGAATACAATAGAAGAAGACGCTATATGGTAAGCAGATTTAATAAGATGGGGCTTGAATGTTTTGAGCCAAAAGGAGCGTTTTATGTTTTTCCATCCATAAAGTCCACCGGCCTTTCCTCAGAGGAGTTTGCAGAGAGGCTTTTGTACGAACAGAAAGTAGCAGTTGTGCCAGGCACTGCATTTGGGAGGTCAGGAGAAGGATTTATAAGATGTTCGTATGCCTATTCGATTGAAACCATAAAACAAGCTTTGGACAGAATAGAAAAGTTTGTTTTAAACCTTAAAACTCAAGGTGTCTTCCAGCAAACTCGTGAAAATAATGTGGTAGTGGAGAAGTAATATCATAGACTTTATTATTAATTAGTTTGAAATTAAATCTTATCGAATAAGCGTGAAGAAGTAAAGGGGTATTTTGTGTTTTTTCTTCGCCGTAAATGTAGTCCCCTACAATCGGATGACCAATTGATGATAAGTGAACTCTTAGCTGATGTGTTCTGCCCGTAATTGGTTTTAACTTTAACACTGAGAAGTTTTCAAAAGTATCAATAACTTCATAGTAGGTGGAAGCAAAACTGCCATCTTGATGAATTTCTCTTTTGATACCATCATCTGAGCGTTTAATGGGTTTTTCAATAAGCCCACTTTTTTTTGTGAGTCTTCCGTGAACAATTGCAATATATGTCTTATCAACTCGTCTTTTTTCAAACTCGTATGAAACGATGCTGTGAAAGTAAGAGTTTTTAGCAAATACAACTATCCCTGAGGTCTCTTTATCTAACCTGTTTATTATGTGTGAAGTGAGGTTCTTAGAATTTAAATAATATTCAACATAGTTTGCGATGGTATCAAAATAATGTCCTTTAGATGGATGTGAAGGTAGACCGGAAGGTTTGTTTACAAATAAAAAGAAGTTGTCCTCATACAATATGTCTATGCTTCCTTCAACAGGAACTATGTTTGATTTGTAAGATATCAAATCAACTTCAATTACAGCATTTTCTTGTGGATATTGATGGATAGAATAGATTGGAGGAATAAATCTTATTTGACCATGTGCCTTTAACCTGCTCATCAGCGTTGAAGAAAAAAAGAGTCTTTTTTGCAATATCTGTTTATATGTCATGTTCAAATCTTCTTTTTTGACCACGTATATTAGCTTCATAGTGTTTTTTCATCCTTCCTGTTAAAATTTTTTAACATATGATATGATAATTTATTGAGGGTATCGCTCGCTATCATTTTTAAAACAATTATATCACAAAACAATAGAGGTGATATGCTCTATGGCATTCAAATCCGGATTTGTTGCGTTAATTGGTCGTCCTAATGTTGGTAAATCTACTCTTATGAACTACCTTGTTGGTAAAAAGATCTCTATTATTTCTCCCAAACCACAGACAACCAGAAACAGTATAAAAGGTATCCTCACATTAGAAGATGCTCAGATTATATTCATCGACACACCAGGTGTTCATCCTCCAAAGAACAAGCTGGGTGAGTATATGGTAAAGGTGTCTGAGAAGACTTTAAAAGAAGTAGATTTGATTTTGTATATTGTAGAAGCAATCGACAATGGAATTGGACCATGGGATGAAGCAATAATAGAAAAGTTAAAGGAAGTGGAAACTCCCAAGATTCTGGTTTTGAACAAATCTGACCTTGCTTCAAAAGAGAATATGGAGATACTGAAAAGCATTTTCTCCACAAAACTGAATTTTGAATCTATAGTTGACATAGCTGCAATTAACGGGTACAATTGCGACCTGCTTCTTAGCAAAATAAAGGAACTGCTTCCAGAAGGGCCAAAGTATTATCTTGACGATATGACAACTGATGTGAGAGAAAGCTTCATTGTAGCAGAGATTATAAGAGAAAAGATTTTGCTCAATCTTTCTGAAGAAGTACCGCACGGCGTTGGAATTGCGATTGAGAGGTTTGCAGAAAGAGAAAACAAGGATATACTGGATATTGAAGCCACCATCTATTGTGAAAAAGATTCGCACAAAGCAATAATTATTGGTAAAGGCGGTCAGATGCTTAAGAAAATTGGAATGCAAGCACGGGAAGAGCTTGAGATGATATTCGGAATAAAAGTAAATCTTCAGCTTTGGGTAAAAGTTAAGAAAAACTGGAGAGATGACATCTCTGCCATGAAAATGCTCGGTTATAACCTTAAAGAGGTCTGAGGAATAGATGAAATTAATTAAAACTAAAGGAATTGTGCTAAAAGAGACAAACTTTGAAGAGTCGAGTAAGATTTTGACTGTGCTCACAAGCGACTTTGGCAAAATTCAAGTTTTATCGAAAAATTGTAGAAGGCTATTGAGTGTACTTTCTGCTGTATCTCAGCCGCTCATGTTCTGTGAGTTTGTTATAAGAAGAACAAAAGATATATACTCAATTTCTTCAGCATCTGTGATTGAATCATTTTTTGAACTGTCTCAAGATGTAAATCTTGCAATTTATTCGGGATATCTTATTGAACTTGTTGACACTTTCTTGGAATTTGAACAAAAAAATGAGGATGTTTTAAGGCTTCTTTTAAACTCTCTTTATCTTCTGAAAAAAGGAAAAGACCCTGAAGTGGTCAGCAGGATATTTGAAATAAAAATTTTAGTATATACAGGCTTTTTCCCTCAGTTTACCCAGTGTGTAAAGTGTCAGAGAAAGGACATTACAAGAGCTTTCTTTTCTTTCGAAAATAGTGGTCTTACTTGCGAAAAGTGCAAAGAAGAGAACGATATAGAAATTGAGATTGAAGTTGTAAAGAGTATTTTGGTTATTGCAGCAACCAACTTAAAAAAGCTCAACAAGATTTCGCTTGACAGGTCTTTGAATAACAAGATAAAGACCATAACGCTACCATATATTAAAATGGTGCTGCAAAAAGATATCAAAATTCTTGATTTTTTTAGGTTTATACAATAAAATAAATTCGACTCGTGATAAAAATAATAAATTTGAAGGTGGTAAGAGCAATATGGTGACAATGGATGAAATAGTTGCCCTTTGCAAACGTCGTGGATTTATATTCCAATCAAGCGAGATATACGGTGGACTCAATAGCTGCTGGGACTATGGTCCTCTTGGTGTAGAGATGAAAAATAACATAAAAAGACTGTGGTGGAAAGCAAACGTCCAGCTCAGAGACGATGTTGTGGGGCTTGACTCGAGCATCTTGATGAACCCAAAGGTGTGGGAAGCAAGCGGACACTTGAGTAATTTTGCCGACCCTATGGCTGACTGCAAGGTGTGCAAAAAAAGATGGAGAGTAGACCAGTTACAAGAGTATAAGTGTCCTGAATGCGGCGGTGAACTTACGGAGGCAAGGATGTTCAACCTTATGTTCAAAACATTTATGGGCCCTGTGGAGGACGAGTCGGCAGTAGTGTATTTGAGACCTGAAACAGCACAAGGTATTTTTGTAAACTTTGTAAACGTACAGCAGACCATGAGAAAAAAACTTCCTTTTGGGATTGCTCAGATTGGTAAGTCGTTCAGAAATGAAATCACGCCTGGTAACTTTATTTTCAGGACAAGAGAGTTTGAACAGATGGAAATAGAGTATTTTGTAAAGCCAGGGACTGATGAGTACTGGCACAAACACTGGATTGAGCAAAGGATAAACTGGTATTACAAGCTGGGAATAAGAAAGGAAAACTTGAGAGTTCGTGAACACGGCAAGGACGAGCTTGCACACTATGCAAAAGCATGTGTGGACATTGAATATTTATTCCCGATGGGATGGTCTGAACTTGAAGGTATTGCGAACAGGACCGATTTTGACCTGACACAGCATCAAAAATACAGTGGCGAAAATTTAACATACTTTGACGATGAGACAAAACAAAGGTATATTCCATATGTAATTGAGCCATCTGCGGGCGTGGACAGGTCTTTACTTGCATTTTTAATTGATGCATATGAATACCAGCAGATTGATAAAGATGACTTTAGAGTGGTACTTCACCTTCATCCTGCGATTGCGCCTGTAAAAGCTGCTGTGTTCCCGCTTATGAAAAAAGAAGAGCTTGTAAAAAAAGCAAGGGAAATTTACAATGAGCTTAAATACAAGTGGATTGTTCAATACGATGAGAGTGGTAGCATAGGTAAAAGATACAGACGCCAAGATGAGATAGGAACACCGTTCGGGATCACGGTGGATTATCAGACTTTAGAAGATGAAACTGTTACGATAAGAGATAGAGACACCATGGAGCAAGTGAGGGTGCATATAAAAGAAATAATTCCTTACCTTGAAGAAAGAATTGAGGTAAAGTTTTAAACAAAATATATTCTCAAACTGCAAAAATATGCTATAATATTTTATGTTGTAACATGCCAAGTTTCCCCTTTATATATTTTCCCTAATAAATTTCACATAGGAGGGATTTTAATTGAGCAAAAAGAAATACGTCTACATGTTCTATGAAGGTAACAAAGACATGAGAGAGCTTCTTGGTGGAAAAGGTGCGAATCTTGCTGAGATGACAAATCTTGGACTTCCTGTTCCTCCTGGATTTACTGTCACAACAGAAGCTTGTACAAGATACTATGAAGAAGGCGAAAAGATAGCAGATGAGATTGTAGAAGAGATCTTTGAAAAACTTGCTGAACTTGAGAAGATCACAGGCAAGAAATTCGGTGATCCAAGCAACCCACTTCTTGTCTCTGTTCGAAGCGGTGCAAGAGTTTCAATGCCAGGTATGATGGATACAATCCTCAACCTTGGTATCAATGATGAAGTTGTTGAAGGGTTAGCAAAACTTACAAACAATGAGAGGTTCGCATACGACTCATACAGAAGATTCATTCAGATGTTCTCTGACGTTGTTATGGGCATTGAAAAGAACAAGTTTGAAAAGATACTTGATGAAGTCAAAGAAAAGTATGGTGCAAAATACGACACAGACTTGACAGCTGAGCATTTAAAAGAGGTTGTTGTAAAGTACAAAGAGCTTTACAAAGCTGAAAAAGGTGAAGATTTCCCGCAAGACCCTAAAGTTCAACTCTTAGAAGCGGTAAAAGCAGTTTTCAGGTCCTGGAACAACCCAAGAGCTATTGTATACAGAAGACTTAACGAGATCCCACACGATTGGGGAACAGCTGTAAACGTTCAGATGATGGCATATGGTAACATGGGCAACGACTCTGGTACAGGCGTTGCATTTACAAGAAATCCTGCAACAGGTGAAAAAGAGCTTTATGGCGAGTTCTTGATGAACGCACAGGGTGAAGACGTTGTTGCAGGTATCAGAACACCACAGCCAATCTCTGCTTTGAAAGAGACAATGCCAGAGGTTTACCAGCAGCTTGCTGACATTGCAAAGAAACTTGAAACATATTACAAAGACATGCAGGATATGGAGTTTACAATTGAAAGAGGCAAACTCTATATGCTTCAGACAAGAAATGGTAAGAGAACTGCACAGGCAGCGCTTAAGATTGCAGTTGATATGGTGGAAGAAGGTCTTATTACAAAAGAAGAAGCAATGTTAAAAGTTGACCCCAAACAGCTTGATACACTACTTCACCCAACATTTGAGCCAGATGCACTCAAAGCTGCAAAACCAATTGCAAAGGGTCTTCCTGCATCACCTGGTGCTGCAACAGGTAAGATTTATTTCACAGCTGAAGAAGCAAAAGCTGCTGTTGAAAGAGGAGAAAAGAAGGTTATTCTTGTTAGAACAGAAACATCTCCAGAGGACATTGAAGGTATGGTTGCAGCTCAGGGTATTTTGACATCAAGAGGCGGTATGACATCACACGCTGCAGTTGTTGCAAGAGGTATGGGTAAATGCTGTGTTGCAGGATGTGGCGACATTACTATAAACGAAGAAGAGAAATATTTCACGACACCTGATGGAAAAGTTTATCGTGAAGGGGATTGGATTTCACTTGACGGTTCAACAGGATACGTATATGCTGGAGAGCTTCCAACAAAAGAGCCAGAGCTCACAGGTTATTTTGCAACATTTATGCAATGGGCTGATGAGATAAGAAGACTTAAAGTTAGAGCAAACGCAGATACACCAAGAGATGCTGCACAGGCAAGGAAGTTTGGTGCAGAGGGTATTGGTCTTTGCAGAACAGAGCACATGTTCTTTGAAGAAGATAGAATTCCTGCAATGAGAGAGATGATTGTTGCAAGAACAGAAGAGCAGAGAAGAAAAGCTCTTGAGAAGCTCCTACCAATGCAAAGAGGAGACTTTGAAGCACTGTTCAGAGAAATGAAAGGTTACCCTGTTACAATAAGACTTTTAGACCCACCACTCCATGAATTCTTGCCAAAAGAAGATGATGCTATAAGAGAACTTGCAGCACAGATGGGCATCACCTTTGAAGAACTCAAGGCAATTGTTCAGAGTTTGCACGAGCTCAACCCGATGCTTGGACACAGAGGTTGCCGTTTGGCTGTAACATATCCTGAGATTGCTGAGATGCAGACAAGGGCTATTATCGAGGCAGCAATCAATGTAAAGAATGAAGGTATTGATGTTGTTCCTGAGATAATGGTTCCTCTTGTTGGTGAGTTAAAAGAGCTCAAATATATTAAAGACATCATTGTAAAGACAGCTGAAAAAGTTATGGAAGAAAAAGGTGTTAAGATTGAATACAAAGTTGGGACAATGATTGAGGTACCACGTGCTGCACTTACTGCTGATGAGATTGCAAAAGAAGCTGAGTTCTTCTCATTCGGTACAAACGACTTGACACAGATGACATATGGTTTTTCCAGAGACGACATTGGTAAGTTCTTAAATGACTACTTTGAAAAGAAAATATTCGAAACAGATCCATTTGCAAGACTTGACGAAAAAGGTGTTGGCAAACTCATTAAGATGGCTGCAGAACTTGGAAGAGCAACAAGACCAGACATCAAACTTGGTATCTGTGGTGAGCATGGCGGCGATCCATCCAGCATAGAGTTCTGCCACAACGCAGGGCTTGACTATGTATCATGTTCACCGTTCAGAGTACCAATTGCAAGACTTGCTGCAGCTCAGGCTCAAGTAAAATCAAAGATGAAGGCATTTATTGATAAATAAGACTATTGTGAAGAGGAGCAGAGGAAGGCAAAAAAATGTCTTCCTCTGCTTTTTTTGTATGTATACACTTGAATGGAAATAAAAAAATGGTATAATATTATTGGGACCAAAAAGCAAGATATGTGGATAAATTTGTCCCGCTGGAGAATGAGAGAGTTATGGAAAGTTATTTTGAATCTATAAAGAAAATTGCTCCTGAAATTGTTGAAATTATTGAAAGAAGATATGAGATTCTCAAAAATATTAGTTATTATCAACCAATTGGTCGAAGAGTTCTTGCAGAAAAGCTCAGCCTCACTGAAAGGATTGTTAGAAATGAAATAGACATATTGAGAAATTTAGGACTCATAAATGTAACTGAAAACGGAACGTTTTTAACAAATGAAGGCAAAGAGATTCTTGAAAAACTTTCTAACATAGTATATGATATAAAGGGATTAGAAGATATAAAGGCAAAGGTAAAAGAGATTTTAAAAGCAAAGGATGTATATGTTGTCCCGGGAGATGCTGATTTAAACCCTTATGTGCTAAAAGAAATTGGAATTTTGGCAAGTAAGGTCATTCTTACATTGATAGAAGATGTAAAGATAATTGCTGTAACAGGTGGGCAAACTGTAAAAGAAGTTGTTGATAGTTTTCCAACATGTTCTTTTAAAGACATATTGGTTGTTCCAGCAAGAGGCGGGATAGGTCAGGAAGTTGAAAAACAGGCAAATACACTTGCGGCAAACTTAGCGAAAAAGATAAATGGTAGTTATAAGCTTCTTCATCTACCTGATACAATGGATGAAGAGGTTTACAATCTTTTGATTAAAAAAGAAGAGGTTCAAGAGGTTCTAAACGATATTAACAACGCAGATATGCTTGTATTTGGAATAGGAAATGCAATTGAAATGGCAAAGAGAAGGAAATTGAGCCAAGATATGATAGAAAAACTCAAAAAGGTTGGAGCAATTGGTGAAATATTTGGGTATTATTTTGACAAAGCTGGCAGGATTGTGTATTCGACCACTACAATAGGTATAAAACTTGAAAAAATAAAAAACATTAAATATATGATAGGAGTTGCAGGAGGTTCACACAAAGCAGAGGCGATTTTATCGCTTGGAGAGATAAAAAACAATACCGTATTTGTTATAGACGAAGGAATAGCTAAAAGAATTATAAGTTTAGAAAAGTAAAAGGTAAGAGGCAAAAACACTGCAAGAGCAGGCAGCTTTTGCAGTGTAAAAATAAAAAAATAACGAAGGGATGGTAGGTAGAGATGGCTGTTAAGATTGGTATTAATGGTTTTGGAAGAATTGGTAGAAATGCTTTCAAAGCAATTTTGGCAAAATATCCAAATGAGTTTGAGGTTGTTGCGGTAAACGACCTGACAGATCCAAAGACATTAGCACATCTTTTAAAGTATGACTCCTGTTATGGTATCTTCAATGGCACAGTGGACTATACAGACACATCAATAATTGTCAATGGCAAAGAGATAAAGGTATTAGCTGAAAAAGATCCAGCAAACTTGCCATGGAAAGATTTGGGTGTTGAGGTTGTAATTGAGTCAACAGGTAGATTTACAAAGAAACAGGATGCTGAAAAGCACATTCAAGCAGGTGCAAAGAAGGTAATCATCACAGCTCCGGCAACAGATGAAGACATCACAATTGTTATGGGTGTAAATGAGGAGATGTACGACCCTGCTAAGCACCATGTAATTTCAAATGCGTCCTGTACAACAAACTGTTTAGCACCAGTTACAAAGGTTATTGACAAGCATTTCAAGGTAAAAAGAGGTCTTATGACAACAGTTCACTCATATACAAATGACCAACAGATTTTGGATCTCCCACACAAGGATTTAAGGAGAGCAAGAGCAGCAGCGCTTTCTATTATTCCAACAACAACCGGTGCGGCAAAGGCAGTAGCGCTTGTTCTTCCACATCTCAAAGGAAAACTCAATGGTTTTGCACTCAGAGTTCCAACACCAACTGTTTCTGTTACAGACGTTGTGTTTGAGGTTGAAAAGCCAACAACAAAAGAAGAAGTAAACAGCGTTTTGAAAGCTGCTGCAGAAGGCGAATTAAAGGGTATTTTGGGATACAGCGAAGAACCGCTTGTTTCTGTTGACTACAAAGGCGATCCAAGGTCTTCAATAGTTGATGCTCTCTCAACAATGGTTATCGAAGATACGCTTGTAAAGGTTGTTGCATGGTACGACAACGAGTGGGGTTATTCCAACAGAGTTGCAGACCTTTTGAACTATATTGTAAACAAGGGACTGTAATTTTAAATTAAAAAATAGTTATTAAGACTGGTCCGGGAAAGATTGTATGACAGCAAATATCTTCCGGACCAGTCTTGATTTGAAAAATATATTTTGGGGTGATTGGAACAATGCCTAAGCTCAACAAAAAGACCATAAGAGATATAGATGTAAGCGGTAAAAGGGTTCTTGTGAGGGTTGACTTTAATGTTCCTCAAGATGAAAATGGCAATATCACTGATGATAGAAGAATAAGAGAAGCTCTTCCTACAATAAAGTATCTCATTGACCACAACGCAAAGGTAATATTGGTATCCCATTTGGGAAGACCGAAGGGCAAATTTGACCCGAAATACTCGATGGCTCCTGTTGCAAAAAGACTTTCTGAGCTTCTCGGCAAGGAAGTTGTTCTTGCAAAAGACGTTATAGGCGATGATGCAAAAAAGTGTGTTGAGCAGATGAAAGAAAGAGATGTAGTTCTTCTTGAAAATGTCAGATTCCACAAAGAGGAAGAAGAAAATGATAGAGAATTTGCAAAGGCTTTAGCCTCGCTTGCAGACATTTATGTCAATGACGCATTTGGTACAGCTCACAGAGCACATGCATCAACAGCAGGTGTTGCAGAGTTCTTGCCTGCAGTTGCTGGATTTTTGATGGAAAAAGAGATAGAAATGCTTGGCAATGCTCTTGCAAATCCGCAAAGACCTTTTGTTGCAATCTTGGGTGGCGCAAAAGTTTCTGATAAGATTGGGGTTATTACAAATCTTCTTGAAAAGGTTGATAGTCTCTTAATTGGCGGTGCAATGGCTTATACCTTCTTGAAGGCAAAAGGATATAAAATCGGGAAGTCAAAATGCGAAGATGATAAGCTTGATGTTGCAAGAGAGATAATGAAAAAGGCAGAGGAAAAAGGAGTAAACCTTCTGCTGCCTGTTGGAAGCATAGTAGCAAAAGAGTTTAAAAATGATACAGAGTTTATGTACGTACCATCAGATGCAATGCCAGACGATATGATGGGTATGGACATAGGGAATACCACAATTGAGCTTTTCTCAAAAGAGATAAAGAAGGCAAAGACCATTGTTTGGAACGGACCAATGGGTGTATTTGAATTTCCAAACTTTGCAAAGGGAACAGAAGCTATCGCAAGAGCTGTTGCTGAGGCTGTTGAAGAAAATGGCGCAATTGCAATTATCGGTGGTGGCGACTCTGCGGCTGCTGTTGAAAAACTGGGGTTTGCTGATAAGATGACACATATTTCAACAGGTGGCGGTGCTTCATTAGAGTTCTTGGAAGGCAAAGTTTTACCAGGTATTGCATGTCTTCTTGATAAAAATCCAAGAAAAAAGATAATCGCAGCAAACTGGAAGATGAACAAGACTCCTATTGAGGCGAAAGAGTTTGTTGAAGAGCTGAAAAAATATATTGATGATGTTCAGGCAGAAGTAGTTATCTGTGCTCCATCAATTCTTGTTCCTTATGTCAAAGAAGCAATAGAAGGAACAAATATAAAACTTGGAACACAAAACATGTTCTATGAAGAAAAAGGTGCATATACAGGTGAGATCTCAGGTCCAATGTTAAAGGAAGTTGGAGTTGAGTATGTGGTAATTGGTCACTCTGAAAGAAGGCAGTACTTTGGTGAAACTGATGAGATTGTGAACAAGAAAGTGTTAGCAGCGCTCAAGTTCGGTATCAAGCCTATTGTATGTGTTGGTGAGACACTTAAGCAAAGAGAATATGGTATTACAGATGAGCTTGTAAGGCTTCAGGTCAAGATTGCACTAAATGGTGTCTCAAAAGAAGATGTTGAAAAGGTTGTCATTGCATATGAGCCTATCTGGGCAATAGGTACAGGTAAGAATGCAACACCTGAAGAGGCAAATAGAGTAATTGGGGTTATCAGAAATGTAATTGCAGAGATTTACGATGAAGATACTGCGCAAAAGGTTAGAATTCAGTATGGCGGAAGTGTAAACTCTGCAAATTCAGCAGACATTTTCAATATGCCAGAGATTGATGGAGGCTTAGTTGGCGGTGCAAGCCTTAATGCTCAGGAATTTGCAAAGATATTACACTACTAATTATGGCAAGTAAAGGGGAATAAGATGATGAAAAAACCTGTTGTTCTTATCATCATGGATGGTTGGGGTTACAACCCAAAGCAAGAGGGGAATGCTGTTGCTTTGGGTAAGACCCCCAACCTTGACTATTACGAAAAGAATTACCCATATACTTTGATTGGTAGCAGTGGCATGGACGTTGGTCTTCCTGAAGGTCAGATGGGGAATTCTGAGGTAGGTCATCTTAATTTGGGTGCTGGGAGAATTGTGTATCAGGAGTTTACAAGAATAACAAAGTCAATTAAAGATGGTGATTTTTTTGAAAAAGAAGAGTTTTTAATGGCAATAGAAAATTGTAAAAAATATAACTCTTCTCTTCATCTGATGGGGCTTTTATCAGATGGTGGTGTGCATAGTCACAACACTCACCTTTATGCTCTTTTGGAGCTCGCAAAAAAGCATAATCTTGAAAAGGTTTATGTTCACTGTTTTTTGGATGGAAGAGACGTTCCACCTTCAAGCGCAAAGGGTTATATAGAAGAACTTGAACAGAAGATGAAAGAAATTGGTTGTGGCAAGATTGCAACAGTAATGGGCAGATACTATGCAATGGACAGAGACAAAAGGTGGGAAAGAGTAGAAAAGGCTTATAATGCAATGGTGTTTGGTGAAGGCGAATATGCAAGCTCAGGATTAGAGGCAGTTGAAAAGTCGTATGAAAAAGGCAACACGGATGAGTTTGTAATTCCGACTGTTGTACTTGAAAATGGCAAACCAGTTGCAACAATAAATGAACATGACAGTATTATTTTCTTTAACTTTAGACCCGATAGAGCAAGACAAATCACAAGAGCATTTTGTGATGTTGAGTTTGATGGGTTTGAAAGGAAAAAGGGATATTTTGAAGTGTTCTTTGTATGCATGACCCAGTATGATGTGACTATAAAAAACTGTCATGTTGCTTTCAAACCAGAGAACTTAACAAACACTTTAGGAGAATACCTTAGCAAGTTAGGGTTAAAACAACTTCGAATTGCTGAGACAGAAAAGTACGCTCATGTCACCTTCTTCTTCAACGGCGGTGTGGAAGTACCAAATGTCGGAGAAGACAGGGTTTTAGTACCATCACCAAAGGTGGCAACATATGATCTTAAGCCTGAGATGAGCGCATATGAGGTAACGGAAGCTTTGCTTGAGAGGATAGAAAAAGATGAATATGATGTAATAATCTGCAACTATGCAAATGGTGACATGGTAGGGCACACAGGCATTTTAGAGGCTGCTATAAAGGCTGTTGAGGCTGTAGATAGCTGCATAGGAAAAGTTGTGGAGAAAGTGTTGCAAAAGGGCGGCGTTGCAATAATAACTGCTGACCATGGCAACTGCGAGCAGATGATTGATTATGAGACAGGCGAGCCTCATACAGCTCATACAACAAATAAGGTGCCTTTGTATCTTGTTGGGTATGGCAATGTTAAATTAAGAGACGACGGAATTTTAGCAGACATTGCTCCGACAATCTTAGACATCTTAGGGTTAGAAAAGCCTTCAGAGATGAAAGGAAGTTCGCTTATTATTAAATAAAATCATATAGATACTGCCAAAAAATGTTTAGAAGGAGGAATAAACAAATGAAGGTTGACCTTTCTATTACAGCTGTAAAAGCAAGAGAAATTCTTGATTCAAGAGGGAACCCAACTGTTGAGGTAGAAGTTGTTGTAAATGATGAATTTGTAGGTAGAGCCGCTGTTCCATCAGGTGCGTCAACTGGTATATTTGAGGCTGTTGAGCTAAGAGATGGTGATAAAAAGAGATATATGGGTAAAGGTGTTCTCAAGGCAGTTGAGAATGTTAATGAAGTTATTGCACCAGAGATTATTGGAATGAATGCTCTTAACCAAGTTGAGATTGATAAACTTATGATTGAGCTTGATGGAACAGAGAACAAGAGCAAGCTTGGGGCAAACGCAATTTTGGGTGTATCTTTGGCAGTTGCAAAGGCAGCAGCAAACGCACTTGGCCTTCCACTGTATCAATACATTGGTGGTGTCAATGCAAAATATTTGCCTGTTCCAATGATGAACATCTTAAACGGTGGTAAGCACGCTGACAACTCGGTTGACTTGCAAGAGTTTATGATTATGCCTGTTGGTGCAAAGTCTTTTAGTGAAGCGCTCAGAATGTGTGCTGAGACGTTCCATCACTTGAGAAATGTGCTCAAAGCAAGAGGATACAACACAACAGTTGGTGATGAGGGTGGATTTGCACCAAACTTGAAGTCTAACGAAGAGCCATTGGAAGTGATTGTTGAGGCAATTGAAAAGGCTGGTTATACTCCTGGGAAGGACATTGCAATTGCGCTTGACCCTGCAACATCAGAGCTCTACAACGAAGAGGACGGAAAGTATCATTTCGAAAGAGAAGGAAAAGTTAGAACAAAAGAAGAAATGGTAGAGTTCTGGGTAAAGCTTGTTGAGAAATATCCTATTGTTTCTATTGAAGATGGTGTTGCAGAAGAGGACTGGGAAGGCTGGAAGATGCTCACTGAAGCACTTGGCAACAAAATTCAGCTTGTTGGTGATGATTTGTTTGTTACAAATACAAAGAGGCTTGCAAAGGGAATTAAGCTTGGTGTCGCAAACTCAATATTAATTAAGCTCAACCAGATAGGAACACTTACAGAAACTTTAGAAGCAATTGAGATGGCAAACAGGGCAGGTTACACTGCGGTTGTATCCCACAGGTCTGGTGAGACAGAAGATACAACGATTGCTGACCTTGTTGTTGCGGTAAATGCTGGTCAGATTAAGACAGGTGCGCCGTCAAGAACAGACAGAGTAGCAAAATACAATCAGCTGTTGAGAATTGAAGAGGAGCTTGGCAGCATTGCCGTATATCCTGGAATGAACGCATTCTTTAATTTGAAAAAGAAATAAATCCACAAAAGTCCAAAGATAAGCTTTGGATTCACAATGGAATTAAGATAGAGGGAAAGTGTTGAACTTTCCCTCTTTTCATTTTATAATATATTCAAACAGATTCTGTTGTGAATTTTGTTTGAATCTTTTAGAAATTGTGTTGAAACAAGTTTCAAGGAGGTTTGGAAAGATGAAAAGATTTATGGATGAGGATTTTCTCTTGAATAACAAGACTGCTAAAGTGCTTTACGAAAAATATGCAAAGGATATGCCAATTGTAGATTTCCACTGTCATTTAAACCCAAAGGAAATTTATGAAAATAAGACGTTTAAAAACATAACAGAGGTTTGGCTTGGAGGAGACCATTACAAGTGGAGGCTTATGAGAACAAACGGAATCGAAGAAAAGTATATAACAGGAGATGCAGATGACTATGAAAAGTTCTTGGCATGGGCAAAGACCATTCCGATGGCAATAGGAAACCCAATTTATCATTGGACACATTTAGAACTCAAAAGATACTTTGGAATAGATGATGTATTGAATGAAAGATCTGCACCTATCATTTGGGAAAAGACAAACAAAGTTCTCAAAGAGCTTGGTGCAAGAGATATAATTTTAAAGTCCAATGTAGAAGTAATCTGCACAACAGACGACCCTGTTGATACACTTGAGTATCATTTAAAACTGAAAGAAGATAAAGACTTCAATGTCAAAGTTTATCCTACTTTCAGACCTGACAAGGGTGTGAACATCGAAAGAGAAACCTTCATCCCGTGGGTAAAAAAGCTTGCAGAGGTATATGGAAAAAAGATAGAAAGCTATGATGAGTTTTTAGATGCTCTAAAGTCAAGAGCAGAGTTTTTCCACTCTGTGGGGTGTCGCATCTCAGACCATGCTATTGACGATATGGTTTTTGCTGATGCATCTTTTGATGAAGTAGCTAATATTTTCAAAAAAGCTTTAGCAGGTGAGAAACTTACTGATATCGAAGTTGCAAAATATAAAACATATACATTGGGATTCTTAGGGAAAGTTTATTCAAGTCTTGGCTGGGCAATGCAGCTTCATATAAATGCTCTGAGAAACAACAACACACGAATGTTCAATATTTTGGGGCCTGACACAGGATATGATTCAATAAACGATGGTCATATAGCCTCTGCACTTGTCAAATTCCTTGATTCATTAGAAAAGGAAAACTCTCTGCCAAAGACAATTTTGTATTCCTTAAATCCAAAAGATAGCTATGTTCTTGCAACAATCATGGGGTCTTTCCAGGATGGTAGCGTTCCTGGCAAGATGCAGCTCGGTGCAGCTTGGTGGTTCAACGATAGCAAAGATGGCAACCTTCAGCAGATGAAAGACCTTGCAAATCTTGGGCTTTTGAGCCGATTTGTTGGAATGGTAACAGATTCTCGAAGCTTTCTGTCTTACGCAAGACATGAATACTTTAGAAGACTTCTTTGCAATTTGATTGGCGAGTGGGTAGAAAACGGCGAATATCCTTATGATTTGGAAACACTTGGCAAAATAGTTCAAGGCATTTGTTATTATAATGCAAAAGAGTATTTTGGGTTTTAAAATAAGAAAAGATTATGGCAAAATGGGTGGGCTAAACAACCACCCTTATTTTTTTTAACTGTGGTTCATATAAAGTTAATTTTGGACTTAAATCCTACGATAGTAGCAACTCTGCCTTATTCTAAACCCAAGAAAATTGAAGCAATTTTAAGCTATTTCAAGAAAAACATAATTTTAGCTCAAAAATTGGCGAAATATTGTCTAAAAAAAGAAATAAACGGGATTGACAGTGTGAAAATGTATAAGATAAAATTTGCATAGAAATTCCAAGAATAAGTTTACAGAAAAAATAGTTTAAGTATAACAAACCCTAAATAAGATAATAAAGAATCAATTACACTAAAAATCAAATAGAATGAAGAAATGAGAAGAATATACTATTGTTTAAAGTAGGATAATGTAACAAAATAAATGTTAGTTTCAAAAGTTTTTGTTGATTTAAAATAATCACAGTACTAATAGTAAGTTTGTATAATGGATCGAGGAACGAATTTAAGATAGAACAATAAAATTATTTAAGAAGTCAAGCCAAAAGCGAGGTTTGTATAGAGTATAACGTTTTTATGTGATCATATAAAATATGTGTTTACATATTTAAAAGGTGGAGTTTTGGGTGTGAGCAAATATAGTAGTATATTCGGTTCATGCTTATATGGTGATAGAGCAGGCGCTGAATATGTTACCAACCTAAAAAATAAACTTTCTCCAATTATGAATGCAGCTTTTGTTAGACTTAACAGTGATGCAAATGAATCTCATTTAAAAGATATTACATTAACCTCAAATGTTGATTTGTTAGTATATTCAGGACATGGATTAAAATTTACTAAAGAGAATGCTGCTCATTTTTTTTGCAAGAAGTACAGGGCAATCTTGGCATAATAGTTCAATGGAATACAATGACGAAGTAAATGCAAAAACAAATGAAGTTCGATTTGGGCACAACATGCTGAAATGGGTAGTAATGTATACATGCAACTGGCTTACTAACGATGGTGACCAAGAAAAGTTAGAGAATATTTATAAAACATTTGAAGGTGCAACTTTAGTTATGGGTTTTGCATCAACAATGTATTTAGATAGTCGTGAAGCAAACTATTTTGGTGATCTTTTGGTGAACAGTAAAAAATCTTTTAAAGATGCATTTTTTACCGCAGCAAGGAAGTATCAGGTACAAAGGCAAAATGGTGACAGTATAGCTCGTGTTATGGGCTACACATTAGCAAAGAATGATTCATTGTTTAATAATTTTTACGGATGCCGTCCCAAAATGAGTGGTATGTAAACTAAAAGCAAGGATATTCAATAATAGACACTATAACAATTCCTCATACTGGTCAAATAATACCATAAATATTGGAAGAAAAGGGAGTGAGAAAAAATGACAATGCGAAAAAATATTAAAATTTATTTGTTGTCTTTTTTAACAATTTTGATTATTTTTGCTATAAGTTTTGTTTTGTATATTAATTCAAACAAAATACCAAAACTCAATATTCCTATGCCCGGACAGGAAATTCCTCAAATAGACTATAAAGTGACTGCAAAATTTGATAATTTACCTACTGAAGCTATGGTATATAGATTTAAAAAGCCACAGGATGTCGACTTTTACTCAATTGCAAAGAAATTTGGCATTAGCGGAGATGTAAAATATGACTCAGAAAACAAAAGATACACAATAAATGATGAATCTGGACGTTATTTCGAATACGAAGTAGAGACAGGAAAATGGCTTTATATTGATTTCAAGGAAAAGAATAATTACGAACCACAAAATATACCTTCTGATGAAGATTCCAAGAGGATTGCAATTGAATTTTTGAAAAAAGAAGGTCTTTACAATGAGAGATTTAATTACTGTACAGTTGTTCCTGAAGCATCGGGAGATAAGCTTACAAATGATTATAAGATTCATTGTTGGGATGTATATTTTTATCCATCGATAAATGGGAAACCAGTATATGGAGTTTCAAGGATAATGGTAAGTGTAGGTGATAATGGCAAGATAATAGAAGTCGACAAACTATACAAGGATATTGAGGAATATAAAAAAGTTAAAATAGTTCCTGCAGAAAAAGCTTTAGAAAAAGTTAAAAAAAGGCAAGCTTCAAACAATATTAATCCAAGGGCTAAGTCTGCCACTATCAATAAAGTTTTTCTTGCCTACTGGGAAGATGCAGGGACAATTGAAGAACAGCCATATTTGCAACCTGTCTGGGTGTTTGCTGGAGAGGCAGTTACTGAGGATGGGAAATATGAATCATTTGATGCTGTTGTTCCAGCTATTGAATAAGATTTTGAGGTTCATTGTTAAAGGTTGAGAAGATAGTCAAAAAACAATAATTTTCAATAACCAAAATCAAGCATTTGATGGTATTAAATGTTAATATTGAACTATACAGTAAAAAGGCAAGAGGGTTGGCTGGCAATTTTGCCCCAACCCTCTATTATTATCTTCGCTAACCTTTCTATGTTATAGACAATACAAATCAAACTCTACTTTAGCTTCACACCCTTCATACCCTTGAGCAGAAATCTTCTAAGTCCTTTGTTGAATCTCACGTAAATATGTGATACACTATTTTACGTGGAGGTGAAATAGTATGCGTAAATATCAGAACATTACTTTGTCTCTTCCTAAGGAACTAATTCAAAAGATAAAACATATTGCTGTTGAAAGGAATACATCTATTTCTGCGCTGCTCACAAGCTTGTTAGAAGAACTTGTAAATAGAGAAGAGTCATATCAAAAAGTCTATTTACAACATCTTAAACTTTTAGAAGAAGGATTTGACCTTGGAACAGGTGGAGCAATCACGTGGAGGAGAGAAGATTTATATGAAAGAAAGTAACTATCAATTTGTTGACACAAATATTTTGGTCTATGCTTATGATAAATCTGCAGGTGAAAAGCACGTAGTAGCTAAACAAATTGTGGAGAAACTTTGGAAAGAAAGAAATGGTGCTCTGAGCACTCAAGTTCTTCAAGAGTTTTTTGTTGTTGTTACAAAAAAGGTTAAAAATCCTTTAAGTTTTGAAAGCGCTTTTCAAATCATATCAGACTTAAAGTTATGGAAGATAGCCACAATTGAAGTAGAAGATATTTTAGAAGCTATAAAGATTTCACAAAGATATAAAATATCTTTTTGGGATGCTTTGATACTTTGCAGCGCTATAAGTTTAGGGTGTTCGGTAATATGGAGTGAAGATTTAAATTCTGGTCAGTATTTTGGGAAAATAAAAGTAGTAAATCCTTTTTTGTGTTCACCTCTTGACATCTAAACATTTGTTTGATATCCTTTATATAGAACATTTTATCGGAGAGAATGAATATTTTATGAGAACAAAGGTTGTTATAAGAAATAAGTTTCGTTTTGGAATTGCATTGCTTCTTCTAATGGTATTTGTTATAACGGTTTTGATGATATCAATTGGAGAAGGGAAGGGCATTGATAAAGAAAAAGATATAAATTGGATATTTGTGAAGGTAAAAGAGGGAGATTCGCTGTGGACAATTTCAAAGGATTTTGTTGATGGAAGTGTAGACATTCGCGATTATATCTCTTTTATACGAAAAGTAAATAAATTGGAAAATGCAATATTGTATCCTGGGCAAGTATTAAAATTTGTGGATGTAAAGACATACAAACTTTTGTGCACAAAATAAAATCCCCTTGTCAGGAGTCCAACATATCTTGGTTTTCTCCTGAGAGGGGGTTTTTTTCAAATGCTTTTTTAATATCATCGTCATTTACATGAGTATAAATCTCTGTTGTGGAGATACTTTGATGACCCAAAATAGTCTGAAGAGACCTTATATCAACTTTGCCGTGCCTGTACATGAGAGTTGCTGCTGTATGACGAAGCTTGTGGGCAGAGATCTTTTTCTGATTTATACCTGCCATTTTCACATACTTTTCAACAATGTATTGAACAGTTCTTCTGCTGATTCTTTTCTTTCTTTCACTCAAAAAAAGAGCATCTTTGTCTTTTACGCCTTCTGTAGGGCGGACCTTTAAATAGTTTTCAATTGCTTCTTTACATGCTTTGTTTAAGTATATTATTCTCTCTTTATTGCCTTTACCAACAATCCTAAGCATATCATCTTTTATATCCGAAAGGTTTATATTTACAAGCTCTGAAAGTCTAAGGCCGCAGTTTAGAAAAAGAGTAATTATTGCAAAGTCCCTTTCTTTATTTTCACCATCAATTGCAGAAAGTAGCTTTTTGCTTTCATCAAGGGTAAGATAACGAGGGTTTCTTTTGCCAAGTTTTGGCGATTCTAAATCTTTTGCAGGGTTATCGGGAATGAGTTTAGCTTTGCTGTAAAGGTATTTAAAGAAGCTCCTGATTGATGCAACTTTTCGGGCTCTTGCATATGGACCATTGTTAAAGCGCGTAGCAAGAAAAGAAAAATATTCATACAGATTGCTAAGAGTTAAGGCTTTTAGCTTTTCAATTTCAAAATTGCTTACATCAATATTTTCAAGGTCTTCAATCTTTTCGATTTGGCTGAGCATATTCAGATCTTTTGCTTTTAGATATCTTAAAAAGGTTCTCAAGTCGTAATAATATTCTTTGATGGTATTTGGAGATTTATTTTTGATTGTAATCATATAATTCAAAAAATCTGCAACATAAGATGGAATATCAGAAAAATTCATTTTCTCATTCCCTTCATTGCACAAAATTTTTATTTTGTGCAATTATATTTTCTTAAAATCTATTATACTTCTCTTCTTTTTATCATGTCAACCTTTTTTCTTTTTCTTGTTTAACAACCCTATGTGGCTTCTTAAAATTCATAAGGTTTGCAAATTATTTCTTTAATCTTTGTTTCAAATATAGAAGCTGCATGTGAAGGTCTTATAATTACAGCAGTGTCTGCGCCTTCAGATGTTCCACCAATCGCAATTATATCTTCACCATATGGTATTAATCCTGCATCTAAGGCCATAACAGAAATCTCCACTGCAACCTTTACGCCTTGCCCGAGCATTCTAAGTGTGTGTGCCATGATTTCAACTGGATATACTCCGCCAAATTTTCTTGATATTCCTCTTTCCGCACCTGATAAAACATGTGTTCCTGTATAGACCTTAAACCCCATTGCTTTAAGCTCTTCAATAGTTTCCTGGCTTATTTCCATCTTTCCAGGTTCAGAAAAACCACTTACATGAGTTACAACTACAACATTTTTCCCACAATCTTTTAGAAGTTTAGCTGTACTTCCACTGCACGAAGCCACCACAATATGGTTAATATTTCTTTCGTTAGCAGTTTTTATCGCAAGCTCAACTGTCTTTAGAGTATTATGAGGACCTGCCGACTTAAAGTACATATTACTCACTCCCTGCCCTATGGTTTTCCTTCAGTATATTAATTTTACAACGTGGAAGTGATGATGTCTATAACAGCAGCAGAAAAACAATCTGAATACTTGTATTCAATCTAAAGATATTTTATACTATAAACTATAAAGACAAAATACATACAAAAATTTTCAAAAGGAGAGTGAACTTTAGTGAAAAGAGTTGTTTCAATTATCCTCATATTAATATTCGCGCTTTCAATATTTACTGTATCATTTGCTTCTTCTAAAAATGTCATCAAGATAGGTGTGGACTTAGAACTTTCACAGGCAGTTGCTCAATATGGACAAAAAGAACTTGAAGGTATAAGACTTGCAATTGACGAAATCAATCAAAAAGGCGGTATTGCAGGTAAAAAGATTGAACTTGTAGTTATTGACAACAAATCTGACAAGACCGAAGCTCAAAATGTTGCAACAAAACTGGCTGTAAGAGAAAATGTTCTTGCTATTTTAGGACCGGCAACTTCAGGTGCAACAAAGTCAGCTGCAGTTGCTGCAACAAAGTATAAAGTTCCAATCATCTCACCTTCTGCAACAGATGATACTGTTACAGTTGATGAAAGAACTGGTAAAACAAAGACATATGTTTTCAGAACATGTTTTAACGACTCATTCCAGGGAAATGTAATGGCAAACTTTGCATTGAAAACTTTAAAAGCTAAAAAAGCAGCTATAATTTATGATGCAACATCGGATTATAGTAAAGGTCTTTTGAAAAATTTCAAGAATACATTTGAAAAAGGCGGCGGAAAAGTTATTGCTCAAGAGGCATTTGGCAAGGGTGAACAAGATTTTAGCAGTATACTTACAAAGATAAGAGACAAAAAACCAGATGTGTTGTTTGCCCCTGTTTATTATGATGAAGCAGGACTTATCATTAAACAGGCTCGTGAACTTGGAATGAGTATTCCTATACTTGGTGCAGATGGTTTTGACGATCCAAAAGTTGTTGAAAAGGCTGGCAAAAATAATGCTAACAACGTATTTTTCTCTGCTCATTACTCTTCCCAAGATACAGATGTAAAGGTTCAAGAGTTTATAAAGAAGTTTAAGGCAAAATACAAGCAAGAACCAAATGCATTCGCTGCTCTTGGTTATGATCTTGGATATTTCATTGCAGATGCTCTCAAAAGAGCTAACTTGAAGTTTGACAGTGTAGCAAAGGATAGAGAAAGATTGAAAGCGGCAATCGAAAATACAAAGAACTTTGTTGGCGTTACAGGAATTGTGAGCATAAACAAATATCACAATGCTGAAAAATCTGCTGTTATTATTGAGCTCAAGAACGGTGTTCAGAAATTCAAACAAAAACTCAATCCATAAATAACTGCAAGCAAAAACTGGAAGGGGCATTTGTGGGTAGCAAGCCCCTTCCGTTATGTTATTATTCCCCTTTTTGTTGTAAATGATTTTAAAGATTTTGAAAGAGGTGAAAAGCAAATTGTCCACTTTTATCCAACAATTAATAAATGGTATAACATTGGGAAGTGTCTACGCTCTTATAAGCCTTGGTTATACAATGGTTTATGGAATAATTAAGCTTATAAATTTTGCCCATGGTGACATTTTTATGGTTGGCGCATATATTGCGTATCTGAGTGTTACATATTTGAAACTGGGTTTAATACCTTCTTTGATTGTTTCTATGGTGTTCTGCAGCATTTTAGGAATGCTTATTGAGAAATTTGCCTACAAGCCTTTGAGAAACTCACCACGAATCTCAGCATTAATAACAGCAATTGGCGTTTCGCTACTTTTGGAAAATCTGATGCAAATTATAATGGGAGCTGATTCAAGAGTTTTTCCAAGACTTGTTGCTGAAAAAAATTATCATCTGTTCCAAGATAGAATAGTGGTAAACAACAAACAGATATACCTTCTAATTATTACAGTACTTTTGATGATAATTCTGAACTTCGTTGTCAAAAAGACAAAAATAGGAAAAGCAATGAGAGCGGTCTCTCAAGATATGGATGCAGCAAGATTGATGGGTATAAACGTTGACACTACAATTTCATATACATTTGCAATAGGCTCTGCTCTTGCTGCAGCAGCTGGTGTTTTAGTTGGACTTTACTATAACACTATAAACCCTCTTATGGGTGTTTTGCCTGGACTCAAAGCTTTTATAGCCGCTGTGTTTGGTGGAATTGGTATCATTCCTGGGGCGATGCTCGGTGGATTTTCCCTTGGTATTATTGAAACTCTTGTAAGTGGATACGGCAGTTCTATGTACAAGGATGCGGTTGCATTCGCCCTTTTGATATTGATTTTGATTATAAAACCTTCAGGCCTGCTCGGAAAAAATATAAAAGAGAAGGTGTAGGGAAAGATGAAAAAGAGACTTCTGGTATATTCTGCATTTATAATTGTTCTGTATTTGACAATAACTCTTTTAATGAAAATTGGCATTATAGATGATTACATCAAACTAAACCTCTTTTTGATAATGTTGAATATCATTTTAGCCGTTAGTTTGAATTTAATAAACGGTATCACTGGCCAGTTTTCTCTTGGACATGCAGGATTTATGGCAATTGGAGCGTATACCACTGCAGTTTTGACCACCCTTGAAAAACCAGTACCCTTTTATCTTACCGTTTTAATTGGTGGGTTGTTTGCAATGATATGTGGTCTTATTATTGGTCTTCCTGTGCTAAGGCTGAGGGGTGACTATCTTGCAATTGCCACACTTGGTTTTGGAGAGATTATAAGAGTAATCATACAGAATATAGATTACTTAGGTGGCGCAAGTGGAATAAGTGATATACCACAAGGAATTGACTGGACCGGATATTTTGTCATTACAGTCTTAAGTGTAGTGGTTATATTAAATATTATCAATTCATCGTTTGGCAGAGCGATGATTGCCATCAGAGAAGATGAGATAGCTGCAGAAGCTATGGGAATCAACACAACTTTATATAAAGTTCTGGCATTTATGATAGGTGCTTTTTTTGCAGGCGTTGCAGGCTCAATTTATTCCGGTTCTTTTGGATTTATACAGCCAGATATGTTCAACTTCTTTAAATCAATTGACATATTAGTGATAGTTGTTTTGGGTGGACTTGGAAGCATATCAGGTTCAATTATCTCTGCTATAGTTTTAACAATAATTTCAGCTTTGTTACAAGATTATCCTGCAGTGAGAATGGTTTTATATTCTCTTATTTTGATAATAATTATGTTATTTAGGCCTCAAGGCCTTATGGGGACAAAAGAAATAAGACTTTCAAAGTTTATACCAATTGGTGGTGAGAAAAATGCTTAGGATAAAAAATGTGACAGTCAATTTTGGAGGAATTGTAGCTCTGAACAATGTCAATATTGATATTGAAAAAGGTGCAATAATCGGGCTAATCGGTCCCAATGGTGCTGGGAAAACCACAGTGTTTAATGTGATTTCAGGTATATATAACCCCAATACTGGTAGGATAGAATTTTCAAACTACGATATAACTTATAAAAAGACATACCAGGTTTCTGCGCTGGGGATTTCAAGGACTTTTCAGAACATAAGGTTGTTTAAAGAACTCAGTGTAATTGATAATGTAAAAATTTCTTTTCATAAGAACATTAGCTATAACCTTTTTGACGCAATTTTCAGAACCTCAAAGTTTTTAAAAGAAGAAGAACAAAATCATAAAAAAGCTGAAGAACTTTTAAAAATCTTTGGACTTTATGAAAAAAGGTTTGAACTTGCTAAAAATCTGCCTTATGGTGAACAAAGAAAGCTTGAAATTGTTCGTGCGCTTGCAACATCACCAAAACTCCTTTTATTGGACGAACCAGCAGCCGGAATGAATCCTCAAGAAACACAGGAGCTAAAGAAGCTTATCAAATTTATAAAAGAGAGGTTTGATTTGACTATACTCTTAATTGAACATGACATGTCGGTTGTGATGGACATATGTGAGAAAATCTATGTTCTTGACTATGGAGAAGTTATAGCTGTCGGCACTCCTGTTGAGGTCAAAAACAACCCTCGTGTGATAGAAGCCTACCTTGGAGAGGGGGATTTAGAGTTTGCTTAAGGTGAATGGAATAGATGTTTACTATGGAGCCATACAGGCCTTGTTTTCAGTATCATTAGATGTTCAAAAAGGTGAGATTGTTACGTTAATTGGTGCAAACGGCGCAGGAAAGTCTACCCTGCTCAAAACAATCTCTGGTCTTATTAGGCCTCGTACAGGTTCAATCTATTTTGAAGATATTGATATAACAAAAAAGTCATCTATGGAAATTGTCAAGCTTGGAATCTCGCATGTGCCAGAAGGAAGACGCGTCTTTCCAGAAATGACTGTTCTTGAAAACTTAGAGCTTGGCGCGTACTTGAGAAAGGACAAGCAAGGAATAAAAGAAGATTTGAAAAAGGTGTTTGAGAGATTTCCAAGGTTATATGAAAGAAAGAATCAGTTAGCAGGTACCCTCTCTGGTGGAGAGCAGCAGATGCTTGCAATTGGAAGAGCACTAATGTCAAGGCCAAAGCTTCTGCTTCTTGACGAGCCTTCAATGGGCTTAGCACCTATACTTGTAACTGAGATTTTTAAGATAATAAAAGAGATAAACTCACAAGGTACAACTATACTTTTGATTGAACAAAATGCCCACATGGCACTTTCAATCGCAGACAGGGCGTATGTAATAGAGACAGGTAAAATTGTTTTATCCGGAGATGCAAAAGAGATTGCAGCAAATCCTGAGGTTAAAAAAGCTTATTTAGGTGGTTGATTTTTGAAAAGATATAAAAAATGCAGGGCTATCTTGTTTAGCAACGTTGTTTTTAAAGTCCCTGCATTTTTTATTATGCTAAAATTTTTTTATTAAAAAAATCAAAAATTAGGAGAACAACTGACAAAGAGCAAACTTATAAAGATTGAAATAACTATAACGACTATGCTTGTTATAATCAAAGATTTTCCCAAATTATCTTCCCTTCTTGCTATATAGATGCAACCCAATATAATACCGATAATTGGTAACAATATTGAAACTATGTATAACCAAAAACTACTATTATTAGTTTTACTATATTTGTAATTAGTATTTTCACTATATACTGCCAGTTTTCCTCCACATTCATCGCAAATTTCAGCTCTCTGAGGGTATATTCGCCCACATTTCAGACAAATTTTTTTGTACTTATCTACTGGACCTAAAATAGCTCCACATTTCCAACATTCTGTTCTGTTTTCACCATTTAATTCGTTACATTTTGGGCATATTCTCAAATTTTATATATCCTCCATGTTTCCAACTAATATTTATAACATTCTATCACTTTTATCAATTAACTGTCAATATTACTTTTTTGGATTAATAATTTCAATTATCCATATCACAACTTATTTTTTCCTACTTCCAGGCTTCACAATAGGTATACCTTCTTTACAAAGTGGACACTCTTCAGGCTCAAAAGTTTCAATTTCCAGTGTAAGAAGGGTTTTTAAGGGATAGCCAAGGTCTACCTTCCCGCCACTTCTATCTACAATGCCAGCAACTGCAACAATTTCACCACCGTATTCTTTAACTATCTCAATTATTTCTTTTACAGAACCGCCTGTGGTTATAACATCTTCAACAATTAAGACCTTTTCGCCTTTTTCTATAAAAAATCCTCTTCTTAACTTCATAATTCCATCTTCTCTTTCTGCAAATATAGAGCGACAGTTCAACTGTCTTGCAAGTTCATACGAAAGTGTTACTGCTCCAAGAGCAGGACCAATTACAACATCAATTTGCTCATACTTAAAATATTGAGCTAAATCCTTGCAAATAATTTCTGCTAAATTAGGATACTGTAGTATTTTTGCACATTGAAGATATTTTGAGCTGTGTTTACCTGAAGAAAGAAGAAAATGACCCTCTAAAAGTGCATCTGTATCTTTGAACATTTGAATGTAAGCTTCTTTATTCATAACTTTCTCCCCTTTCAATAATAGTAATATCTTGTTTTTCAATTCCTCTTTCTTTTAAAAACTGTTGCCACCAGTCTTGATATGCTATTGTGGAAAGCTCCTTTCCAAGATGAGACCAGTCACCCTCAACAACAAGGTGGTATTTCCCTTCTTTATACTCGATTATATTTATAGCAGTATTGTCCTGCCACAAAATCTCGTTGAGTCTTTCAAATTCATATCCTTTTATATACGTCAGAAGAGCCCTAATTAACGTTCCGTGGGTTACAATACATATTCTCTTCCCAACATTTGACTTTACAATGTCCTCAAAAGCAGATTTTGCCCTCAAGAAAAGTTCATACATACTTTCGCCATTTGGCATACAGTGTTTGTGAGGCATTTTCTCCCACATTTCATACTCTGTTGGATAAAGCAATGGAAGTTCATCCCAGCACCTGTCTTCCCACTCTCCACCGTTTATCTCTATCAAATCTTCTCTTACTATAATATTTATATCTCTTCCCTCTGCTATTTTGCTTGCAGTATAGAAGGCTCTTTTCAGAGGACTTGAATAAATTACATCAAAATGGACATTTTTTAATCTTTCTGCAAGTTTTTGAGCTTGTAATTTACCCTTTTCTGTTACGTCAGAATCTGTAATACCATGAAATCTTCTTATAAAATTTCCTTCTGCCTCTGCATGGCGAATAAGATATACAACTGTCTTTGACATTTTGTTTTCACCTCAGATATTAATGCTACTTACAAGCTCTTTTATAGAACTAAAACCCTTTCTTTCGAGATAAGCCTCAATTCCCTCTTTTATTTCACAAACAGCTTTAGGATTTATAAAATTTACAGTACCTATCTGAATGGCAGTTGCTCCAGCAATAAAAAACTCAATGGCATCTTTGTAATTCATAATTCCTCCCATGCCAATAATGGGTATTCTAACTTTCTTGAAACACTCATAAACCATTCTAACTGCAATTGGCTTTATAGCAGGGCCTGAAAGCCCACCTGTTACCATCTTTATCAGGGGTTTTCTTGTTTCAATATCAATTGCCATAGCAGATACAGTGTTTATAAGCGAAATTGCATCAGCTCCTGCATCTTCTGCAGCTATTGCTAATTGAGTTATATCTGTGACATTTGGTGTAAGTTTAACAATGATCGGGCAACTTGCTACATTCTTTACAGATTTTGTTATTTCATAAACTTTTTTTGGGTCTTTACCAAAGACCATTCCGCCTTCTTTCACGTTTGGACATGATAAATTTACTTCAATCATGTCCACAAGTGAAGTTAAGATTCTTGTGAGTTCAACAAACTCTTCTTTCGTAAAACCGTTTATATTGGCAATGATTTTTGTATCGAAACCTTTTAAAAAAGGGAGTTCATCGTTTATAAAGGCTTCAACCCCTGGATTTTCAAGCCCTACAGAGTTTATTATTCCAGCATATACTTCACAAAGTCTTGGCTGGGGATTGCCATTTCTCTTTTTCAAAGTGATGCCCTTTGTACAGATAGCGCCAAATTCACTTATGTCAATTAACTTTGAATATTCTCGACCGAAACCAAATGTGCCTGATGCTGCAATAACAGGGTTTTTGAGTTTTATCCCCGCTATTTCAACTTCTAAATTCATTCAATCTCAACCTCCATTATATCAAAAACAGGGCCATCTGAACACGCATGATACATTTTGTCATCTTTTCCTTTTATACTGCAGCAAAGACATGCGCCTATCCCGCACGCCATTTTTTCTTCTAAAGAGGCATAACATTTTACAGGAAGATTAAGATTTTTAATCGCCTTTAACATAGGCTTCGGACCACAGCAAAAAACAACCTTATATTCTTCTTTTGAAACATTGGCTTTAAAAAGCTCAACAACACTCCCTTTATAACCTCTACAGCCATCATCTGTTGCTATTAAGGTATTGTCACAAATGTCCTCAAATCTTTCTACCAAAAACATTGAGTTTAAATCTCTGAATCCAAGAAATACATCAACTTTATTACCTCTATTTTTGAGCTCTTTACAGAGGCCAAGAAGAGGGAAAATCCCGACCCCCCCTCCAATCACAGCAACCTTACCGTCGAATGTGTCTGTCAAAAATGAGTTTCCAAGTGGCCCCAAGATATCAATAGCCTCTCCTTTTGATTTTTGAGAAAGAAGTTTTGTGCCTTTACCTACCAATTTGTAACCGATATAGACTCTTTTTCCCTCAACAAAAGAGATGCTAAAAGGTCTTCTTAAAAGAGGATAGATGCTCTCTTTATCAATTAGAATATTCACAAAATTGCCCGGTTTAAAATTTTCTGCTAAATATTCAGATTCAAAGGATAGAAGAAATATATCATTTGCAATCTTTACATTTTCTTCAATTTCAACGTCTAATAGCTTCATTATCAATCTCTCCTATGTTAAATATGTCAAGTTCTCTTTTTTGTTTTAGAAATTCAATAATTTCAACTACAGCCTTTGCAGTGTCAACTGAAGTGAAGATTGGAACCTTATTTTCAACAGCAAACCTTCTTATCAAAAAACCATCTCTCTGCGGCTGTCTTCCTTTTGTAGGAGTATTAATGACAATGTTTATTTCTCCCTTTCTAATCAAATCTATTATATTTGGGCTTCCTTCAGACACTTTTTTAACATAATTTGCAGCAACCTGATAAAAATTCAGATGTTTTGCTGTCTTTGATGTTGCGTATATCTTGAATCCAAGCTTTTCAAACTTCTCAGCAATTGGGATGATTTCATTTTTGTCAGGGTCGGCAACAGTAAAAAGTACTCCACCTTCTAAAGGAAGCTTTATGCCACTTGCAACAAGCCCTTTGTAAAGAGCAACATAGTAGTCTTTCGAAATTCCCATAACCTCACCTGTTGACTTCATCTCAGGACCAAGTGATACTTCAACATCAGGAAGTTTTTCAAATGAGAAAACAGGAACTTTAAAGGCATAGAAATTCTTTTTCGGCAAAAGCCCAACTGTGTTTACCAAATCTTTCAGCCTGTATCCCAAACTTACCATTGTTGCAAGCTCAACCATGGGAACGCCAGTTACCTTGCTCAAAAACGGTACCGTTCTGCTGCCTCTTGGATTTACTTCGATGACGTAAAGTTCTTCGTTTTGAACAATAAACTGCACATTCATAAGTCCTTTGCATTCAAGTTCTCTTGCTATTTTTAGCGTGTATTCGACAATCTTCTCTTCAATATACTTTGAGATATTTCTTGCAGGATACAGGGATATACTGTCTCCCGAATGAACACCTGCTCTTTCAATATGTTCCATTATCCCTGGGATCAAGATGTCCTTGCCATCAGATATAGCATCAACCTCAATTTCTTTTCCGACAATGTATTTGTCAATGAGGATAGGATGATCATTGAGATTTTTCGCATAGCTGAGCATCTCTACAATATCGTCATCGTCAAAGGCGATTTTCATGCCCTGTCCACCAAGAACATATGAAGGCCGCACAAGCACAGGATATCCCAATGAGTTTGCGATTTCAAGGGCTTCTTGCAGTGTATAACATGTAAAGCCTGGAGGTCTTTTTATTGAAAGCTTATTCAAGATTTTGTCAAATCTTTCTCTGTCTTCTGCAATGTCTATTCCCTCTGCGCTTGTACCAAAAATCTTGATACCTTCTTTTGCAAGCTGCTGAGAAAGTTTTATAGCTGTCTGACCTCCAAATTGGACTATTACACCCTCTGCCTGCACTGTCTCAATGACATTTAACACATCTTCTTTTGTGAGAGGTTCAAAAAAGAGCATATCTGAAGTATCAAAATCAGTACTTACAGTTTCAGGATTGTTATTGATAATCACAGATTTTATGCCAAGTTTTGAGAGTGTGTAAACACTGTGCACAGAAGTATAATCAAACTCAATTCCCTGACCAATTCTAATCGGACCTGAACCCAAAACAACAATTTTTCTCTGGGTATCTGATGTTTGTGATACTGCTACATCATTTTCTCTTTCATATGTTGAATAATAATATGGAGTTTTTGCTTCAAATTCTGCTGCACAAGTATCAACCATCTTATATACCGGTGTTATATTTAGGCTCTTTCTCAAGCTTCTAACATCATTTTCAGATATCCCTTTGAGATTTGCAATCGTCTTGTCACTGAACCCCATCTTCTTTGCTTCAAGCAGAATACTGCTGTTTAATTCCTCTTTTTTTATTCTTTCTTCCATCTCAATTATATTTTTAATCTTGTGGAGGAAAAATCTATCTACTTTACTGATTTGGTATAGGTACTCAACTTCATATCCTCTTCTTATAGCCTCAGCGAGTGCAAATATTCTTCTGTCATCAGCTTCGATTATAAGTTCTAAGAGAGCTTCATTATCTAAACTTTTTAACTCTGGAAGGTCTAAGTAGTCCAGCCCAATGTCAAGAGACCTTATACCTTTTAAAAGGCTTTCTTCAAACGTCCTTCCGATTGCCATGACCTCTCCAGTTGCTTTCATCTGTGTACCAAGTTTCCTGTTTGCATAAGTAAACTTGTCAAACGGCCAGCGTGGAATTTTCAGAACAACATAGTCAAGAGCGGGTTCAAAGCTTGCGTATGTCATCTTTGTAATGGCATTTTCTATTTCGTCAAGTGTAAACCCAAGTGCAATCTTTGCAGCAATTCTGGCAATGGGATAACCTGTTGCTTTTGAAGCTAAAGCAGATGAGCGGCTGACCCTTGGATTTACTTCAATCACAGCATATTCAAAGCTATCAGGATTTAGGGCAAACTGGACATTACATCCTCCCTCAATCTTCAGAGCATCTATGATTTTGAGAGCAGATGACCTTAGCATTTGGTATTCTTTATCAGAAAGTGTCTGCGATGGTGCAACAACAATGCTATCGCCTGTATGAATTCCCACAGGGTCAATATTTTCCATATTACACACGGTAATCAAGCATCCGTTTGAGTCTCGCATAACCTCATACTCTATCTCTTTCCACCCTTTTATACTTTTCTCTACAAGTATTTGGTGTACAGGACTGTAAGAAAGACCTCTTCTTGCAATCTCTACAAACTCCTCTTCATTGTTTGCAATACCACCGCCAGTTCCGCCAAGGGTATATGCCGGCCTTATTATCACAGGAAAGCCTATTTTCTTTGCAAACGCAAGTCCATCTTCTACGCTGTTTACAACTTCACTTGGAATAACAGGTTCGCCAATTTTTATCATCAGCTGTTTAAAAAGTTGTCTATCTTCTGCAAACTCAATAGCTTCAATATTTGTTCCAATTACCTTGACATTGTATTTGTCAAGGATCCCACTTTTGTAAAGCTCAACAGCAGTGTTAAGGCCCGTTTGACCTCCAAGTGTTGGTAATATAGAGTCAACTTTTTCTTTTTGAATTATTTTTTCTATTATTTCACAAGTTATAGGCTCAATATAGATACTGTCTGCCATTGTTTTGTCTGTCATTATTGTTGCTGGGTTTGAGTTTATAAGGACAACTTCAATGCCTTCCTCTTTTAATGCCTTGCAAGCTTGGCTTCCTGAATAGTCAAACTCTGCTGCCTGGCCAATTATAATCGGTCCTGAACCAATAACCAAAACCTTTTTGATATCCTTTCTCAGTGGCACTTTAAAGTCTCACCTCTTTTGATTTTATTTCTTTAGGAGATTACTGCGTTTATACTTTCCTTGATACTTTTTGAAGCTAAATAGCTACTTTTTTCAAAATCCGAATGAACATAGTTTTTGTATGCATAGATTATATCGCGTGACGAATTTACTATTATGCCCATGTTGTTACTGTCCACAAAATATTTTAAATCCTCTATTTTTCCTCCCTGCACACCGATTCCCGGTACAAGAAAGAAGGAGTTTGGCAAGATTTCCCTTATTCTTTTAGCAGCTTCTTTTTGGGTTGCACCTACAACAGCACCAACATCACTGTAACCTTCTTTTCCAATGCAGTTTTTCCCCCACTCATAAACTTTTTCAGCTACCAGTTCGAAAAGGTATTTATCTTCTATAGTCAGGTCTTGAAACTCGGCAGAAGAAGAATTGGAAGTCTTAACAAGGACAAACAGACCTTTTTTGAATCTCTCACAGTCTTCAACAAATGGCTTTATACCGTCTTGACCGAGATAAGGGTTTGTAGTGATTGCGTCAAACTCAAAAAACCTCATTTTTTTACCAAAAACAGGTGTCTCGCCAAGGTAAGCGTTTGAGTATCCTTTTGCAGAGCTTGAGATGTCGTTTCTTTTGCCATCAAAGATTACCACAAGCTTTTTGTTTTTTGCATATTCACAGAGTTTATGCAAAACCTCAAACCCATGGTAAGAGTACTGTTCAAAGAATGCTGCCTGAAACTTTACCCCAACCACATTTTCTTCCACAGCATCTATAATTCTTCGATTGTATTCAAACAAGATAGTTTTCAAATTGTCAATCTCGCTTTTTTCTTTGTCAAAAAATCTTTTGATAAAATAATCTGGTATATTTTCAATGCTTGTATCAATTCCTGCTATAAGAACACTATTTTTCTTTTTTATAGCCTCAATTAGCCTATCAGAAAAGTTCAACAATTTAAAACACCGTCCTTTTTTAATATCTTCCCATTATATATTACTGTCTCAACATACGAAGTCAAAAGTTTTCCCAAAAACACACTATTTTTCGACTTTGACATAATGTTTTCCTCTTTCACTTCCCACTTTTTCTTTAAATCCACAATTACAAGGTTGGCTTTTTCACCTTCTTTTATAACATTTGGGGGAAGTCCAATTATTTTTCTTGGATTTTGGTTCAAAAGCTCAACCACTTTTCTCAACTCAAACTCATTTTTCTCAACAAGATATGTGAAAAGCACTGAAAATGCAGTTTCAAATCCAATTGTCCCGCTTGCAGCAAGGTTAAATTCGACATTCTTTTCATCTTTATGATGTGGAGCATGGTCTGTTGATATACAGTCGATTACACCTTCTTTTAATCCTTCAATTAAAGCTTCAATATCCTCTTGTGTTCTCAAAGGAGGATTTACTTTTGCATTTGTATTAAATCCGAGCACCTCTTCTTCTGTAAGACTTATATAATGCGGGCATGTGTCAGCCGTGACATTTACCCCCCACTCTTTTGCCATTTTTATAAGTCTAACAGATTCTTTGGTGGACACATGGGTTATATGAAGATGTGCTTTTGTTTCTTTTGCAAGAAGAATATCTCTTGCAACGATGGTTGATTCTGCCTCGCGTGGAATTCCTCTAAGTCCCGTGATTGTTGACACATATCCTAAATTTATCTGTCCTCCTTCAGATAAGTTCGTATCCTCACAGTGTGAAATGACAGGTATCGAAAAATCTTTTGAGTACAATAGAGCATTTCTCATAATGTTTGCGTTCATAACACACTTTCCATCGTCTGATATAGCAATAGCCCCTTCTTCTTTCATAAATCCTATCTCTGCAAGCTCTTCTCCTAAAAGTCCTTTTGTTATAGCCCCAACAGGTAAAACCTCAATTGGTGAGACCTCTTTTGCACGATATTTTATATACGCAACCATTGCTCTGTTGTCTACAGGAGGGTTTGTGTTTGGCATACAGCAGATGGTTGTAAATCCTCCTGCTAAAGCAGCTCTGCTGCCGCTCTTTATGTCTTCTTTGTACTCAAAACCAGGTTCTCGTAAATGACAGTGAATATCGGTAAAGCTTGGCATTACATACTTGCCGCTTGCATCTATTATTATCATCTTATCTGGATTTTCTTCTATGTCTTTACCAATCTTTTCTATCTTGTCATCAACTATCAGTATATCAGCTTTTTCATTTTTGTCGTGAATACTATTTACAATCTGTGCATTTTTTATCAATATCATCACCTATAAATTCCCTCCTTGCGCGTACAAAGATATAAAACTGCCATTCTAACAGCAATACCGTTTGTAACCTGCTCATCAATTGTAGAATTTGGCAGCTGCATCACCTCTGAAGAAATTTCAACTCCCCTGTTGACAGGACCAGGATGCATAATCAGGGTGCTGCCTGAAATATACCTCATTATATCTTCGTTTAATCCATAAAACTTGTAATATTCTTGTTTTGAGGTTATAAAGCCCCGTTTTTGTCTCTCAAGCTGAATCCTCAAATCTATTACAACATCTTTTCCTGAAACTGCCTCCTCTAAAGAGGAAGCAACATAAGCAAAGTTTTCAATATAAGGAGGAATAAGAGTTTGTGGTCCAAACACTGTGATTTGGTTGTCAAACTTAGAAAGTCCCCATATGTTACTTCTTGCAACCCTGCTATGAAGAATATCGCCAATAATTGCTATCTTTAACTTCTCAATTGTTCCAAGCCTTTCTCTTATTGTGAACATATCAAGCAGTGCCTGAGTTGGATGCTCGTTCATTCCATCACCAGCGTTTATGACCGAAAATGAGCAGTTTTTAGCAATAAAATGCGGCACGCCAGAGACTGAATGTCTAACAATTAGAACATCTGTTTTTAGAGCTTCCAAAGTTTTTACAGTGTCAAGCAAAGATTCTCCTTTCTGCACACTACTGGTTTGCACAGATATAGAGGTTGTATTTGCACTCATAAACTTTGCTGCAAGCTCAAACGATGTTCGTGTTCTGGTGCTATTTTCATAAAACAGAGTTACCACCGAATACCCCTGCAGATGAGGAGTCTTTTTAGTTTCACTCTTTAAAATTGTCTTCATATCTTTTGCAAGATTAAGTATTTTTATTATATCCTCTTTTGAAATTTCTCTTAACCCAAGCAAATGTTTCAATTTATTCACCTCCGACTGTTTACAAAAAAGGTAGGGAAAATCCCCTACCTTTAATTATTTGGGTCTAAAGCTTCTTTTGCCTTTGCCACTTTGAGTTCTTTTGACTCTGGCAAAAGAAGATTTAAGATTATTCCGACAAATGTTGCAAGAGCCATTCCTTCAAATTCAATGTTGAAAAATTTGAGTCTTGTTCCACCAACACCAATTATTAAGACCACAGAAGCAATTACAAGGTTGCGTGTTTGAGACAAGTCCACCTTGCTTTCAATCATCATTCTCAAACCAGATGAAGCAATAACACCAAACAGCAGGATGCTGATTCCTCCAATTACAGGTGAAGGAATTACCTGAATAAGAGCACCAAGCTTTTGGACAAATGAAAGCAAAATTGCCAAGATTGCTGCCCACAGGATTACCCATGTGCTGTATACCTTTGTTATAGCCATAACGCCGATATTTTCACCATATGTTGTATTAGGAGGACCTCCAAGAAAACCTGCAGCAATTGTTGCAAGCCCATCTCCTGCTAATGACCTGTGAAGTCCTGGATTTTTTGTAAAGTCTCTTCCTACAACATTGTTTGTCACAAGAAGATGTCCAATATGTTCTGTTATTGTAACTATGGCAATTGGAGCAATTGATAAAATAGCAGAGAGTGAAAATTTAGGGAATGTGAACTGAGGAAGCCCCAGCCATTTAGCATTCCTAATAACTTCATAATTTAAAAATGGAATATACTTGCCATTTGGATAGAACGAATTGAGAAGATTTGTGTTCATACCAATCAAGTCAAGTACATATGCAAAAAGGTATCCACTCACAAGTCCAATTAAAACAGGTATGACTTTAAAAAATCCTTTAAAGTAAACAGAACCAAATACGGCAACAAGTAATGTAAAGATAGAAACCCAGCAAACGGGACTTTTTAGGACATTTACAGCAACTTCTAAAATCTGACCATCTTTTATAACCTCTTTGAAAAGTCCTGCTGATTTCACAGCGGCAGCCCTTGCAAGAGAAAGTCCAATAATCATTACAACAGGACCAACAACTACCGGTGGCAAAATCTTGTCAATCCAGCTTGTTCCAAACAAGTAAACAAGAAATGCTACAATCAGATATACAACACCTGACGCAATGCATCCGGCAAGAGCGTATTCTTTTCCTCCAAGCGAAGCGGAAACTGTTATAATAGGATTTATAAATGCAAAGGAAGAACCAAGATATGCAGGTATTTTGTTTTTTGTTACAAGAATATATATTATGGTCCCCACACCACTTGTAAAGAGAGCAACAGTTGGACTAAGCCCTACCAGAATAGGAACCAAGATTGTTGCGCCAACCATGGCAAAAAGATGTTGAAGGCTCAAAGGCAATGTTTTTAAAAATGGGAGCTTTTCTTCGACCTGAACAATTCTGTTCATTTTCAAAGCTTTCCCCTTTCTTTTAAAGTTATATTTCCCTATCAAGCTGTTCAATTATTACCCTGTTGTCGTTGTCAAACTCATCAACAAGAACATGAACAATCTCTTTTCTTGAAGTTGGAACATTTTTTCCTACATAGTCAGCCCTAATTGGAAGTTCTCTGTGTCCTCTGTCAATCAACACTGCAAGCTGAATCATTTTTGGTCTTCCCATGTCCATCAAAGCTTCAATTGCCGCTCTGACTGTTCTGCCTGTAAAAAGAACATCATCTACTAAAACTATCTTCTTATTGTTTATATCAAAATCAATCCTTGTGGAGTTAACCGTAGGGTGTTCTGATAGAAGGCTTAAATCATCTCTGTAAAATGTAATATCCAAAATACCTAAAGGAAGCTTTACACCTTCTATCTTTTCTATGTTTTCCTGTATTCTTTTTGCCAGAGTTACACCTCTTCGCTGAATACCAACAAGGCAAAGACTTTCAACACCCTTGTTCTTTTCAAGTATCTCGTGTGAAATTCTGACCAAAGCCCTTCGCATTTGATTCGCATCCATAATTTCTTTAAATTTTTCCAAAATACAGCACCTCCTTTGGCACAAAAAAAGCTTCCTGCCTGTGAATTGGCAAGAAGCTTTTCTGACATGCTAATACTCTCAACCTCTCTTATTTCAACCTTGCCGCCTCACAGGGCCAGCTTAAAGGTCTTAAATTCTCTTAAAGCCACTATTCAGTTTTTTATTTCTTAGCTATTATAACACCAAGATGTACAGTTTGTCTATGGTTTTTAATGTTATAAGCGGTATTTATTGTTTTTTACTTCTCAGTATGTTTAAAATCTTAAGAAAGTATTCAGGTAACTCGGCTGAAAAGTGCAGAACTTCTGAAGTTATAGGGTGGACAAACTCAATCTCACCTGCATGAAGAACCTGCCCTTCAACTCCAAATTCGTTTTTTGCTCTTCCATAAGTACCATCTCCAAGCAAAGGATAACCTATATACGACATATGAACTCTTATCTGGTGAGTCCTTCCTGTTTTTAGTCTTAATTTCACAAAAGTGTATTTGTCAAACCTTTCTAAAACCTCAAAGTAAGTAACTGCTTCTTTCCCATTGGGAACAACAGCCATTTTAAGCCTATTTACAGGATGTCTCCCAATCGGTGCATTTATTACGCCACTGTCTTCTTTTAACACACCTTCACATATAGCATAGTATATCCTTTTTATTTGATGAGATTTTAAAGCTTCAGAAAGTTTAACATGTGCTTCATCTGTTTTAGCAACAACTAAAAGTCCCGATGTGTCTTTGTCAAGTCTGTGGACAATTCCGGGTCTTATAACCCCGTTTATACTACTAAGTCTCCCTCTGAACTTGTGCAAAAGAGCATTTACAAGAGTATTTTCAAAATTGCCCGCGCCGGGATGTACAACCATCCCCCGCGGTTTGTTTATCACCGCTAAGTGTTCATCTTCATAAACAACTTCAATATTTATATCTTGAGCAACAATGGATAGCTGTTTAGGCTCTGGAATGACAACTTTTATTATATCTCCACTTTTGACTTTATATGCAGGTTTTAAAACCTGTGTTTGATTTACCAATACATTTCCTTCTTCTATTATCTTTTGAACAAAACTGCGGGTTTTAGAAAGAGCCTCAGAAAGATACCTATCCAGTCGGCCTTCAAAACCTTCTACTGTCAAGGTTTTTTCTTCAGAAATAACTCTTCGCCTCCTTCTTTTAGTATCAAAAATTAGCCTTTTGCAAAAACGCTCAAGATGAGCGTTATCAAGCTTTACATAGAATCAAAAAAGACTGGTCACCCTCCTCATAATTGTAGTAAAATATGATTATATAAAACAAATTTTCTACTATGAGGAGGGTTCCAAAATGTTCAACACCAAACCTAAACAACTTTCTTTCATAGACCTATTCTCCCACCTAAAGGCTTCGGCTCTCTACAAGCCTGAAAGCCTCTTGGGCTTGTTCAATAAATTCATTGACTTGTCACATTATATACCTTCTTCTTTCTACAATGCCTACTACAAATATTTCGGTAAGCATAGATACTTCTCTTTAGAATCTATGCTTTGTTGCTTCCTCGTCCAAAAATTGCTCAAACTCAATACTTTAACTCAGCTTCGTGCTGTCTTACTCAACTCATTCGAACTTCGCTCATTTTGTAATCTTCATGGCAATGTCCCTTCTATCTCTACTCTCTCTCGCTTTAGAAAAATATTTGCAAGTGAAATCCATAAACTTTTTCAAAATATCTCTATCCATGCACATAATATTTCCATCCAACAATGCCCTCAAGATTCTTCAATCTTAATCTTCGACACAACAGGTATTGTCCCAAAGGTTCGTGAAAACAATCCTAAATTCATTCATCTACTGCTGAAAAATACCTCAAAAGCTAACCCTGAACTTCCCTCTGAAAAAGTCTACTCTCTCGTTTATTCTTCTTTGCCTAAAACTGCTAACGCTAATTCTAACATCCGTCTTATGTTTGTAAATGGCCATTTCTGCTGGGCTTTAAAATTTGCAGTCATTACCAACGCTCTCGGTATCCCTTTAGCTTTAGTACCTCTGTTTAACTATGATTCCCCTTCCTCTGACCCACAAGAAGCAAAAGCTATCTCCGACTCTAAAGGTTTAATTCCTTCGCTCGAAACTTTATTCTCTTATATCCCCAAAAATTTCTCCACTTTCATCGCCGACAGTGCTTTGGATTCCCACAACATATACTCCACTTTAAAAAATACCTTTAACTTCTCCAAAATCGTTATTCCACTAAATACAAGAGCTTCTAAAAATACTACACCTACATCAGACCCCAATATCGTTATTTCTGAAGATGGTATCCCTATCTGCAAAAAGTTCAACAAACCTTTTAAACCCGAAGGCAAATGTCAGGGTAAAAATCGCTCTTTGCGCCTTAAATGGACTTGCCCTATGTCACAATACAAAGATGGCAAACGCATCTGCTCTTGCCCTCAGCCTTGTACTACCTCTAAATCGGGTAGAATGTTCTATACATACCCAGATAACTTTCGCTCTTTCCCAGGTATCAACAGAAATTCACAAGAGTTTTTTGACCTCTACAAAAAACGTGTCGCTGTAGAGCAGACTATTTACCACCTGAAATCCTACATGGGCTCTGATACTATCTCTACTTATGACCATATTTCTATTTTCTCTGATTTCTTGCTATCTGCCATTACTTTCTCGCTCTTGTTTATTCTCGCTCACAATATCAAACTCTATTGCTCTAAATTGACTATCAAAAAACTTAACAAGCTCAAAAAACTTATCGCTTAATACTACTATTTTTTAAATCTATTTCTTACAAAAAATTTCTGGTTTTGTTTTTACTTAACCTTCTAAAACAAGGAGTTAAGAAGGCTTAGGATATTATTGTCTTTTTTGAAGTTGTTAATTTTTGTCATATGTTTGTTGCTGATTATTTTTGTTGGTATTGATAATATTTGGTTTTCACTTCTCTTTTCTTTTTGTATCTTGATTGTATTTCATGTTAGTATTGGTGCCTTTTACCTTCAATCACCACCTATTTTGCAAACGCCTATTAGTATCAAAAATATCAAAAGAAGCACGCCACAGGTTATAAAGAAATCAGCAAGATTAAAAACAGGTATGACTTTTATGTCTATAAAATCTACCACATAACCTTTATCAATCCTATCAAAAAGATTTCCTATTGCTCCTCCCACTATCAGCGAAAAAGAAAGCCTGTAAAGGTTGTTTGTGGATTTGAAAATCATATAACATAAAAACAAAATGAGGATGATTGAAACCGTTATAAAAAATCTTCTTTTCCCCTCTAAGATGGAAAAAGCCCCACCTCTGTTTTGCACATAGGTGAGCGACAAAATTCCACCCAGTAAATTGACAGGACTATCTACAAAAACATTTTCAGCTCTTGCCTTTGTTATCTGGTCTAACACAAAAGTTGACATAATTATAATCCAGTAAACCAAATTCTTTCTCACCTTTTTAATTATCAATTCGTATCTGCAAGTATTCTTTTTTTATTATAATATATCAACCAATTAAAAGCAAAAAACAAGAAGCTTTATAGCCATTTTTTGGCATCGTCAGTTGAGATTTTATCCACCTCTTCAACTGTATCTTCAACATCATTTATTTTTTTATAAAACTTCCTTCCGTCAGATACCATTTCATCCTGTGGACCGTTGCTTGTTGAATGCATCTCAAGTATGCTCCACATATCTGTACCATCATGCTCTTCTTCACCTTGACTTGGAAACTTGTCATTGAAAGGTTTGCCCAGCACCTTTTCTTCGATTGGTTTTTGGTCTGTTTGATAATTTTCTTGATTTTCCATATCTTTCTGGCACTCTATACAAAATTCTGTATAAGGGATTGCCAAAAGCCTTTCTATAGGAATCTCTTTTTTGCAGGACATACAGTAGCCAAAGTTTCCCTTTTCAATTTTGGAGAGTGCTTTTTCAATCAGCTTAAGTTTCCTTTTCATGTCAGCTTTCAAGCTCATGTTCTTTTCCGCTTCAAATAGGTCTGATGCAATGTCAGCTGGATGATTGTCATAGTTTGACACCTCATTTGAATAGAGTGAGCTAAAGTTTGCAACCTGATTTTCTTTAGTATTTTTTAAATACTCTTCTACTTCAGATTTTTTCTCTAAAAGCAATTTTTTCAGCATTTCAATTTCAGCTGGCTGCAATATTAATCTCTCCTTTTACTGAAGTTTTTTAATGCATATAAAACTTTACAAATTTCAATATTTCAGCAATATATCGGCCAATTACAGGAAGGTTATACTTTACGATAGCGTTAAGTATATATAAAAGAAGAGCACCCAAAATAGAAAAGCCAAAAGCTGTTCCAAATCCCCGTGCAGCACCCGATAAGAAATTTGAAAAAATTATCTTTTTGGGGTTTTTCAAATATTCTACATAGTAGCTAAAATTCATCCTTTCAAGTTTTAAAATAAAATCATTTAACTTTTCTTCAAATTCGTCTCTTGACATTGTCTCACCTTCTCAATAAATTATTTTGTTGATTTTTGCACATTTTATTTATATAATTTTTTTGAAATGCAAAAGTTTTTATTGTTGGAGGTAAGAAAAGATGGAATACAGAGCTGATATAGGGGTCTTTGGCGGATCTGGTTTTTATTCTTTAGAAGACAATGTTGAAGAGATAGAACTTGAAACACCATACGGAAAACCAAGCGACAAAATCTCTTTGGTTGAGATTGCAGGCAAAAAAGTAGCTTTCTTGCCAAGACACGGGAAAAATCATCAATATCCACCTCATTTAATTCCATACAGAGCAAACATTTGGGCAATGAAGATGCTTGGAGTCAAAAAGATAATTGGACCAACAGCGTCAGGAAGCTTAAAGCCTGAGATAAAACCTGGTGACTTTGTTGTGTGTGACCAGTTTGTTGACAGGACATGGGGAAGAAAAGACACATTCTTTGAAGGACCTGAAGTAAGGCACATATCTGCTGCAAAGCCGTACTGTGAATATTTGAGAAAAATTGCAATTGAGGCTGCAAAAGAGCTTGGAATTACTGTGCATGAAAAGGGGACAGTTGTTGTAATACAAGGTCCGAGATTTTCCACAACTGCTGAGAGCAGATGGTTTTCTTCTATGGGCTGGGATGTTATCAACATGACACAGTATCCAGAAGTAGTACTTGCAAAAGAGCTTGGTATCTGCTATGTGAATATATCCCTTATTACAGACTATGATGCTGGGCTTGAGGGAAGAGATGATATAAAGCCTGTGACAGAAGAAGAAGTTTATAGAGTCTTTAGAGAAAATAATGACAAAGTAAAAAAGCTTATATACAGAATGATTGAAAAGATTGATGTAGATTATGTCTGTAAGGAGTAAGAAGAAAGATGAAACACTTTGAGTTTGAAAATGATAAGCTCATTGTGCTTGACCAGAGAAAGCTGCCATTTGAAAAAGAGTATTTTGTTTGTAGCACATATCAGGATGTATATGTAGCAATAAAGGATATGATTATAAGAGGAGCACCGCTTATTGGAATTGTTGCTGCATATGGAGTTGTATTGGGCTTTAAGGAGATAATTGAAAAGAACATGGAGCCCACTAAAATTTATGAGATTATAAACTATCTTGCGAGCTCAAGACCAACAGCTGTAAATCTTTTCTGGGTACTTGAGAGGATGAAAAAGATTTTTGAAGAGGCAAGAAATCTTTCCCAAAGCCAAATTTATAGTTTGCTGCTACAAGAGGCAAGGAAAATAGAAGATGAAGACAAAAATATCAATAAAAAGATTGGTGAGAATGGAAATACACTTATAAAAGAAGGTGCAAATATTCTTACTCACTGTAATGCAGGAGCTTTAGCAACAGGTGGGTATGGAACTGCACTTGGTGTTATACGCGAGGCTCAATTTACCGGTAAAAATATTCATGTTTATGTAGATGAGACACGGCCGTATCTTCAGGGTGCAAGGCTCACAGCATTTGAACTTTCAGAAGACGGTATTCCTAACACAGTTATTTGTGACAACATGGCAGGTTACCTTATGAAACTTGGAAAAATTGATTGTGTTATAGTAGGGGCTGACAGAATCGCTTTAAACGGAGATACAGCAAACAAGATTGGAACTTACTCTCTTTCTGTTTTAGCAAAGCACCATGGCATTCCTTTTTACATTGCAGCGCCTGTATCAACCATTGATTTTAACATAAAATCAGGCTCAGAAATTCCTATTGAAGAGAGAAGCGAAGATGAAATAAGATTTTTCAATGATAAAAAGATTGTTCCGGATGGATCGAAGGTTTTTAATCCTGCATTTGATGTAACACCGGCTGAGAACATTACTGCTATAATTACAGAAAAAGGTGTTATTTTCCCACCATTTGAGGAGAATATTTCAAAACTCAAAGAAAAGTAGTCTGTCAAAAAACGGGGTATTGTAAGAATTGAGTACCCCGTTTGTTTTTTTAGTTATAAGGAATTAGTACTTGAAATAATGTTCTTGCTTTTTTGCCTACAATTGAATTTCATCTACATATGTAGTATAATATTTATAAACTGAGTTTTCAAGGAACTAATATAAAGTAAAATTAAGGGGGATTAAACAAATGCAAAAAATATTTCGCAATTCAATGGTAATATTTTCTTTAATTCTCATTGGATCATTGGTATTATTAAGTATTAGTTTAAAAATCTCTCACATTAAGGCTGACACAATCTTAAATGAGCATAAGCCAGAAGACAATAGCTCCGAGAGAATTCATATTATAAAAAACAAGAAGAAATTTATAGCAGATATCATCTCAGTTTTACCCGTTGTTGAAGAAAAGAATATAAACAACTCAACTGTGGACAGCAACATAAGTAAAGTAAAAGCAGAAAGGCAAGTACATTATAAAATTATTAAAGCTGTGCTAAATGAAGCCAATCACAAAAGCATCCTTGGTCTTGCTTCAAACAAAGATATATATTCATTTGTATCTGAAAAAGTCCTAAAAATACTTTTTCCCAAACCTACACAAGATACTTATACCTGTTACTATAAGGTAGAACCTGCTGACCCCAAGCAAACCGTTATTTGGTACAAAAAAGGATATTTTTATTTTGTGTACTGCTTCACAGACTCTTACACCATAAATCCAGCTGACCCTTATGGTGATATTAAAAAAATGGTTCTCTTGGTTGAGAAAATTAAAAACAAATGGATCATAAGCGATTTTTCAAGCAACAATTAAAAATAGTGGCGACTTATAATAGTTGTTTATCAGCTCTAATGTATTCGAATAGTATCATAACTCACCAAATTTCCTCTTACTTTAAACAACTGAAGTACTCTTTTGCTTTTTAGCTTGTAAATTGAACACCCTTCTCCACTTGAAAAGTATCCGCCTTTATCAGTAAAGTATGTTCCATCAACACCAACAACAGGCCAGTAGGCATTTATATTTTTTTGAATTTCGCTAATATATTCTAAACTTCCATTTTTAATATTTAATAGTACTAATTTTGCTCTAAAAGGGTCTCTAATATTTGAATAGTCACCAAATTCTTCATATCCAGGACTCCCCTGTGAGAAAATAAATTTATCTCCCGAAAAAGAATTTACAGGCGGAGAGCACAGCCCTGTATTTTTCGTAAACTCTGTTACATTCCCTGTTAATACGTCAGCAACAGAAACCCAGATATATGATGGATCAGCAGGAGTTGAAGTACTGATAGCAACATATCTGCTATCCCTGCTCCATGCAACAGAGTAAATAATTCTGTAAACATTATTAATTGGCATATCTCCAAATCTTTCGGAAAGTAGCTTCTTCTTACTGTTTTTGTTCAAGTCAATTACAACCAGTGATGTAGCAGCATCATTTTCTTTGTTATCCATCTCACCACAGGCAATATACTTTCCGTTTGGTGAAAGAACTGGCCAGCAAAATGAACCTCTTGCAACTTTTTTTAGTGAAAAAGTATATATTTTGTTTTTTGGAACATACTCTGATTTCAAAAGATACAGTCTTTTTTCAGTGGCAATAACAAACTCACCTGTTTGTTTATTGGCACTGATATATTTTATCATTTCTGGCATTCGTTTTCGATAAACTTCTTTTTTAGTTTTGTAATCAACTAAAATTAACTCTTTCAAATCCTCACCACAATAAGCTACCTGATTTTTTCCCCATGCAAATAAGCGTACAGGAAAATAATCTAAACCCTTAATTTTATTGCGGCTCATTTTGACTTTGAAAAGCAAATCTTCTTTGCCACTACTGTGCCTGATTTTGCCATAAAATAAAGCAAAAAAGTCACCATTTTCGGTTTTATCAAAACGCTCTACATAGCCAACTTTTTCTGAAATATTTCCTATTAGATGACTTATAATAACAAAACAAATTATTCCTGCTATTATTAAACTTATAGAAACGTATAAAAATGTTTTTATTTTTACATTTCCTTTTTTCCAAATAGTTAAATTCATAATTTTTCATCCCCTCGAGATATTACTCTTTGAGGTTAACATGTTTAAACGCAACTACCTTACACTCATAACAGTCATAACCTATATCTTCGTATCTATTTACTATTTCTCCTTTTGCGTTATATAAGATTAAGTCTTTTAGCTTTTTATAACCGTCTACAATAACAATATATCCTTTGTCACCTTTTACATTTTCTATTAGTTTTGTCCCATTTTCAAATTCAAATACCATTTTAGTGTAATTAGTAGGCTTTCGTGCGCCTGTTGATGGTATCCAAGTGGAAGTATTCAGGTTGCAAAAATAAATGCTTTTACCTTTGTATTTGACCCGATTTACTCCAAATCCCATACTCATTGCTGGATACCCAGCAGATGCATACCATAACGCTTTATTGTTTTCAACCAAACATAACAAATATTGGGGTGAATTATCGGTAGTCATATAAAATAAAAATAGATACCAATTATCATGTTTTTTATATTTAAGTACATTAAAATTCTTATTTTTAACCATATAAAAAGCATCTGACAATGCTGAAACAGCTATTTTTTGAGCTTTAGTGTATTCATCTTCTTTTTTTGTAAAATCCTTTCTTGTGCACCCGCTTATATTTAGCATCATTAGTGTGAATAATAAAATATATGGAATAACTTTTTTTATCTTCAATGTATTCGCCTCCCATTTTATAATTTCTTAATTTCTTAATAAAAGCACACCTTCAGAAAAACATTAATAAACAGTGGAAAATATTCATAATCAAATTTCTATTCTGAAGGTGTGCAATCTTTGAAGATAGTGGGAAATAAGATTGTATTTGTTGTATTCTTATTCTATTTCTCTAAAATAATATGGATTGAAAAATCTTTTATTACCTTCATAATCAGAATAATAGCGATAACAATTTTCAGTATGTTGTGCAAATTTCCGTGTAATTTTGTCTACAAGAATTGCAGTATGATCAAATCTCCCATCGTTATAATAATCAATTTGCATTATTCCGCCATTATCTAATGAATTTATACTGCCTACTACAACAACGCGTGGACCAGGTGTGTCAATAGATTTATAGCTTGTCATATAACTCCAGAAAGCTTCAACATTCTCCCAATTTTTTGAGCCTCCACCAGGACCAGCATACCACCCTTCTTCATATGAACCAGGAACCATCATCACTTTGTTTAATATATCGTTCATAGTATCATTTGCTCCAAATCCATACCATAAAACTTGAGATGCAAAGTTTGTGCAATCTCCTCCTCCAGAGGTTGCATCATAAAACTTGGTATTACGGTTAAACACGTATTTGTTTGCATATTCAACAGCTCTTGATGTACTATAATAATGATTTACTGCTGGCAAACTAAGAATACCAACATTACTTTTCAATTCAACATCATTGAAGTTTTTATATACTTTCTTGGAATCTGGAGAAAATTCCTGATCAATCATTTCAGCTAATTCTTTCGGTTGAAATTCTCTTATTAATTTTTCTTTTGAAATTTCATAGAAACTTAGATCTTCATAATCATGTTCTGTAATTTTCCAGCCATCTTCCATCTTTATTAACTTAAATATATTTTCGCCACCACAAATAAAAGGTGGATAGGCATTCTGTCCATCTAATTTTATTTCTAATATAACATTTGCTTGATTACCGTTTATATCAATAGCTTTGTAATTGAACTCTAATGGAAATCGTCTTTTTTCGATGTAACAATACCCTTTTTGATAAATATACTTTCTTCTTGCTGTTAAATTTTTCAGAGCTATTACTTTGTTTTGATTCTGTATTTTAGTCATGTCAAGGTAAGGTGTTATGTCTTTATATTCCATTTGTAAATATGCATCGTACTGAGTGTTGTAAAAAGATTCAATAACGTTTTTAATGATTTCTTCTTCATTGTTTTTATGTGAATTTGCATAAGCAATGGAATTTGGTATTATTAGAATTAAACATAACAAAAACAGTACAATTTTTCTCATTTGAAATATCCCCTTTCTTTTAGTTTTTACATGGTGTTCAATTGTTTAATCAGGAACTATTGAAAATAAGAATGTACGACATAACTTTTCGCCTCCATTTTTTTAATATCATGCAAATTATTACTTAACTCCAAAATCTTTATCTATTTGCTTTTTTATCTGCTCGTAATCAGGTTCTGGTAACTTTTGGTCAGTAGAGAATTCATAGAACATTAAGGCCCATTTATCATAGATATGCTTTGTAATTTTCCATGTCCCATCCTGCTTTTCTAATTCAAAAATATTTTCTCCATAAGAAATAAATGATGGATATGCTTCTTTTAGTTTTATCTCTAAGTCAATAACTACTTTGGCTTTGTTGCCATCAAGCTCTATGTTCTTATAATGAAGTTCATATGGAAAATGTCTCTTCTCAACATAACAGTATTTTTTTTCGTCTGTATATTTTCTTCTGAATACCAATTCTTTGAGAGCTATTACCTTATTTTGATTCTGTATCTTTGACATATCCAAGTATGGTGTTATATCTATATACTCCATTTGAAGATAAGCTTTGTACTGCGTTTCATAAAATCCTTCTATGGTTGATTTGATTGCCTCTATTTCACTGCTTTCAAAACTCAAAATGTCTTTTGCCCAAATTTGAACAAATGCACTGAGAAATATTGTTGTCAATACTAACACCACAGCAAACACCTTTGCACCTTTGCTCATTTTCCTTGCCTCCAAACTCATAATAAACCTAAATCTCTCAACAATGCTTTCTTTTCTACCTACCAGACCAAATGCCGCACCTGCTCCACTTCCTATACTCACCAAAAGTGTGTTATAAAGTACCTCTGCATACTTCCTTTTGCCATCCTTCTTAAGCTTTCTTATTACTTCTTCGTCACATGAATATTCACATTCTCTATTTAGCTTTAAAACAGCAAAGTATACTAAGGGGTTAAACCAATGAAGTGCATTTATTAATTTACTTAGCCATTTAACAAGTACATCTTTTCTCTTGAAGTGTACAAGTTCATGTCTTATGATTAATCTTAAATCTTCTCTTACTATGGCCTTTGCAGGTATTAGCAAGATGGGCGTAATGGTTCCTATCAGCATGGGTGTTGGTATAATGTCATTTTCTAATACCTTTATCTTTCTTGAAATTCTTTTTAACCTACAATATCTCTCAATTATCCTTTTGCAATATTCATTAGAGCATTCTCTTGAGTTTCTTACAAGTATCAGTTTAAACCAAATATACCTCATTAAAAACCATGCGAAAAATATAATGGCACCTATGAGCCAGACGTAAACTATAACTTTACGTAAAACTTCAAGATTAAAATAACCAATATTTTCAGAAGGCAGGGCAGTTAAAGCCCCACCTTGTGCTGTATTTTCTGTTAGTTGTAAGTTCAATGAACTAGTGTTACTGAGTTTTGAGGTTATATGACTGCTGTTGCCTAATATAATACTCTGATTTAGTACTCTACTATCTTTCTTACAAAATTTAATCAATACATTCCATGGAATGGTAAAACAAAAAAGCCCTATCATCCAAATATAATACCTTGCCCTTGCGCTCAAATGCTCTTTAAAGATTTTGCTCAAAATAGCAAATATCAAAACAGCTATGCTACCACCTACTGTCATTACTAAAATCCATTTGAATATAACTTCTATATTCATCTCATCTCTACTCCTCTTTTCCTAATAACTTCTTAATCTCCTCAAGCTCTTCTTTTTTTAAGTTTCCACTTTCAACTAATGCTGCTATTAAATCTTTTACAGAGCCATTAAATAGCTTATTCAATACCCTTGCTGTTTCTATCTTTGCGTATTCCTCTTTGCTAATAGAAGGACTGTAGTAATAAAGTTTATCTTTTTTCTCTTGCTTTATTGCTTTCTTTTTTACAAGCCTGTCAATCAATGTGTATATGGTTGACTTTTCCCATTTGATGTCTTTTTCTTTTAACCTTTGCACTATCTCTGGTGCACTCAGGGGCTTTCCTTCTTCCCACAAAACTTTCATAACCTCTAACTCAGCTTCTGATGGCTTTAATAAATCCTTGTTCATTTGCTTCACTCTCCTTTTACAATTGTGATTACACATATATTTTACAATAGTAAAAACCAATTTGTAAAGAGGTTTTTGAAAAGTTTTTTGGAGATTTTTATACAAAAAGATTCAAGCCTAAACATGTCTTTCTATTCATCTATGCCGAAAATTAGTTATTAGAACTTATAGTATGATATTTTACTAAAAAATTGAGAGAATGTATTTATTTTTTTTTGTCTGATCTTACAATTGTAGTGTTACTACATGTGTGGTATAATTGTGATAAATAAAAAACTATTCAAGAGGTGAGTCAAAAATGTTAGGAAATTAGTAAAGGCAGATTTAAAATGACGCTAATATTAAGCAAGAAAAAATATATTAAAGCAACAATAGTAATATAAAGGCAAAATTACTTAATGTGATAAAAATTTTTGTATTTTTATTAAAATTTAGAGATATATCAAGGAAGGAGTGAACCTATGATGAAAAATTATAAGAAAATGATAGCGTGTTTGATAATCTGTAGTTTGATTTTAGTATCTCCTTTATCTTTTTTAACTATCAAAACCAGTGCAACTGATAGTGAAGGAGTTAAAGAAGACCTTAAGCTTTCTAACTTCAAGAAAATTGTAAGTATTCCTGTATCTGAAGAGGGAATCGAATACACGGGTTCAGCTGGGCGAAGTGGTCCCGAAGGTCCAAATGCCTTTGATGTCAAAGGGGACAAAGTATATGTACTTGACAATGTTCATCACAGGGTTTTAATATATAGTAAAACCAATGGAAACTTAATTGATAGAATATTTTTTCCAGAGAATTATTGGATTTATAATATGGCAGTTGATAAGGCAGGGAAGATATATTTATTTGATGCTGGGTTAAACAGTTTGATTACAATATTGAATGGTCAGGTTGAAGTCAAATCCTTAGGGAGAGAAGTTTGTTTGGAGCCATTATCTGATTTTGGAGTTAGTGAAGATGGACCATATGTTGTAATTTCTGGTGAAAGAGAAATGAAAACAGCGATATTAAAAGATAAGCAAACAAGTAACTTTGTACCAGATTCTAATGGAACAAGAACTCTTACGATTACAGAAGAGAAAAAAAATAATATGTCTTATGATAAAATTATGTGGAAGCTTAATTGGGAAAATGGAAAAGTAATAGGAGGTCAGATTTTTACATTAACAGGGAAAATTATGCGATTTGAATTTCCTTCAGGATTTGAGCAAGGAACTAACCGCTATATTGGGATGAATGGAAATATAGTATATTGGAAATTGGAAAACAAAGATGGAATTTCGGTAGTTGGATTTGACAGTGAAAGTGGTAAAATAGAAAGAGCTGTCCAAATTCCTCTTGATATTTATTATATTATTCCCCAACGGCATATTGTAATTGATGAAGGAAATGTCTATGTATTGGTACCTTCTGAAAAAAGTGTTGATGTACTTATGGTTACTTCTTGGCAATCTCCTGAAGAATTTATTAGAAATACAGGAAAATACAAAAATGAAAATATTCCGAATGATACAATAGTTCAATCTGAAAAATCAGTAGAAAAAAATTTTTCTTCTATTACAAATAGCAGCATAAGCAGATCTCAAATAATTTCAACGGCACAAAATTATCAGTGGCACCAGTGGTATTGTAATAAGGAGAACTATGATGGTTCAAAAGTAGCAAATCCAAATTGGTGGAAAAGACCTTATTTTATAAAATCATATAACACATACTATTACCAAGTTCCATATTGTTGGGGTGGTTTTAGCTCTTTGACTGGTTTTGATAGTGAGATTAGTCAGGGATATGCAGCTGGAAATGTTGATACATCTCCTCAGCATGGTTATGTAGGAGGAACAGCAGGAGTTGATTGCTCAGGATTTGTAAGCAAATGTTGGGAATTGGCAAGTCATCACAGTACAACACAGTTAAAAAGTGTGTCAATGCAATTGGGCAATGTAGGAAATTATTCTTCATTAAAACAAGGAGATATTCTCTTAACAAGTGACCATGTAATGTTGTATTACACAAGAAATGCTAATAATGAATATGTGGTATATGAAAGCACTACGGGTGGTTATGACCGAGTAATATGTCGAGGGCATACTTATACTGATTTAGTTGACAATAAGTATGAACCATGGCGTTATAAGTATGTAACTGACGGATAATCAATAATAAAGAACATTAATGATTGTTAGATAGTTATATTTTTAATAGGACTATCCAGAAATATAGCTGGATAGTATTTATTTACTGATATTAAAAAAAGTTACCTAAAAAGGAGATAAAATATTAATATGAAACTGAATGTTTTAAAAATAAAAAATATTTATAAAAGTTTACTTTTAAGTATACTTATAACATTAATAATAGCAGGAATAATTTGTTATGTTATTATAAGTCATCTAATAGGGAATATTTCAGAAAAAGTAGGCTATGTAGAGCGTTTTGATAAAACCGAAAATGGTAACTTTTTTGCTTTATTTTATGGCAAAATCAGGCATAGTAGTGGTAGAGAAGATTTACTTTTCAGAATTAAAACAGACAATAAAATGACTTCAGAATGGGGTTATTTCCCAACTCGTTTTTTTGCATGGGGAATAGAACAGGTAGCATATTGTAGTGCAAATCTAAAAGAGCTAATTTTAGTGGATTACAAATCCAAAAAAGAGGTTTATTGCAAGCAAATGCCAGAGGAAATAAAATATATTAGTGTAAATAAAGAAAGAAATGTGTTTGTTATTGCAACTCAAAAAGGGCTGTATCTTCTAAAGTCTCAACCTGCTTCAAAAAATAAAGAGTCTTCTGCGAATAACAGTTTTATATTAAAACAAGTTGCAAAGGGGTCATTTTGCTGGCCTGTTCTCTCACCAGATGGAAGATATATAGCTTGCGGAGAGAACAATAATAAAGAAAATGAACTTGCTACATCATTGGTTGTGCTTGATTTAAACAAAAACATCAAGAAAAAGTTGCTATCTGAAAGATTTGGCAATCTGCCAATTGACAATGTGTATCGGCTTGTTCTTTCTATTGAGTGGAGCAAGGATAGTAAATGGATTGTGATCAGCACAAGAACTCCTGCCGATCCACCGTGGATATGGATTTCTGCAGCTGATGTGAAAACAGGAAAGGTAACAGAGTTTATAGAAAAGACAGGGCTATGTAATCCACCGGGTTGTTTTATTTCTGAAGATAAGTTTATTTTCTCGCAGGGTAAACCAGAATACAAAGGATTTGGCGATTATTCTACTATCAAAGAACCTTTTAGAGCGAAATTGGTTTTGCTGGATTTTAAGAGAGGAAATTTAGAGTTTATAGAGGAAATTTCAAAAGATTTGAATGCATACTGGCCTATTTATGTAAATGGAGAAGTTTATTTTCTTGATAAAAACTCTTTTTTGACATCTGAGGGTTGTACAATTTATAAACTGAAAGGTAAAACAGTTAAGCGTTTGTTCAAAGTTAATGGTAATTTAGTGAATTATGATGTTATTAAAAATTAATTTTTCATTTTCAACAAAATTTAAATATTTGAGACTATAAATAATTTTATGTAAAGTATAAGGACCTCCTTCTTGGTAAGAACCAGAATATAAACAAAAATATCCAAGAGGGAGGTCTTTTGTTATGGAAAATGTTTTAACAAAAGAGCAGCTCTTAGAGTTTATAAGAAAAAACAATATTCAGAGTGTAAGTGATATTTACGAAAGTTTAAAAGATTTGTTTAAGAATGTACTTCATAGTTTTTTAGAAGCAGAGATTGAAGAAACTCTATGTTATGAGAAATATGATGTTAAAAACAAATAAACTACTAACTCTCGAAACGGATATACTCAGAAGACTGTAAAAACAAAATTTGGAGAGATGGAAATTGATATACCAAGAGACAGAGAAGGTGAATTTGAACCAAAGATAATTCCTAAGTATAAAAGAAATATTTCTGAAATTGAAGATAAAATTTTAACTGCTTCTATAGAAGCAGTTAAAAAAAACAGATAAAAAAGAGAATATTGTAACCCAGTATTAAATTTTCTCCACAAGGTTAGAAATTTATGCATAGATAGAAAATGTTAAAATGGTAATACTAAAAAATAGAAAGTTGGCAATTAAATTCTGAATGATTACATATCATGAAGGATGGTTTATCTTAAATACACAAAATTATTTACACAATTATTTACACACACCCTTCCCTTCTATCTACTTAACAGGGGGCAGTTTACATCTTTTTGGACAGCACCTATTATCTTAACCAATTATCATTATCAATTTATGAAATGTTGGTTATTCACTTCAAAATTAAATACTCACTAAATTTGTCGTTAGTATTGTTTTTCGAATAGTTTCTAATAAATAAATTAGTAGAAGGAGTTTCAGAATATAACATAACATAATTAGAATATCCTTTTTGAGGTTTTAAATAAGGAATTTTGTAATATTTTAGATCTTTTAATGAAAATATATAAATACCATCTTTCAAGTAATTACCATACCAAGATAAATATCCTCCAGAAATATATGGGTCTGCAAATGTAACCATACTTGATTTTTTCATAGAATACAATTCAGGATATACTATTACTTTCCATTTAAATGGAGCTTTTGATATATCACATAAAACTATTTGATCTTGAGAAATTATTCCGTTTATATGTCGAAGAGCAATAACATAATTTTTATAAATCCTTGGCATTACAAGTTCGTTATTTGGAGAAATTTTTGTTTTTTTCTTTTTTTCGATATTATATAAGTATATTTCTCCACTTTCTATCCTCATTGTATGAGTTTCTATAATATTTGATATACACCAAACTATATTATCACCATAAATAGATGGAGGATATATTAATCTATTTTCTTTTTCAGGTATTTTTTCAATTATAGAATATTTTTTTGTTTTCATATCAAATAATTTTATAACTAAATAGATAATTCCTTTTTTATCCTTTTCGTAGTTTAAGTAAACAACTTTGCCATTGTGAGCAAATATATCTCTCCACATAATACATGCTTTGGCTTTCATATCATCATTAGCTGAAACACTTGTTTCATTACATTTATCAATCAAGCATATAGTATTGGTATTAATATCATATCCATATAACTTCCAATTGCAACTTAGATATAAATATCCCTTTTTTCTTTCTCCTTCTATCCAATAGAAATATCTTCCATCAAAGTTTTCAGAAATGCTCAAAAAGTTTTTTTCAGTAATTTTGTGTATCAACTTTGTATGTCTTTTCTTTAAGTCTTTAATAAAATATGCATCTTCATTATTAGAAAGTCCAATAAATCTATTTGAGTCAATAGTAATAATCAAATTTTCATCTTTATTCTTTTTAAATGTTTTTAAAAGAATATTATTAAAATTTCCTTCATTTTTGGGAAAATATTCAAAAAGATTTTTACAATATACTATTCGCGGTAATGGTTGACTATTAATGAATTTAAGAAAAGAAAATAAAATAAAAACAGTTATTAAAATAAATATTTTTTTCGTAGTTTTTGATATATTACACATTTTTACTTCTCCTCGTTTCTGTGATTTATTTGATCTAATTTAAAATTACCAGACAATACCTCTGTCTTTGCATAACTTAACGAATTCGCTATAATTATCAGTCAATTTACATCCGTTATTGTATTTAGATGAATCTGAATAATAAATTTGATGATTTACTGGATCATAACCAATTAATGCAATATAATGCCAATATTCTTTTTGTCTATCATAACCAGGTAGATGATAGCCACCTGCAACCATATGAATATCAGCAATAACACCATATCCAAATTGAACATCACTTGTTACGTAATTCCATAATTCTATTTCTGAAGGAGACCATTTTATTACATGCACAATACCTGACCAATCTCTCATAACTCTTTCCCAGCGGGAGTCAAAAGGCGTACCATCCGTTGTTGTTTCCAAATCTTGAGCCAAATTATCTTGAGATACAGCAATTGACGGATTACTTCTTTTATAGTATATGTTAGAAGCTTTAAGACAATTGTTAGCTGCAGCTGGCCCACAATAATAATCATTCTTTTGCAACTCTGAAACAGGATTTAGCGATATAATTGTCGAATTTATTAATATTTGAGACATTGGCTTAAATTCTGAAAAACTACGGTTGTTTTGAATATATCTTATTCTTTCCAAGAGAGAGGTTTCCATAAGTTTATCTCCTTCCATTTCATTAACAAAATCTTTTATTATGTTTTCTATCTTTGATTGTGAATTAGCTGTTTCCTCATTTGTTTTAACATTATTTAACTCAGTGAGGAGCAAATTAATGTATCTATATTTTATTTCAGATTTTTTATTAGATATAATTAATTGTTCTTTATCGGGTAGCTCAGACTATGAGTTGATAGTTGAAAAATTGCTAGTGTCTTTTGTGGAATTCGATATTTCAGAAAAGCTTTTACCTGATGAAAGATTGATGCTAAAAATTAACAGTAGAGATAATATAATATAAAAATTTCCCATTTTATTTCTTATTTTCATGAGAAAACACTCCTTTTTCTATTTTTTTAATTCAAATTTTTAAACTCAAAATAGAATCTTTTGGTGTTTTCTTTTATGATGTTCAAGAAGTATCAAAGCTACAACAAAACATAACTATCATCCCTGTTTTATACATATATCTTCAAAACATAGTTATTTATGCTAAACATATTTACCACTCTTATTAATTTTAATTTCTTTTACTTATTAAAAACAATTTTTATTGATAAAACCTTTCTTCACTCCCATTTGATGTCTTTTTTTAACCTCCCCTCTAACTCAGCTTCTGATGGCTTTAATAAATCCTTGTTCATTTGCTTCACTCTCCTTTTACAATTGTGATTACACATATATTTTACAATAGTAAAAACCAATTTGTAAAGAAGTTTTTGAAAAGTTTTTTAAGACTTTTGATGCAGAGTCATAAGAGAATATGATTAATATTTGACAATCTATAACGATGCAGAAATTAGAATTAACACATAAAAAAGCTCCCTTTTCTTGGCATTTATTTTTATAATTCGTGAGCTATATAGCCAAGACAAGGGAGCTTCTTCTTGACTTTGTCAGACTGAGGCATTTTAAGATAAAACAATTTTTTCGAACTTATCAAGTGCCTCATATAAAATATCTTCATTAATTTCGTAACCTAAAACATAATCACATACATCCTTCAATAAAACAATTCTTATAGAAGAACTTATATTTTTCTTGTCATACTTCATAATTGAGATAATTTGGCTCTTCTCAAATCTTTGAGGAAGTTTTACACTATTCTTCTCCAAAATTCTTATTAAAAAATCTAAGTTTGACAAATCAAAATTAAATAGAATGTTTGAAAGTATCATTTCAGCAACCATTCCCAAAGTAACGAATATACCATGAGAAAAATAGTAATTGTAATACGTCTCTAATGCATGACCTACAGTATGGCCAAAATTCAGAACTTCTCTCAAAAGTGATTCTTTTTCATCCTTTTCAACAACTTTAACTTTACAGTTAATAGATTTCTTTATCAACTGCATAGCAAGTATTTCATCTTGAAAAATCCCAAAAACATCATTTTCAAATCTATCTTTCATATTCAATATACTTTTATCTAATGTAAATCCATATTTTATTATCTCACCAAAACCAGATAAAATCTCGCTTTTTGGTAATGTTTCTAAAAACTTAGGACAAATTATTATCATTTCTGGCTGATAAAATGTCCCAATCTGGTTCTTGTAGGATTTACAATTAATTCCAGTTTTGCCGCCAATGCTACTGTCAACCATTGAAAGAAGAGTTGTTGGAATGTGAATGAGTCTCACACCACGCTTATATGTAGATGCTATAAATCCGACTACATCACCAACAACTCCACCACCAATTGCAACAAACAATGCTCTTCTGTCCACATTTCTATCTAAAAGATAATCAATTGCCTTTAGGTAAGATTCTATTGACTTTGACTCCTCACCTTCATCAAAAAGGTAGAGGTAAGAGTAGGAAAGACTATCAATAAAATCTTTGTAGAGCCTGTAGACCATCTTGTCGGTAAATATTACAAGATTTGAGCAGTTAAAAGATGCAAGATATTCTCCGATTTTTTCTATTCTCTCAATAAAGACAATTGGAATGTTTTTTTCTTCTCTTTTTAAACTTAAGTAAATCCTATTTTCCATCCTACCCATCCTTTTTCACAGATTTTGTTAAATAAAAGACAAGCCGGTATTCCATACACCGGCTCATCTTTCTTTACGTTATTTACCTTTTACAACCTCATAGCACCTTGGACATACATTTAAACTTTCTTCATTCTTTCCAACCATTGTATCGAATTTCCAACATCGTTCACACTTTGAACCATCAGCCTTATAAACTTCTACTTTTATCTGGTCGCTATCGCCTTCTTCAACCTCAAGCTGAGAAACAATTAGCACTTCCTGAATAATGTCTTTGTTTTCTTCTATAAATCTTTTTATATCACCTTTTGCAAAAATCTTTACTTTGCTGTCTAAGGAACTTCCAATAAGCTTTTCATTTCTTGCAATCTCAAGCTGTTTTGCAACAGTGTCTTTTATTTCAATTATTTTATCCCACTTTTCTCTTAATGCTTCATCTCTTAATATACCTTCATTGATACTTGGCCAGCTTGTCAAAAACACTGATTCAGCGTCTTCTTCTTTGAAAGCAATATTCTGCCAAATTTCTTCTGCTGTAAAAGACAAAATTGGTGCGATAAGTTTTGTGAGTGCAATTAATATTTCGTACATGACTGTCTGTGCAGATCTTCTGTCAAGGCTTTCACTTTTTGATGCATAAAGTCTATCTTTGTTTATGTCAAGATACAAATTACTCATGTCAATTACACAGAAGTTATGAACAAGATGATATACCTGATTATAATCATACTCTTCGTAAGCTTTTGTGACCTTTTCAATCAACTTATACAGCCTTTGTAATGCCCACTTGTCAATTTCTTTAAGGTTTTCATATCCTACCTTATCTGTTTTCGGATCGAAGTCATAAAGATTGCCAAGCAAGAATCTTGCTGTATTTCTTATTTTTCTATAAATTTCTGTTAGCTGTTTTATAATATCCTTTGAAATTCTCATATCGGTTGTGTAGTCAGCTGAAACGCACCAAAGCCTTAAAATGTCTGCTCCGAACTCATTAATGATATCAAACGGTGATATCACATTGCCTTCTGACTTTGACATTTTCTTCCCTTCGCCGTCAACAACAAATCCATGTGTCAGAACAATTCTATACGGTGCTCTTCCTTTTGTTGCAACAGCTGTCAAAAGCGATGACTGGAACCATCCTCTGTACTGATCGTTTCCTTCTAAGTACATATCACATGGCCACTCTAAATCTTCTCTGCTTTCTAAAACATAAGCATGAGAAGAACCTGAGTCAAACCACACATCCATGATGTCGGTTTCTTTTTCGAACTCGCTACAGCCACAAATAGGACACTTTGCACCTTCTGGCAAAAGTTCTTTTACATCCTTAGAAAACCAAGCATCAGAACCTTCTTTTTCAAATATTTTTGCTATATGTTCAATTGTCTCATCTGTTATTAGCTCTTTCCTGCAATTTTTGCAATAGAAGATTGGAATTGGCACACCCCAGATTCTCTGTCTTGAGATACACCAGTCTTGCCTGTCTGCAATCATATTGTAAATTCTATCTCTTCCCCACTCAGGTACCCATTTGACATCATCTACAGCCTTCAGTGCCTCTTCTCTAAATCCTTTGACTGAAGCAAACCACTGCTCGGTCGCTCTGAATATAACAGGATTTTTACATCTCCAGCAGTGAGGATACTGGTGAGTTATCTTTTCAACACCAAGAAGATGACCTGAGCTTTCCAACTCCTTTGCAATCTCCTTGTTTGAATCTTCATAAAAGAGACCTGCAAACTTGCCAGCTTCTTTTGTCAAATATCCTTTATTGTCAACTGGAACAATTACAGGAATATTATACCTCTGGCAAACCTCAAAGTCCTCTTCACCATGGCCGGGTGCTGTGTGAACACAACCTGTTCCTGCTTCCAAAGTTACATGTTCGCCTAAAATTACCAAAGAAGTTCTATCCAAAAAAGGATGTTTGCATTTTACGTATTCTAAATCCTTGCCTTTAAACCTTGCAATCTCATGATATTGCTCAATTTTATTTGTCTTCATTACTCTTTCTACAAGCTCAGATGCCACAATTAAGATTTCATTCCCAACGTCAACCAAGCTGTAATCAAAATCGGCGTTTAGTGCAATTGCTAAATTACCTGGAAGGGTCCATGTTGTGGTTGTCCAAATTACAATGTATACCTTTTTATCTCCTATGGGCAAATTTGAAAACAATCCTTTGTCATTTTCTACTTCAAACTTAACATAAATAGAGTATGTCCTGTCTTCCTGATATTCAATCTCTGCTTCTGCCAATGCAGTTTCACACGACGGACACCAGTAAACAGGTTTTAGACCTTTATAGATATAACCTTTTTTAGCCATTTCTCCAAATACGCGAATTTGTCTTGCCTCGAATTTTGGGTCTAAAGTCATATAAGGATTTTCCCATTCACCAAACACGCCAAGTCTTTTGAACTGCTGTCTTTGTATGTCAATATAGCTGAGGGCAAACTCTTTACACTTTTTCCTAAACTCTACTGGATCAACTTCGTGTCTGTTTACACCAAACTTTTTGATAACCTGTTGTTCAATTGGAAGACCATGTGTGTCCCATCCAGGAATATAAGGTGTGTAATAGCCCTGCAATGATTTGTACTTGTTTACAATGTCTTTTAAAACTTTGTTCAGGGCATGTCCTAAATGAATGTCGCCGTTTGCATAAGGTGGTCCGTCATGAAGAATAAACTTTTTATTATTTTTATTTTTTTCGAGCATCTTTTTGAAAATATCATTTTCTTGCCAGAACTTTAGAAATTGAGGTTCTCTTTGTGCTAAGTTTGCTCTCATTGGAAAATCGGTTTTTGGTAAGTTCAATGTTTGACTCCAGTCCATCTCGTGTTTCATCCCCCTGCCAAAAATATTAGTCGTTTTGTAGTTCTTTGTCTACCATTTCAAGTGCACTAAGTTCAGTTTGTAGTAAATTCCTGAACTTGTTAAGAAAAAGTTGATATCTCTTTTTAAGCTCCCCATATTCATATGTTATTTGCAAAACTTTGCTATTTGCTTCTTCTATCATCTTTGAAGCCTTCATCTCGGCTTCTTTGATTATTGTCTCAGCTTTTTGATATGCGACCTTTTTAATCTCCTCTGCAGTTGACTGTGCAACAATCAACGTGTTTTGAAGCGTCTCTTCAATTGTCTTATAGTTTTGAATGTTCTCATTCAAAAGTGCAATCTTGTCTTTGAGCTCTAAATTTTCCTTGTACAAAGCCTCATAATCTTTTAAAACTTGGTCCAAAAACTCTTCTACCTCTTCAACACTGTACCCGCCTATATACACCCTTTTAAAGGTCTTAAATTCAATATCTTGAGGGGTTAACATCAATATTTTACCTCCGCAAAAAATTATGAAAATCTCAAAACTTCTATACTAATTCTTCCATTTTTCGTAGTGGACAATACCTTTTCGATTTTGAGTCGCCCATGATGACGTACCGAAACCAAATCCCCTTCCTTAACAGCATACGAAGGTTTATCAATGTATACCCAGTTGACTGCTACTTTCATCTGTTTGATTAAATCTGCTGCTGCTTCTCTTGAAATTCCAAAACCGTGGCTTATTACACTGTCAACTCTGAGCGATGCAACTGTATAAACAACTCTTTTACTGTTGTCGCTGATAAACCATTTTATGTCGATTTGATTGTTTTCAACAAGACTACATTTCACTTTCTCTTTGCCAATTTTGTCTATATTTGTTACAATATATGTTGCAATTTCATCTTTTACAAACACAAGCGCGCTATTTTCTTTGACCAGAATGTCACCTATTTTGTCTCTTTTGAGTCCGTTTCCAATAAAACTACCCAAAATTTGTCTGTGAGAAAGGTTATTCTTAGCTTCAATTAAAATTGTTTGTATTGGATATGTGAGATTTTCTGCATATTCTTCAAAATCACTGCTAAAAAGAGCCAATATATTTCTTTCGCTGCCTTTATACCCGCCCCAACTTCTGTGTAGAATATGATTTTGATTTTTTAATAGGACCTCGACTGCATACTTTATTGCAAACGGGGAAAGAAAGTCAGAATATTCAATTCCCCAGCTTAGCTTTTCTATCAAGTTTTTGAGTTTCAGCACTTCATGTTTGTTCTCTTCGGGAATATAAGTCATAGCCTGCTGCCCCATTTTTTTATATCAATATTATGAGAAGTAGTCGCAAAAGCCATCTTAAAACTTCTAAAAGAATTATAGCAATCATAGGAGAAAAGTCAATAAAACCTATCCGAATGTATCGCGAAGCTACCCTCCTCACAGGGTCAAGGATAGGATTTACAATAGTACCTAATATCCTCCTGTATTTGTTGTATGGGTCAACTATCACCCACGATAAGATTGCATCAACTATTATACAAAATTCAACAATCGAAATTGCCTTGTCTGCAAGTCCAAATAAAAATCTTATCATAAAACTCCCCCAAAAATTTTGTCTTGATTACTTCAACCAGGCAAATACACCTTTCGACCTGAACTCTTCTTTGAGCTGTTCATCAACCTCTAAATCAATACTTCTTGGAACAACAACAAATATCTTTTTGCTCACCTTATGAATCTTGGCATCCAGAACATAAACAGCCCCGCTTACAAAATCGATTATTCTTTGTATATGCTCCTCTGCTACTTGTTCTAAATTGAAAACAACTATCTTGTTTTCTCTCAGAGCATCGCAAACTTTAACAACCTCATCAAAGAGTTTGAGATTGTACACTGTAACTTCTGTCTGGTTTGCTTTTCCTATTGTCACTACCTTTGGCGTTTCATGCTTTGGTTTTGCGTTTTCCTCTTTTGTTTTTGAAATGTCCTGAGGCTTGTCCTCCTCTTCAATCTCAATGCCAATAAGGTTTAAAAATTTTCTTTGAAGGTTATCAAACATGACCAAAAAACCTCCCTTATTATTTTTTTGGTCTTTCCCCAAAGATTTTAGTTCCTATTCTAACCAAGGTGGCACCTTCTTCTATTGCCACCTCAAAGTCACCACTCATACCCATCGACAGCACTTCAATGTTAACATTATTATAATTTAATTTCTTATATTTTTCAAAGATTTCTTTCATCTTTCTAAAGTACCCTCTTAATTTCATCTCATCATCTTCGATTGGAGGTATTGTCATAAAACCCTTGAGAATGATATGTGGACAATTTCTGATTTTTTCAATCAAATGGTCTACTTTTTCTGGATTTATTCCGCCCTTTGACTCTTCACCACCTATGTTTATTTCTATAAGTACACTGCACATTTTTCCTGCTTTTGCACATCTTTTTTCAAGTTCATCAATTTGCTGAGGGCTGTCAATTGAATGAATGAGACTTATTTTATCGTAAATGTATTTAATCTTGTTTGTTTGAAGCCTTCCTATAAAATGCCATTCAAGATAAGGAAGTTCTTGAAACTTTGGCAAAAATTCTTGTACCCTGTTCTCACCAAAAATCTTTAGACCAAACTGGTTTGCAAGCTTTATAGTCTCGACATCTACTCCTTTGGTTGCACCAAGCAGGCTTACCTCACCTGGTTTTCTACCAGCTTTAATGCAAGCTCTTTCAATTCTTTCCATTACATCCTCAATATTTTTTTTAAGCGTCTCTTTGTCAACCATAAGTCATCACCCAGTTTATTCAAATATAATTCTTCCAAAATGTCCGCCAGCACCAAATTTAACAGTGTAGTCTTGATTCATAAATCTTACAAGTTTTTGAGCTATATTTTCATCAATGTTATAATTCTTAAAAGTACCATTATTTAGAGATTTAATAAAATTTATTTCATTTTCAAAAACATCGATTATTTTTTGGATTGTTTTTTGTCCAAATCCCTGTACAAGTTCAAAAGGGAAAGTGTAAAAATAAGGCGGTTTTTCAACAGGATTTTCTGTCTTGTAAAGCCACGAAATCCTGTCCTCAACACCAATTACAATGTCATTACTTTTGCAAAATGGACATAATATTAAATCTTGGCTTTTTAAATTAAATGAACTGTTACATTCTTTACAATACGATTTATGATATTTCCCTAGTTTTGGGTTCACACCATAGTTTGCCACTATTCTATTTTCCTTTATACTTTTTATAACATCCTTTGCAGAAACATATTCAATCTCAACTTCATTAAACTCTCTTGCAATATTTTTTAGTGAATGTGCGTCTGAGTTAGAAAGCAGACTCCTTTTTTGGACATCGCAAAGATAACTTACCATTTTTGAGTCTGCAGAAAGACCAAGCTCTATTGAAAAAACCTCTATCTTCTTAAAAACCTCCTCAACTCTTTGTGCTGCTGAATAAAAACCTTTATATGGTGTAAATGCATGTGCAGGCACAGCTAAAAGTCCAAAAGATGATACAATCCTTTCAAAATCGCTAATTTGGCCTCTGAAAACCGGGCAGCTAAAATCAATTTGATTAAAGTAGGTTTTAATTATTTTTCTGAAGTCTTTTAACTTTTCATAATCTTCGAAAAAGATAAGACAGTGAAAATCATTTGAACAAAACCTCAATTCAATCTCGGCTGCAGGTATTATCAAAAGCCCTTCAGAATACAAGCTTCCATCTTTCAATTCAAGCTTTCCTTTATCTAATAGCTTATCAGTTTCATCAATTACATCCTTGCATAAAAAATCGACAATACTAATCACATTAAGTCCTTTTTCATCTTTTGCTGTTTTTATAATATTCTCCAGTGTAAGGGTTTTTGAAGAAGGTACCTTTATATACCTTCCATTAGAAAATCCAATGTGCACGTGCAAATCGGCATATACCCTCATTTCTTCAAGCCTTGCTCCTGCAAATACATATTTGCAAGAAGAAGTCCTATTATTGTCTTTGCATCCCTAATCTCACCTTTTTTGACCATCAAAATAGCATCAGTCATCTTAATTTTTAGTACTTCAACAAACTCGTCAGCATCTGTATGAGCCTCTCCTTTGTAAAGGCCTGTTGCAAGGTACACATGTATCACTTCGTTTGAAAATCCTGGCGTTGTATAAATCTCGGTAAGTTTTATTAATTCTCTTGCTTTATAACCTGTTTCTTCTTCAAGCTCTCTTTTGGCACATTCAAGTGGATTTTCATCTTTGTCAAGTTTGCCTGCAGGAAGTTCTATTATTACCTTTTCAATTGGTTTTCGAAACTGTTTTACAAAGATGACGTTGTTCTCATCATCGACAGGAACAACTACAGCTGCACCAGAGTGAAGTACAATAGCACGCTGAGAGATATTGCCGTTTGGAAGTAAAACCTTGTCCACTTTTAATGATATAAATGAACCGTCATATATCAATGTAGAGTCTATGGTCTTTTCATAAAAATCCATCTTTAATATTCATCTCCTTTTAAGTTTTGTCGAGACATATTCAGCTGTAGCAAAAAGTTCCAAAAAGTATTCACAATCTTGCTCATAACTTCTCCCCATTGTGCTCATGATTGATTTATATTTTTCAACTATCATTTTATCTATTTCGTTTACCACAGCTACAGTATGCTTTGCACGGTAATTGTTTAATGTCTTATATATTTTTGCAAAAAATATTTTATCCTCAAAATCAAAAATCGGAATTTCTACAGAACAATTGACATAATTTAATATTGTAAGAGAATGATGACTTATAAATCTGTGCCGCTGTCTTTTTTCATTTTTCGATACTCTCACAGGAAACACTACTCTACCGCCAAACCTAACTACATCCTCAATAACATGTACAGCCTTGTAACTTGTAAATCCAAACTTTGTCCCTGTTCCCACAATTCCGGGCAGGGGAGAAATTATAGCAACATCACATCCCAAGTTTTGGGAAAAAGTAAGAGAATTTATTTCGTTTATACATTCAAATTCACCATTGAACGCTTCCTGGCATGTTATTATGTAGTCCACAAATTTGTTTTTCTTTAAAAACTCTAAGTTGTGCGAAAGCTTTGCATTTAACATTCCCCAGTCATTTAATATAACAGAAATATTTATTCCTTTTACTTTTTCTTTAAGGTAAATACATAGAGGCAAAAGCATGCTGTGAAGCTCACATACAATAACAATTATATCATTAAAATTTGGGACTTTATCAAAAAGGTCAGGATTTTTTTCTTCTTCTGTTAGCACAGAAAATTGCAGTGGTGTGTATCTGAGCTTCATTATATGACCTTTTGACAAATTTTTAAAAGCCTTAAAAGGCAAAATATAATCATATCCGCCAGTCCCAAGCTGAAGCACTCTTGCTGTGGTGTTCACTAAAACCTCTTGTCCCTCTTTTACCTCGTGATTTATATCTAAAAAGTTTATAGCTATACCTACATCGCCGTCTTGATATTTTACTTCAACATACTGGCAAAACCCTGTGGTATTTATCTTTCTTGTCACAATCCCTTTTTTTATTTCAAACACTTTGTCTTATTGCTCCCCTTTTATCATACTTCTTGCAATTCTATCACAAAGATTGTTAAGTTCATTGTCAGCGTGACCCTTAACTTTCTCAAAAGTTACTTTGTGAATTTTCAGAAGTTCTATAAGTTCATTCCACAAATCAATGTTTTTGACCTCTTCCTTTTCAGATGTCTTCCATCCATTTTTCTGCCATTTTTCTATCCAATTTTGATTGACAGCATTTACAATATAAGCAGAGTCTGAATAGATTATTACTTTGCACGGTTCCTTCAACGCCTTTAGAGCTTCCACAACCGCTTTGAGCTCCATTCTGTTATTGGTTGTATACCTTTCAAAGCCTTTTAACACCTTCCTGATTCCTTTGTATATGAGTATAGCACACCATCCGCCTGGTCCAGGATTTCCGCTGCAAGCACCGTCGGTGTAAATTGTCACTTCTTTCATCACTTTAACACCTACAATATATTTTTGGCTCTTTCAAACGCCTTGAGTATTCCATCTATTATTGCCCCTTTTACCGCTCTTCTTTCAAACTCCACAAGCCCTTCAATTGTTGTACCTCCAGGAGATGTTACCATATCCTTTATCTGCTGTGTAGTTAACATATTATTTTTCATGTTAACAACAGTACCTTCAAACAATGCCAAGATCAGTTTTAAACTTTCTTGTCTTGAAAATCCGAGTTTGACTGCTGCATCTACGCAGCTTTCAATAAAGTGTGCAACAAATGCTGGACCACTTCCAAACAAAGCTGTTATTGCATCCATATGTTTTTCATCAGTAGCTATAACCTCACCCATACTTTTGAAAAGATTGAGTATCTTCTCTTTCTCATCAGCTGCTACTGTTTCAGAAAAACATATTCCCATAACGCCTTTCTGTACGCTTATATTTATATTCGGCATTACTCGCACTATCTTTTTGTCCCCTACAACCTCTTTAATTTTTGAAATCGAAATCCCCGCTGCAATAGAAACTATTATCTTTTCAGAGATGCCATCTTTTATTTTCTCAAGCACATCAAAGATGTCTTTTGGCTTTACAGCAATTATGATTATGCTGCTGCTTTCTACAGTCTCAATTTCACTATTCATCTTGGTGGCACCATAAACTTGGGAAAACCTATTAGCCTTGTCAATGTCTATGTCATAGCAAAAAAGTTGAGCTTCAATAGATTGTTTTATTGAATGTGCGATTGAACTTGCCATGTTTCCACAGCCAATTATTCCTATCTTCATTTCCTTTTCACCTCAATGATAAATTCTTTTATTGTTGAAACCTTCAATATACCGAACATAAAGGCACACATAAAATATACACATGCACAACAAGTTATCATAACTACACCTTCGATAAAGACAGAGGTTTTGAGAATGTTAAGTATTGCTCTGCCTACAATAACCATTATAGCACTTGAAAGGACAATATAAAACATCTTTAACATATTAAAATGGGCAAAATCAAAGGATTTTAACTTATCTAAGTTTATCACAAACACCACAAAGTAACACATGATATTAGCTAAGACAAGCCCTGATATGTTTAGATTGTATATCACGATAAACACAAACATGCATATAATCTTTATAATCACACCTGTTAGGATACTTTTTACAGGTGCTATAAAATGTCCAGTTGCTTGCAGCACCGACGTTGTAAACTGAACAAGAGAGATTAAGATGGTAAGAAAAGCAGAGATTTTTAGCACGCTATCTCCTGTAGTAGCGTTGAAAAATACAATTTTGAATATGGTATCAGAGAAAAAATAAAATGCTGCACAACAAGGCAATGTCACAAGAATGATGTACTCAAAAGCAGTGCAAATGAGCTCTCTTTTTTCTTTTTGCTGTTTAGCAGCCACAACATATGAAACTATGCTCACAGCCATTGACACACTGAATGTAAGTGGCACATGTATAAGAGTCATTGCCTTGCCTGAAAATATTCCAAAAAGCTGTGAGATTATTCTATCCTGATACCCTCTCATATGCATGAAATATGGAAAAAGCAAAGAGTCAACAATTGATATTACTGACATCAAAAGCGACGACAGTGAAAAATAAATAGTAAGCAAAAGAATATTTTTAGATTCTAAGATTATATCACGGTATACTTCTTTATTTTCGGCATTATTTTTGGTACTATTTATAATCTCATCTTTTTGCAAAGCAAAAACAAGATAGATTAAAGAAAATAAAGCGCCTAAATTGCTTCCTGCAAGTGCCCCTGCAACCGAAAAGTGAACCCCTTTTTTTAAGAGCAAAATGCATATCAAAAGTCCAAAACAAACTCGTCCCACCGACTCTATTATCTGGGAGATTGATGTAATGTACATCTTTTTAACACCGTTAAAATACCCTCTGTACGACGCTTGCACAGAGACAAGAAAAAGTGCAGGTGCTAACGACAAGTATGGAATATAAGCCTCTTGTGGCCACTTGAAGATTTCTATAATCTTTTTAGATAAAAGCACATATGCAAGCGAAAATATAAAAGAAATAGCTGTTATAACAATCAAACCTGTGTAAAATGTGAGTTTACAAGCCCTGTAATCTTTTTCTGCATGAGAGGAGGAAATCTGTTTTGAAACTGCGAGTGAAAAACCAGTCATTGTGAAAGTCAAAACGGTAGTATAAATGGGATAAGGCAGCTGATACAACCCTATCCCATAATCGCCAACGATATTTATAAGAGGAAGTTTTAAAAACACACCAACAAACTTTGCAAAAAGTGACCCCACTGTCAGGATGATTGCTGAATATATTAATCCTTTTTTCATAAACTTAAGCTTTCACATCAAATTGTTGCTCCATATTAAAAGTGTATGTAAATTATCCTGTTTTAAATCCTCGTTTATTTTGCTTGGGAAGACTTCTTTATCTTGAGTCTTAACTTGTCGCTTATCATGGCTATAAATTCAGCGTTAGTAGGCTTTCCTTTATCCTGTGACGTGGAATACCCGAAATATTTATAAAGTGTGTCTGCCTTGCCCCTTGTTGATGAAATCTCTATTGCATGTCTTATTGCTCTTTCCACTCTGGTTGGTGTTGTGTTGTACTTCTCTGCAATCATAGGATACAAAACCTTTGTGATACCATTTAAGAGGTCCGCATCCATAGTTGCTGCAACAATTGCATCTCTCAAAAACTGATACCCTCTTACATGCGCAGGGATTCCAACCTCTTTGAGAATTTCTGTGACCTCGGCTTCTAAGTCCACTTCGCTCACAGGTTTTTTCTCAACAGATTTTGAGAAATTTACATCTACAGTCTCTGACTTTGAAGATGTGCTGAATAAAAGCTGTCTCACCCTTTCTATCATAATATTCAAATCAAAGGGTTTAACAAAGTAGTAAAGAGCTCCCATATTAATTGCTTTTTGTGAAATATTTTCCTGGCCAACTGCAGAGATGACAATTATGTTTGGGCGTTTTTCTACACTTGAGAGATTTTCTATTACACCAATTCCATCAAGGTATGGCATTATGATATCCAGCATCAAAAGGTCTGGTTTCTTTTCTTCAACAACTTTCAAGGTTTCAACACCGTCATACGAATTGCCAACCACCAAAAAATCTGGCTGGGAATTGAAAACTTCTGTTAAAAGCATGTTAAATTGTCTGTTATCATCTGCAATTACTACCTTTAATTTTTCCATATATCTCCCTCTTTTTGATGTGTTATATACATAAAAATTCAACAGCTAACCGAAACTTCCTTTTAGTATTTTTTAATAAATTTATTTAATATATTTTGTGATGTTTAGCATATTATCAATAAAAACACCGTATCCTCTTTCTGGTTCCTTCAAAAATACATGAGTAACAGCTCCTACAAGTTTGTTATCCTGGATAATTGGAGAGCCGCTCATTCCTTGAACAATTCCAGATGTGAGCTGAAGAAGTCTTTTATCAGTAATCCTTATAACAAATGCTTTTGTCGAATTTCTGTAAAGAGGCAGAATTCTTTCTATTTTTATTTCAAACCTTTCAACATTCCCTGAAACCTCGCTTAAAATATATGCACTACCTACGTGAATATCCTGAAGTCGGGCAATCTCCATGCTTTGAAGGCTATTCCAAAAACTACTTTGAATTATTTTACCATAAATCCCGTATGGAGTATTAATAACCACATCTCCAACTGCGCAGTTTTCATTGATTTTGCCTACAACTTCGCCAATCTCACTTTTATCGTTTTTTCTTATATCAACTATTTCGGCTGAATAAATTTGTCCCTCTTTCACATCCAGGAGAATACCTGTGTCTATGTCTGATATGCCATGGCCAAGAGCACCAAATACCTTTCTTTTGGTATCTACAAATGTAACTGTTCCAATGCCGCTTGTGCCGTCCCTGACCCACAGTCCTATTTTGTACACACCTTCACTACTCAGAAGTGGTTTTACTTTGAACTGTTTATAGGTTTGCCCTCTTTTAATTACAAAAACTAAGAACTTGCCTCCTGATGAGTTTATGATTTTAAAAAGCTGACTGCAGTCTTTTACCTTCTGCCCATTTACATATACAATCTTATCACCTATTTGGATACCTGCTTCTTTTGCAGGAACTCGTGAAGTTGAATTACTACCATTATTTACGTAAGAATACCCTATAACAAGTATTCCGTCTGTCATAAACTTGATTCCTACAAATTTCCCAGAAACCCAGACCTTGTTTGATTCAAGAATAGAGATTTTTACCTTTTTGAGTGGTATTGAACCAATTTTTAGCTCGCATAAAACTGAAGAAACCTTCTTTGGGATATAAATCTTGTTTGTTCTGTAAAGAAATTTTATTTGCGTGCTGTTTTGAACATTCGAAGGACTTAGATTAACATTAACAAAAATAGGAGTTTTGATGGTAATAGCTTTGTCTGAGCTGTAACAAGTAAGACAATCAGGAGTAATGTAAAGATAGATGACAAAAAAGGTGGTAATTAGAATATAAAAAAGAAAAAGTCCACCTGCCAGTTTTTTCACCTGTTTAACACCTGTCAATTTAAAATTTCTAATAAGTTATCCTCTCCACCACCTTCTTAAAATATTCTTGAATACTTCAAACAAACTGAGATTTTAACTGCTTTGCATGAAGAAGAGAACTTTCTGTGACATTTTCTCCAGAAAACATCCTGGCAATCTCTCTTAGCTGCTCGTTTCCTTCAAGCTTTTTAATATTAGAAATTGTAGAGTTCTCCTTAACTTCTTTATATACATAATAGTGAGTATCTGCGGCAGCAGCAACCTGGGGCAGATGTGTAATACATATAATTTGGTGTTTCTTGGAAAGTTCTTTTAAAAGTTTTGCAAGTCTGTTGGCAACAACTCCACTCAGTCCGCTATCTATCTCATCAAAGATAATCAGCTCTATATCGTCTTTTTCTGCCACAATAGATTTTATTGCAAGCATTATTCTCGAAAGTTCCCCACCAGAAGCAATTGTATAAAGTGGCTTTAGCTGCTGACCAACATTTGTTGATATCAAAAATTCTACTTCGTCAATTCCCTCTTCGTAAAGCTCTCTTTCCAGAAAATTAACATAAAAACTTACATTCTTCATTTCAAGCTGGGAAAGTATCTCTAATACCTTTTTTTCAAACTCCTCAGATTTTCTCCGCCTGATATCCGACATCTTCTTAGAAATTTCCTCAAGTCTTTCTTTAGTTTTGCTCAAATACTCTTTTAGTTCAAGAGCTTGTTCGCTACTACTCTTAATTTGTTCCCTCTCTTCTAACAAATTTTTTCTGTACTCCAGTATCTTTTCAATTGTGCTGCCATATTTTTTCTTTAATCTGTTTATTTTATCAAGTCTGTCCACTATTTGTTCTATCTCATCTTTATTCACTTCGTAGCTCTGGCTTTTTTTGGATATAGAAAATGAGATGTCCTCGATTTCATAATACACGTTGTTCAGTCTTTCAGATATTGCCTCAAATTCCTTGTCAAACCTTGAATTTTCGTTAGCAAGTCTGATACACATCTCAAGAGAGTCTATAATTGTATTATTGATAGTATCAAGCATTTTTTCACTGTTGTGCTTGAGTTTCCAGCTGTTTTGAATAATCTCTTTTCTTTTTTCAAGTTCTGTATCTTCAGCTATTTGAGGGTTTACGCTTTCAATTTCATTTATTTGGTAGTTTAATAAATCAAGTTGTCTTTCCCGTTCCTCTTCTTTTGTTATTATCTGTTCATAAAGCCTTTTCTTCTCTTGATAGTCACGGTACAAATCCTTATACTCAGCTTTTAACTCTTCAAGTTCTTTCCCACAGAACCTATCTATGTACAAAAGTTGAATCCTTTTATCGTTTAGAAGATGAGTCTCATTCTGCCCATGAATTTCAAAGATGTGCTTGGTTATTTCTCTTAATGTTGAGAGCAATACAAACTGATTGTTAACCCTGCAGATGTTTTTACCACTGCTGTACACTTCACGGCTAACAAGCAAAAAATTATCTTCAAGAGAAATTCCCATTTGAATCAGTGCATCAAGAGTACTCTTTTTTTCAATTTCAAAAATTGCAGACACGCAGGCCTTTGAACATCCTGTTCTTATAATCTCTTTTTTAAATTTTGTTCCCAAAAGCAAGGATAAAGAGTCAATGATAATAGACTTGCCGGCACCAGTCTCACCCGTCAGTATAGTCAGACCTTTGTCAAACTCAATGTCAAGTCTATCAATTATAGCAATGTTTTCGATTAATAATCTTTTTAACATGATATCTACTCACCTTGGCTTATGATAGCTTTTATCCTCTCAACTATCTTATCAGCTGCTGCACTGCCTTTAGTTGCTATGAAAATGGTATCATCACCTGCAATTGTTCCCACAACCTCGGGCCAGCTCAGAGAATCAATGGCAGCAGCAGCACCCTGTGCAGCACCTGTAATTGTCTTTATAATAACCAGGTTATCAGCAGTGTCGTATTTGACTATTGACTCAGAAAAGACCTTGATAAGCTTTTCAGTAATATTTGCTTCTGGACCTGATAAAACTGCATATTTGTACTTCCCCGTTTCAGTCAAAACCTTGGTAAGTCTTAGCTCTTTTATATCTCTTGAGACTGTAGCCTGTGTCACATCATATCCAAGTGCCTTGAGTCTTTCAACAAGCTCTTCCTGTGTTTCTATATCTTCATTTTGAATTATTTCTAAAATCTTCTGTTGTCTTTCAGATTTCATAGCAAAATTTCACCTCTATCCTTTGCTATTACTCTTTTATTTTTTCTCTTAGAATTTCATAAAAGTTCCTTTGCTTAAGCCTTATAAGTTTTAACTTGTGTTGAGAAATCTTACATTCAACAAATTCTTCTGGCGCAAGCTCATCCACCAATCTGCCATCTACTACTACCTGAACATTTTCAGAAGATGAATTTTCCACTTTTATTGTTCTTGTGCTGCCTAGTACAAGACTTCTTGAACTCAAAGAATGAGGACAAATAGGGGTGACTAAAATCACCCCCAGCTGTGGCTCAACTATAGGTCCGCCTGCTGAAAGTGAATATGCAGTCGACCCAGTAGCTGTTGCTACTATGATACCGTCACTTCTATACTCCTGGGCAAACACACCGTCAATGTAAAGACACAGGTCCACTATGTTAAAAGTATTTCTGACAATACACACATCGTTCAGCGCAAAGAAAACCTTCTCTTTTACCTTTGCTTCAACAATGTGTCTCTCTTCAATAAAATACTCTTTCTTTAACAGATTGAAAATTGCCTTTTCAATATCATCTCCTACCTCTTCGGTAAGATACCCCAGCCTTCCACAGTTAATGGCAAGGACTGGTGTGGCTTCTATAGAAGCCTTTTCAACCACATTCAGAAGTGTACCATCTCCTCCTATTGTGATAAGGAGGTCAAAATTTTTTGCTTTTTTGTTCTCTTCATTTACCAGTAGCCAATTAACTCTGTTGTTGTTAAAAATTGATACAATATTTTCTAAGATTTCGCTACTGCGTTCTTTCTGAAAATTTACAAAAATTCCAACTACCATTTGCAAAACCATACTCCTTTATCATGGCCAAAGCAAATTGTTTATTTAACCAGCTGGCCAGGAAAATTTTCTGCCGCCAAGCAAGTGAAAGTGCAAGTGGTTAACAGTCTGGCCCCCATCAGCTCCACAGTTTACCACAATTCTGTATCCTTTCTCGTCAATTCCAAACTTTTTTGCCAATTCTTTTGCTACAACAAATACATGACCTATGAGTTCTTTGTGTTGCTGCTGGACAGCATTTAAATTTTCTATGTGTGTCTTAGGAACTATAAGGATGTGTACGGGTGCAGTGGGATTTATGTCTTTAAAAGCACAAACAAGCTCGTCCTCATACACAATCTCAGATTGAATCTCCTTATTTAAGATTTTGCAAAAGATACATTCACTCATTTTCAAGCACTCCCCTTTAATATATCTTTCAAAATATTCTCAGCTGTCTGCAATGCCATGTCTATCTTCAATACATCATTTCCACCGCCTTGGGCAAAATCTGGTCTTCCACCACCTTTTCCACCAAGTACTGAGCATACTTCTTTTACCACTTTTCCACAATCAACTCCCTTTTTAACTGCCTCTTTCGAACATGACATCAGTATTGTAACCTTGCTACCCTGCTGTATGATATTGAGCACAATTGCTTTTGAATCTCTTTCTTTAATCTTGTCAGTAAGAAGTTTTACATAGTCCATATCGTCTGTCTTTTTTCTGTTTACAATCAGCTTGAACTCACCATAATCAACCGCTTTGCTGTAAAGCGATGAAAGTTCATTTTCAACAACCAAAAGTTTATATTTTTCTACCTCGTTTTCAAGGTTTTTTATTTTGTTTTCAAGCTGTTCTATCTTCGATATTATCTCAGAATCAGTGCTGGCTTTCACTTTGCTTCTTAACTGTTTTAACGTCTGCTGGGTATTTAGAATAAACTCATAGACCTTGTTTCCAGTAATTGCCTCAATTCTTCTAACACCTGCAGCTACACTCGACTCAGATATTATCTTGAACATTCCTATCTGGCCTGTGTTATCGACATGTGTTCCACCGCACAGTTCCATACTAAAATCGCCTATTTTTATAACTCTTACCACATTTGAATACTTCTCGTCAAACAGAGCAGTTGCACCCATCCTCAAGGCACTGTCCAAATCTGTTACAATTTTTTCAACAGGGATAGCCTGTTGAATAACGTTATTGACCATCTTTTCAATTTCAATTATTTGCTCCTCGGATAACGGTTCATAATGAGCAAAGTCAAATCTGAGTCTGTCAGGGCTAACCTGCGAACCACTTTGTTGTGCGTGTTGCCCCAATATTTTCCTTAGTGCACTGTGTAAAAGATGTGTTGCTGTATGATTCTTCATTGTTGCAAGTCTCAGCTCTTCGTCTACTTTAGCAACTACACTTGACAAAACAGATATCTCACCTTTTAAAACCTTTACCTTATGAAGAATTGTTCCCCTTGGTCCTTTCTTGACATCTAAAACCTCTGCTAAAACTCCTTCACCTTCTAAAATGCCCTTATCTGCAACTTGTCCACCACTTTCTGCATAAAAAGGAGTTTTGTCTAAGATAACAAAACACACATCATCCTCTTTTGCATATGCTGTCTCTTCATTGTCCAGAAAAATCTTTAGTATCTTCGCCTCTTGTTTTAAAGTATCATAACCAACAAAAATTGTTTCAATGTCCTCATCAATGACAATGTTTATATCCTTCCACCCAGCATTTTCAAGTTCTTTTTGAGCAGCTCTTGCCCTTTCCTTTTGCTGCTGCATAAGCTCATCAAATCTCTCTTGGTCAACAATAATCCCCTTTTCTGCAGCTATCTCTTTTGTGAGGTCAAGAGGAAATCCGTAAGTGTCATACATCTTAAATACAATTTCACCATTTAAAATGGTTTCCTTGTTCTTCTTAAGCTTCTCAATCTCACTTTCAAGTATCTCAAGCCCAACATCAATTGTCTGATTGAACCTGCTTTCCTCGTTATAGAGCACTTTCTTTATATACTCAGCTTTTTGAACAAGTTCTGGATACGGATTTTTGTAAGACTCTACAACCGTGTCTACAATAAGGTGCAAGAACGCTTCTTTTTTACCAAGCATCCTACCATGTCGTGCAGCACGCCTTATAAGCCTTCTCAAAACATACCCTCTTCCTTCGTTTGAAGGCAAAATACCATCACCAATCATGAACACTGTGCCGCGAATATGGTCTGTGATGACACGAACCGATACATCTTTTTCTGCATCTTTTCCGTACTCATAGCTTGTGACTTCACATACCTTGTCACGAATAGCCTTCACTATATCAATGTCAAAAAGAGAATCAACCTCTTGCATAATTGCTGCAATTCTCTCAAGACCCATACCTGTGTCAATGTTTGGATTTTTCAACTTGTGGTATACACCATTTTCATCCTTGTCAAACTGAGTAAAAACAAGATTCCAGAACTCAACAAATCTGTCACAATCACATCCGATACCACAAGTGGGCTTGCCACAACCCTTTTCCTCGCCTCTATCAAAGTATATCTCAGAACATGGTCCGCAAGGTCCTGTTCCTATTTCCCAGAAGTTATCCTCTTTACCCATTCTTTTGATTCTATCTGGTTCTAAGCCTACCTCTTTGTGCCAAATTTCAAATGCCTCATCGTCTTCCTCATATATTGTAACCCATAACCTCTCTCTTGGAAGTTTCAAAACCTCTGTAACAAACTCCCACGCCCAGATAATAGCTTCTCTCTTGAAATAATCACCGAACGAAAAATTGCCCAGCATCTCAAAAAAGGTTGCATGTCTTGCTGTTTTACCCACTCTGTCGATATCTGGTGTTCTTATGCATTTTTGGCATGTGGTAATCCTTCGGCGAGGAGGTTCTTCAATTCCCAAAAAATATGGTTTTAGTGGTGCCATACCAGCGTTTATCAGAAGAAGACTTTTGTCATTTTTAGGAATAAGTGAAAAACTTGGCAGCCTCAAATGTCCTTTTGATTCAAAAAACTGGAGAAACTTTTCTCTTATCTCGTCTGTAGACATGTACATCTTTCAATCAGCCTTTCCTTTTGGTATTTTTTAGAAGGTAGTTTTTATAATTTTTCAATACAATCAAAATTTTATTAAAGCCAAATTACAAAGTCAACAATATTCACTCAATCTTCTCAGATTTTATCCTTTTCATGATGTTAATAAATATAATTTTTATTACTGCAGCAATAGGAATGGCAAAGAACATTGCAACAAACCCGAATATTTTGTTTGCTAAGATTATAACTATAATTATGGTAAGAGGATGAAGCCCGACTTTTGAACCAATAACTCGTGGGGATATGATAAAACTGTCAACTTGCTGAAGTAGGACTAAAAAAATTACAACCAATATAGCCTTTATGTAGGAGTCAGAAAGAGCTATTATCACTGCTGGAATACTGCTAAATATTGGTCCAAAATAGGGAATCAAATTGCCAATACCAGTTATTACACCCAAAAGAGCTGCGTATCTTACAGAAAGCAGGGAAAATCCTACAAAGCTGAGCAGTCCAACTATAAAGGCGTCAAGAAGCTGTCCTCGAATATACTGATGAAGAACCCTATTTATATCAGCAAAGATATAAAGCCCTTCTTTTCTGTATTTCTCGGGTAATAACCATTTTATCCACATGACTAACCTTTTCCAATCCCTCAGGATATAAAAAGATATAATAGGAATAAGAAGATAATACAAAATGTTAGAGGAAATACTCTTTACAATGTTTAAAAATATTGATAATGTTTGTTTGGAAATTCCTTCGATATTGATGGAATTAGCGTTTAGTATTTCTTTAATATCAATGTTTAGCTTATTCAAAAGTTTAGAATCAATCTCAAAAAACCACTTTTGAATGAGTGCTATATGTTCAGGAACGTTTTGGATAAGCTGCTTAGTTTCGCTAACAAATAAAGGAATAAAATATACAAAGACCATAATAGTGATACCAAAGATTATTGCAAAAGAAATCAGGATTGAAATATCTCTTGAGCGAACCTTTTTTTCTAAAAAATCTACCCAGGGTTTTAAGAGATATGATAAAAATAGTGCAATCAAAAACGGAATCAGAATCGGCCAGAATGCCTTCATATTAGCAAAAAAATAGATAACAATTGCAATTAGAGCTATGAACAATATGTCTGTAAAATATCTTTTCACCAAATTTATTATGTGCACTTTTAACACCTCAAATTAAAAATTATTTAAGACCTTGATAAGATATTAAAAAAGAGGGAAGAAAACCTTCCCTATCGCAAAAGCTTATTTACCATAGTCATCAGCTTTTTAGCAATCATTCTTTTTAAAAGTTTATTTTTCATGCTCCTTGGAGATGTCTGGGACAGCATGGCAGATATAATCCCGCCTACTATGCTTCCTATCAATACATGTTTTGCAGAAATTCTTTTCAAGATTTCACACCTCAGCTTAATATTTTATTTTCTCTTAATATTATTTCCTCAGGGCTCAATATTATTTTTTTATTTTTTATATAACTCCAAATACTCTCTGAAACCTGATATTCTGTTATTTTAAAGTTGTCAGAATCAAATACTATGTCAATTACAATCCCAATTAAAAACCCATTTTCATCTATCACTTCTTTCAAAAAAATTTCTTGTGCTCTTAAAAATGGAAAGCTGTCAATGGAAGTATGAATGCTGCGGACAATCAAAAGTTGATTGTTTATAGACTCAATGTCCTCTGTCGGCACATATGCGCACGATGGTATTTTAAATGAGTTTTTTACTCGTACCTTAAACCCAATCACCTTGTCATCTCTGAGTAACATGTCTTCTACTTTTCCTGTTATCTTATTATCTAAATTAAGGACGGGTTTGTTTTTCAAGATAGAAAATGAAATCTTCATAGGCTCTTAAAACATTAAATTTATTGTTCTAACTTTATATTCTTCACAAAATCAGCGAGTGTTATCACAAAGTCTTCGTTATGCTCAGTATCTATGTTTTCTTCTTCGTGCAAATCTTTTAAAGACAACGCAACCCTTCGCTTTTCTTCATCAATCTCTATAACCTTTGCTCTCAAGCTATCTCCAACTTTATATACGTTATGTGGTCTTTGGTTGTATCCAAGTGGAATATTTGAAATGTGAACAAAACCATCAACATCATGTTCTGTGATCCACACAACAAGTCCAAAAGGTAACACCTTTGTCACTTCACAGTCTACAAGCATTCCCAAATACAAGTTTTTAATCTTTTTTATCCACTCATCATCTTGAGTCTTTTTTATGCTAAGATAAATCTGTTTTTTATTCTTGTCTATATCAAGAATCTTCACCTTGACTTTCTCGCCAATTTCAAATAATTTTTTAAGGTCTGCACCTTTTTTCAAATATCCAACTTCACTTGCAGGTACAAAACCGCGCAGGTTCTCAAAATTTACCACAATGCCTTTTTGTTTTATCTCAGCAATAATGCCTTCATATTCTCTGGAAAAATCCAAAGATTCTATCTGTTTAATAAATCTCTCCTCTTCTTTTTGTTTTAGCAAAGATTTCCGACTACCAAAAGCTATCTTTTTTTCTTTGTTGACATCTGTAATTTCTATTTCAAATATCTTTCCTATATCCGAAGTTTGAAGGTCTTCACCCCACTGAGAAATTGGCACATACACATTTGTCCCTCTAAAGTCACAAACAATGCTTTTTTCTTTAATTGACTTTACAACCACTCTTACAGATTCTTTATTTTCATACTTCGAAAGCAGCTCTTCAAAACCATGAAGCACATCTGCCCGATATTTTGATAAAACCACATTTCCTTCTTCATCTGACTCTTTTATCACTACCGCTTCGATTGTCTCGCCTATCTTAAACAGGTCCTTCAAATTTACATTTCCATTCTTGATGACTTCATCCTTGTAAATTATACCCTCTGCTTTGTAACCAATATCAACAAGCACATAATCTTCCTCAACTTTTATTATCCTGCCTTTTACAACCTCACCTCTTTGCACTGTCAAAAAGTTTCTACCGATAAACCTCTCAAAATCTTTCAGACTCATTTCATTGAACTTCTCTTCCAGATGTTTTACCACCTCTTCAATCTGTTCAGGAGAAGTGGAAGCACCTGCTGTCACTCCAATGCTCTTTATATGGCTATCTAATTTTATTGAATCTAAATCTTCAACCTTGTCAATAAAAAATGTAGGTTTTATCTCCTTCAGAAGCTGATACAACTTGTTGGTATTAGAACTTTTCTTATCACCGACCACCAACATCATGTCCACATGCTTTGCAAGTTCTTGAGCTTCCTTTTGCCTGTTTATTGTTGCCTTGCATATTGTGTCAAATACTTTATAATTTGTATGAGTCTCCAAAAACTCTCTTATATCGCTCCATTTTTTACTGTCAAATGTGGTCTGACAGACAACTGCAGCTTTGCCTTCAATTTGATTAATTGCTTCTTTTACTTTTTCAATGCTATCTACAACAAAACATTTTCTATTATTGCTAACATGACCAACAATTCCTTTTACTTCTGGATGATTCATATCTCCAACAACAATTATGTCATACCCGTTTTCTGAATGTTCCTTTACTATTTCGTGAATCTTTTTAACATACGGGCATGTAAAATCATAAACTTTCTCTGCCCTTTTTTCAATCTCGGCATACTCCTCCATTGAAACACCGTGAGAACGTATAAAAACTATATCTTCCCTCCCAATTTGCTCAATATCCTCTATAACTTCTACACCTAAATCTTTCAATTTATCTATAACATAGCTATTATGTATTAACATTCCATACACCTTTATAGATTTTCCCTTATTTGCTTTTGCCCATGCCAAAACACCTTCTACTGCTCTTTGAACACCAAAGCAAAATCCAGCACTTTGTGCAACTTTAATAATCATTCTTTTTACTTCCCCTCTTTCATTATTTTAGGATAAGTTCTTTAATTTCATTCATAATTGTATCTACAATCTCTTGATTATCCATACAGTTATCTCTAAATTCCATTGGTCTTCCGATTCTCACTCTTATCCTACCAAATGGAACTATTTTCCCAGAAATACCAACTGGTAAAACTTTTACACCTGTTGCTTTAATTACAGTTGCAACTCCTTTTTCACCTTTTAAAATAATTTCTTTTGTCCTGTTTCTTTTTCCTTCCGGGAAAATACCCAGAATATTGCCAGATCTTATAACCTCTATAGCTTTTTTTATTGCTCCAATATCGCTTTTGCCTCGCTTGACAGGAAAAGCTCCAAACGCTTTGATGATTGGTGCAAGCCACCATATTCTAAAAAGTTCACTTTTGGCCATAAAATATACTCGCCTGTCGAATATAAGTATAATCAAAACTGGATCAAGATAACTTCTGTGATTTGCGCAGATAATAAAAGGACCTTCTGGTATATTTTCTTTCCCTTCAACTCTTATGAAAAAGATACACTTTAAAATGATAAAAGCAACTTTCCGAATAAGGTTGAGAAAAAAATTATACTTCATCTTTGACCACCTTGTAAAAAAGCTCTAAAACCTTTTGCAAGACCTCTTCAATTGAAAGAGAAGTCGAATCTATGACAATGGCATCCTCAGCTACTCTCAAAGGGGCAAACTCTCTTGTCATATCATTCTGGTCTCTTTTCTTTATCTCATCTAAAAGTTGATAATAGTCTACCTCATATCCTTTTTGCTTCAGTTCTAAAAACCTTCTCTTTGCTCTTTCCTCTGCCGTGGCCGTCAAAAAGATTTTTAACTCGGCATTTGGCAGAACATGAGTTCCTATATCTCTTCCGTCCATTATAACCCCTTTTTGTTTTGCTAACTCTTGCTGCATCTTTACAAGTCTTTCTCGTACTTCTCTTATTTTTGATACGTCAGATGCATACATTGAAACCTCGGGCTGGCGAATTTTTTCTGTGACATCTTCACCATCTAAAAAGACAAGCTGCCTGCCATCCACAAGTTTTATTTGTATATCAGTTGAGTTTAAAATCTCAACAATCTTTCTACTGTCATGCGGTGAGATATTGTTCTTAAGTACTTTGAGCCCAACAGCTCTGTACATTGCACCTGTATCGATATGAATATATCCAAGTTGGCTTGCTAAAAGCTTTGAAATTGTACTTTTTCCTGCCCCTGCAGGACCATCAATTGCAATGTTAATCTTCTTCATAAATCTTCACCTTTCTCATTAGTTAAGTCTTCTCTGAGTTTTGTTGCTTCTTTCAAATAAACATGTTTAGGAGTAAAGCTATTATCTCTTTGGATAAGCATAAGAAGCCTAATACACCTACTTAGCGCTCCTTCAATGTCAAGCTCTTGAGCACATATAAGAGGAATGTCCACAAATCCCATGAGTCTTGCTGCATATGCTGGAAAAGCCGATTTTAGGTCTTTGGTCATTGTAAACAAAATAAAAACAATCTCCTCTTTTTTAAGATTGTTTCTAAGCATAATTTCATTCAAAAGTTCTTGAGTACATCTGACAATCTCCTCTTTGCAATCATTCTCAACAGTTGTAGCACCTCTTATTGCAAAAACCAAGGTCATTCCCCCTACTAATCTTTTATCTTTTGCACAAAAACTTTTATATAACCCTGTGACCAAGTCCTATTGCCACCTCATTTAAATGTAAAAGTCCTATCCCAAAAAATATGGCAACTGCAACATGCTCTTCAAACCTTGCAATGCCAATCTTTCCACCCACATTAAGGCCAATTGCTTTTTGCATAATTTGAGATATCGCTTCTCTTGTTGCTCCTGCAACAGCGCCTTCCTCTTGATGTACCTCGTTTATAACACCTTCTCTTTTGGCAGCAACAACTGCTCTTTCAACAATTTTCATAACAGAGGTTATAAACTCTCCACCAAAATCTACTGCCGCACATCTTATTCCTACTTTAGAAAAATCTTCTTGAATCTTCTTTTCTTCTTGTCTGTTCTGGCTCAAGGCCATCAAAATAGCTGCTCTTGAAACGTCCTTGCTACCAAACTCCTTTTTTTCCACCACTTTATATACCCCACTTTTTATTTAAATTATTGGACGAACTTGTTCTGATGTTAAATGAGACATATCATTAAGAAGACTTAACATTGTCCTTTCTCCTTTTATATCAACAATACTCAAACTTGCATTCCCAATCCAGCACTTTTTGTAAAAATCAAGAGGAAGGTTCAAAAGATATATGATTGAAAGTTTTACTATCCCACCGTGAGTAACAACTACAATATTACTAAAATTCTTTTGCAAAATATCATCAAAAAAACTTTTAACTCTTCTCATAACAACATGCAAATTGCCTTCACCTGGGAATATGGCCTTATCGGGATTGTCTTTCCACATCAAGTATGTCTGAGAGTATTTCTTTTCAAGCTCATCAAAGCTCAACCCTTCCCACTCGCCAAAATTTATCTCATTGAGTTTTTCAGAAGTTTCAAATAAAGTCTGGGGATGATAAGATTTTATATAACTTGCCGTAGTATAAGCCCTTTTTAATGTACTTGAAAATATTATATCAATCTTTTTATTTTTAAGCCTCTCAGCAATCTTTTTTGCCTGTTCAATACCAGTTGAATTGAGTTCTGTATCGATTGAACCCTGAACAAGGTTGAGCTTATTCCAGTCGGTCTCACCATGTCTTACTAAATAAATTCTTTTCAAGCTGCATCACCTGTTTTCCTTTTCATAGACCTGAAACTCGTCCCATATTTCTTCAAGTTTTTCAAGTGTCTTTGCAACCTCTTCTTTTTTTCTAAGACCTGTCGCAACAATTAATGCGTTTATTACACTTAAAGGTGCTACAAGCGAATCAGCAAATGATACCATATCACTCCTGCAAATGAGAACATAGTCACTATACTTGCACAGAGGTGATATTTTGCTATCTGTAAGCGAAACTATCTTAGCACCCTGTTTTTTTGCGTACTGCAAAACCTTTAAAGTGCGCTTTGAATACCTCGGAAAACTAATACCAATTATTAAATCATCACTTGTAATTCTAAATACCTGTTCGAAAATATCACTGATGCCACTTGTTGTGATAACCTTGACATTATCCAAAATCATATTCAAATAAAAACCTAAAAAATCAGCCAGTGCTGCTGAACTTCTGATTCCAATAATGTATATCCTTTTTGCATTTACTATCTCATCCACAACCTGGTTAAAAATATTTTCGTCTATCTGCTCCAATGTCTGCTTTATCTTGTCCATGTCAGAAAGGAGAACACTTTTTAAAACCTCTTTTTCGTTTATTCTGCTTGCAGAAAGTTCTACCCTCTGCACTGATGTAAGCTTGCTTTTCATAAGCTCTTGCAAAGCTCGCTGGAACTCAGGGTAACCTTCAAAGCCAAGCCTCTCAGCAAATCTTACAACAGTAGATTCACTTACACCAACTGAATTGCCAAGCGCAAGTGCTGTCATATATGCTGCTTTTTCTCCATGTTCTAAAATAAACTGAGCAATTTTCTTCTGCCCTTTACTAAACTCTGGCATAAGCTCAATTATCCTGGCTTCTAAATCGTGGGTCATCTTACATTTCTCCTTATGTTTGGTATATGCTTATAACAATCTTATTGTGGCTTCTTGAAAGCCCCACAATAATATTTTTGTCTTTCAAGCTTTTGTTAAGAAAGTCTATTATCTTATAGATTGGAACATTTTCTTCAAATTCCATTGAAGAGATAAGTTCAAGTTTTTCATTTTCCATTTTTAAATCCCACATCCTGTTCTTTTTATTATTCTTTATTAATTATATCACAATGCTTATGTTCTTATAAGAGCATCTTTAAAAGAAAAAAAGGAAGAACACTATTTTTTGTCCTTCCTTTTTTACACAGGATACACTTTGTTACCCTGAACAAGATCAGCGTCAACCTTGTATTTTTTTGCGAACCTTAACTTGAAAAAATTTTCTGCAAGTTGAGGGAATAAACAGTAAGTTACCACATCAGTATCATTTTCAATATACTCCTTAATTTTTTCTTTTGCATTCTCAAGCTCTGGAGAAATTAAATCTGCAGGTCGGCAGGTTATCTCTTTTTCGTCTTTCAAGATTTTTCTTTTTACCTCTTCATTCACAGGAGCTGGAGGTTTTCCGTACTCACCTTTAAAATACGCTTTTGTTTCTTTTGTGACAAGCTTGTATCTCTCACCTGCTACAACATTCAAAACAGCTTGTGTTCCCACAATTTGACTCGTAGGAGTTACAAGTGGCGGATATCCAAAATCTTTTCGAACCTCAGGTACCTCTTTTAAAACCTCATCTAACTTGTCTTCCTGTCCTTGTTCTTTTAGCTGAGAAATAAGATTTGATAGCATTCCACCAGGTATTTGATAATGAAAAGCATTTATATCAACACTTAATACTTTCGGGTCAAGAAGCCCTTTTTTTATATACTCTTCTCTGAGTACTTTAAAATATTCGCTTGCCTCGTTTATCTTTTCTAAATCAAGTTTTGGAGAATATTCTGTGTCTTCAAGTGCATATACAATTGTTTCGGTTGGCGGCTGGGAAGTGCCCAGTGCAAGCGGAGATAAAGCCGTGTCAATACCATCCACACCTGCTTCGATAGCTTTCAAATATGTCATTGACCCAAATCCTGTGGTGTAGTGTGTGTGAAGATGAATAGGAAGTTTTACCTGCTCTTTTAACGCTTTTACAAGTTTATAAGCATCAAATGGAGAGAGAAGCCCAGCCATGTCTTTTATACAAATTGAGTCTGCCCCAAGTTCTTCTATTTGTTTTGCCAAATTTACATAGTTTTCAATAGTATGATAAGGAGAGACAGTGTATGATATGGCAACCTGGGCATGTCCTTTTTCTTTTTTTGTTACTTTTAGAGCCATTTCAATATTCCGAATGTCATTGAGCGCATCAAATATTCTTATAATATCAATGCCATAGTATATAGCCTTTTTTACAAACTCTTCAACAACATCATCAGAATAATGTCTATAACCAACAAGATTTTGTCCTCGAAGAAGCATCTGGAGCTTTGTCTTTTTAAAAGCAGTTCTCAGCTTTTTTAATCTTTCCCATGGGTCTTCATTGAAAAACCTCAGACACGCATCAAATGTAGCACCGCCCCAACACTCAACCGAATAATAACCAACTTGGTCAAGCACAGGAGCAATCTCAAGCATCTGTTCAGTTGTCATGCGCGTCGCAATGAGTGACTGATGAGCATCTCTCAGTATTGTTTCTGTTATTTTTACCCCCATTATTTTTAAAACCTCCAGAAAATTTTTCTTACTCTATTTCAAACAGCAAATCTCCTTTTGCTACCTTCTGCCCTTCCTTTACATGTATTCTTTTAATTTTTCCTTTGACAGGTGCAGTTATTTCATTTTCCATTTTCATGGCTTCAAGAATTAAAACAGGTTCATTTGCATCCACAACATCGCCTTCACTTTTCAGCAGCCTTACAATAGTACCCGGAAGCTGGGCAACAACCGAATTTTTATCAGAAGAAGGTACAGGGCTTTGTTTTGTTTTATCCTCATGTCTTTCCTGTTTTGGATCAAAATGGCCAATCTTAGGCCTTGGCACAACAGGAGTAGCATTTTCAACTCCTATTTCTTCCACTTCTACAACAAATTCTTGGTCATTAATCTTTACCTTGAACTTTCTCATCACAAGTTTTACCTCCATCTATAAAACATCTGTGACTGATTGAGTATCATCTCTCTCGCACCTTTGACCCACTTGTTTTGCTGTTTTGTAATATTGGTAATTTTATAATTCTCTTTACCCATCACAATGTGCAAGCAAGCACAAATACAAGCAAGTTCTTCTTTTGTAATGGTTGAAATAGTACTGACCTGAGCATACATTTTTAAAACACTCTCCTTTTTTTACAAAAATACATTTTATAATGGAATATTGCCATGCTTTTTGGGGGGCCTTTGCTCTCTTTTTGTAATGGAAATTTTGAGCGCCTCAATGATTTTGTTGCGGGTAAGCTGCGGTTCAATTACATCGTCAACATACCCACGGGCAGCTGCAATGTATGGATTTGCAAACTTTTGAGTATACTCTTCTATCCTTCTTTTTCTTTCTTCTTCGGGATTTTGAGCGCTTTGTATCTCTTTTCTAAATATAATATTTGCTGCGCCATCCGGTCCCATAACAGCTATCTCGGCAGTTGGCCATGCAAACACAAAGTCTGCACCAATGTGTTTGCTGCTCATTGCAATGTAAGCCCCACCATATGCTTTTCTCAAAATTACATTTATTTTAGGGACTGTTGCCTCTGAGTAAGCATATAAGACCTTAGCCCCATGGCGGATTATACCATTGTGTTCTTGGTTAACCCCTGGCAAAAATCCAGGCACGTCTGTAAATGTTATTATAGGAATATTGAATGCATCGCAAAATCTAACAAATCTTGCTATCTTGTCTGACGAATCATAATCAAGCACTCCAGCGTTCACTTTGGGCTGATTTGCTACAATTCCTACGCTAAAGCCCCCTATTCTACCAAATCCTACAACAGCATTTTGAGCAAAATAAGGTTGTACCTCTAAAAATTCTTGGTTGTCTACTACTTTGTAAATTATTTCTTTTACATCATAAGCTTTGTTTGGCTCTGATGGAATTATGCCTTCAAGCTCGGGAACAAGTCTTTTTTCTGAATCAGATGACATTATAAAAGGTGGGTCTTCCATGTTATTCGAGGGTATAAATGACAATAAATACTTTATCATGTCAAGCAGGTGATACTCATCCTCTGCAATAAAATGAGCAACTCCACTCTTTGAGCTGTGGGTGTAAGCGCCACCAAGCTCTTCAAATGATATCTCCTCTCCAGTGACAGCTTTTATAACCTGAGGTCCTGTAACAAACATTTGGCTGGTTTTGTCCACCATAAAAATAAAATCCATAATAGCAGGAGAGTATACAGCTCCACCTGCACAAGGTCCCATGATAGCTGCAATTTGTGGAATTACACCTGATGCCATGGTATTTCTATAGAAGATTTCACCATACCCTGCTAATGCATCAACACCTTCTTGAATTCTTGCACCACCAGAATCATTTATACCTATCACCGGGCAACCATATTTTAATGCTAAGTCCAAAACTTTACAAATCTTCTTTGCATGCATCTCTCCAAGTGAACCGCCTATGGAAGTAAAATCTTGGGCATAAACAAATACTTTTCTGCCGTTGATTGTTCCATAACCTGTTACAACACCATCACAAGGAACAAATGTATCTTTCATATCAAATTCTTGACATCTGTGCTCAACAAACATGTCTATTTCATTGAAGCTTCCAGGGTCAAGTAAATATTCTATCCTCTCTCTACAAGTAAGTTTTTTGCTATCATGCTGTTTTTTTATTTTATCTTCTCCACCAAGCTTTAGTATTCTTTCTCTCTTTTGCTTGAGCTCTTTGAGCTTGTCTGTCATTAAAAATCCTCCTCAAAGGTGATTTATCATGTAGTATTAATATCTGGTATTAATATATTATGCTAATTTCTATTTTATAACATCCAAACATTTTTAGCAAGAAAAAATTGAAAAAATAAAATGAGGGTGTGGACTTTGAAAAGGTACTATTTTGTAAGTGGTCCACACCCTGTTATTTTTAAATGCATAACTTTAAACTTTTTATTCAATCATCAATATCAGCTCTCTTACTATCTTTGCAGCAAGTAGTGCTGTTCTGTCAGAAATATCATAATATGGGGCAACTTCCACTATGTCTGCTCCTATTATATTGAGGTCTTTTAATTTAAGTAAAATGTCAAAAAAATCTGAAGATAGAATTCCACCTGGCTCAGGTGTTCCTGTACCAGGGGCAAAAGCCGGGTCAAAAACATCTATATCTATCGACAGATATACCTTCTTGCCTTTTAAATCTTTAATAACATTATTAATTTCACACTTGTCAACAAAATAAAGATTGCTATTCTTTTTTGCAAATTCAATTTCTTCTTTAGACCCCGACCTTATACCAAACTGGTATATATTCTTAAAACCTATTACCTCACCCACTCTTCTCATAACAGTGGCATGTGAAAACTTTTCACCAAGATACTCCTCTCTCATATCAGCATGAGCATCAAAGTGAAGTACATAAAACTCTTTACCGTTTGAATTTGCCGCCGCTTTTATTAGAGGAAAACTGATTAGATGTTCACCGCCCAAGAAAATAGGAACTTTTTTCTCTTCAAACAGCTTACAAGCAAATTGATATATTGTCTCAATACTTTTTTCAACATTTCCAAAAGGAAGCTCTAAATCTCCCATATCACAAAATGTCTTATCATAAAGGGTTTTGTCTTGATAGATAGAATACTCCTCCAGCTCTATTGAGACTTCTCTTATCTTTGCAGGAGCAAAACGTGAGCCTGGTTTAAAGCTCACTGTGAAATCCATAGGAATTCCTGCTAAAACTATGGTACTTGCTTGATAATTTTCTGTTGCACATAGAAAAAAAGGTTTGTAGAGATTAAAGCCCATTTATTTTTACTCCTTTTTTATTTTATAATTTCCTGGACAAAAGTTGGCAGTGCAAATAGAGCTTTGTGCAACTCTGGATTGTAATATTTTGTATCAATTCTTTTTATCTTTGAAATATCTACCTCAAGCGGGTCATATTTTTTAGAACCAAGAGTAAAACTCCAAAGCCCGCTTGGATATGTTGGAATAAATCCAAGATAAAGTCTTGTTATTGGGAAAATAGACTTCACTGCATGAAATACATTCTTTATCAAGTCCTGGTCATAAAAAGGCGACTCGGTCTGTGCAACAAAAAGTCCATCCTCTTTCAAGCATTCAAATACTGCCTTATAAAAACTATCTTGAAAAAGCCCCACTGCTGGTCCAACAGGATCTGTTGAATCCACAATTATAACATCAAACATGTTTTTGTTCTCGGATACAAATTTTATTCCGTCGGTTATAATGACCTCTGCCCTTTCATCATCCAGTGCACAGCTTATCTCAGGAAGGTATTTCTTGCTTGCTTCTATAACTTCTCTATCAATCTCGATTAAATATGCCTTTTCGACCTCGTCATGTTTGAGAATTTCTCTGATAACTCCTCCGTCTCCCCCACCTATGACAGCAACCTTTTTGGGATTTGGATGGGTGAATAAAGGAACATGAGAAATTAACTCATGGTAACAAAACTCATCTGCAATTGTTGTCTGAACAGCACCGTCCAGTACAAGCATCCTACCAAACTGTTTTGTTTCAAGTATTGCCAAGTCTTGATATTGAGTCTTTGCCGTATAAATGGTCTTTGTTATCTTGCATGTAAATCCCAAGTCAGGAGTCTGTTGCTCGGTAAACCAAAGTTCCATCTCAACCAATTTCTATTTACCTCCTTGCCGAAAACTTTAAACAACAGTGAATATATTACAATATCCGACAAATAAATTCAAGTTATTAATTTTTCCGACCTAACATATCTATAAAATTTAAAAAGTTATTTCTTTCAATAACTTTTGAAAATGAGATGTGTTCAGATAAAACATTCAGTACAGAAACCACAAAAAACACAGTCCATATCAAAAACGAATTGTAACTTGCAGAAAAGTTATTTGTCAAAATGAGAAAGAAGAGATACCCAATCGCGTTAGAACCAGCGTCTCCAAGCATATAAAATTCCCTCAAATCACCCACAAAAAACGGAATAGTTAGAGTCAAAAGCACAACTGCTGTACTGTCAAGATGCATAAAAAAACTAAGTACCACAACGAATATCCATAGCACCTTTATGCATCTTCCAGGTCGAAGGTCAAATAGGTTAAATAGGTTAACACACAGCGAACCCAAAACAGCATAAAAAAGTGACTGCACTACTATTTTGTGCAAAATCATACTTGAGATAAAAATCACAGCTGGCACTGACACCATCTTTAACAGTCCAGTTGAAAATTCACCATTTTTTATAAATCTTATAACATGTCCTTTAAAACCTTTGCTTTTATTGTCACCAAAAATGTCGTCCAACAAACCTATAAAGGATATACACCACATCGAAATAGCCACAACTAACCATTTTGCATTTGAAGTACGAAAAAATATCTGTAAAAAGTATATTACCCAGCTAAGCGACAAAACAATCCCCATACAACACGGAATTTTTTTACCTCTAAAATTCTCTTTCAACAAAAGATTGTATTTTTTTAGATAAAAAGTGGAAAAAATTAGCACTCCTATTTCGAATCCACAAAAAATTAAATAATCCTTTACCAGATTTTTCACGCCCTCCATTTGGTAATAAAGACCCAAAATATATCCTTCATCTGTCGAATTTTATGTAATAAATCTTTCAAACTCTTTCCTTTTTCGTCGTGCGAAAAATCAAACTCAACCTCTTTTATTTCACAACCCATCTTAATAAAATCAATTAACATTGAAATGTCTACTCCATATCTATCAGGAATGTGTTTAATATCTTTTAAAACAGAAAATGGAATTATCCTCTGACCACTGAGACAATGCTCAACCTCTTTTCTGGTATAAATTCTCACTACAAACTTAGCAAACTTTTTCACAACTCCAAAACCCTTTTTTCTCACTTTTATAGGATAACCAATTACCACTTGTTTATCGTTTAGAATAAAAACTTTCTCGCAAAATGCTTGCAGCTCTTCTTTTTTTGTCTTCAGATCACCATCTAAAAGTATTATTTTGTCAAATGTCTTGTCTTTGAGATATTCAAATGCTGTTTTTAGAGCCGTACCCTTGCCTCTGTTTTTATCATGTCTTAGTATGGTGCACTTATCACAATTAAGTAAAATCTTTTTCTTAGAACCATCATCAATAACAAGTATATTTTTTATAAACTCTATGTTAGATAAGTCCAGAAGAAGCTTTTCAAAAGATTGTGGAGGATTGTATACAGGAATTACCACAACAATATTCAATTGTTTTCTTCCTCTCATGAGAAGTTTGCAAAATCAAATTCTTTATGGCATAACATTTGCAGATTGTATATTTTGATATTGTTCAAGCAAACTTTCCCTTCTTTTTTTTAATAAATTTTCTGAAACCTCAATGCTTAAAAAGGTATTAGGCATTAAGAGGTTTGCCTCTTTTTTAGTTCCATAATTGCCATTTCCACCTCTTATAAGCTCCATAAGCGAAACTTTTCCTGTCAGTTCATCAACGTTATCAACTGTATCCAAGCCCATGCTTTTGTACTTTTCACAATAGTTTATCTCACTGTACGATTGCTCAACCCCAACAATGTTGAGATCATTTATATTTCTCAACTTTTCAATAAATCTTCTATCAACTGCGTTAAAAGTATCGTTCTGAAGGGTATTTCCACCTGCTATTAAAATTGTATCGGCAATTTCTCCTGATAGTCTATTTATTTCTATATATCTTTTTTCTGTAAGTTTTGATAAAAGTTCATCCTTCATGTCAAATACCGCATACAACATTAGAGTATTTATCGCATCTTCCGGAAGTTTGTATTCTGGAAAATCGTTTGTCTTGTTATTCAAAACGTCCACAAACGTCCGTTTTATTTTAACAATTCTTGCTAACTTTATTTGGTTTTTTCTCAAAAAATCTATTAGGTCGTTGTATGAATAATCTGTTGAGGTTACAATGAGACTTACAACTGCATTACTTTTGCATGTTTTGAGGTATGCATTTACAAGAGTGTCATTTATTTTTCCCAGTTGATTTATCTGTGATTTGTACTCATCAATCTCTTTTAAAAGCCTGTCATTTTCTTTTTTTAACTCAACCAAGTTCTTATCTATGAGACTCAGCTGCTGCTGAAACTGTTTTTGAAGAAATTTTTCACTATTTACAGAAAATCCAATGAGAATGCCAACTCCAAGAGCAACAAAGATAGAAGCAATAGTAATAATAAAATATTTTATACTAACTCCATTCATTTTTTCCTACCTCAAGATTACTCTCAGTTTTAGTTGAATTAAATAGAAAAAGTATTGAAAAGGCGGCGTTATCATTAGAATTGCAAGTATAGGAATAAGTGCAGAAAACAACAAAACCCCGATATATTTGAAACTTACCTTTTCAGTATAAAGCTTAGACACACCTCGTGCATCCACAAGCTTTGAACCTATTTTTAGCCTGACCAGAAAAGTGCTGGACATTCCTTTTCGACCTTTCTCTAAAAAATCAAGCATACTGCTGTGAGAACCAACCGAAACTATCAGTTCTGCTCCCTTTTCATAAGCCAAAAGCAAAGCCACATCTTCACTTGTGCCAGGACATGCTATTGTTTTTGCAGTAAGTCCTAAAGCTTCTACTTTTTTAAGACCTGGTGCATATCCGTTAGGATACGAATGAACAATTATCTCGTCACATTTGTAAAGACTTTCTTCAGACACACTATCCATATCCCCAATTATAATGTTTGGTCTTATCTTTTCCTCAAGCAATGCATCAGCAGCACCATCAACTGCAATCACTACTGGTTTTACCTCTGTAATATAACCTTTTATTGCTTTTATATCCTTTTTAAAACTGCTTCCTCTTGTCACAACAAGCACATGTCTTCCGGCTATTTTGGTTGAAATGTCAGGGATTTCAAATTGTCCTAAGATAAATCCCTTTTCCTTTTTCGCATACTCTAAGGTATTTTCTATAAAATTCTCTAAAAGATTTTCCATTTCTTTGAAACTCTTTTGATAAAAAGATTCAAACTCTTCTTTAGAAAGATATTTTGCATCACACAGATAATTGCCGTTTAAAAATATCTTATCATCTTTGATTTCTATAATGTCCCCTTCTCTTATTCGATTAAATACATCTTCCCCTAAATTATCAATTATAATCACATCGTGTGAAAGAAGAATCTTCGCACCAACTGCTGGAAACTTCCCGGTAAAAGACTTAGCACAGTTGATTACCACCTTTACTTTCTTTTCTAAGAGAGAATATGCAGCTACCTCATCAATATCCTCGTGCAATATGACAGGTATCTCCCCTGGTCTTAGTCTTTTAACTAAGTTCTTGGTCCTTCTATCAATCCTTACCTTGCCTTTTATCATCACTTATCACTCTTGTTTTTTTGCAGTTTTGGATTTACAATTTCACGCCATGATAAGTCTCCTCTATCAAGAGCTTTTATCAAGAGTTCCGCTGTTGCAATGTTTGTTGCAAGAGGAATATTATGGACATCACAAAGACGCAAAAGTGCATTCACATCTGGTTCATGAGGCTGAGCTGTAAGCGGGTCTCTCAAAAATATCACCATGTCAATCTGATTGTATGCAATCAAAGACCCTATCTGTTGGTCCCCTCCGAGCGGACCTGGAAGGAATCTATGAACTTCAAGTCCTGTTGCTTCCTGTATTAACCTTCCGGTAGTCCCTGTTGCATATAATGTGTGCTTTGACAATATAAACTTATAAGCTATTGCAAATTGAACCATAAGTTCTTTTTTCTTGTCGTGGGCAATAAGTGCTATATTCATTCTCTTCACCTCAAAACATAGTTTTTATATTTTCCCTATAAATGCTTTGCACAATTCCAAGTGATGCCATGGAAGTAAGCATCGAACTTCCACCATAGCTTACAAACGGCAGAGGAATTCCAGTCACAGGCATTATCCCAAGAGTCATTGCAATATTGACAAACATCTGAAAACTAAACATTCCTGCAACTCCAGCAACAATGTAAGATGCAAGCTTTTCTTTGCATGTGGAAGCTATTCTAATAAGGTTCAGTATAAGCAGCGCATATACTGTTATTATAATTATACATCCTACAAACCCAAGTTCTTCACCTGCTACACCAAATATAAAGTCAGATTCTTTCACAGGAAGATAATCAAGTCTGTTGATTGTTCCCATAAATAAGCCTTTGCCAAATACTCTTCCTGACCCTATAGCTATCTGAGAGTATATTACCTGCCATCCTTTTCCCATCGGGTCAAGCTGAGGATTTAAAAATATTCTTATTCTATCTTTTTGATATTCATGAAGAACAAATTCCCATGCAATAGGAATAAAAACCAAAAGTGCACCAATTGCTGCATAGAAATATCTCAAGTCCAGCCCTGCAACAAATAAAATTGTAGCAATTATGGCGATGAACACAGAAGCTGTTCCCAAGTCAGGTTGTTTTAAAACAAGAACTATAGGAATTGCAGTGAAAATTAATACTTTGGCCAATGTTTTGAATTTATTAATATTTTCCTGCATCGTAACAACTTTTGCAAAAAACACTACCATGAGCAATTTAGAAATCTCAGACGGTTGAAACGAAAATGGTCCAATTTTTATCCATCTCTGACCGCCAAGCACATTTATGCCTTTTATGTCTACATACAAAAGCAGAATAACCATTATCATATAAATAATAACATAAAAGTTTGCAAATATTCTATAGTCAATTAATGAAAAAATGAAGTACAAGCTCAGTCCCAAACAAAACCAGATGACTTGCGAAATGACCAGTTTATATTTTCCTGTCTCCAGAACATTAGTTGCACTTGCAATTAGAATAAATCCAGTAAGACAAAGAATTATCATTAAAATGGTTATGACAACATTGAACCTTTTTTTTATTGTTTGCTCGTTTTGGACCATCATTTTAGTCATCAGCCTCGTTGTTTAAAATCTCAGTTTTCTTTACAGATTTTATAGGAATATTGGCAATAAGTGCAGGAACAAATTCACCTTTCTGCTCAGACGGTGTTCTGGTTATTTGAATTTCCAAGAGCTTGTCGTCAATCACTATGTATTTTTGTATAGCTTTTAAAATTTCATTCTTTATCAGCTCTAAAAGTTCTGGAGACACGTTTGCCCTGTCGTGAATAATAACAAGTTTCAACCTTTCCTTTGCAATATCCTTTGAAGATTGTTTGTTAAAGAACTTGTTAAAAAATTCAAACATTCTTATTCCTCCTAAGAATTATTTAACCCCAAAAACCTTTTAAGCCTACCCAAAAATCCTAAATTTTCTTCCTCGCTCACAATAGGGATATTCTCCCCCAAGATTCTTCTTGCTATGTTCCTGTACTCTTGTCCTGCTCTTGATTTTTCGTCCATTACAACAGGTTCTCCTTTGTTAGTAGAGATTATAATCTTTTCATCGTCAGGTATTATTCCAAGAAGTTCTATCGAAAGAATTTCGAGAATATCGTCAATATCCATCATATCTCCACGTTTTACCATATCAAACCTTATTCTGTTTATGATAAGCTTAGGATTGTGCAGCTCATATGCTTCTAAAAGACCAATAATCCTGTCGGCATCACGTACAGCAGAGACTTCAGGGGTTGTTACCACAATTGCTTTTTGTGCACCTGCAATTGCATTTTTAAAGCCTTGCTCAATCCCCGCAGGACAGTCAATCAAGATAAAATCAAAATCGTCCTTCAACTGTTCGCACAAAGCTTTCATCTGTTCAGGTGAAACAGCAGTTTTGTCTTTTGATTGAGCAGCAGGAAGCAAATAAAGCCCATCAAATCTTTTATCTTTAATTAGTGCCTGTTTGGGCTTGCATCTTCCCTCGACAACATCTACAATGTCAAACACAATTCTGTTCTCAAGTCCCATAACAACATCCAAATTTCTAAGACCTATATCAGCATCAATCAAAAGTACTCTTTTCCCTAAAATGCTCAAATATGTCCCTACATTTGCAGTGGTTGTTGTTTTCCCCACTCCACCCTTACCAGATGTAATTACATAAACCTCACCCATCTTCTAAAACTCTCCTTTTTTCGTTATTTTAAAATTGCGTAACAGGCTTAACAACTATCGCATCATTTTCTATATAAGCTATCTCAGCAACTGACTTTTCACGTTTATTTTCCTCATCAGGTGCCCTTGCAATTATATTGGCAATCCTGATTTGAACAGGGTCCATCTCAAGCGCAAAAACGACAGCATTTTTGTTCCCTGAAATGCCTGCATGTGCAATCCCTCTGAGCGCTCCCAGGACAATAATGTTATTTTTGGATATCACCTCTGCTCCGGGATTTACATCCCCTATAATTATCAGATCAGACTCTGAGGTTATAACTTGTCCTGAACGCAGAGTACCTTTGTGCACCTTTGCATTGAGCTTTTCTTCTTTTATATTTTCAACTCGTTCCTCTGAAGTTGAAATAAGATTATGAAAACTAATCTCGTCCCATGGAAATATTATATCATGCACTCCTCCAAATGTCTTCATTATCTCTATTAGCTTTTGAAGCTCATAACTGTTAAGCTTCCTTCCTATGAACTGGATAGGAATCTCATATCCTGAAAAAAAATTTTTGCCGTTTATAACTTTTTGCTTAAAGTGATCACAGATTGTCTCAAAATCACAACTGCTATCCAAAATGACAGCAATTCCTTTCCCAAACCCTTTTAACACAACAGGTTCATTCAAACCAAACCCTCCCCCTTTTATGGCCTCTCTTCTTGTTGCGAAGGCAAATTAAAATATGCATCTATTATATCCCTTGCAACATACGCGGCATATGAACCATGTCCACCATTTTCCAAAACTATAGCAAAGGCAATCTGGGGGTCATCATAAGGTGCAAAACCAACAAACCAGGCATGTGCAGCCGATGAGTTTGAATACTGGGATGTCCCTGTTTTCCCTGCCACTGTAAACGGCAAATCCTTGAACGCTTGTCTTGCTGTTCCTCCCTCTTCACTTGTAACACTTTTCATTCCTTCAAAAACTGCCTTTTTTGTTGATTCATACATCTTCACCTTGCTGAGTACTTTTGGTACAGACTTATAAATAACTTTGCCATTGGCATCCACAATCTTGTCTATGAGGTTCACCTGATATCTTGTCCCCCCATTTGCAACAGTTGCAATAAAACTTGCCATCTGGATAGGTGTAAATGCATTTATAGACTGACCAATAGCTGCTAAAACTGTATCACCAGGATACCAAGGTTGATTAAAGATCTTCTTTTTATTCTCTTCATTCGCAAGTATACCGTTTGATTCACCATCGAGTTGAACACCAGTTTTTCCACCAAGGCCAAATAGTGTTGCATACCTGTCAATCCTTTCTATTCCAAGTCTTCTTCCTGTTTCATAGAAAAATACGTTACAAGAAACTTTAAGAGCATCAACAACATTTACCCAGCCATGCGTGGTTCTATATCTATTCCACAGCCAACAAGCAGGAGTAAACCCTGACTTTGCGTAGTACAAATATCTACCTGTATCCAATATTTTTTCATCTGGCTTGATGACACCTTCCTGAAGACCTGCAATCGCTGTTAGTATCTTAAAAGTTGAACCAGGAGGATAAACCCCGGCAATTGCCCTGTTGAACATTGGTCTTGTGGGGTCATTAATCAGCTTATTCCATTCGCTGGTAGTGATGCCTTTTATAAATATGTTAGGATTGTATGAAGGATAACTTGTGAGAGCAAGAACATTGCCTGTTTTTACATCAATTACTACAGCAGCACCACTGTTTGCTTTTGGGAATCTCTCACCATAATCACCATTTCTTATCTTTTCTAAAACTTTTTTGAGCGACTCATAAGCAACTTTCTGAAGCTTAGAATCTATGGTCAGATAGACATTTGCACCCTTTGTTGGTTGTTTTTCTATCTTGACATCATTTATCCTTCCAAACTTGTCAACTTCGATGATCTGAAGTCCATCCTTGCCACGCAAATAATCTTCGCACCTTTTTTCTATTCCCTCAACACCAATTAAACTATCCTGAGAATATCCTTTGTCTTTTAGCATTTCGTATTGTTCTTGAGTTATTTTACCTATCCTTCCTACCACGAACGCATTGTATATTGCATCCTTGTAAACTCTTACTGCCTTTGCTTCTATGTTTACAAACGAAAAATCTCTGCGCCTTTCTTCAATCTCAGCAATAGTCTTCATGGAAATGTCAATTGCAATTGTAACAGGTTGATACATTTGATAATAGTTATAAAATAGCATATCTTCAATAGCCATTACCTGAAGAGTAGTTTGCAGGTCAAGATTTTCTGGAATATAAAATTTCTTTCTCAAAAATTCAAAAGCTTGCTGCGCAGAAAAATTCGAAGGAATGTCTCTATCTTTTTTCCATTGTATTTCTACTTTTTTTGCAAGTTTCTTGTCTGCAATACCAAAATTAAATCTGATAGGATTTATGTCAATTTTAAATTGATTTATAATTTTGTCTCCATTTTTATTTAGAATATTCACAATCTCTATTATCTTTTTTGTAAACTCTCTTTTCTGACTTTCAGTTCGAAGCTGCTGAGTTTTCATAATCTGGAGAACATAGGCAGGTCTGTTGTCAGCAAGTGGTCTACCATTTCTATCATAAATAATACCCCTTGGCGCTTCCAGGTTTGCTTTTTGCATCAACTTCTTTTCAGAAAGTTCATAGTAATAATCTCCCTTTACAAGCTGTAAATAGCTCAAGCGCACAGTTAGAATTAACACAAGGCATATAAAAAGTATGTACAAAAAAGTCCACCTATTAAATACGTTTTTTTCTCTTAACTTTTCTATAAACAATATCTTCATTCTTCTTTCAAATTTCTCCCCTTTTTGAGTTTCAGTAAGTATTTACTTTCTCTCAACACAGTAAAGTAAATGAATATTCCAAATACTGAGTCAAGAATAAATTGAATGATAGAATTACTCAAAAATACTGAAGGTAGAGGTATTCTATTAAAAGCAATACCTATTGTAACATATTGTAATAAATTCAAAGAAAAGATGTACATTAAAAGAAACAAGAGAAATATCTCAACCCTTTGCAGATAAATCTTTTCCTTTAGTCTATTTGAGGTAATTACAAGTAAAACCATTAAAAAGAGGTTTAAGAAAAAGCTATTTGTAAATAAAAAACAAAAAACAAAAATGATAAACAGATTAGCTATTATTGCATCTGAAAAATCAAAAAATATAGCGTTACTAACAATGAGTGGTAAAAAAAGTAATACAGTGTTTCCTTTTATTTGAATAACCTCTTGCAGTACTGTTTGAAAAAGAATTGCAATAACAATGTTTATCCCATGTAAAATCAGCTTATTTTTGAGCAATTTACTTAACACCTACCGACAAATTTATATCTTTTACCTGCTTTATTACCATTACATATTCCACATTTTCGATGTCAACTAAAGGTTCTATTAAAATGTTTTTGGTAAGCTCAAACCTGTCGTTTTTTATCTGCACAACCCTGCCAATGGCAATTCCTTTTGGAAATATCTCTCCCATCCCAGAGGTTATAACAATATCATTAACTTTAATCTTAGAATCTTTCGAGATATACCTCAGCTCACATAACCTCTTTGATAAAAGATTGACACTCCCTCTTACAACACCAATTTCTCTTGTTCGCACAACCATAGCAGATGCTGAAAAGTCAGGGTCAAGCAGCGTTATCACCTTTGCCCAGTTTGCTCCAGCATCTACAACATATCCTATCAGTCCCTGGTTGTTGATAACAACCATGTTTTTCTTTACGCCGTTTTTTTCTCCTTTGTCTATGACAAAAAAACTAAGCCATGCTTCTTGAGACCTCTGAACAACTCTGGCAATTTCAAAACTTGTGGCCAATCCGATTTGTTCTTTGAGTCCCAAAAGTTCTTTTAATTTTATATTTTCACTTTTTATCTCTTCAATGGTAATTTTATCAGTATTTAATTTGTTCAGCTCTTCTTTTAATCGCTTGTTCTCAGCAATGATTTGGTTGAGATGAAATATTCCGTTTATATATTCTCTTATATCTCTTATAATCTTAACTACTTGGGAATTTGCAGGAACATATCCCTCTTTCAATTTTCTCGAGACAATATTTGAATCGTAGTTTTTGAGGGATATTACAGTTGCAGCTATACTAAATAAAAATGCAAACAAAACAACAATGGTTAACAAAATGTTTCTTTTCAAAATATTTCATCCTCCACTACCTTGAGCTCCTGTTAATCATCACCTTTTGCAAGGTTTCAATTTCTTCCAACGCTTTTCCAGCACCTAACGCAACACAATCAAGAGGTCTTTCAGCTATGTGAACAGGAAGACCAGTTTCTTTGCTTATAAGTTTGTCAAGCCCTTTTAAAAGCGCACCACCACCTGTCAGCATAATCCCTCTTTCCATAATGTCTGCTGCAAGCTCTGGTGGAGTTTTTTCAAGAGTTTGTTTTATCGCATCAACTATTGCCATAACAGGTTCTTTTAAAGCATCTCTTATTTCTGTGGATGAGACCTTTATAGTCTTTGGAAGACCTGTTATAAGGTCTCTTCCTTTTATTTCGTACCATTCTTCCTTTTCAAGAGGATATGCAGAGCCAATGTTTATTTTTATCTCCTCTGCGGTTCTGTCACCTATCATTAAGTTGTATTCCTTCTTTATATAGTTTGAAATTGCCTCGTCAAACTCATCACCAGCAATTCTGAGGGATTTACTGGTGACAATTCCACCTAAGGATATCACAGCAACCTCTGATGTACCACCACCAATATCTACCACCATGCTGCCAGACGGCTCATCAACAGGAAGTCCTGCACCAATAGCTGCTGCCATGGGTTCTTCCATTATATAAACCTCTTTTGCTCCTGCCTTGTAAGCCGATTCTTCCACAGCCCTTCTCTCAACTTCTGTCACACCTGATGGAACACATATCACAACTCTCGGTCTTAAACCAAGAAATGATTTTTTGTATGCTTTTTCCATAAAATACTTTAACATAACCTGAGTTGTATAAAAATCAGCAATAACTCCATCTTTCAATGGTCTTATTGCCACAATGTTGCCAGGTGTTCGGCCGATCATCTCTTTTGCTTCATTCCCGACTGCCAAAATCTTTCCAGTGTCTTTTTGAACAGCCACAACAGATGGTTCATTTACAACAATGCCTTTTCCACGTAAATGTACAAGAGTGTTTGCAGTGCCTAAGTCAATTCCCAAATCTCTGTAGAGTGATTTTAAAAGTCCCATCACAACTCTCCTTTCATTAAGTCATATCCAAGTTTTCGTAGCATGATGTTTAGTCTGTACAAGGGAAGACCAACTACATTGTAAAAACAGCCCTCTATCCTTTCAACAATTAAGCTTCCAAAACCTTGGATTGCATACGCCCCTGCTTTATCAAAAGGCTCTTTTGTTGAGATATATCTTAATATCTCCTCATCGGACATATGCTTTATATAAACGTTACTTTTTTCGTATTCCACCAAAATTCTCTCCCTTGGTCCATCAATTATACATACACCGGTGTAAACACTATGCCACTTACCGCTTATTTTTCTGAGCATCCAGAAAGCTTCATCTTCATTTGAGGGCTTCCCCAGGATAACTCCTTCAACAAACACCACAGTGTCAGCTGCAATAACCAAACTTTGTTTATTATCTTCCCCAAGTTTATTAAAAACCTCTTGAGCTTTCTTTTTAGCAAGCTGCATTACATTTTCTTCAACCGACAGACTTTGATCTATACTTTCATCAAGGTTTGATGGAATTACTTCAAACTCAATGCCAAACTGCTTTAAAAGCTCTATTCTTCTGGGTGATGAGGATGCAAGAATTACTCTTTTCAATTTTGTCAAGCATAACCCCTTTCATACACTGTGTTTTGAATGTGAATTTTGTGTAGTCTTTCTTGGCTCTCTGATATTCTATTATATCATTAATATGTTACAAAAAAAATAACTTTTGATAAAAAAAGAAGCTGGCAAATCAATATTACCAGCTTCTTTTTCCTAAGATTTAAATTAAGCTCAGTACAGTGGTCTTTTCTTATAGTGTGTATGCAGAATATGATGAGCTTTTTCGCTATTTGGATGGCCTAAGAACTCTTCATATAATCTTTTTACAGCAGGGTTTTCATGAGACTTTCTTATTGGCAGGGACCTATCCTCATCGTATATTGCGCTTGCTCTGAGCTTTGCAACATCTACTTTCTCCTTGACCTTTGCAGGAACAATTGGCTGTCCACCACCCATTATGCATCCGCCAGGGCATGCCATGATTTCTATAAAGTGATACTCTTTTTCACCGTTTTTGACCATCTCAAGAAGTTTTTTAGCGTTTGCAAGACCATGTGCAACAGCTGCTTTAATCTTCATACTGCCAACGTCAATCTCAGCCTCTCTTATTCCTTCAAGACCACGAACTTGAGTAATTTCGACATTTTCAAGTGTTTTTCCTGTTAGCACTTCATATACAGTTCGCAGTGCTGCTTCCATTACACCACCTGTTGTTCCAAAGATGACACCTGCACCTGTTGCATCTCCCATTGGGTCATCAAAATGGCTATCCGGCAGGTTCACAAAGTCAATTCCCGCTTCTTTTATCATTCTTGCGAGCTCTCTTGTTGTCAATACTGCATCAACATCTGGATATCCACTTGCAGCAAGTTCTTCTCTTTGAGCTTCGAATTTCTTAGCGGTACATGGCATGACAGACACAACAAACATGTTCGCAGGGTCAATTCCCATTTTCTGTGCAAAGTATGTCTTTAAAATAGCACCAAACATCTCATGTGGTGATTTGCAGGTAGATAAATTATCTAAAAATTCTGGGAAGTAGTGTTCACAGAACTTAATCCAGCCCGGAGAACAAGAAGTAATAAGAGGAAGTTTACCGCCATTTTTGATTCTATTTATTAGCTCTGTACCTTCTTCCATAATGGTAAGGTCTGCGCCTGTGTCTGTATCAAATACCTTGTCAAATCCAAGCATCTTGAGAGCAGTTACCATCTTGCCTGTAACTCTTGTGCCTATTGGAAGTCCAAACTCTTCACCAAGCGCAACTCTGACAGCTGGGGCTGTTTGAACAACCACATATTTGTTCTTGTCTGCAAGTGCCTTCCACACAATGTCTGTTGAATCTTTTTCTCTTAAAGCTCCAACTGGGCAAGCCTGAATACATTGACCACACATTGTACATGCAACATCATTTAGACTTCTGTCAAATGCAGTGGATATAACTGTTCTGAAACCTCTGTAATTTGCGTTTATAACTCCAACCTCTTGAACATTCCTGCAGACATTTATACATCTTTTACAAAGTATACACTTATTTGGGTCTCTTACAACAGAAGGTGAAAAATCATCAAGAGGTCTTCTTATATTTTCGCCTTCATATCTAATTTGCTTAACATTTAAATCTTCTGCAAGTTTTTGAAGTTCACAGTTTCTGCTTCTGACACATGTCAAGCAGCTCCTGTCATGATTCGAAAGAATAAGCTCAAGATTGACCTTTCTTGCTTTTCTTACCCTTTCACTGTTTGTGATGACCTCCATGCCTTCTGACACAGGGTAGACACAAGCAGCTTGCAAGCTTCTTGCCCCTTTTACTTCAACAACGCACATTCTGCAAGCACCAATTTCATTTATACCTTTGAGATAACAAAGGGTTGGAATCTCAACTCCTGCTTTGCGTGCTGCCTGAAGCACTGTATAATCCTTTGGCACCTGAATCTTCTTGCCATCTATTGTTATATTCACCATTTCCATTTGTCATACCCTCCCTTGATTATGCCTTCTTGGAGATTGCTTTAAACGGACACTTCTCTATGCAAACGCCGCATTTGATACATTTGCTCTGATCAATCTCAAAAGGCTTTTTAATCTGGCCTGTGATAGCATTTGCAGGACAGTTCTTAGCACATATGCCACAGCCTTTGCAAAGTTCTTTGTCTATCACAATTCTGAGCAGTGCCTTGCAAGCACCTGCTGGACATCTCTTTTCTTTTACATGTGCCTCATATTCATCTCTAAAGTATCTTAGTGTACTCAAAACAGGGTTTGGTGCAGTCTGACCAAGTCCACAAAGAGCACTGTCTTTTATTGAGTATGCAAGCTCTTCTAACTTTTCTAAATCCTCTTCTGTGCCATTTCCGCTTGTTATCTTCTGCAAAATTTCAAGCATTCTTCTTGTCCCTATTCTACATGGTGGACATTTTCCGCATGACTCATCAACTGTAAATTCTAAGAAGAACTTTGCTATGTCAACCATACAGGTGTCTTCATCCATTACAATCATTCCGCCAGATCCCATCATTGTACCAAGTGCAGTCAAAGAATCAAAGTCAATTGGTGTGTCCATAAGCGATGCTGGAATACATCCACCTGATGGTCCACCTGTTTGAACTGCCTTAAATTTCTTGCCGCCAGGAATTCCGCCACCAATATCCTCAACTATCTCTCTTACAGTTGTTCCCATTGGAACTTCAATAAGTCCTGTATTATTAACCTTTCCAACAAGTGCAAAAACTTTTGTCCCTTTGCTTTTTTCTGTTCCAATTGATGCAAACCACTCTGGTCCCTTTAGAATTATTACTGGAATGTTTGCGTACGTCTCAACGTTATTAAGTAAAGTAGGTTTTCCCCACAAACCTTTTACAGCTGGGAATGGTGGTCTTGGTCGTGGTTCTCCTCTGTGTCCTTCAATTGATGTCATCAGCGCTGTTTCCTCACCACAAACAAATGCACCAGCACCAAGCCTTATTTCGATATCAAATTCAAAGTTTGTACCCAAGATATTCTTGCCCAAAAGCCCGTACTGCCTTGCCTGCTCTATGGCAATTTCAAGTCTTTTTACTGCCAATGGATACTCTGCTCTGACATACACATAACCTTGCTTTGAACCAATTGCATACCCAGCGATAGCCATCGCTTCAATTACAGAATGCGGATCGCCTTCCAAGATACTTCTGTCCATGTACGCTCCGGGATCACCCTCGTCAGCGTTGCAAACAACATACTTAACATCACCTGGAGCTTTTGCTGCAAATTCCCATTTGAGTCCTGTTGGAAAGCCACCGCCACCTCTTCCTCTAAGACCTGACCTTTTTACCCAGTCAACCACCTGTTCAGGTGTCATCTCTGTAAGTACCTTTGCTAAAGCCTTGTAACCATCATACGCGATATATTCTTCGATATTTTCTGGATTTATAACACCGCAGTTTCTGAGAGCAATTCGCATCTGTTTTTTATAGAATTTGACCTCATTTAACGATTTAATCTGACCTTCTTCTATCGACTCTTTATATAAAAGTCTTTTTACTATTCTTCCTTTTAAAAGATGCTCTTCAACAATCTCTTTTACATCAGAGTCTGCAACCTTGCTATAAAATGCTCCTTCTGGATAAACAATGACAATTGGACCTTCTGCACAAAGACCAAAACAACCTGTACGAATTACCTGAACCTCATCTTTTAAATTCTGAGCTTCAATCTCTTTTAAAAATGCATCATATATTCTATCTGACCCACCTGATGTACAACCTGTCCCACCGCATACAAGAACGTGCGATCTGTACAATGGCATGTTAGCCTTCCCTCCTTTTAGTTATTTGCCTCTTTATTTTCTTCATAGCCAATTGTGTATTCATATACTGGTTTTCCATTGACCAAATGCTCTGCAACAACCTTTAAAACTTTTTCAGGAGTCATTTTAACATATGTGACCTTTTCTTTATTTGGTTCATAAACCTCCACAATTGGTTCATACTTGCAAAGCCCAATACAACCCGTCTGAACAACTGTGACGTTTTTTAAATTCCTTTTTTGAATCTCTTCAACAAACTTTAGCATGACAGGTCTTGCACCTGCTGCTATTCCACATGTTGCCATTCCAACAACAACTCTTATACCTTCGCCTTGCTGTTTTCTGAACTCAAGCTCTTCTAACGCCTTTTTCCTTATTTCTTCAAGCTCTTGAATAGACTTAATCATTTATTTTACACCTCCGGTTAAATTTGATAAACCACTTTCTAACTGACCACGAATAAAGTCAAGAACGCTCAGAGTATTTAAAGGAATATCATCACCCAGAACGTCTCGGATGCTTCTTGTGTCAAAAGTAAACTCGTTTCGGTCTTTTTTGTAACAAAACTTAAAATCCAAATCAGGTGCTCCGGTTATAAGTGCAAGTAAGGTCTCGGTTATATTTCCAAGAGGAGGTCTATCTATATGAGAATGTTTCATCTTAAGCACTATTTTAGTGCCTTTTTCAAGCCTTTCAATAGTGAAGCTTCCTTCACAGTCCATTGCAAGTTGTTTTGCTAAAGAAAGACCAAGTCCTACCTTTCGCGTTTTTCTTGTGGTGTAAAAAGGGTCTGTCACTTTATCAATAACATCCTGTGGAATTCCTCTGCCGTTATCCTCTATTGTAATGGTAAAAAGATCCTCTTTCAAATCTTCGGCAATCTCAATCTTAACCAAACTTGCATCTGCTTCTATCGAATTTTGCACAAGGTCAAGGATATAAAGCGAAAGCTCGTTCAATTAAATCACCTTATATTTTCACCGTTGTCAATTTGTTAAGTTAATATCTTAACAAGATATCTTCAACATCATCCACACTCAATTTCCCGTAAACAGTATTGTCAATCACAACAACCGGTGCCAATCCACAAGCTCCCAAACATCTTGTCGCTTCAATTGAAAATTTACCATCTTCTGTTGTTTCACCTACATCAATCTTTAAAAGTTCTTTTAACTTATCCAAAATCTTGTCTGCACCCTTAACATAACAAGCTGTACCCATGCATACACTTATCTTATGGTCCCCTGTCGGCTTTAACGTAAAGCGTGTATAAAATGTTGCAACACCGTAAACCTCTGCCATGGGTATATTGAGTCCTTCTGCTATTCTTTTCTGAACTTCATATGGCAAGTATCCAAAAAGTTCCTGTGCCTCATGCAAAACTGGGATCAAAGCCCCTCTTCTTGATTTATTTTTTTCAATAATCTCATCAAGCTTTTTGAAATTTTCTTCTGTCAAATTTTTCCCTTGACAACAAGACATGAATCTGCATCCCCCTTCTATTGTTAGAAATTTAACATACTGAGTTAAAACTACTGTTAATATTGTAACATACAACGGGTTATAAATGAAGTATAAATTTTGAAGAATTTAATCGAAAAATATTGTATACAGTATATCACTTTCAATAAAAAATTCTCTTTCGTTTATTTCCCATAGATGATGAGCATCTGAGGAGTGGAGAAAAATATAATCTCTGTTTTGAGGAAGAAACTTGGTAAATTCTATTTCAGTGGTCTTATATACCTCTAAAAAGGTCAAATCAGTTAGCTCTTCAGGCAAAAAACCAAGCCTTCCAATTACACCAAAAGATTGTCTGTTTATGTGGGCAGGGACAAAAATCATATTGTAGAATTTGGAAACCTCATAAACCTGTTTTAAGTTTAGAGTAAGTGGTTGAAGAAGAAGTTTTTCATAGCTTCCGATTATATTGTCCTGTGTATCAACAATGTATTGATTACCATAAATGTCTTCTCTGAGCTTTACAAAAGGCAGATGTTTGTCAATAATGCTCTGAAATTCTCTTATAATTGAAACATCTTTGTGCTTAAAATACAGCAGAACATGAATCTCCTCTTCTGTTTCAATCTCAACTCCAGGTATAAACAGAATGTCAAGTAAACTTGCCACTTCTAAAAAACTTTCAAGGTTTAATGAGCAGTTATGGTCTGTCACAGATATAACATCTAATCCCTTTAACTTAGCCATATTTATTATATTATGTGGCGTCATATCATTGTCTGCACACGGAGAAAGCAACGAATGAATATGAAGATCATAATAAAGCTTCATTTTTATCTTCCTTTTTTTTGAGAATCAACAGCCTTGCTGTTTCAAAATGTGAAAGTTCTGTTGTAAAAATTGGAATTTGCTGCTCTATTGATTTTTGAAGCATATCAGAGTCGGGTTTTACTCCTTCTGTCAAGATTATTGCTTTTACTTCTCTGAGAGTTGCTATGGCAACCACATTCACATTGTTTTGAATGGTAATCCATATACTGTTGTCCTTAATATGCGATATTGCGAAACTCAAAACATCACCAATGTACACATTTTCATACTGCTCATCCTTTACAATCCCATTTGCCAATTCAAAATACCTGCCTAAATTCAAAATGCTTGGCACTACTCATCATTCCTTTCAAGTGATGGTGGCAGTTTATTCGAAAGCTCAACCATCTTGTTTGCAAGCTCTTTTATGTTTTCCCTAAGAATAAAGATACAATCTGTGTCATTGGCAAAACCACGCACTATATCCTCGGCAAGAGTTTTGCATGTAGGTGAACCACAAGCACCACAGTCCAAACCCGGCAACATATTGAGTATATTATTTACCTTTTCAAACTTTTCCATAGCTCTTTCAATGTCAGAGTCAAGTTCAAGCACAGGATTTGTTTCTAATTCTTTTTCAAAAAGAACATCCTCAAGCTTGAGAGAAAAACTATTAATAATCTCCTCTGTCCACGCTGAAAGACTCTCTTCTTTGTCTTTTAATTTGGAAGACAATCTTTTAATACGATTTTTGGCAACATACGGATTTTCTACTGCAAGAGGTCCTCCAACACACCCACCACTGCAAGCAAGACCTTCAAAATATGTAATGTCTTTGAGTTTGCCATTTTCAATCTCCTCTAAAACTTTGGCCACGTTGTGAATACCATCTACATTTACATACTCTTCAATTTCCAACGCCAAGCTTTCACCGCCTGAGGCTGCCCATCCAATACCTTTGCCTGAGGCAATCGAAAGAGGCTTTACATCTTTTATCTCTCTGAGCTTGCTTCTTACAAGTCCATAAACATCTTTTATCGCTATTACTCCATCAACATATGAACGCTCAAAACCAAGAGGACTATTTACATATGTCATCTTTGCCGCACATGGAGATATAAAAAAAGCTCCTATTTTGTCTTCTTCAATCCCCTTTTCCTTATGTATCTTTTTCTTAGCAATATATGCAGCAACTTCCATAGGCGAGGCAAGTGGCAGGATATTCTCTATTAGGTCTGGAAATTTTGTCTGGATGAGCCTGACAACTGCCGGACATGCAGAGGAAATTATTGGTTTTTTGTTTTTCTCAGATAGAATAAACTGTTTTGTAAAGTGGGTTACTATTTCTGCTGCTTTTGCTACCTCAAATACATCATCAAATCCAAGTTCAAGCAAAGCATACAGTAGCTTATTTACATCATCAACCTCAAATTGAGCGTAAAATGAAGGTGCAGGCAGTGCAACCTTATATTGAAATTTATTGATTTCTTCTAAACTGTCAGTAATGGCATATTTTGCGTGGTATGGACATGTCCTTATACATTCCCCACAATCTATGCACCTTTGGTCAATAATCCTTGCTTTTGAGTTTCGAACTCTAATGGCTTCAGTTGGACATCTTTTAATACAGTTTGTACATCCTTTACATTTCTCTTTGTCAAGCATTATAGAATGCAAATTTTTCATTTATAATTCACTTCCCTACATTTCAAAGATGGTCATTTATTGTAAATAATCATATATACCCTCGTACCTTTGCCTTTTTTTGAATCAATCTCAAAATAATCTGAGTACTTCTTCATGTTTGGAAGACCCATACCCGCTCCAAATCCCAAGTTTCTTATCTCTTCGGGAGCGGTGGAATACCCTTCTCTCATTGCAAGCTCAATATCTTCAATGCCAGGTCCATTATCTTGAGCTATTACTTCAATCTTGTCCTTTGAAATTATGGCTTTTAAAATCCCACCAACAGAATGTATAACAATATTCATCTCTGCTTCATAAGAGACAATAGCAACTTTTTTGAGTATCTCTGGTTTTACACCAAGTTTCTTTAAAGTCTCTTTAATCTTAGAAGAAGCTTCACCTGCCAATATAAAATTGCCCGGCTCAATCTCAAATTCCAGCTCAAGCAGCATCTTTCTCAGCAGCACCTTTCTTTCCCAAGTCCGCTTTCATAAAGTATTCCGCATGCTTGAAACATTGGATAATCAGTCCCAAGAAGAGCTATACACTTTTCTTTTGCAAGTTTTAACATCTCTTCCGACGGTTGTTTGCCTCGAACAATTATCACAGCTTTTATATCCATCATCTCTGCAGTCCTTATTACTTGAGGATTTACAAGACCTGTCAATAAAATCACCTTTTCTTTCACAAATGCCAAAACGTCGCTCATAAGGTCAGAACCACATGCATTTAAAAACTCCTCGCTGCTTACCTCTTCCGGCTCGAAATAAACCTTGCAATTTAAAAGTTCTTTGATTTTTATTAATTTCATTACAAATAACCTCCAAATTATTACTTTTTCTCACCCAATGTTTCAAAGGCTTGGTTGACAATTTCTTCTATTGAAATGTCAACCATGTTATTTTTGGTCTCATCCTCCATTTTAATATAGAGGAGATATTCTATATTTCCCTCTGGCCCTGTGATTGGCGAATATGTCAGACCCTTGATTGAGATTCCGAGCGAAAAATAGTGATCAATTACCTTTTTGATCACATTTTTATGAGTTTCCTTAGACTTTACAACTCCTCTTTTTCCAACCTCCTTTCTTCCTGCTTCAAACTGGGGTTTTATCAGCAAAACGCCTTCTGTACCATTCTCCATGAACTCTTTTACCTTCTCTGCAATTAGGTTCAAAGAAATAAAGGAGACATCGCATACTATAATATCAATTTTATCCTGAATACTTTTTCTATCAAAGTACCTAAAATTAGTCTTTTCAAAATTTACTACTCTCGGGTCCTCTCTTAACTTCCATGCAAGCTGACCATATCCAACATCTACACAGTAGACCTTTTTAGCACCATGTTGAAGCAAACAGTCTGTAAAACCACCTGTTGAAGCTCCGATGTCAAGGGCAATTTTGCTTTCAACAGAAATTCTAAAAAACTCTAAAGCCTTTTCAAGTTTAAGACCGCCTCTGCTGACATATTTTAGTGGCTCTTTTATTATTATCTGGCTCCTTTCATCTATCATTTCCCCTGCTTTTTCTATTTTTTGATTATTCACATATACGTTGCCACTCAAAATTAATGCTTTTGCCTTTTCACGTGATTCTGCCAGTCCCTTTTCAACAAGAAGTATATCAGCCCTCTTTTTCAACTCTCTATCAACTCCATAATTACTTTTGTTAAGCTTCCTTTATCCATTCCAAGCATTGAATAAAGCTGAGAAATTGAACCATGAGGAATAAATTTATCAGGTATAGCTATGTGCTTAATCTTCGGTAACCTTTCTTCAGCTGCAATACTTTTTATTTTTTCACCAAGCCCCCCGATAACACTGTTATCTTCCACAATCAGAACTTTCTCGTGTATCCTCACTATTCTTTTTATAATCTCAGTATTTAGGGGTTTTATAAATCTTACATTTACCAGTGTTACATCCAACTTGTTTTTGCTAATAATATCATATAACATTGAAACATGTCTTCCAATAGAAAATATGGCCAGATTCTTTCCTTCTTTTAATATCTCTGGTTCAGAAAGTTTAATTTCATCATAAAAACCTACCTGTTTGCAGCTCCCACGCGGATATCTTATTGCAATAGGTCCGTCCTGATAAAAAGCTGCAAATTCCAGCATCATTTCAAATTCTTTTGTATCCTTTGGCACCATCAATGTCAAGTTTGGAATTAGGCTCAAATACGATATATCAAAACTTCCATGGTGTGTCTCTCCATCCTCACCAACAAGACCTGCTCTGTCTACACAGAAGACCACATTCAAATTTTGAAGACACACATCATGAATAATCTGGTCAAAAGCTCTTTGTAGGAAGGTTGAATATATGGCAACAAACGGTTTAAATCCCTCTTTAGCAAGAGCACCTGCAAAAGTGACCGCATGTTCCTCTGCTATTCCAACATCAAAAAACCTTTGAGGATACATCTTTGCAAACTTGCTAAGACCAGTACCATCAGGCATTGCAGCGGTGATTGCTAATATCTTTGGATTGCGCTTGGCAAGCTCGCAAAGTTTATCACCCAAAACCTCAGAAAATGTCTTTGAAGTATTGTCAGATAAATGATTCCCAGTTTCTATGTCAAATGGCGGAACACCATGGAATTTTTCTGGAAACCTTTCAGCATGTTCATATCCTTTACCCTTTTGTGTAACCACATGAACCAAAACAGGTCTTTCAAAATCTTTAACACTTTTAAATACTTCACAAAGCCTTTCTATGTCATGACCGTCAATAGGTCCATAATATTCAAATCCAAGCGCTTCAAACAAAGTCCCAGGAAAGAAAAAATATTTTAAACTTCCTTTTACTTTTCTCACAAACTTGCTCAAGTTTTTTCCAACAACCGGAATTCCTTCTACCAAGCTATCAGCAGCCTTTTTCAATTTAAAATAACGTGGTTTTGTTCGTACCTTTGATAGATATTTTGCAATCGCACCAACATTTTTGGAGATTGACATGTCATTGTCATTCAAAATGACAAGAAGTTTACCATTATATCTGCCGGCATTATTGAGTCCTTCATATGCGAGTCCTCCAGTTAAAGCTCCGTCTCCTATAACCGCAATCACATCGTAGTCTTCATTTTTAAGGTCACGTGCAACTGCAAATCCCAGAGCAACAGAAATAGATGTAGAGCTGTGGCCAGTATCAAACGAATCATAAATGCTCTCTTTTGACTTCGGAAAACCGCTCAAACCACTAAATTTCCTCAAGGTATTGAACTTTTGCTTTCGTCCTGTCAAAATCTTATAAACATAACATTGATGTCCTACATCCCACACAATTTTATCTTTTGGTGGGTCAAAAACCTTTAGCAGAGCAAGGGTAAGCTCAACAACCCCTAAGTTTGCCGCCAAGTGTCCACCTGTATTGGCGATGTTATACAACAGAAATTCTCTTATCTCTTCAGCAAGTTCATAGAGTTCGGATATACTCAATCTTTTTACATCTTCAGGATAGTTCACCTTTTCTAATATACCCAATACCTCTCACTTCCCAAGTTACATTTTTAAAAATATTCCAAGGACTTTTCCACTTATTTTTACAATCTCATTACTCTTTTGGATTGCAAAATATTTTCCGATTGACTTGCCAGATATTGTTATAGCAGCAACCATTGCAGTCAGAAGTATGGAAAGAAGAATGGGATTGGCTTTGCTATTTTTTGCTATATAAAATACAATACTTGCAGAAAGTGCTCCACTCAATATTCCGCATATATCTCCTATAACATCGTTGCAAATAGAAGATACTTTGCTTGCATTTTTTATGAGCCATACACTCACCTTTGCACCTTTTACTTTTTTTGCAGCCATTGCGTGAAAAGGGACCTCATCAGCTGCAGTTGTAGCGATACCAATTATGTCAAAGATTATTCCCAATAAAATTATACAAAATAAAAGTATGAATGAAATTGTCACAGGTAATCTTTCTGATACATAGCTTGAAATGTAGTTTAGAGTAGCTGACAGTAAAAACGATAAAATAAACAATATTAGTGTCCATTTGAAATATTCTCTCTTTTTATTCTGCATTTTTTTCTTGTTTTTCATTTTCATCTCCCGAAAGTTACTTTTTGAAAAATATATTGAAAAATATATAAATTTATTGGGATAGGGTGATTTTACGAAGGGTAAATTTTGCGGCTTAAGGTCTGGTAGGATTTCCCCCAAACTTACCTCCCGTCGCCAGGAGGCGGTTTCCCTTTAAAAGTTTGGGTGTGCGGTTGCCCAACACACAACCAGATCGCCACTTAGTCCGCACTTTAATCCCCTTCGTAAAGCCAATACATGGCACAGCCTAGGAGCTTTCCTCGACAGAGGGCATGCTTTCTAGCCTCTTTTGCGAAATAGATTTCAGGCCTCAAGACCTTCCTAAAAACGGGCCCTATTTCTAGGAAGGCCAGAAATTCGGCCATCCGTCTATTCCGCTCAAGGCAGGCTACACTACCCCAAGCACATCCTTTCTCAAAAAGGACGCACCTGGCGGTAGGTTTTACTAACGCACAAAAAGCTTCTTTCTTTTTGTGCGTTAGCCTCCACGGGAAAAGGGGTGCATCCTGCATGCCATTGCAGGACTCCCTTAACCCTTACTCCCAGCTTCAACCCCTGACTGGGCGTCAGAAGCCGAAACCAGGAACTTCATCGGTGTGCCCTTTGGCGGATTTTTAGGCCCGCCTTCGAAAGCAGCCACTCTGACTAGGATACTGCATCACCCTATCCCATCTTCACATTCTTGATTATTCAGTTTTCAGAATAATATTATATCACAGCTTTTGTTTTGCTTCAAATCATTATTGTGGCAATTAATATTCCAACTATGGCTCCTGCAAAGACTTCTGTAGGTTTGTGACCTATGAGCTCTTTTAGTTTATATTGAGGCTTGTAATGTGGTGAAAGATACATCTCAATTATCTCGTTCAAAGTCTGTGCCTGTTTCCCAGCCTCTCTTCTTACTCCTGCCGCATCGTACATCACAATTAAAGTAAATGTTAATGAAATAGCAAAATTGGTTGAGCTAAAGCCATCTATAAGCCCCACAGCAGTTGAAAGCCCACTTGCAAACGCTGAATGAGAACTCGGCATCCCTCCGGAGCTTATGAACCATTTGAGGTCAACTTTTCGTGTTATGATAAATGCTATCACAATCTTTAAAAACTGTGCAGCAAACCAGCTGACAACACCAACCTCAAGCGCCTTATTCCTTAAAATCTCTAACACAACCTCTTTCATCTTTCCCTCAACCAATCCTTTTAAGATTTGCATAGGACAGAAGTAGCCTTTTCTGACCAATCTTTTCAAAATCTACTACTACCTCTTTCATATCATCTGAAAGCCAGATAACTTTTCCAACTCCAAACTTTCCATGCTGGACCTTGTTTCCAACTTGCAGATTGCTAATAGAAGCATCTTCAGTTTGATTAATCTTGGCAGAAAATGTTTGGTGAGTTTTAGTAATAGGACTATAAACAACTTGAATGTATTTTTGAGGAATCTCCTCAATGAAACATGACTTTTGTCGTGAAGAAAACCTGCCAAATACTCTTCGATTGTTAGCATATGTCAGAACAAGAAGCTTTTTTGCTCTTGTAATTGCTACATAACACAGTCTTCTTTCTTCTTCAAGTTCCTTTTCAGCCTCAACAGGTTCTTCTGCCCTAACAAGCGGAAACAGTCCTTCTTCCAACCCTGTAAGGAAGACAACTTCAAATTCCAATCCTTTTGCAGCATGAACTGTCATAAGCGAAACTTTTTCTTCTTTTTGAGTATCTTCCTCTTCAGAGCTCAAAGTAATAGAATTTAAAAAGTTTTGCACAGTAGGCTCCTCATTTTCTTCTTCAAAAATAGCTGCAGCGCTTATAAGCTGCTCAATATTCTTAGCTCTCTGAAACTCCTCTTCACTTTTGCTACTGAGCAAACTTTCTAAATACCCCGTCTTGTCAAGCACAAGTTTAATGGTCTGACTTACAGACAAATTTTCTGCCTCAGCTTTTAAATCTTCTATCAGAGATATAAAGCTATTCAGCTTTTCATATGTCTTCTTGTCAAAATCAATCTTTGCTCGCTCAAGTAAAACTGTATACGCTGAAACGCCATACTCTTTACTCAAAACTTTTATTTTCTCTAAAGTACTGTTCCCAATTCCTCTTCTGGGAACATTAATAATCCTAAATAGACTCAAATCGTCATGCGGATTTGTAATGAGTCTCAAATAAGCAATAATATCTTTTATTTCTTTTCTTTCATAAAATCGCAAAGCACCTACAACTTTATATGGTACAGAATAAGCCGAAAGTGCATTCTCAAAGTTTACAGACTGAGCATTTGTTCGGTAGAGCACTCCTATTTCTGATGGTGAAAGTCCGCTTTCAATAAGATTTTTCACACTCGATGCAACAAACTCTGCTTCATTTACTTCATCAAAAGCTGAGTATAGAAAAATCTTTTCACCCTCAAGGTTGTCTGTCCACAACCTTTTAGATTTTCTATAATAGTTGTGTTTTATAACCTCATTTGCAGCTGAGAGTATTGTCTTTGTAGACCTATAGTTTTTTTCTAATTTTATTACCTTGGCATCGCTAAAAACCTTTTCAAATTCCAAAATATTTTTTATATTTGCTCCTCTGAAACTGTATATACTCTGGTCGTCATCACCGACAACACAGACATTTCTGTGTTTCTGTGAAAGTAAATAAATAAAATAAAACTGAGCATGATTTGTGTCCTGATACTCATCTACCAAGATGTATTTAAACTTATTCTGATACTTTTCCAGAATGTCAGGGTTTGTTTCAAAAAGAACTACAGTGTAATACAGAAGGTCATCAAAGTCAAACGCATTGTATTCTTTTAAAAGTTTATTGTAAAGTTTATACACCTCAACAACACGACCATCAACATCACCATATCTGTATACCTCAGAGGGTCCAATTAGCTGATTTTTGAAATTGCTAATCTGCCTTGATACATGTCTGATATCAAGCCTCTCTGAGTCGATATTCAGCCGATCAAAGCACTCCTTTAAAAGCTGCTGTCTATCCTGTGTATCAAATATTACAAAGTTGTTTGAAAATCCTATATTATGAGCTTCCATTCTCAAAATCCTTGCACACGCAGCATGAAAAGTAGACACCCACATCTCTGAAAATGACTGGGTGCTAACAAGCCTTTTTATCCTTTCTTTCATCTCATCAGCAGCTTTGTTTGTAAAAGTAATTGCAAGGATATTGCCCGGATTTGCTAACCCCATATTCAATATATATGCTATTCTATATGTTATGACACGAGTTTTCCCTGAACCTGCACCAGCCAATACTAAAAGCGGCCCTTCTGTTGAAAGAACCGCCTCTTTTTGCTGCTCATTTAGTTCTTTTAACCATTCCATCTCTTTCTACTCCCGCAAACTTATATTGTAGTTTTTAAGCTCATCCAAGACTTTCTCTTGAATCTGGTTAATATCACTATCTGAAAGTGTTTTTGATTTTGACCTGAAAACTGCTTTATAGGCATAGCTTTTGAAACCTGGCTTTATTTGTTGTCCTTTGTACACGTCAAACAGACGAAACTCTTCTAAAATGTCAGAGCTATATTTCTTGAAGATTTCTTCAATTACCCTGCTTTCTACATCATCTGGCACAACAAATGCATAGTCTCTCTCAACAGCTGGATATTTTGGAAGTTGAACATACCTCTTTTCTTTCTTCTCAGCCTCAAGCAGCTCATCTATAAAAAGTTCTGCATATACAACTCTTGTGGGTATGTCAAACCTTTCTAATATATCCGGATGGACTTCTCCAATGTAGCCTATGAGAAAACTTTCCTCGGTATAAATCTTTGCTGAACGTGTAGGATGCAAATTTGGATTTTGATGTTGCGATGAAAACTTAACATCTTTTATTCTCAGCATGTCAAAAAGATTTTCAAGTACACCCTTTAAAGAATAAAAATCCTGAGCCGAACTTCCTATTGCCAAAACAAGTTTTTCTTGCGGAAGTTTTTCGTTAGACTTTTTAAATACTGTAGATAGCTCAAATATTTTCACATCTTTTATATTTCGCGATATATTGAGATAAACTGTTTTTAATACGGAAGACAAAAGCTGCATTCGCATGATAGAAAAATCTTCACCGAGTGGATTTGAAATCTTGACAGCATCATCCAAGTTATACCCTTTTAAAACCTCATAAACCTTTGGCGATTCAAATGAATATGAATAAATTTCATAATAACCACTGTTGGCAAGAAAATTTTTTATATTATTTACCATTCTTTGCTTTTGGGTAAGACCAGAAGATATAGCATTTCCCATGAAAACCCTTGAAGGTAGTTTATCATACCCATATATTCTTATCACTTCTTCAGAGATGTCGGCCATATCTTCAATGTCAGTCCTAAAAGGTGGTATTATAAATACTTCTTTTTCTTTATCATACTCTATTTCAAGCCTGCTAAGAATATTCAAGACCTCACCTTTTTCAATCCTAAGACCAAGAAGCTTCTCTATATATGAAAAATCAGCTTTCACTTCTACTTGCTGCCATGGGTCAACATAGGTATCTACAGCTCCTTTTACAACCTCGCCTGCTCCTATTTGTTCAATCAAAGCGCACGCTCTTTGAATTGCGAGTTCTGCAAAGTATGGGCTCAAACCTTTTTCAAACCTGTTTGAAGCCTCTGTTCTAAGCCCTAAATATCGTGCTGTCCTTCTTACCATTGCAGGATTAAAAGTTGCAGACTCTAAAAGTACAAGTGTTGTACTCTCATCAACCTCAGTATCTAATCCCCCCATCACTCCTGCAACTGCTATAGCCCTTTTCTCATCTGCAATAACAATGTCAGATGGCCGCAAAACCCTCTCCACACCATCAAGAGTTACAATCTTTTCGCCATCGCTTGCAAGTCTTACAAAAACATTTCTGCCACAAATCTTGTTGAGGTCAAACGCGTGAAGAGGCTGACCCATCTCGAGCATTACATAATTTGTCACATCAACAATATTATTTATTGGCCTTACACCGCAAGCCACAAGTCTTCTTCTCAGCCACAGAGGCGACTCCTCAATTTTTACGTTTTTTATCACCCTTCCCATATATCTTCTACAAATCTTTTTGTTCTGAATTTCAATACTATCTATATAATTTTTTACCGGTTCATCTGTCTCTTTGAAACTTAAATTTGGAAATTTAAGGGGTTTGTTTAAAATAGCAGCTATCTCTCTTGCAATACCCACAACGCTCAAACAGTCGGGCCTGTTTGAGGTTATTTCAAAATCAATTATCACATCATCTATTCCAAGTGCAATCTTTATGTCAGTCCCTATCATGCTGTCATCCATACCTTCAAGAATAAATATGCCATTCTCATCAGCATATGAAAACTCGCCGCGGGTAAGCCCAAGCTCCTCCAACGAACACAACATTCCTTCTGATACTATCCCCTTGAACTCAAGAACATCAATTGTTTTGCCATTTGCCAAGACAGCACCTGGCTTTGCTAAAGGGACATACAAGCCTGGCTTTACATTCTTTGCTGCAGTTATTATTGTAAGTATTTTATCTCTTGTATCTACTTTGCAAACAAAAAGATTTTGGTTATGAGGGTGCAAAGAGATTTCTAAAATTTTACCTACTACTACATTTTTAATATTCTCAAGTCTCTTTTCATATCCCTCTACCTTTGTTCCGCTCATAGTAAGTTTATCAACAAGCTCATCTACCGAACAATCTATGTCAACAAAACTTTTTAACCATTCCAACGAAACCTTCAATACCTTTCACTCCTTTTGTATCAAGTTTTTTATCTGAATTGTTTCAAAAATCTCAAATCATTTTCGTAAAAAAGTCTGATATCTTCAATCTCATATCTCAAAAGCGCTATTCTCTCAACTCCCATACCAAATGCAAAACCAGTATATACATCTGGGTCAATTCCACAGTTCAAAAGAACCTTTCTGTGAACCATTCCTGCACCAAGTATTTCTATCCAGCCTTCACCCTTACACGTTCTGCATCCTTTCCCACCACAGAAGATACATGAAATATCAACCTCAGCCGACGGTTCAGTAAACGGAAAATGGTGCGGTCTGAACCTGACCTTCGTCTGTTCACCAAAAAATCTCTTTGCAAACACTTCAAGTGTCCCTTTCAAATCAGCCATTGTAACCCCTTTGTCAACAAATAGTCCTTCTATTTGATGAAAAATGGGAGAGTGTGTACTATCCACCTCGTCCGACCTGTACACCCTTCCCGGCGAAATTATCTTAATCGGGGGTTTTTGGCTCTTCATGACCCTGATTTGAACAGGGGAGGTATGCGTTCTCAAAAGCACGTCATCCGAGATATAAAAAGTATCTTGAGTATCTCTTGCAGGATGGTCAGCTGGGATATTCAGTGCTTCAAAGTTGTAATAATCAAGTTCCACCTCTGGTCCTTCTGCAATTTCATATCCCATGTTCAGAAAGATTTCAGCTATTTCATTTTGAACCTGGGAGAGGATGTGAATGGCTCCTATTTCTACTCTTTTGCCAGGTATAGTAACATCAATGCGTTCACTTTGTATCCTTTTTTGTTTTTCTTCCTCTAAAAACCTTTTTCGCAGGGTAGCAATGTTTTCCTCAAGGTACTCTCTTAGACTATTTAATTCTTTTCCCATTTGAGCGCGGATTTCTGGTTCAAGCTTTGATAGCTCTTTCAGTTTACTTTTCAAAATGCCTTTTTTGCCCAAATACTTGACCTGAAAATCTTCAAGTTCCTGCAAACTTTTGATTTTTGATAGTTCTTCCACACATTGGCTTTTTAAATTTGCTATGTCAGTGTTCAATATTACACACCACCTTTTTGTATTTTTATTGAATTATTTCTCCTTTGACATATTGTTCATAAGCCTGTGTAATCTTAACCTTGTAAATTTCACCAGATACTATCATATTACTTTTCCTTATTAACGTACGGATATAATTTCCTGAATACCCTTCATAATATCCGTCAAAATCAGAATCCTGTTCAATTAAAACCTCTAACCAATTGCCAACAAACTTCCTGTGAAATTGATATGAAAGTCTCGCTGCCACTTCTTTCATTACTTTACTTCGTCGTTCTTTTTCTTTGCTATCTACTTGGTTTGGCATCTCATAGGCTTTAGTACCCTTTTTTGGCGAAAATCTAAACACATGAATTCGTGAAAAACCTATTTTCTGAACAAACTCTAAAGTAGCATTGAAATCTTCTTCTGTTTCGCCTGGAAAACCCACTATAATATCAGTGGTGAATGCTACATCCTCCCATTTTTCTCTTATTCTATCTACTATACCTTGGTACTTTGCTGTAGTGTAATGTCTGTTCATAAGTTTCAATATTTTATCACTGCCACTTTGAAGGGAAAGATGCAAATGATGGCACAGTTTGTCAAAACCAAGTAACCTCTCTATAAATTCATCATTCATTATAACCGGCTCTAAAGAACTTAGTCTAATTCTTTTAACACCTTCAATCTTATTTACCCTCTCAATAACATCTATAAGTGTTACCTTCCCATCCAAATCCTTCCCATAAGATGAGATGTTAATTCCTGTTATAACAAACTCTTTGTATCCCTTCTGAACAAGCCTTATAACCTCTTCTTCTATACTTTTTAAACTTCTGCTTCTAACTGCCCCCCTTGCATATGGGATTATACAATAAGAACAAAACTGGTCACAACCTTCTTCTATCTTTATAAAAGCACGGCTACGCTCATTAAATTCTGATATCTTAAGCTCTTCAAATGCTTCTCTTTTATATTCTCCATCTATTGCTACAATTTTCTTTTTGTCTTCCAAATATTGTCTAACATAATCAACAATTCTTTGTCTATCTTTGGTGCCAATTATAATATCTACATCTTCTATCTTTTCAACCTCTTGGGGATACACTTGCGGATAGCATCCCATCACAACCACAATACTTTGCGGAGAAAGTTTTTTAGCCTTTTTTATTGCCTGTCTTGACTTTCTATCGCTTATGTTGGTAACTGTACAGGTATTTATCACGTACACGTCTGCCTTGCTGTCAAAGTCGACAATCTCAAACCCGCTTTCTTTAAAAAGTTCAGCCACTGCCTGGGTTTCATACTGGTTGACCTTACATCCAAGTGTATAAAAGGCAATCTTCAATTTAATTTGTTCACCTCCACATTTAAGTTATATTATAATATTTAGCAGCCAATTAGTGAAGAGCTAAAAATATATCTTTAATTGTTATTTTTCTATGAAAAAAGGGTATAGAAAATGTGTAAGGAGTTAATTGATTTAAAGCTCATAAACATGATATGATAAATAATGAGTATTATTTTTGTTGTGAAGGGAGGAATTTAAAATGAAAACAGTAACAGTAAAGCTGAACACAATTGATGCTGTCAAGAACTTTGTCAACATTGTTAGCAAGTACCCATTTGATATTGACCTTACATCAGGAAGGTATGTTGTTGACGCAAAATCTATCATGGGAATATTCAGTTTAGACCTCAGCAAACCTATCAAGGTAGAGATTCATTCAGATAACTGCGATGAACTGCTCAAAGAGCTCGAACCGTTTATGGAAAAATAAGAAAAAATAAATTTAGCGTGGATTTTACGTCCACGCTAAATTTATTTTTGTCTCATTCTCTTTTCAAACAATTTTTCTTTTATTCTGTCCCATAAAGATTTTCTTGGGCATTCTTGTAATGCTACAAGTGGAAGGCTCTGTTTTTCATTTTTAAGATACACATTCAACCTACCAACCACCTTGTTTTTTTCGATAGGTGCCTCTGCTGCCTGCAAAAGTACCTCTAATTTTGGCAGACAACTTGATTCCACTACCCAATAACACTGATATGTTGTTCCAACTTTTACCCAATCACTTTTTCCGTTTTTAACTTTTGCATAACCTATTTCGCCAGGTAGAAGTTTTACCACTTTAAAATTGTTATAACAATAGTCGAGAATCTTTTGTGTATCATTCCACATATCCGGAGCATTTAAAACCACACATATGACTCTAAAATCATCTCTGCAAACAGAAGTGACAAGACACCTACCAGCCTTTTTTGTAAATCCAGTCTTTACACCTTCAGCCCCCGGATACAATCTTAACATCTTGTTTTTGTTCTTCAAGATTCGATTGTAAGGTCTTGTAGTCCATGGTACTTCTCTTTCTGTGGTTTTTACTATCTGTCGAAATATTGGATTTCTCATAGCGTATGCGGCAAGTTTTGCCAGGTCGTGAGCTGTTGTATAGTGCTGACCTTGTTCCAAGCCATGTGGAGATGAAAATACAGTATTCGAAAGTCCAAGCTCTTTTGCTTTCTTGTTCATAAGTTTAACAAATCTTTTTACATCACCAGCTGTTGCTATTGCCAAGGCAACAGCAGCATCATTCCCAGAAGAAAGCATAAGTCCATACAAAAGGTCTATTATTTTCAATTTTTCTCCTTTTTCAAGGTACATCGATGACCCTGGAACTCCCACAGCCTGTAGCGGAATTTCAATTTCTTTATTTACATCACAGTTTTCTAACACCAGGATTGCTGTCATTATTTTGGTTGTGCTTGCCATTGGAAGTTTTAAATCCTTGTTTTTTTCAAAGAGAATCTTTCCTGTTACCCATTCAATAGCTATGGCAGATTTAGAGCTTACCTGTGGTAAATTCTTTTTTTCATTTGCATAGCATATCTTACCAAATGTTGTAGTTATTATTAACGCAAATACAAGAACAAATGCCCTTGCTTTCATTACAAAAAAACACCCCCACATCTACTTAGTATACCCATGGATGTGAGGGCATATGTATTTTTACCCTTTATTATAAATTCTTTTGAAAGTCTCTAACATAGTCTTAGCAGAATCTCCTCCTAATCTTTCTATTAAAGCATTTGCCAGAACATATGCAATTGCCGCTCTCATAACAATACTTCCTGCCGGCACAGCACATGTGTCAGATCTTTCCACTGCTGCCTCAGCAGGTTGAAAAGTTCTTATATCTACACTTTTGAGAGGCTTATAGAGCGTTGGAATTGGCTTGAAAGCAGCCCGAACAACAATATCCATGCCGTTTGAAATTCCGCCTTCTATACCACCTGCATTGTTTGTCTTTCGATAAAAACCTCTCTTATCATCATAATAAATTTCATCATGAACTTCAGAACCAAACCGCCTTGCCGCTTCAAACCCCATACCAATTTCAACACCTTTGACAGACTGAATACTCATCACAGACTGAGCAATCTGTGCGTCAAGTTTTCTGTCCCAGTGAACATGGCTGCCAAGACCATATGGAACATTTTTGCAGATTACCTCGGCAACCCCACCTACGCTGTCACCCATTTGTCTTGCTATATCAATCTCCTGTTTCATCTGCATTTCAGCTTCTTTGTCAATACAAAACAGCTCTGAAGAAGATAAAGCCTGTTCAAAAAGCTCTGTGTCATCAAATGAATACGATTTTGTAAGCCGTACCCTACCAATCTCAACAACGTGGTTGTAAAGTTTAATGCCAAACATTTTTAAAAGTTCTTCACAAACAGCTCCAACTGCTACCCTTATAGCAGTTTCTCTTGCACTGGCTCTTTCCAATACATTTCTTGCATCATCAAACTCATATTTTAAACAGCCAGCCAAATCTGCATGACCAGGCCGTGGAACTGTCACTTTTTTGGTATCTACATCACACTGCATTGCATCCATAAAACTTTTCCAGTTTTCGTAGTCTCTGTTTTCAATCATCAATGTAATAGGGGCTCCTGTGGTAAAAGAGTTTCTGACTCCTGATAAAATTGTTACTCTGTCCTTTTCTATTTCCATTCGTTTTCCTCTGCCATAACCTCTCTGGCGTAGTTGTAAAAGATGGTTTATATTTTCTATGTCTATTTTTACATGTGCAGGAAATCCTTCTACTATGGCTATCAAAGCTTTTCCATGTGTCTCACCAGCGTCTAAAAATCTCATTGTTTCACCTCAGTTTCTTTTGTTTTTTGTATCAAACAAATTACTCTTCTCAAATATAATGATAATATACTAAACATTATCGTTTTTTAGTAGAAAGAAAAGATGAAAAGAAGACTTGTTCGCATACTCTTCACATTATTAGCGGTTTATATAATCTTGAGCATATTTATCATTAAAAATTCGGATAAACATATATACGTATACCATGAACCTTCTAATTTATCCATCCGCTATGGAGAATCACAATACTCAGTGATAGTACAGAATATAAAAGTAAGTCTTGAAAAAGTGACAAAAGAAAAATTTTATATCACATACTCACAGGTTACTGGAAATCAGAGTTATTTTGGTTTAACTCTTATTATAGAGAACTTAGAAAAAAAGAAGATTAATAAGGCTGCCTTTGAATATATTTACATTGAAGATACAACCACAAAACAAAAATACTATCCAATTCCTTATTTTGAGATAGAAAATTTTCCTCAAGACCAACCTCTGTTGTATAAAGCAAAATTCTACGCTAAATTCCAGCCATTGCCACATGATATTTTTACAATAAATATCTACTTTAAATTTGCAGGTAAACTGTTTACTCTTAAAAACGTTGATATAAGATAAACTTTCTTTTTAGTAATCATTCAACGCAAGGCTGAGAAGGTATCTCAGTTCTTCTAAATTCGAATTGAGAGCAAATAGCCTTTCTGGAGAAATAGCAGAGTTTTTTATACCTTCTTTTAGCCTATCAAGTTCATATTCAATCTCCTCAATCTGAGCAAGTACTGAAAGATTGATAAATGAAGGAAGTTCTGAGAATAACCTTTCACTTGGCGCAACATACTCAGGTGCAATTTCGTACATCTCGCCACGTGCAGGGACAATGACATCTGTGTTAAACCGGTTTTGCAGTTCTTTTGCAAATTCGAGCTGGATTTCCTTTTCGCCATGGACCACAAAAATCTTCTTTGGTTTTTCGCTCATCTGTTCAATCCACGAAAAAAGCCCACTTTTATCTGCATGACCAGAATATGCCTCGATATACTCTATCTTTGCTCTTACTTCCACCTCTTCACCAAATATCTTTACCTTCTTCTGTCCATCCAAAAGCCTTCTTCCAAGCGTGTTTGGTGCCTGATATCCGACAAAAAGCACAGTGTTTTTCTCATTCCACAAATTATGCTTAAGATGATGTTTTATCCTTCCTGCCTCACACATCCCGCTCGAAGAAATTATTATACAACTCTTGTCATACTCATTTAACCATTTGGACTCATCAACAGATTTTATAAACCTCAAATTAGGTGGCTCAAGGGGATATATACCATTTTTTATGAACATAGCTGCTTCACTATCAAAATAGTCTATATGTTTTTTGTAGATGGCAGTTGCAGAAGTTGCAAGCGGGCTGTCAACAAAAATCTCTACATTTCTTATAATTTTAGCTTCTTCAGAATCAGTACTAATTTCTTTTGCAATCTCATATAATATTTCCTGTGTTCTTCCAACTGCAAAAGATGGAATTATAACCTTTCCGCCATTTGAAATAGTTGTACAAATGATATCTATAAGTTTTTTAAATTTGTTTTCAACGTCTACATGAAGCCTATTGCCGTAAGTACTTTCAATGAACAGATAATCGCAACCATCTATTATGGTAGGGTCTTTCAAAATAGGAACATTTCTGTTCCCTAAATCACCAGAAAAAACAAGTTTGTACTCCTTACCATTTTCTTTTATATAGAGCTCAACTATAGCTGAACCAAGCATGTGTCCTGCATCTTTAAAAACAAAACTCAAATTTTTGTCTATTTGAATTTTCTGACCATATTTTACGCCTCTGAAATGTTTCAAGACATTTTCGGCATCTTCTAAGGTATAAAGCGGCAGCAGCTGCTCTTTCCCTTCTCTTTTCCTTTTTCTATTCTTCCACTCAATCTCACTTTCCTGAATATGAGCGCTATCTGGCAACATAATACTACACAGGTCCATTGTCGCATCTGTTGTGTAAATTACTCCTCTAAAGCCATCCTTATAGAGTTTGGGGATTCTTCCACTGTGGTCAATATGGGCGTGAGAAAGAATGACAAATTCAATTTCTGACGGATTAAAAGGAAATGATTCATAGTTGAGCAGTTCTTCAGTCAAACCACCTTGAAACATACCACAATCTACCAGAAATTTTTTGCCTTCAAGCTCAAAAAGGTAGCATGAACCTGTCACACTCTGAGCTCCACCTATAAAAGTTATCTTCAAATTTTTCCTCTCCTCTCATTCAATCTTAACCTTACCATACTGCGGTACAATCTCAAACCATGTGTTCCCTTTTAAAAGCTTAATCTCTTGCCCATTTTCATCTTTTAATATAAATGAATTCTCCATATTAAATTCATAAGTGATTGGAATAGTTTTTCCCATTTGCAGAACATACCCTTTTCCTTTTGAAAAATCCACTTCCTGTCTACCTTTGTCATCGTTTTTTATTGTGTCATAGTGAGCAAATATTATTACCAAGTTTTTTGCAGTCAGCTGAACACCTGTCTCTTTGTCAAGATGAGGTTTTTCTTTGATAAACCTTTTGTAAACTTTTTTCTGAGCATCATATTCATACCTAACATAATACCATCCTGAAAAAGTAATTTTTATCCTGGTGTTTTCTGAATTCCATTTATTCACAACATCATCTGTTAAAGGATATGTTTTGTAAGTTTTCTGCGTTGTGTAACCCTTTTTATCAAAAAAAGCTGTAAGCTTCTCCATAGAAGAATAAAGATTATGCGGTGCTTTTCTATCTGAGGTCCTGAAAAAAATTCCGCCACCTGTGTATATGGCATCAATATGGGGTATAAAATTCTGTTTGAAAAGCCTGTAAGCTTGTGGACTGCCACCACAATGTACAAAGTAAGCATTAAGCGATTTTGCTATCTGCATAAAATACGGTCTTGCACTTCTTATAGGACCTACTTTTTTAGGATATGTATGGTGATATATTGCCATAATTCGTGTTGCTCCACCCTCAATCAAAGCTTCATAAAGGTACTCAGCCTGATTTAACGAAGATTGAGGGATTGCACCGGGTTCATTATTAATCATAACTGCTATTATTTGATGTTCATCTTTTTGGTAAATGGCATCTCCAGTGAATCTGCAAAGATAGTCAAACTGCTGAGCTTGACTATTGTCTTTTCCTTCTTTTTTATCTGTTTGTAATGTTTTACTTGTTTTTGAGATTTCATTCTTGGTCTCTTTTTTGCCACATGCTGACAAAGAAAAAATTATCATTCCTATTATTATAAGCGATAAAATCTTTTTTAAATAAACTCCTTTTTTGTCTTTCATAAAGGTCCCTCTTTCATTTTATCTTGAATATCAAAAGGGTTACAAGAACTCCAATAATGGCACCTACAAGTGTCTCCCAAACTGTATGAATCTTTGCTTCTATCCTGCTCTCAAGTACCAATAGAGCCAAAAAAAGAGCAAGTGATACTATTATGAGGTTGTTAGTGAGCATTAAAATAGCAGTTGCCGCAGCAAAAGCCAAAGCAGAATGACCGCTTGGCATTCCGCCCTGCATAAACTTTGTTCTATTTGTAATAGCCTTAACAACTATTATGACCATTGCAACAATTATAAGGGATAAAAACACTACATGAAAAGAAATACCTCTTATATGTTTAAGTGTTAACTCTATCGGCAGCTTTATTTTATCATAAAAAAGAAAATACCCTATAGTCAATGACATCAAGGCAGATACCAAAACAGCTCCCGCTGCTACGTCTTTTGCAATTTTTGCTTTCGGTTCAAACTCTTTTGCTATAAGGTCTATGGCATTTTCTATTGCGGTATTTATAAGTTCTGTTGTGATAACTAAACCAACGCAAATTAGCACTAATATGGTTTCAATTTTGTTAAGTTTAAAGACAATAGTTAAAAAGAGAATTGCAAAAGCTATTATAAAGTGAATCTTCATATTTCTCTGAGTCTTAAAAGCAATTATTATTCCGTTTATTGCATTGTCAAAGCTCTCCAGCAATGTTCTTCTTTTGTTCATCTTGTCAACCCCATGCTATCTAAAATCTGCTCTTCATATTTTCTCATTACTTTTCTATCATCTTCTTCTATGTGGTCAAAACCCAAAAGATGCAAAACAGAATGCACAGTTAAATATGCAACTTCTCTTTCCAATGAGTGACCAAATTCTTTCGCCTGCTGTGCTGCCTTTTCGATTGAAATTACAATGTCACCAAGCGGAATTTCATCCTCCATAATTACTATATCTTCTAAAAGCTTCCCATTTTTAAATTCAAATATAGGAAAAGATAGTACATCTGTTTCTTTATTGACATTTCTATAATTTCTATTGAGTTCCTTTATGAAGTTGTTGTCAACTATGAGTACGCTTATTTCAAAGTTCTCTTCTTCCAAGAAAACCTTAATGGTATTTACAATCGACTCTTCAATTATCTTTGAAATGTGCTGGTCAACATCAACCTTATCCTGCTGATTTTGAATGAATATTTTCACTTCTTACTATCACCTCATCTGGTTTGTTTGAAGAATCTTCAAATATATTATAACTGACCCTCTTGTGAAAAACACCAGTCAAAACCTTGATAAAACTTTCTGATATAATCTCAAGTTCTTTAAATGTCAAATCGCTGTTATTTAGCTGCCCATCCAGAAGCTTTTCTTGGATAACATTTCTTATAGTAGCTTCAATCAGCTGAGGCGTCGGAGAAGAAAGAGCCCTGACAGCTGCTTCAACAGAGTCAGCCAGCATAACAATTGCAGCTTCTTTACTCTGTGGAATTGGTCCATCATACCTAAACTTTTCTTCGCTCACTTGCTGATTTTGACTTAGCGCTTTTCCATAAAAAAATGCCACCTTAGTAGTACCATGATGCTGTTTTATAATGTCAAGAACCTGCCTCGGTAGCCTATATTCCTTCCCAATCTCCACACCATCTTTTGTATGTGAGATTATTATAAGAGCTGATAAGGTAGGAGTTATTCGATTGTGAGGGTCTTCTTCAATAATCTGATTTTCTTTAAAATAAAAAGGTCTTTTTAGCTTTCCTATGTCGTGATAATAAGCACCTATGCGGGCAAGAAGGTAATTGCCACCAACCGCCTCACATGCAATCTCAGCTAAATTTCCAACTATTAAACTGTGATGATAAGTACCTGGAGCTTCAAGTAAAAGTCTCTTCAGCAACGGATGGTTGGGATTAGAAAGCTCCATAAGTCTAATCGGGGTGGTAAAATCAAACAAGTACTCCCACACAGGTAAAGTTCCATATGCAATAATAAACGAAAGAGCCGTACCAATAAAAGAGTTTGCTGAAGTGGTCAACACCTCAGCTCCATTTATTTTAAATACCAGTTCAGCTGATAAAACAAAAAGCGAGGATATTAAACTGGCCAAAAATCCGTGAGATATAAATTGTAGTCTATTATGAATACTGTGTGATACAATTGCGCATAAACTTCCTGTCACAAAAAGATGAAGAGCAAAACTGAGGTTATCCATCCCCACAATTAGCAGGGTTACAATTGAGAGTACCATATTAAAAATAATTGAAACTCTAACGTCAACCAAAAGAGAAATCAAAATAACCCCTACAAAAGCCGGCACAGCATATGTTGGTATGGGAAGAAGAAACTTTATTAACAGAAGATTTAAAACTATAATAGCGCTTGTTGCTGCCATATCCCTGCAGCTGTCTATAAATTTTCTTTCAAAAAGATAAAAATACACTCCCATTATGAGAGAAAGTATCAAAATTAATAAAATGGCAGCTGACAAATCACCGGCTATTCTAAATTTAGAATATTTTATATCAGGATTAAAAAATCGAAAAATTTTATTCCAAATTATAGGTGTTCCTTTTCTTTTAGACAGTGCTATCAATAGCAACGAGGTCCCAAAAAAAGAGCAAAAAAGAATAAATCGATAAAAATAAATCTTTTTTCTCTCATGCCATCGTCCAAAAATTTTTAACATGGTCTATGCTTTTTGTTTCTCCTTTCGTTTTTCTTCATACCTGTTGTAAGCGTTAATAATCTTTTGAACAAGTTGATGACGAACAACATCCTGATATGTTAAAAAAACAAATTCTATTCCCTCGATATCCCTAAGTATCTTCGTTACCTGAACAAGACCAGACTCAACACCACTTGGCAAGTCAATCTGAGTAATATCACCAGTTACCACTGCCTTTGAACCAAAACCAAGCCTTGTCAAAAACATCTTCATCTGCTCTGAAGTTGTGTTTTGTGCCTCATCTAAGATTATAAAAGCATCATCTAACGTCCTTCCGCGCATGTATGCAAGCGGTGCAACCTCAATTACTCCTCTTTCCATATACCGTTGGTAGGTTTCTGTGCCAATTAAGTCATGAAGTGCATCATAAATTGGTCGCAAGTATGGGTCTACCTTTGTTTGCAAATCTCCAGGTAAAAACCCTAATTTTTCACCTGCTTCAACAGCCGGTCTTGTGAGAATAATCTTGCTTACCTCTTTCTTTTTGAGGTAATGAACAGCCATTGCCATAGCCAAGTAAGTCTTACCTGTACCTGCAGGTCCAATGCCAAATACAATTGTATTGTTCATAATTGCATTTATATATCGTTTTTGGCCAAGGGTTTTAGGTTTTACCTGTTTGCCTCTATGAGTTATAAAGATAACATCATTTTCTAAGCTTCTTATTTCTTCATCTTCTAAAGTCTCTACTATATAGCGGATGGTATGTTCGTCAATATCTAATTTTTTCTTCTCCATGTCATGTAATATTTTTATCGTTTTTTCAGCCTTATTTATATTTTCTGGACTGTTGCCTATGATTTTTATGCTGTTGTCTCTAAAGACAATATTTACATTCAAAAGCTCTTCTAACGTCCTTACTTTGGAATCAAACTCACCAAATATATTCCAAAGCTCTTGGGTGTCTTCAATGCTTAAAGTTGAAATAAGTCTTTCTTCCAAATATTTCTAACCTCCTATGATTTTATTTTTTTATGCCAATCTCTTCTAAGCATTCATAATTTCTTTGGCATTCAATTTTCCTTATCTCACCTTTTTGCTTTATCATTTTTATATATGTGCGAACTGACAAAATGTTTAATATCTTTTTATTTTTCGTAAGTGCTATAAACTTTTGGTCACATTCTTTTCTAACCTTTTCTTTTATTTGAGCAAACGTAGGTACAAATCTTTTCAGCTTGTATCTTTTGACTTCATACACTCCCACCCAAATAGCCAAAGGTGAAAGTTTATACTCTTTTATTTTAATTTTATCACAATTCTCGTTTTTAGTAACTATATTTTTAAGTTTGATTTCATAATTACCAACTTTTATGTATGGAACTGTTGCTTTTGAAATGTATTCTTTTTGATATAAAGGAATAGTAAAATCTGCAGGAATGGTATAAAATGTGATTGCTTCAATTTGAGCATTTGCATCTTCGTAATATTCAATTCCATCCTTGGAGGTCACTTTATTATCTACAAGAAGCTGTCCACACACTACAGTATCACCTTCTTTGACAAGTAAATTTCCTGATTTTAAGATTATTCTTTTAATAACTCCGCTACTTGCTGCAAATATCCGTCCTTTCTTGTTCTCTATTTCTGCCGTTTCTCTTTTTACATACTCTACAAACAGACGAGCACCTTCTCTTTTCACCTTTACCCACATCAAATCATCCAAATCAGCAAGAAGTTTGCTTTCAAGTATTTTTTCATCAATTTTATTTTTCAGCATAAAAGGCTTTATATTGTACTGGTAAAGTTTTTCTTTTATTTTTTCATTCAACAACATGTCTGCAGAACCATGGTTTAAAATAGCTATGTCAAAAATAAACTGATTAAAAACTATTAAAATAAAAATACATACTCCAACTGTAATTACTTTCCATAACGTTAGCTCCTTTAAATAAAAATACATTCCATTTTTCTCTAAAATGCTTATTTTGCACTTTGTTCTTTTTGCTATCTTTATTACTTTTTTAAAAATTTTGGTTGAAATTCCTATAATAATGGTATTGTCCTGTTTAGAATACAGTTTAAGTAAAATCTTATTGAAAATAAGCATATTTAAAAATTTGTTTAGATTCTCTCCTTCTACTTTTAAAACAAGTCTTCCACTGCACATCTTTCAATCACTTCTCCCTTGTTCGGGATCAAAAAAATATTTTACAGACTTTATTCTTCCCCTTATAATAATTGTTTCGCTGTCCATTCTTTCAATTACAAGTTTATCTCCTTCAATTGCAAGAGGAGAGATATTTGTGTTTATTTTAACAAAAGTGTCTTCATAACTAATGAGTCCTTTATGGTTCTCAACAACAATTTCTTGGTCACCTATTAAAGTAATTCTTGGCTGGTCTGTTATAACTTCCTGGGGAAGCTGAGATAACAAAGCAAACTGTCTTAAATCTTTCTTTGACATCTTTGGCATAAACGCCTTATTTAAAAATTAAGGTTCACCTCTATTTTATTTTTCCTCAAATTTTTTTATAACTTATCCAAAATAAAAAAGTGACCTTCTGCTTTTGCATCAAGAAGGCCACTTTTTATCTTTCAATTATTTTATTTACTGTTGTAAATATTTTTTAACAATCTCACTTACAACTTTTCCTTCTGCTCTGCCACTTACCTTTTTCATAACCTCTTGCATTACTTTCCCCATATCTTTCATTCCATTAGGTTTTATAATTTCTATAGTTTCCTTTACAAGCTGCTCTATTTCTTCTTCGCTGAGCATGGGTGGAAGGTAAGAAGTCAAAATTTCAATCTCTCTATTTAACTCATCAATCAAATCCTGTCTGCCACTTTTTATATATTCAGGTAAACTGTCTTTTCTCTTCTTAATCTCCTTCGCAATGACACTCAACACACCATTGTCGTCAAGAACCACCTTGTTGTCCTTTTCAAACTGCAATATAGCAGCTCTCACCATACCAACAACATTTTTTCTGACAACATCCTTTTCTTTCATAGCAGTTTTATAATCTTCAAGGAGCTTATCTTTGAGACTCAACAAAAACGCCTCCTACTCCTTATCTGCGCTTTCTCCTACGTGCAGCTTCTGATTTTTTCTTTCTTCTAACGCTTGGGCTTTCATAGTGCTCTCTTTTTCTGAGCTCAGCTAAAACCCCAGCTTCTGCACATTTCTTTTTAAATCTTCTGAGGGCACTATCGAGTGATTCGTTCTCACCCACTCTTACCTCTGACATCAATTTCCCTCCCCTCAAACCAGGCTCAAAAACACTACCTCAGGATTATGGTATTATTATAACTCACTTATTTAAGATATGTCAAACAGTTTTAAATATTACAATTTGTCTTCCACCCACAGCTTTTCAAAATTCAAAAACAAATCCCTGTTTTTTTTCTGCAGATTTATTGGTTTAAAATTTTTATCTACAAAGGCATGTTCTGTAAAACCTGTTGCACACAAAACTCCATCTCTTTTAACTTCATAGTAAAATTTTATTCTCGTAGGTGTTAAATTATTAACCTTTGCACTCACCGTTATCTTATCCTCGTAAAAGCAAGCTCTCTTAAAATCGCAAGAGCAGCTTATAAGTGGCAGATACACTCCAAGCTCATTTTCAATCTGCGAATAACAGATACCCACCTTTTTTATAAGCTCTGTACGAGCTGCTTCAAACCACACAAAATAATTTGAGTGATGTGCAATACCCATTCTATCTGTTTCAGCATACCTAACTATTAATTCTATTTCTATCATTATTTGTTACCCCTAAAACTTTTATTCTTCTGTCTTCTGCTCTCCACTAAATACTATTCCTTTTTGAGTATCAATTGTAACCACAATCCCTGTTTTTAATATCTCCAATGCATTTTTAGCATCTGTGATTACAGGGATATCAAGTGCAGCACCTACAATTACTGCATGAGAGTTCTGTCCACCCTCTTCTGTGATAATTCCCAAAGCCCTTTTCATGTAAGGTATAAACTCATTATTTGTCTGGCTTGTAACTATTATATCTCCATCTTCAAAATTCTGCTTAAGCTCATTAATGTTTTTCACAACGCATACCCTGCTTGTCACCTTTCCACTTCCCCAGCCTCGCCCTTCAACCAGAACATGTCCTACAACATGAACTTTAAGTATATTTGTTGTTCCACTCACGCCAACAGGAACTCCAGCAGTAATGACAACCAAATCTCCATTTTTTACAATTTTGGATTTCACAGCTATCTCAACAGCATTGTCAAATATATCATCGGTTGAACTCTTGTACTCTGCCAAAAATGGATACACACCCCATGACAGATTCAACTGTCTCCTTACCTTCTCACAAGGTGTGGTTGCAATAATCGGACAAGCAGGTCTGAATTTTGACACCATTCTTGCAGTGTTGCCTGACTTTGTCACGGTTATAATAGCCTTTGCGCCAAGGTCATGTGCGGTTGTACAAGTTGCGTGCGAAATAGCATTTGTCACATTAACAGGCATATCAAATACCTGAGACTGAAATCTCTTGATATAATCAATCTGATTTTCCACTCTCTCGGCAATCTTTGCCATTGTAGCAACACTTTCAACGGGGTATTTGCCCATTGCTGTCTCGCCAGAGAGCATTATTGCAGAAGTGCCATCAAATATGGCATTGGCAATATCGCTAACCTCTGCCCTGGTAGGTCTTGGATTTCGTATCATAGATTCAAGCATCTGTGTTGCTGTTATGACAGGCTTTCCTGCTTTGTAGCATTTTTCAATGAGCATTTTTTGAACAAGGGGGACTTCCTCAAAAGGAAGTTCTACCCCTAAATCTCCTCTTGCAACCATAATTCCGTCTGCAACCCTTATTATTTCGTCGCAGTTGGCAACACCTTCTTGAGTTTCTATTTTGGCAATTATTAAAATGTCCTTTCCACCATTTTTGTTCAGAAACTCTCTGATTTCAACAACGTCACTTGCCTTTCTTATAAATGAGGCTGCAATAAAATCTACATCGTTTTCTATCCCAAACAGAATATCCTCTTTATCCTTCTGGGTAAGTGCAGGAAGTCTTATGGGTATGCCCGGTACGTTTACCCCTTTCTGGTTGGTCAAAACTCCTCCATTTTTTACCTTGCAGATTATGTCCTTTTCTGTCTTGTCCTCAACAATAAGCTCAATAAGTCCATCATCTATCAGAATTTTATCACCTGGTTTTACATCCTCAACAAGTTCTTTATAAGTTATACTCACAATCTCTTCATTTCCTAAGATTTCTTCCACAGTCAGCACAAATTTCTGACCCTCTTTTAGTTCTACTTTGCCGTCCTTAAAAAAACCTATTCTTATCTCTGGCCCTTTAGTATCAAGCAAAATGGGAATAGGCTTGTCAAGTTCTTCTCTTATTTTTTTTACCATGTCAATCTTTTTCTTATGCTCTTCATGAGTACCATGAGAAAAATTTAATCTCACAACATCCATTCCATTTTCAACAAGTTTTCTTATTATCTCCTCTGAGTCGGTCGCTGGACCCAATGTACAAATTATTTTTGTTTTTCTCAAACTCAAACCCTCCACAAAAAGTTATAAAGAAAGGATAGTAGCTAAATTGTACATGTATTCATCAATTGTCTTTTGCATAGAAAGTGCTTCGTCAATATCATAATCAACAATCTTGCCATCCTTCATTGCAATTATCCTGTTCTGCTTACCTTCTTTGATAACCTCAACAGCTTTTGCCCCCATCAAACTTGCAACAACTCTGTCATACGCAGTAGGCGAGCCGCCTCTCTGAATATACCCAAGGATGGTTGCTCTTGTCTCTATTCCAGTTGCTTCTTCAATCTCCTTTGCAAGCTCTGTTGCTCCACCAATTCCCTCAGCCAATATAATCAAGTTGTGAAGCTTTCCTTTGTTTTTCCCATCAATTATTCTTCTTATTATCTCATCCTTGTCAAGACCTTTTTCAGGAATCACAATCGACTCAGCACCGCCTGCAATACCACTATAAAGAGCAATATACCCGGCATGACGTCCCATTACCTCAAGAATACTAACTCTTTCATGAGAGGTTGCTGTATCTCTTATCTTGTTAATTGCATCCTGAACAGTATTCAATGCTGTATCAAAACCAATAGTGTAGTCTGTACATGCGATGTCATTGTCAATGGTTCCGGGAATTCCAACAACATTTATACCAAATTTACTCAAGTCTCTTGCCCCTCTGAAAGACCCATCTCCACCAATTACAACAAGAGCATCTATCTTGAATATCTTGCACATTGAAGCAGCTTTTTTGAGTCCATTTTCTGTCATGAACTCAGGAGACCTTGCAGTCAAAAGTATGGTTCCACCACGTTGGATTATATCTGAAACAGACCTTAAGTTCATCTCAAAAATATCGCCCTCAATAAGACCATTATAACCCCGTCTTATACCCATTACTCTAAATCCATAGTATATACCAGTTCTCACAACAGCACGAATAGCAGCGTTCATTCCTGGTGCGTCGCCACCACTTGTCAAAACACCAATAGTTCTCACTTCTGGCATGTATTCTATACCCCTTTCTTTTTAGTTTAAAATCCTTTTTCGATTATTATGTTGTGGGCTTCATTGACCTCTGTTTCTGGCACTATTATTTCAAAATAACCTTCTTTGCCTTCTTGAGAAATAGATTTGACCTTTGCAAGAATCCCGACCTTCTCAAGCTCCTCTCTGATTTTGTTGGCAATCTCACTATTTGAGGTTATATAAACAACTTCCCACATAAAAACACCTTCTACACCATCATTTATTCTGGGACTCTGAAACAATAAGCCCAAACTTTGTATAGATCTCTGCCCTACCTCTTACCTTAATTGCCGACGTAACTTCAGTAAATTGAGCAAGTAAAACTTCACCACTGTCAAGTTTTTCTGTGTGATGAAGTTTTGTGTCCTTGCCTCTTGTAAGCCCTATGACATTTACTCCGTTTTCAAGTGCCTTGACTACTATATAGTCACCATTTTTGTATTCGTATACATTTTCATTTTCCATGTCTCAATCTCACCTCTTTTCAAATATTATAACAAAACGGTCTAAAAATCAAGAATCTATATCTTCTATCCAAACATTTTCCTCGCCAAACCACTCTTTGAGCTGTTCAATCACAGTAGGATTTATTTCTATGCACAAGTTTGACTTGGAAATTAGCCTTTTTTGGTTATAATAAAGAACTATCTTAGACTTTCCTGCAAAGAACTTTACAAATGCTAAGAACTTTTTTGACTTTAATATTGTATCATCACTTACCCTTATTGCAATGGCTTTTTCGCCACTTCCTTGACCTTCCTGATGCTTGTCATTGCCCAGCCTGTCTACTTTTTGAGCAATAACTTTTACCCCTTCGTCCTCTCTGAATGTTGCCTTTGCCTCCATTATCACAATCATATCTTCCTTTATCAAATGAGAATACTTCTCATAAACGGTCGGGAAAAACAACACCTCAACAGAGTCTGTCAAATCCTCTAACTTTGCAAATGCCATTGTCTGGTTGTTCTTTGTAAGTTTTACTTTTACCTCTTTTAATATTCCACACACAAGTATTTGTTCAAACTTGTATTCATCTTCTTCAGACATAGCAGATATCTCAGAGAGAGGAGTTACATTGTATTTTGAAATTTCCTCTGTATACCTTTCAAGTGGATGACTGCTTATATATATTCCAATCGTATCCTTTTCCATTTTCATGAGTTCCTGAGCAGTTGGTTGAGGCATATTTTTGTATTCAAAACTTTCATTTTCGTTACCGGATATCTCAAAAAAACTAAACTGATTTGCATTCTTCTTTTTAGCTTGTTTTATCACAAGAATATCTTCTACTGAAGCTAAAAGCGAATTTCTGTTGATACCTGTAAAGTCAAATGCACCCGAGCGTATCAAATTTTCAATAATCCTTTTGTTTACAGTATTTGTGTCAACCCTCATTATAAAATCATACAAATCCTTAAATTCCCCTTTTTCCTCTCTCTCTTTTAAGATGTGGGCAATGACGTTCTCTCCCAAGCTTTTTATAGCTCTCAGTCCAAATCTTATACTATTTCCTTCAATTGTAAAGTCATAACTACTTTTGTTTATATCAGGCGGCAAAATAGATATTCCAAATTTTCTGCACTCTTCAATATACATTCCAACCTTCTCATTCGAGTTCATAACACTTGTAATTAAGCTTGTCATAAACTCGATGGTATAATACTTTTTCAAATATGCTGTCTGATATGCTAATATAGCATATGCAGCAGCATGTGATTTGTTAAATGCATAACTTGCAAAATCTTCTATAATGGCAAAAATCTTTTCAGCTGTTTCTTTATCTATTCCATTTGCCATAGCTCCTTCAATGAATCTGTCCTTTTCTTCCATCAGTATATCGGCTTTTTTCTTTGCCATTGCTCTTCTCACAAGGTCAGCTCTCCCAAGCGAGTACCCAGCTAGTGTTCTGAAAATTTGCATAACTTGTTCTTGATACACAATACATCCATAGGTGACATTCAAAATTGGTTCAAGGCTGGGATGGAGGTATTCAATTTTCTCTCTGTTATTCTTGTTCTGGATATAAACTGGAATCTGGTCCATTGGTCCAGGTCTAAATAGGGATATTCCTGCAATAATATCCTCCAAGTTTTCAGGTTTTAGCTCTCTCATAAACTGTTTCATGCCACTGCTTTCAAGCTGGAACACACCGTTTGTGTTTCCTTCTGATATAAACTCATAAACATTTTTGTCATTATAGTCTATCCTATCTAAATCAATCTCTATGCCTCTATTTTTCTTCACAAGCTCCAACGTATTTTGAATGACAGTGAGTGTTCTCAAACCAAGAAAATCCATCTTCAAAAGTCCAAGTTCTTCTAAAGTTGTCATTGGAAACTGAGTAACAATAGCATCATCAGTCCTTGCCAACGGCACCAAATCTGTAATTGGACAACTTGAAATCACAACACCGGCAGCATGAACAGATGCATGTCTTGGCATACCTTCAAGATTTCTTGCTGTATCAATTATTCTTCTTACCGTATCATTTTGTTCATAAATCTTTTTAAGGTCATGGTTTATCTCAAGTGCCTTGTCAATGGTCATCCCGGGAGAAAACGGAACCATCTTTGCAATCTCATCCACCTGAGAATATGGAACTCCCAGAACCCTTCCAACATCTCTGATTGAAGCCCTTGCTGCCATTGTTCCAAATGTTATTATCTGACTTACTCTGTCCTCGCCATATTTGCGAGTGACATAGTCAATCACTTCCTGTCTTCTTTGATAACAAAAGTCGATGTCTATGTCGGGCATAGAAACTCTTTCTGGATTTAGAAATCTCTCAAAAAGAAGGTCATACTTTATTGGGTCAACATTTGTAATACCCAGACAATATGCCACAATACTTCCCGCTGCAGAACCTCTACCAGGACCTACCATTATGTTGTTTTGTTTAGCATAGTTTATAAAGTCCTGAACTATTAAAAAATATTCAACAAATCCCATATCTTTTATCACTTGAAGCTCCATCATAAGCCTGTCATATGCAGCTTTGTCATCATTTTTATATCTTTTTTTGAATCCTTCTAAAGCCAACTCTTTAAGGTATTCAAATGCGTCATTTTTGCCTTCTGGCAGTTGAAATTTCGGAAGGTTAATCTTACCAAACTCAAACTCAACATTACATTTTTCAGCAATCTCCAATGTATTTTTCAGTGCTTCTGGAATGTAACCAAAAAGCTGTTGCATCTCTTCGGGTGACTTGAGATAAAATTCATCAGTTGGAAACTCCATGCGGTTAGAGTCACTTATAGTTTTTCCTGTTTGAATGCAAAGTAATATATCATGAAGGTTTCTATCTTCTCTCCTCAAATAATGAACATCATTTGTTGCCACAAGCGGGATTTGATATTTTTTTGATAGCCTCATAAGTTCATTATTTACAAATCTTTGCTCATCAATGTAATGATATTGAAGTTCAAAGTAAAAGTTCTCTCCAAACACCTCTTTATAAAAACTAATTGCATCATACAGTTTTTCCTTTTGCTCTCTCAAAATTAGCTTGGGAATCTCCCCCGCAAGACAACTTGTAAGTGCCACAAGCCCTTTTGAATACTTGCTCAAAACTTCTCTGTCAACCCTTGGTTTATAGTAAAATCCTTCAACAAATCCAATTGAAACTATCTTGGAAAGATTTCTGTAGCCATCATTGTCCATAGCAAGAAGGACAAGGTGGTGGATATCATTATCGATATTTGGTTCTTTATCAAAGCGAGTCCGTGGAGCTAAATATACCTCACATCCAATTATAGGTTTGATGCCATTTTCCTTGGCAGCTTTATAAAAATCTATAACACCATACATTGCTCCATGGTCAGTTATTGCCACAGCATTCATATTTAGCTCTTTTACCCTTTCAAAAAGCCTATCAATCCTACAAGCTCCGTCCAACAAACTATACTCAGTATGAAGGTGAAGATGAACAAAACTCATTTCTCTTTTGCACCTTTCTTCTTTCCTGGTTTTATATCTCTAAATCATCTAACACATCAACAATATAATAGTGGAAATTCAAAGCCAAATCTATATCCTTGCGAAATGCAAGCCTTTTACCTTCGCTATCATAAAAAATTCTAACAATTGGTCTGGATGGAAACTTGGGATTGTTGTGCACAACTATTCCTTTTTCTCGAGTATTTAGTACAACCGGTGTTCCAATTTGAAAAAGAGAAATAAATGTGACAAACTTGGAAACGATATAACTATCAAAATGTGTTGAACATGAATTTAGCAGATATTCAATTGCCATGTGAGGTTTTAATCGCTTTCTAAATTCTCTGTCACTAACTAAAGCGTCAAACACATCTGCCACAGCTACAATTTTAGCCATTTGCGGAATTTCATCTCTGGTTTTGCCAAACGGATAACCACTGCCATCTAATCTTTCGTGATGGAAAAGTGCAATCTCTGCAACATTCTGTTCAAATTTGTACTCAGAGCTCAAGATATCATATCCAACAATTGTGTGCATCTTTATCATCTCATATTCCTTTTCCTGAAGAGGTCCTCTCTTGCTCAAAATATTTTTGGGAATTTTTATCTTACCAATATCATGAAGTAAAGTGCCCATACCAAGTACCATGAGTTTATCAAAATCATATCCCAGCTTTATCCCAATCAGAATTGAGAGCACTGTTGTGTTGAGTGAATGAAAAAGTGTGTAGTTCCCAACTGTGCGTATATCACATAGGTTTAAAATAATCTCTTTTTGGTTTAAGAGAGAAGAAATTATTTTGCTAACAAGCTCCTTAATTTCCGGAGTAATCTCTTGAGTATTTATATATTTTGATGAAAAAACATCATTTACAATCTCAAATGCTTCTTCTTTTATCTCTTTGGTTATAACATCCTCTATGTAAATCTCGGTATTGTCATCTACAATGTAAATGTCATAAACTCCAAATTCTTTTAACCTTTTTATAACACTATTTGTGAGTTTCTGACCACTTGCAATCAAAACCTTTCCATCTTCACTGTATATGTCCCGTGCAAGCACCATACCCTCTTTTGCATTTTTAAGTAGTATCCTTCTCATCATATTCTCCCCTATATGCATTTTTTTTCAACAAGACAAGCCTGTCAGTCACAATTACATCAAGCTTTACGTCATGCTCCTCTGCTTTGATTCTTTTTACCTTTTGAAAATGGTAAGCAACCCCAACTTTTATACAATGCGGGCCTACATCTTTCAAAAACCTATCATAGTAACCTTTGCCAAACCCCACCCTGTTTAAATCCTTGTCAAACGCAACAATGGGTACAATACAGACATCTATTTGTGATGGAGGTATCTGCTGTGTGCTTGACGGCTCTAAGATACCAAGCTTATTTCTGTGAAGTTTATTCTCTCTTTTATACTCACATGCCACCATTTCTGCACTATTTACAACTCTGGGTACATACACCTTTTTATTTTTTTTGATAAGATATTCCATAATTTTTTTGGTATCAACTTCATATGGAAGGCTCATGTAAATGAAGATGGTTTGAAACTCAAAGGTTGAAAGAAGTTTTTTTAGGTTTCTGTATACCAATATATCAAGATATAACTTTCTCCTTGGTTCAACTAATTTTCGCCTGATTCCTATAACCTTTCTTATTTTTCGTTTGACCAGTTTTTATCACCCTTTTCTATTAATTTATCACTTTTTTATTACAATTGAAATACCTTTTATGGACTCAAAGTAAAATAGCCCTGAAAATAAATCAGGGCTATTTTGTTAGTCTTGGTTTACAACTTTTCTATTTCTATAATACCCGCAATTTGGACATACCCTGTGAGGAAGTTTCATCTCATGACACTGTGGACACTCTGTAAGATTTGGAATTTCCAATTTCCAATTTGCTCTATGTTTATGTGTTCTTTGTTTTGACCATCTTCTTTTTGGTTGTGCCATTTCCTTTCACACCTCCTTTTTCTCATCTGTGTCCAGTTGATTGATAAGGGTTTTTAAAATGCTCAGTCTCGGGTCAATATCATCTTTTTCACATGAACATGAGCTCACATTTAGGTTTGTTCCACACACAGGACAAAGCCCCTTGCAGTCTTCCCTGCACAGGTACTTCATCGGCAGATACAGAACAATTGTTGCAACTATGCTATCATCAAATTCAATGACATCATCTTCAAACCTAATTACTTCATCATCTGTAGTATTTTCTCTATTGGAGTACTCTTCATAAAAAGGAACATCAACTTCAACATAAGCATCATCTGTACATCTGTAACATATAGTTTTTAGTTTTGTTTTGACATTGCCACTGACCTCAATTAAATTTCCCTTCTTTGTAGCTACTCCATAAAAATAGACAGGTTCAACAAAAAATAAAATATCACCTCTAAATTCGAGCTTTTCCCAAGATTCACAAAATTCAAACTCTTCAGAGTCACCATTTGTTTTTAATTTTGACACATCTAATCTCATCTTTACAGTCACCTCGTATCATAACGGTTGTATTATAAACTTTTATTTGAGTTTTGTCAATTGATTTATTTCACTGTGATGGAATCCTTAATACTCTCGAATATCTTCTCCCCGATACCGTTCACGTTTTTTATCTCCTCAATACTTTTAAATGGACCATGCTTTTGTCTATATTCTATTATCCTTTCAGCAAGTTTATCACCAATTCTATCAAGAGTTTTCAACTCCTCCTTTGTGGCAGTATTGATGTTTATTTTTCCTTCACCTGCAGACACAGTCTCTTGTGCTGTCCCACCTGTAGAAGAAGACAAACTACTTTGCGACTGCACTTCGCCCATCTTTGGAATATAAATCTTTTGCCCATCAGAAATTTTCTCGGCAAGATTAATTGAATTCAGGTCACTTCCAGGCAAAGCTCCACCCGCCAAAATCAAGGCATCGTTTATTCTGCTGCCTGGCAAAAGCTCATAAACTCCTGGATTTTTTACGTTTCCGCACACATAGACAACATATTTTTGCTGAGAATCTTGGATATTTGTCTCAGCTGTTTTTCTACCTTCATTGTTCGTAATGTCATTGTCGCCTTCTTGTGACTCAAGGGTAACCACTTCTCCGGTGCTTTTGTCCGAAAAACTATTGTGTGTAAAATACTGGTATATATTGAGCATAAGAAGTACAGCAATAATCACAATCATAACCTTTTCTCTTTTTGTAAATGCAGGCATTTTATTTCACCTTCTTTTTTTGATTGTAGTACTTGACAGGAGAATAAAAAGTTTTGCCAGAAGTCCAGCAATTGACATAAAAGCTGGTCATAATATATACTTATTTTATCACATGCAAACAAAACTTTTAAAGGCGGTGACAGTATTTAATGTCTCAGTTTCTAAAAAAGGTAGTCTTATATCTAATTATCTCAGCACTTTTTTTTGCAATACTTTTTACATACCCCTTGTATACATACTCACAGCAAGAGTCCACAGACAAACTTGGCTTGAGCGCAAAGTCAGCCATTTTAGTTGAAGCACATACGGGGCAGATTTTATTTGAAAAAAATCCGAATTTAATATGCTTTCCTGCAAGCACTACGAAGGTTCTCACAGCACTTGTTGCTATATCATATGAACATGATCTTAACAAGATATTTAAAGTTTCTTCAAAAGCCACAATGATTGAACCAGGAAGTAGCAGTTATTATTTGAATCCAGGTGAGACTATATCTTTCCAGGACCTCCTTTATGCAATGCTTTTGATATCTGCAAATGACGCAGCTAACGTGATTGCTGAAAATATAGCAGGTAGTATCCCCGAATTTGTTGAGAAAATGAACGAATACGCAAAAAGTATTGGTGCCGAGAATTCTCATTTTGTAAATCCAAATGGACTTCATTCGCCACAGCACTATACAACTGCTTATGATTTGAGCCTTATTGCAAGACAGGCTTATCAAAATGAAATATTAAGAAAGATATTTTCTACAGTTGAATATAGAATAACAACTGCTTCAATGCATAAAAAACCTGAGTGGCAGATAATTTATAATATAAACAAGCTTTTGCGAAAAAACTCTAAATATTATTACCCATATGCAACAGGAATAAAAACAGGGTATACAGCCCAGGCAAAAAGATGCTTAATTGCCTCTGCTAAAAAAGACGACATAGAACTTATTGCTGTTATTCTCTCTTCTGAAGATGCTTTTTCAGACGCAATTAAGCTGTTTAATTACGGCTTTAACAACTTTAAAAGAGAGAAACTTTTTTCAGAGAATCAAATTGTCGGAAAGGTATTAATAGACAAAACAAACCATAAATGGCTGGATGGGTATCTCAAAACCCCTGTTTATGTCCTTCAAAATGTTTATTCTCCAGCAGAATCTGATTTAACATACACTGTAGACTTTTTAAAGGACCTGAAAATCCCAATATACAAGGACACAGTAATCGGGAATGTGTATGTGTACAGCAAGGGATATCTCATCAGTTCCATTCCTGTTCTTTCATATGAAAGCTATGAAATGCAAACTTCAAAGAAAATTTTACAGAATGTAAAAAAGGGATTGATAAAGGGTACTAAAGTAGTGATAGAAATCTTGGCAGGAGTTATTTTGTGTGTGTTACTATTTACAATAATAACTATAATTAGGTTTAAGCGTAAAAAAATGAGACTAAAACTCAGGTCGACAAAAACAATAGATTTTTCAACACTACAAAACAGAAGATTAAAATAAAGAGGGCACAACTTAAATGCCCTCTTTATTATCTCACTACAATGTTAACAAGTCTATTTTTCACATACACAAACTTAACTATTTCCTTCCCATTCAAAAGCGCTTTAAGTTTCTGGTCATTGATAACTGCCTGTTTCACTTCTTCTTCTGTCATATCCACAGAGATGTTCATCCTTGACCTTACCTTGCCATTTATCTGAATAGCAATCTCTACGTTCTTTCGAACAAGAGCAGCTTCATCGTACTGCGGCCAACTTACCTCTTCAATGTCCTCACCAAACCCCATAATCTCCCATAGCTCACATGCAATGTGAGGTGTAAATGGATAAATCAATATTAATAAATTCCTGAGTGTATCTATAATTAAATCTTTATTTAATTTTCCATTCTCCTTATACTCATACAAGAAATTTAAAAGTTCCATGATAGTACTGATAGCAGTGTTAAAGTTGAACCTCTCTCCTATATCCTCTGTGACCTTTTTAATTGTATAATTTAATCTATATCTTAGTTCATCGTCAAGTTCAGACTCACCAATAAGATTATCATCTGCAAGTTTGTTTTTAAGTTCTATATAAAGTCTCCACAGCCTATTTAAAAACCTAAAACATCCCTCAACCCCTTGGTCTGACCACTCTAAATCTCTCTCTGGCGGTGCAGCAAAGAGTATAAACAGCCTTGCTGTGTCAGCTCCATACTTTTCTACTATGTCTTCAGGACTGACTATATTTCCAAGCGATTTTGACATCTTTGCTCCATCTTTTAACACCATGCCTTGCGTCAAGAGGTTCTTGAAAGGCTCTTCAAAAGGTACATAGCCAAGGTCATATAGCACCTTTGTAAAGAACCTCGAATACAGAAGATGCAATATAGCGTGTTCAACCCCGCCAATATACTGGTCAACAGGAAGCCAGTAAGAAACAAGCGATTTTTCGAAAGGTTTTTGATCATTTTTGGGGTCTGTGTATCTAAAATAATACCACGAGGAACATATAAATGTGTCCATTGTATCAGTTTCTCTCTTTGCAGGCTTCCCGCACTTTGGACATGTAGTGTTGACAAACTCTTCACAGTAAGAAAGTGGTGACTGGCCTGTTGGTTTGAACTCAACATTGTAAGGTAGCAAAACAGGCAAATCTTCCTCAGGTACAGGAACAACCCCACATTCATCACAATATACAATAGGAATTGGAGCTCCCCAATAACGCTGCCTGGATATTAACCAGTCTCTGAGTTTATACGTTACACATGCCCTGCCAACACCTTTTTGTTCCAGGTACTGTGTTATCTTTTTCATGGCCTCTGTGTTTTTAAGCCCATCAAAAATTCCAGAATTAATCAAAACACCTTCGTCTTCATAAGCATTTTGAAAATTTTCGATGTCAACACCCTCACCTTTTATTACAACTTTAATAGGAAGATTATATTTTTTTGCAAACTCAAAGTCCCTCTGGTCATGGGCTGGAACACCCATCACAGCCCCTGTTCCATAATCAACCAGCACATAATTTGCAATGTATATTGGCACTCTTTCACCTGTTAGAGGATGAATAGCATATCCACCCGTAAACCTTCCTTCTTTTTCTGTTTCTGTAGAAGTTCTTTCAATCTCATTTAGATATTGCATCTTTTCGATAAACTCAAGACACTCTCTCTCTTGAGGTTTTCCTGCTATTATCTCCTTTGTTAAAGGATGTTCTGGAGCCAAAACAAGGTATGTGACACCAAAAAGGGTATCAGGTCTTGTTGTGAATACTTTTATCTTTTTATTCAGTCCTTCAATTTCAAACTCAATCTCTGCACCTTCACTTCTTCCTATCCAGTTTTTCTGCATTATCTTTACCTTTTCTGGCCAGCCATCAAGCTTTTCTATATCACGAAGAAGTCTTTCTGCATAGTTGGTAATTCTGAAAAACCACTGCTCTAAATCTTTTTTACCAACAAGTGATTTACATCTTTCACATCTACCATTTACAACCTGTTCATTTGCAAGCACTGTCTCACATGATGGACACCAGTTCACATATGACCTCTTTCTATAAGCAAGTCCAGCTTTATAAAACTGCAAGAACATCCACTGAGTCCATTTATAATAATCTGGATGACATGTGGCTACTTCTCTATCCCAATCATAGCTAATTCCAAGTTCCATAAGCTGCCTTTTCATATTCTCAATGTTTGACCATGTCCAGTCAGAAGGATGAATTCCATGCTTTATAGCAGCATTTTCAGCGGGAAGACCAAACGCATCCCAACCCATCGGATGCAAAACGTTGTAGCCCTTTAACCTCATAAAACGTGCAAATACATCACCAATCGAATAGTTCCTAACATGTCCCATATGAAGTTTTCCTGAAGGATATGGAAACATCTCAAGGACATAATATTTTGGTTTTGGACTGTCCTCTGATACTTTGTATTTGTTCTGTGAAAACCATTTTTGCTGCCATTTCTTTTCAATTTCTTTAAAATTATATTCCATTTCTCATACCCCCATTGATTTTTTCATTTGAATCAGTTAGTTATTACTACAATGCTGCAATCTCAACCTTTTGAGCATCTATCCACAATCGTTCAAGGTTATAAAATTCTCTCTCTTTTTCGTGGAAGATATGAAGAATTATATCACCAAAATCTATAACAACCCACCTGAAACTTTCTTTTCCTTCAACTCTCAATATATGCACTGGTTCTTTTTCCTCTATTTCATCTACAATTGCTTTCACGTGCTGAACATTTGATGCACTGCATATAATAAAATAGTCAGCTATTATGGTTAGCTTTGAAATGTCCAAAACCACTATATCCTGAGCTTTTTTGTCAGATAGGAGTTTTACAATCTCATATATTTTTTGTTCCAATTTGCTTTTTTCACCCCTTTTTTTATTTTACTTTAATATAAATATCATACTTTTCCTCATAGTCTGGTGAATAAACCACCTGAAAAGTTGAAAGGTCAATGTCATTTCTTAATTGCTCAAGATATTTTCTGTTAATTCTCTTTAGCTCAATTGTAGAATTTTGAATACTCTTTTGACTTCCCAACCCCACATTTACATATCCTCTTGACTCAAGCTCACTTTTAAGCAAAGCTGCCTTTTCGCTACCACTTTCTCCTATCACTTTTATTCTGATATTCTCCTTTATTATCTCTGGCTCATTTAAATCTTCAACAAGCTGTTTGCATTTCTCTTCATCCAATATATAGTAAGAAACATTATCAATATACTTAGGATAGCCCGGTAGTACAGCTGTCATTATATTTTGGCTACTGAATTTACCTGCATTTTGGACAAACCAAATCATCTCATTTCTTGTAAAATTGTGGTCCACGTACTTTGTAGCTGTTTGGATAATACTTGGAAGTTTTATAAGGTTTTGTGGTTTTAATACCTTTTCAATCAAAGCAAACACAAATTTTTTCTGCATCTCAATTCTACCCAAATCTCCGCCTCTGCCATACTCTTTGCCGTTTGAATTGTGTCGCCAGCGCAAAAACTCAACTGCCTTTTCCCCATCCAAATGTTGAAGACCTGCAGGGATATCTATAAAAAGCTCTTTGCCCGGTGTTGTATCTTTGTAATATAAATGAAAAGGAACTTCAACATCCACTCCACCAACTGCGTCAACAATTTTTTTGACCGCTTCATAATTTAGGGCAACATATCTGTCAATTTTTACGCCCAGAAGATCTTCTACAGTTTTTATGGCCAGCTTTGACTTGCCATAGGCATATGCAGCATTGATTTTTGAATATCCTCTTATACCCTCTATCTTTACTCTTGTATCCCTTGGAATAGAAATAATAACTGGTTGGAAATCTTTCTGGATACGGACAAGCATTATGGTGTCTGACCTTCCACCTTCTTTTTCATCTCCTCCAAGAACCAAAATGTTCATTGGCAAATTATTCTCAAGCCCGTTTGTCTCAGTATTTGTAACCTTTTCAATGAGACTATTTATTATTGGCGGAAGTGCCTTTGTATTTTTATAATACAAAGCTGTTGCAACAATGAGCAAAAATATAACTGCTACAGTAGCCAAAAAAGATGCCAAAAACATTTTTGCTTCTTTCTTGATTCGTATCTTCTTCACCTTACTTCCCCGCTTTCTCGTAATATAAGCCAATTTCTTGCATAAATAGTATTGGGATGTATTAATCCACCACGGTCAATTACATACTTTAAAGTATTATCCATAGCCATCACAACTGCTTTTTCTAAATCTTCAAACGATTTTTCCCTCAGTTTTTCTACCTGTTCAAATTGTCTTGAAGGCTCAATCAAATCTGCTACATATATTATCTTTTCTAACTTTGACATATTTTCTCTTCCAGTTGTATGATATGCAATAGCATTTAAGATGTCAACATCTTCTATTCCAAAGAGCTTTCTTGCCAAATAACTTCCAGCAGGACCGTGTAAAAGCTCTATTTGACTTCGCATAATGTTATCTATAACTATACCAGATTTCAAGGCACAATTCAACAACTGCTGCTTATCAAGGCACTTTGCAACATCATGAACAAGACCTGCAATCATTGCTTTTTGTACATCTTCGCCAAACCTTTCAGCAAGCTTTACTGCACACTCCATTGTTCCAATCGAATGCACGTACCTTTTCTCATCCAAAAGTTCTTTTAATTTATCTTTAATCTGTTCAATTTTCACCTTTTGTAAAGCCCCTTTCTCTTAATATATTCTTCCACCTTTGGATGAACCATATATCTTATACTTTTGTTCTGGCGAATTAGTTTTCTTATCTCTGTTGAAGATATATCAACAATAGGCATCTGAATCAAAGTAATCTCTTGAGCATATTTAGAAGAAAGCTTTTCTATTTCCTTTTTTATCGCACACAAATCTCTTTCTCGTGGAAGAACAATAAGAGGGTATCTTCTTAAAATCTCTTCTGCCTTGTACCACTTCACTATCTCTGAAAGATTGTCGCTTCCAATAATAAAATATACTCTTTCATAAATAGATGAAAAATACTCAAGCGTATCTATCGTCCAGCTTGGTCCACTTTTTTTGATTTCAAAGTCGCTTATATCAAAATATGGATTATCTTCTATTGAAAGCTTAACCATTTCAAACCTGTCGCTCGCATCTGCTACATCTTCAATCTTGTGCGGAGGATGTCCATTGGGGACAAATATAACCTTTTGCACTTGCGAAAAATTCAAAACATACTGAGCCATAATTAGATGTCCAATGTGAATGGGATTAAAAGTACCACCAAACAAAGCTACCTTCATTCACAGACTCCTTGAAAAATTCTTCATATCTAAGATATTATAATAAAATAAATCCCTTTAAATCTCAAGAAAATTTAAGTTAGCTCATTGCATAATTATTCATTTAGGTGTATAATTTTATAAAACCAATTAAATCATGTGAGGGGAGATAAAGAAAATGAAACTGAACAAAGTGGTCTTGGCATATTCAGGTGGACTTGATACCTCAGTCATTATTCCCTGGCTTAAAGAAAACTTTGACTGTGAAGTAATTGCCGTGGTTGTTGATGTAGGACAGGAAGATGACTTTGAAGCCATAAAAGAAAAAGCTTACAAGACGGGTGCTTCAAAAGTTTACATCGAAGATGCCAAAGAAGAGTTTGTGAATGAATATATATTCCCCACTTTGAAAGCTGGAGCTATATATGAAGGAAAATATCTGCTTGGAACATCAATGGCAAGACCTTTAATTGCCAAGAAACTGGTCAATATCGCGAAAAAAGAAAACGCTGATGCAATAGCGCACGGTGCAACAGGAAAAGGAAACGACCAGGTAAGATTTGAAGTGACAATTAAAGCGCTTATGCCACAAATAAAGATAATAGCTCCTTGGCGAATTTGGAATTTAAAATCGCGCGAGGATGAGCTCAATTATCTTGCCCAAAAAGGAATTGATATTCCTTTTAAAAAAGAAGAAAGTTACAGCATGGACGGGAACATATGGCATCTTTCTCATGAAGGGCTTGACTTAGAAGACCCATGGAACATGCCTGACTTTGATAAGGTATTAAAGATTACAAAAAATCCTCTTAAACTTGCTGACTCTCCAGAGACTGTGGAGATTGAATTTGAAAAAGGAATTCCTGTGAAGGTAAACGGTCAGCAAATGAATGGAGTTGAACTTTTGAAAACTTTGAACAAAATAGGGGCAAATCATGGAATTGGCATTGCGGACATAGTTGAAAACAGGCTTGTTGGAATGAAATCGCGCGGCGTGTATGAAACCCCTGGCGGAACAATTCTTTATTATGCTCACAGGGAATTGGAATACCTCTGCCTTGACAGAGCTACTTTGCATTTTAAAGACATGGTTGCAATTAGATTTGCTGAACTTGTTTATGATGGGCTTTGGTTTTCACCGTTAAGAGAAGCACTTTCAGCATTTGTTGACAAAACCCAAGAGGTTGTAAATGGCACAGTAAAACTCGTGCTGTACAGAGGTAATATTTACTCTGCTGGTTCAAAATCACCAAATTCGCTATATATCAAAGACCTTGCAACCTTTGAAGAAGACCAGATGTACAATCAAAAGGATGCGGAAGGATTTATAAACCTGTTTGGCTTGCCTTTGAAGGTATTTGGAATGGTGAACAGAAAGGAGGATGAGGAGAATTAAGCTCTGGGAAGGCAGGTTCTCAAAGTCTACAGCGCAGATTTTTGACCTTTTTAATGCTTCTATCATGACTGATATAAAACTCTTTGAATACGACATTCTTGGGTCTGTTGCCCACGTTAAAATGCTTGCAAAGTGCAATATTATCCTTGAGGATGAGGCAAAACTTATCATAGATAGTCTCTATCAAATATTAGAAGACTTTAAATCAGGTAAAATCGAATTTGAAATTTCTGATGAAGATGTCCACATGCTGATTGAAAAAGAGCTCATAAAGAGAATAGGAGAAGTTGGCAAAAAGGTTCACACAGCCAGAAGCAGAAATGACCAAGTTGCTCTTGATGAGAGATTATTTTGTCGTGAAAAGAATTTGTATCTTCAAGAACTGATAAAAACGCTAATAAACACCATTGTAAACTTAGCCGAAGAAAATATTGATGTAATTATGCCAGGGTTTACTCATCTGCAAAAGGCTCAGCCCATACTTTTTTCTCATTATATTCTTGCATATGCTCAAATGCTAAAAAGAGATTTGTTAAGACTAAGACAAAACTACAGCATGACAAATTACAGCCCGCTTGGCAGTGCTGCTTTGGCAGGAACCACATTTGAAATAGACAGATTTTTTGTGGCAAGTGAACTTGGTTTTGAAAGCGTGACAGAAAACAGTATCGACACTGTCTCTGACAGGGATTTCATCCTTGAAATGTTATTTTTACTTGCCATGATTCAGATGCATTTGTCACGACTTGCAGAAGATTTTATCATTTTCAATACTGATGAATTTAAATTTATTGAACTTGACGATAGTTTCTGTTCAGGCAGTAGCATCATGCCTCAAAAGAAAAATCCTGACGCTTTAGAGCTAATACGTGGCAAAACAGGAAGAGTATATGCAAACTTGATTGGACTTTTAACAGTACTAAAGGGTCTGCCTCTTTCATACAACAAGGATTTGCAGGAGGACAAAGAATTTTTATTTGATTCAATTGAAACAGTAGAAATGAGTTTAGTAATAATAAATGAAATACTCAAAACTCTCAAAATTAACAAAGAAAACATGGAGCGTTCTTGCAAATCTGGATTTATCAATGCAACAGACCTTGCAGATTACTTGGTGACAAAAGGAATAGCTTTTAGAGATGCCCACTTTATTGTGGGAAACATTGTAAAGTACTGTATTGAAAGCGGCAAAACATTAGAAGACTTATCGTTAGAGGAATATAAAAGATTCAGTGAGAAGATTCAAGAGGATGTATGTCAATTTATAAAGATTGAAACCTGCGTAAACCGGAGAAAAAGCTATGGCGGAACTTCGCTGGAGAGTGTAAGAAAACAAATTGATAATCTAAAGGAATTTTTGAATAAATTAAAGTAATATATTTAATTTGACATTGAAACAAATTACAATAAAAAAGAAAGGTGGTACATTTTGTTTGTTGTTGCCACCTTTCTCTTTTTGTAATTTCATATAGGTCACATTTTTTAATCTTTTCTGGGTGACTATGCATTTGAAGAAGTCTCTTCTTTTTTCTCCTCTACCTCTGGCTCTTCTGTAATCTCGCTTACATCAATTACTGCAACAACTTCATCTAAATCTTCTGTTATTTTGATTCCCTCTGGAAGTTTTATATCTCTCAACTTTATAGCTGTAGGCTTTTCATAGCCCATCAAGTCAATTACCAAATGCTCTGGAATATCCTTAGGAAGCCCTTCTATCTCTACTGTGTCCATCTGTCTTTGCAGCACAAGTCCTCTTGACTTCAAAATCTCTGCGTTTTCAAATATAATTGGCACCTCAACATAGATAGGCTTGTTTTCGGAAAGTATCTGAAAATCCACATGAATTATATTCCCTTTTGTATAATGGGTCTGAACCTCTTTTATAAGAGCAGTTCTCTCTTTCCCATCAATTGAAATCTTTATTTTACCAGCCAAACCTTTTTGATGATATAATTTTTCAAACTCCTTTTTAGAAACATATCCAGGAAGGCTCTTTATGTCATCACCATACGCAACAGCAGGGATATATCCTTCTTTTCTGAGTCTATTTAAATTGCTCTTTGTAAATACGTCCCTTCTGTTGTAGACAAGTACTGGTTCCATAAAGAAGCAACCTCCCTTCGCATATTAAATTTTCGCGCAGTATTATATATTATACACTATCTTTGCTGTTGCTGTCATCATCTTTGCCGGAAGAAAGTTCAGTATTTTCTTGACTTTCAAGCTGTTCTTCAGATTCCTTTTGAGGATTGAGATATATCCCGAAGATGTAGTTTGTGTAGAAATTCTGGGCAAGCCCAATTATGCTCACCCATATTAAAGGATAAAGAAGCAGCACTGGTATAAATCGTGTCACAAATAAAAGTAGGAAAGGAATTAGCCATACTGTTACTAATAACAAAAACATTCCAATAGTATGAGGAAGTTTTAAAATGGTGAAGATAAAAGCATTTTTATAAATGTGTCTCACTTTCAGGTTGTATGTTACCATCATAGGGTAGATATATATATGCATCATGAAATAGATAAAAAGTGTAAATATCAAAAAGTACTTTATAATTCCTACACTGGGATATTTAAGACTTTGAACTGAATAAAATCGTATAGCTACAGAAAATATCCACAACACCAACAAATCTGTTATAAAACTTGTTATTCCTTCTTTGAGGTTCTTTTTTGTATGTTCAAAAAAATCACTTGTAACCCACGCATGTTCTTCCCTTGCAAAGTTCCTCACAATATACGTAAAACCTGCAGTTGTTGGTCCTATACCAAACACCATAAACCCACTTAAAAGTGTCAAGCCAAAAGCTGTCATCAAAAAACCTTGCAGCGATTGAATATCTTTTATGTTTCCAGCTCCCTTTGTTGCAGATTGGATAATAGGATAAATATAATCACCAATAACAAAATAAAGTAATATTAGTATCGGCAACGAAACAAGAAAATACAAGATATTTAGCCAAGACAGTTTCCAAAACTTTCTCGCAAGTACTTCAAAAAACACTATAAACTTTGATTTTGGAGGCTCGTTTTCCGGCACACCCGGCCCAGGCTTTGTATAATCAAAGAATCCAAAAAATCCTGCCACCAAAAACTTCCCCCTTACTCTGCCGTCTCAAGCTCAAATAAAATACTATCAACCATCCTCTCAACTTCTTCAATGGCAAGACCTTTCGCAAGTCCAAGCTCACTTACTAAAATCTGTTTTGCCGTGTTGAACATCATCTTTTCGTTTGTCGAAAGTCCTTTTACCTTTTCTCTCATTGCAAGCATCTTTAAAACTTCTACAACGCAGTAAATATTTCCGCTCTTTAGCTTTTGCTGATTTTCTCTTATTCGCTTGTTATAATTTCCGCAGCCATTTATGTCAACCTTAAAACTGTTGTCTTTCAAAAGTTCAAATACCCTGTTTGCTTCCTCTTCTGAAATAACATTCCGGATGCCAATCTCTGATGCGCTTTTGACAGGCACCAGTACCTTCATTCCATTGTACAATATCTTTACCACATAATATTTCTGAACACTATCGAAAACCTTCTCCTCAACTATCTCAACTATCCTACCTGCTCCATGCAAAGGGTGTATTATAGTATCTCCCACCTTATACATTCTTTGCCACCCCATGCTATCTTACAATAACTTTACATAAATAAAGTATATCCAATTTAAAAACTTTTGTCAAAAATTCTTCCTACCTGACCTCACTATAAACATTTGTATTTACATCTGAGTCTGTAGAGGGTGAAGAATCACTTTGGACTGATGAAGTCTGACCTTGATTTTTGTACAAGCTATCTTGAGTATTTTCGGGTGGCAAAGTTTGCTGACTTTCCAGTGCTTGCGAAGATTGCTGAGCCTTAGCAGTAGTATCCCCAGTTGAAGGATTATCTGAATTTTGTGCAGGCAAGGAAGTATCAATTGAACTACTTTGCTGAACTTGTCCTTCTGTTGTTTTCTGGTGTTCTTGGTCTGCAACCTGTGAATTTTTCTTCACAGTTTTTTGGGAAGAATTACTGGTTTTATGTTTTACAATCCGCGGTACATATTTAAATCTTTCAGGAAGCTGAAGGTCTATTTCAATGTCATAGCCAAGTAGGTCCTTTACAAGCTTTTTTATCCCTTCATAATCTGGTTTCCAGTAGCTCACTCCCGCATAGTTAAAATAAGTGCCAGGAATACTCTCAAATACCATGTCTTCTTTATTCATGCTCTGGGCAAAATAAGCAAGCGATGTTATCTGCTGAAGAGAAAGATTGGTAAAAAAGTGTTTTCTTATCTTCCAATATATTTCTGGCAGTTTTATTATCTTATTACTTTCTTTAAGCTGCTGAAAAACCGAAAGAATTAGCTCTTTATCTCTTTTTATCCTGTCTATGTCACCACCAGGAGTTTTTCTCCAAAGAGCGTAATAAAGAGTTTCTATGCCATTCAGTTTCTGATACCCCGGTTTTAAATCAATGTCCACCCACTTTGTCTTTACCCTCACTGGCACCTCAACATTGACATAAACACCACCCAATATGTTTACAACCTTTCTTATAGCATCAAGGTCAAATCCAACGTAATAATCCACCGGCATCCCGCCCAAGAGCTTACTCACAGTTTCCATTGTATATATAAAACCTTCTTTTTTCTCTCCTCCTCCATAACCAAATGCACTGTTAATCTTATCCCATTTTTCAACTTTGTATATTTGTGTAAGTGTGTCTCTTGGAATAGAAATTCCTCTAACCTTTTTATCTTTGAAGTTAATGTTTATAAACAAAATTGTGTCTGTTCGGTGCATATCGTACACTGTTCTATTGCTTGCCTTGTCAAGTCCAACAATCAAGATGTTCACACTACTGTCATCAAAAGGATACTTTAAAGAGGAGATTTTTGATGTTTGCGTTTTTTTTGTGAAAACCTTCTCAATATGTTTTGCATCAATAACAAAAACCTTGTAAATGTACCCACCCACAGCTACACTTATAAGCAAAATCGAAGCTATAATTGAAAGCACAATTTTTTTATTTCTTGCCCTGTTCATACCAGTCTTGTTTCTCCTTCCCCCGCACTTTTTCAATACTCTTCTATCCTTTTGTAAAATTGAAAAAGCTTTTTCTCCTCTTCAGACCAGTTGTACTTTTCTATAAACGCCCTGTAACCATTTAAGCCTTTCTTTACTATTTGGTCTCTGTTGTTGTAAAAAAACAATATAGCATTTTTGATATCCTGAAGATTTGTAGGATCAACTAAAATACCACAGTCACTTTCCTCAACTATTCTTCCCCAAAGTTCAAAGTTTGAAGCAACGACAGCTACCTTTGCAGCCATATATTCAAAAAGTTTTAAAGGAAGCGAAGTTTTATACCGCGAAAGTGGTAGCAGCGTCACAAATCCAACATGAGCACTTTTTAAAATTCTAGGAATATCTTTTTTAGGCACTCTTCCCCATATCCTTATTTTTTCATCTTCGTATTTCTTTATCTCTTCAAAGTATTTTTGATTTTCAGCAGGACCAACAATGTCTAATCTTATGTCAAGTTCGTGCAAACTTTTCACTGCTAAAATCAAGTTTGTTATTCCTCTGCTCTGCGAAACGCTTCCTATATATATAAGGTTTAAGGTTCCATCAACAGTGCCATCTTTTTCTTCCAAAAATGTCTCAGCAACAGGATAATTTTTGATAACCTCCTTGTTCTTGCAATTAAATTTTAAATATATGTCTTCTGTAACAGTCACAACACCGTCTAAAAGTCTGCTTATAGTTTTTTCGGCCAGATTAAAAAGTATTGAAAACAACATGGTAAACGGCTCTGGAAAATACTTCCTGTCTTTAAAAGCTAAAGGATAGTCCTCATGCACGTCGTATATCACTTTTTTCTTTAAGAAAAACTTAAAGTACAAGGATAAAACCAAAAGGTCAGGGTCATGAAAGTGAATGATGTCAGGTTTAAATTCCTTAATTATCTTTATGATTTTTAAATAATTTTTATATCTCTTTGAGCGTGGCAATTTTAGAAGCCCAAAAATCTTTATCCCGTCAACTTCAAAAAATTGCTTGTCTGCAACAGCACATAGGGCTGTTTCATACTTTTTCGAAAGACTCTTTGTTATCTTGTTGAACACTCTTTCATCATCCCATGGATGGGCAGAAGACAAAACCAGCACCTTTTTCAAACTCAATACTCTCCTTTTTCTTCTTTTGACTTTGCTAAAACAAACAGCGAAAGTGCAAATACAAACCACATTATCCTCATCTCAATCATCTTTGATGAACTTATGCTTGATATAAAAAAGGCAGAAATAGAGCTTATTAAAGGGATTGTTGGTGGGTTTAAAGTATTACTGCTCTTTTTTATTTTAAAAAGATTGTAAAGTATATAGACTATCCAAATAAGATACAAGATGAATATTACCAAGCCGTAACACACAAGAACATCCAAAAACCAATTATGAAGTTCAACATTTACAGTATACTGTTTTACCTTTTCCATCAAAACCCTGCTGTTGCCTGAACCAACTCCAAAAAAGAGATAGTCATACAAAAACGAAAGACCATACACAATCAAAAGTTCTCGCCGCACATTAGATGAAAGATAAGTCTGGGAAAAATCAACAAGCGAAGAAATCTGAATTTTTATCATTTCAACTGCCTTATTAAACGCTCCAAAATCCAGTCTAAAACCTATTATAAGCATTAAAAAAACTAAAAATATAGCTCCATACTGTAGAAGACTCTTTTTCTGGTCTTTACCAGCCAAAAGAAAATAAACAAACAAAGCTATTAAAAATCCTATGTAATTTGCTCTGCTTGTGGTAAGAATCAAAAGTGGGATAGCCAAAACTGCGCCTAAAAAGGCTGCCCACTTTTTGAAAAAATTATTTCTACTTTTGTTTATCGCAACAGCTAAAATAAAAGGCAAATATAAAACCAAATAAGTTGCAAAATCGTTTGGATTTGCAAAAAAGGTTGAAGGAGTTCTATGAAGATTGTATAAAGGTACCTTAGATGTCCACAAATGTTTGTCAGTCACTACTTCTAAATAGCCTACAGCAAGATGGATGATAAATGAAATCAATATTATGTTTTCAAAAACATCCCATCTAAGATATTTTGAGTAATACATAAATATCAGTATCACAAATATATTGATGGTTAAAAAAACCTGGTCCCTCACTGCACTTTTTATATCCTGAGCCCATAAAAAACTTAAAAGTGAGTAGGCACACCACCCTATTAGAAAAAAAGTCGAAAAGTTAAGAAAACTCTTCAGCTCAATCCCATTTAACATCAAGTCGATAAAAATGAGAAAAAACAAAAATGCCAAAAATATTCTATATGCAAAAAGGTAACTTAGCTTTGGATACGCAAGAGTACTCCCAAAAAAACCACTCAAAAAGGTCAAGTACAAAATAGCTGGAATAACCTGCTGCTTCAATCTAACTCTAAATGCATTCTCCATCTATAGCTCTCCACCTTTTAAATCTGTAAATAGGCAAGAAAAGATAAAATGTATATAGCATGTTAATTAATAGCATCCTACTATTTGTAATTTCAGCCATATCAAACATCTGAAAAATGGTTATAAGAATAAATCCAATAAGAATATTTCTATCATATTCTTCTTTGTGTTTAAAAAAATTATATGCAGAAAGAAAAACCGAAAAATAAACTATAAAAACTAAAATCATATATCCTATTATACCATATTCAATAAGGGCATTTAAAAACAAATTATGTGCCGAGTGAAGGGCAACTATACCAGGCGCTTTTAACTTTCTAAAAAATAGCTCAAATTGACCTGCGCCAATTCCTTCAAACAGGCTTCTGTGTGAAAAATATCTCAAAACAAATTCAATCACAAAAACTCTCTGCCCAACAGCCGTTTTAGGATTTGTTACATCACTTAAGCTTGGAATTCTATAGAGAATCTTAGGAAGGAAAATAGTCAATATACCAGCTACTGCTAAGAAAACCTTTAAGATATTTTTTCTGATAAGGTAAATATTTATAAGAAAAAACTCGAATATATATACTACAAACCCTGTCCTTGAACCAGAAAGTAAGATTTCTATAAATATTAAGAACGATACCAAAAGTTTTGACTTTTCATCTTTCAACTTGTTTATCACAAGTGGGTAAACCATAACTAAAAAAAACGCAAATGTGTTTGGATTAAAAAAGATTGAAATAGTTCTCTCTCTAAAAGTTTTGAAAGCTATATAATACAAAAATTCAAAACTACACACAACTGAAGCAATTGCTAATAAAAACAACCATATTTTTTCTATTTTCAAAATGCAATCTTCGTTACATGAAATGAGGAAGATATAAAATATTGCTGGGAATATGAAAGCATTTATTACACCTATAATAGCCTTGTCCTTGTCTAAACTGACATTTAGTAACAAGAGAGAAATCAATGCAAGGCTCACATAAAAAAACATAGGAACAAAATTCAAAATGTCAAATCTCATTTTTGGTTTATAGACATAAAAGGATATAAAAAATAGCGCCAATAAAAACAAATATACAGGAATATACGAATACCTAACAAACTGCAGGCAAACAGCAGTGCTTGCCCCAAGCAAAAGCTCATATTTATTGGTTTTCAAGTAACTGATCAGCCGGTACATCTTTTATCTCCCTTGCAGGATTTCCCACAACAATCTTTCTTGGCATGACATCTTTTGTAACAACACTACCGGCACCTACAAACCCTTCTTCTCCAATCACTTTTCCGGGAAGCACAGTTGCATTTGCACCTATCCTGCCACCTCGTTTCACTGTAACACCTTTGAAATACTTTGCCCTGTCCTTCCCTCTTCCCGCAAAATTGTCATTTGAGGTCACAACACACGGTGCAATAAATGCCCAATCCTCAATCTCTGAAAGAGCAGTGATATATGCATTTGTCTCTATTTTACAACGGCTTCCAATAATTGTTTTGTTTTCTATGCTAACACCACGACCTATAATGGTATACTCACCAATTGTCACATTTTCTCTTATTGTCACAAGATCAGCTATAAAGACATTGTCTGAGATTACAGCACCCCTGTAGATTATGCTATTTGCTCCAATCTTGACGTTGTTACCTATTTTAGCGGGTGGAAGAACAATTTCTTCTGTGGTCTTGCTCGCAATAGCCTTTTGAGGAGATTTTCCTATAATTGTCCCATCAGAAATTTCGACATTGTCTCCTATAATGCTTCCTTTTTTTATAATTACGTTGTGACCAATCTTGCATCCGCTACCTATCTTAACATCATCTTCTATCACAACAAAATAGCCTATTTCAACGTCTTCAGCTATCTTTGCTTTCTCACTTATAAATCTCATCTTACCAACCTCTGCCTTTCATAAACCTTTTTCATATCCATTGTTGAAAAGTTAGTAAGTGGCAGTTTTATTGGCCTTTTTTCAATTGCAGATTTATAAATACCCAGGATTATCTCAAGCGACTTTTTACCTTCCTCTCCAGTTACCAGTGGATTCCGTCCGCTTTTGATGGCTTCAATAACATCCCTGAAAAGAGGAGTGTGACCAAACCCGTATACATTGTCTGGATTTTCGGCAAACTTTTCTAAAGCCTCTTTTTCATCCTCATCAGGCACACGCCACACAACAATTCTGTTAACCGATGTACCACCAAGCACTGCTGTGCCTGTTTGACCAAATACACTGAGCGTCTCTTCCAAATTTGAAGGCCAAACACATGTAGTCCCTTCAACAATTCCTCTTGCCCCACTTTTGAATTTCAAGATAGCAAATCCTGTATCTTCTGCTTCAATCGGTCTTAAAAATGTTTCTATATCACCATAAATCTCGTCAACCTCAGAACTTATTATCCATTGTAAAAGGTCAATGTTGTGGGTACATTGGTTCATAAGCGCACCACCATCTTGTTCCCATGTGCCTCTCCAGCTACCTTGTCTGTAGTATTCATTGTTTCTATTCCATCTAATACTTGCGACAGCGTACAGTATCTTGCCGAATTTGCCACTGTCGATGGTACTTTTAAGTTTTTGCACACTTTTATTAAACCTGTTTTGCAGACATACACCAAGTACTTTTTTCTTTTCTCTTGCTTTTTTAATCATCAAATCTGCATCTTCTATTGAAAGTGCCATGGGCTTTTCTACAATCACATGCTTGTTAAAATCCAAAGCAACAAGTGTCTGCTCAGCATGGCACCCACTGTATGTTGCTATGTCAACTATGTCACATTCTTGTTCTTTTAACATCTTTATATAATCTGTGTATATGGGTATATCCTTTTTTATTTCAATTCCTTTGGTTGCAAGCAGTTCATAATACTTTTGTCTTGTCCTCAAAGCTTTCTGGCTATCTAAGTCACAAAATCCCACAACCTCAAGCTGGTCATAGTTGTTGGCATAAGCCTCAGCATGTTTGAATGATATTCTCCCACATCCAACAAGACAGATCTTTAACTTGTCCATCAACAAATCCTCCATTACATTGAATTTTTTTATAGTTTATAAACTTTGTCTGATTTTATGCTTTTTGTTGCGTTTCTTGTATCAAAAATGAGGTTAGCATTCTCTACGATAAACTTATAATCATATTTTGAGTGGTCTGTTGTGATAACAATTATATCATACTTTTTGAGCGACTCTGCTGTAAAATCTACCGAGAAATATTGTTTGCCATTATAAGTAAAACTCGGTACATATGGGTCATTGTATTCTACCTCTGCATTCTCTTTTTCAAAAATCTCGATAATTTTCAATGCAGGTGACTCTCTTATATCATCAATATCTTTTTTGTATGCCACGCCTAAAATTAAAATTTTTGAGCCGTTCAAAGGTTTTTTGAATTTGTTGAGGATTTTCATAACTCTTTCAACCACGTACTCTGGCATATAGTTGTTTATTTCACCAGCTATCTCAATGAGCCTTGTATGATAATCATATTCACGCGCTTTCCAAGTAAGATAAAACGGGTCAATCGGTATGCAATGACCACCAAGCCCAGGTCCGGGATAAAATGCCATAAATCCATATGGTTTTGTCTTTGCTGCTTCAATGACCTCCCAAATATCAATGTTCATCCTTTCGCACAAAATAGCCATTTCGTTTACAAGGGCAATGTTTATATTTCTGAAGGTGTTTTCCAAAATCTTTTCCATTTCTGCAACTCGTGGAGAGCTAACCTTGAATACCTCTCCTTCTAACACATTCTCGTAAAGCCTTGCAGCTATCTCAGTACATGTTTTTGTCACACCGCCTACAACCTTTGGTGTGTTCTTTGTGTTATACACCTTGTTGCCCGGGTCAACTCTTTCAGGTGAAAAAGCTAAAAAGAAATCCTCACCGCATTTTAGCCCACTTTCTTCCAAGATAGGTTTTACCACTTCTTCAGTTGTCCCTGGATATGTAGTACTCTCTAAAACAACCAACATCCCCCTGTGAAGGAATTTTGCAATCTCCCTTGTAGAATTTACAACGTACGAAATGTCTGGCTGTTTGTATTTATCAAGTGGAGTGGGAACACATATAGCAACAGCATCAACATCACTAATTTTGCTGTAGTCAGTTGTGGCAAAGATTCTACCTTCCTTTACAAGATCAGCAAGTTCTTTGTCCACAACATCGCCTATATAATTTTGGCCTCTGTTTACCATGTCAACTCTCTTTTGCTGTATATCAAATCCAATAACCTTGTACCCTGCTTTTGCCTTTTCGACAGCAAGCGGAAGCCCTACATACCCAAGCCCCACAACTCCAATCACTGCTGTTTTGTTCTCAATCTTCTCAAGAAGTTTTTGTGCAATTTCATTCATTATAAACTCCCTCCAAATTGATTTATTGAAGTTGTTATATACTCTATCTCTTCATCTGTCAGTTCAGGAAACATTGGAATTGCAAATAACTTTTTGCAAAGCCTTTCAGCAACCTCAAAATCACCTTCTTTATATCCCAAAAAACTCAAAGCTTTAGTAAGATGTAATGGCACAGGATAATATATGCCTGTTGCAATTCCTTTCTGGGCTAAATATTCCATTATAAGCTCTCTTTTTTCATGTTGTAGAACATACAGATGATATATGTGTCCAAACTCAAAACTATTGCACTTTTTGGGGGTGACAAGTCCATCAAGCTTAAGCTCTGTAGAAAACTTTTGAGCTATTTCTATTCTTCTTCTATTCCAACTGTCAATATATTTGAGTTTAACAAGAAGTATTGCTGCCTGCACTTCGTCAAGCCTGCTGTTAAATCCTATCATTTCGTTGTAATACTTCTTTTTAGAACCATGCTGTCTGAGCATCCTTGCTTTTGAGGCAATCTCGTCAGAATCTGTTACAATCAGACCACCGTCGCCAAACCCGCCTAAGTTCTTTGTAGGAAAGAACGAAAAACATCCCACATCTCCAATTGTGCCTGCTTTTTTCCCTTCAAATTCAGCACCAAATGCTTGGCAGGCATCTTCGATAATATACAAGTTATACTTTTTGGCAATTTGTACTATTTTCTTCATGTCACACACTTGACCAAATATATGGACAGGAATAATAGCTTTTGTGCGCTCAGAAATCTTCTCTTCTATCTTTTCAGGGTCTATGTTGTACGACAGAGGGTCAATGTCAACAAAAACTGGTTTTGCACCCACTCTCACTATTGCCTCAGCTGTTGCAAAAAAGGTAAAAGGAGTGGTTATAACCTCATCACCTTTTCCTATACCAAGGCTTTCAAGTGCTATGACAAGGGCGTCTGTACCATTTCCAACACCTATTGCGTGTTTTACATTCAGATATTCAGCACACTTTTTCTCAAACTCTGCAACTTTTGGTCCTAAAATATACTGTCCGCTTTCAAAGACTTCTTTCACACGTTCTATTATTTCCTGTGAAATGCTTTTGTACTGTCTTTTCAAATCAATAAGCGAAATCATTTTTAGTCCTCATCTCCATTCTAATTTTGATATTTTGAAAAAATTATAAATTCTGGATAATATATTTTCTCTCTCTATATATTACATACAAAATTGCCACAATCACACCTGCCAGCATTCCAGCAACAACTCTCAATGCCTTTTCGAACTTGCTTCCAGCAGACTCATATACCTTCACCTTTCCATATTGATAAATGGCACTCTTTAAATCAATCACTTTGTTGTAATGTCCATTCACCCACTTGATAAGACTTATAGCAGCTGAAATCTGGCTTAGTTGTTCTTGTTCACTTCCAGTTAACCTTGTCTTTTCATATTTGCTTCTTTCAAGCAAAAGCTCATCCAAAAGTTTTTGAGCAGCTTCTGACTTACTTTTCAAATCTGAGATTACCTGGTTATCCAAACTTTTGAGATATTCATTTAGCATATTCTGAGCAGCAGTCTGTGAATCTGCAACAGCTTTTACAACAACATAGTTTATACCACTCTTTGAAGCTTTAGGTTCAATAAAAACCCCAAATCTCTCATCTTCACCATATCTGCTTGTGACATAGTCAATAAAAGGAGGGTTTAGCGCCACCATCTCTAAGTATTCTTTGTTCAAATCCAATGCAGTCACGTTAGAATACAGACCTTGCACCATATTGGAAACGTCGGGTGATGAAGTATTGAAGTTGAATGGATTCAAAAGATTATTATCAAGCCTTAGGTTTGTCTCAGCCGTCCACAAAGTTTTTGTAAAAAATTGTACAATCACAGCTGATAGTATCAAAAATAAGATAATTATTGCTGTCATTTCCTTAATCCTCTTTTTAAATATATAAATCATTTTTCAGCTTTTCTCCTTTCTATCTCTGGGTGATGAGTTTCAATGTGCCATCTGGGAATATCAGTGCAGCAATGTTGCCATTTTGTTCTGTTGTAAATATTTTAACTTTAAATTTCTCCAATCTCCTTATTGTGGATGAGTGCGGATGACCGTACGGATTGTCTTTTCCCACACTTATGATAGCCACTTTGGGATTTACCTTTTCTAAAAATAAACTTGAAGTTGCAGCATAGCTTCCATGATGAGAAACCTTCAAAACATCTGCCTTTATATCATGAACATTCCTTACTACGTCATATTCCACATTCTTTGAAATATCGCCAGTAAATAACACCCTTTTTCCCGCAAATTCAAGCATGACAACCACACTTGAATCATTCAAATCATCATAATCTTTAAGAGGTGACAAAAAAGTCAATGTAACACCATTTAATTTCAGTCTATCAAATGGTCTTGCAATTGAAATCTTTAGGTTCTTTTTCTTCAGTGCGTTTAGCATATCCTCAAATGTCTGAGTATTTGTTGTTTTATTGTTTGTATAAAATCTTTCTATGTCATATTTAGAAATAATCTTGTCCATATTGCCAATATGGTCCTCATGCGGATGAGTTGCAATCACCACATCCAATTTTTTGACATTTAATCTATCTAAGGTTTGTAAAACATCCTGTTCAGCAGAATTCGGTCCTGAGTCAATCAATACAAACTTATTTTCGGGTGTTTTTATCAGTATACTATCTCCCTGACCTACATCCAAAAAAAATACACTACATACTTGCTTATCTAAAAACTGGGCTGAATTTGTTCCCCAAAAGTCAGAAGTTTGAAATAGATACGAACATCCACTTAAAAAAAGAAAGAAAGCAATTGTTATTAAAAGAACATATACTGAAAATTTTCTTTGCATTACTTAAACTTCCTCCAGTGCACCTCAAAAAATCAGCAGCCTTTGAGCCTACTTTTAAAAGCTTTTATAAAACTTTTCATAATAGAGGTAGCATCTGCTACAATCCCGTAATGAGCAATTTTAAAAATCTGCGCATCTTTGTTTTTGTTAACTGCTATTATGAGTTTTGGATTGCCAATCCCACAAATATGATGGGCTGCACCCGAAACACCAAAAGCAAAATATATCTGTGGTGATACAATCTTGCCACTTTGACCAATTTGATATTCTTTGTCAATCCAGCCCATGTCAACAAGCGGCCGCGTGACACCCACCGCACCGTTTAAGATATTTGCAAGTTCAAAAGCATATTTTAAATTTTCCTTGTCTTTGATTCCCCTTCCTACACCAATAACTATTTTAGCACTTTCAAGTTTGTTATCAATACTCTGAGCTAAATTTTTTTCAATAATCTTAATTCTGCCAGAAAAAGGCTCAAAGTTCTCAAAGAGACTTTCAACAATCTCTACTTTACTATCAATGGTCTCAAAAGAACATTCAGCTACATTTTTTATCTTTAACGTAGCAAAGACAATAGAAGAATTTTTGACTAAAATCTCAGCGTTTATATTTCCTGCATATGCAGGCTTTAAAAAACTGTAGTTATGAGTACTCTCATCAAAAATAAGGTCTGTACAATCAACAGCAAACCCACATGAAAAGCGTGCAGCAACTCTTGCTAAAATTGACTTTATAAAATCGCTTGATATTGAAATGACAGCATGAGGTTTTATTGTATTTATATGCTGGGTTATAGCTTCGATGTAAGGCTGTTCCCAGTCTGAAAAAAGTTCATTTTCATAGATGACAATTTGACTTACTGGAAGTGTTTTCAGGTAATTTATATCTTTATCTTCCACTTGCCTATTCGAATATAGGTATAAAATAATCTTTTTATCTTTAACTGTAATTCTGCTCTCAATGAAAGAAAGAAGAGAAGCAAGTTGTGAGATTTCATCAACATGATAAATTGCCGGCACAAATATCACATGTTCCATTTCTCTTTTTAGTCCCCCTTATGAAATTGAAATTTAACGTTTATAAAAACCTCATAACAAGGTCGGCTATACATTCTATTTGAGCAGCTTCAAGGCCTTCATAAATCTCACATTTAACATCTTCAAAGCTTTGTTCAACAAATCTATCGACCGAGGTCTTTGAACCTTCTGCTCCTACTTTGCTAAAATCAAAGTTTTCTAAATCATCTAAACTCAAGACTTGAGGAGTATAAGAAAGAGCTTTTATCATAAGGCTCAGTTTTGGAAGCCTAAGAAATGCACTATCTTTCTTAACAGAAACCAGTGCTGGTAGTTTAACCTCAAACCTAAATAGTTGATTTTTAAATTTTCTTTCAATTTCAATGCGTTGCAAATCAAAAACTTTTATATTAGTTGCAAATGATATGTGAGGAATATTAAGATATTCCGCTATCTGAGGTGGGACAATAGATGTCTCACCATCTAAGGAAGACTCACCACACAGTACCAAGTCAAAATTGCCAAGCTTTTCAATAGCCTTTGCCAGCGCATACGCAGTAGAATACGCATCAGAACCAGCAAGTCTTTTGTCGCTCAAAAGTACACAGCTGTCACAACCAACCTCTATAAGTTCTTTTATTTTGCTTTCACACTCAGCAGGACCCATTGAAAGGGTTGTGATATGAACATCTTTATAAACATCTTTTATTCTAAGAGCAAATTCTAAAGCGCTAAGGTCTGCAGGATTGTTCATCAAATGCTGAGCATTTCTTTTTATTGTCCTGGTTTCAGGATTATACTCCACCTTTTCCGGATCAACGACTTGTTTTATACACACAAGAATTTTCATCTTTCAAAAACTCCCCCTCAAGTCTTAAAGATTTAATACTCTTTTATGATTTCAGACGCGATAATATTTCTCTGAATTTGATTTGCGCCTTCAAATATCTGAGTTACTTTAGCATCCCTCATCATCTTTTCAACCGGATAGTCTTTAACATATCCATTTCCACCCATAATCTGAACGGCATCAGTGGTGACCTTCATAGCAACATCAGATGCAAAAACCTTGCACGCTGAAGATTCCTTTGAAAAATCCTTTGCACCACTATCAATCATTCGGCATGTTGAATAAAGCATAGCTCTTGCAGCTTCGATATTTATGTACATGTCAGCCAGCATATGCTGGATTGCCTGAAAGGATGAAAGAGGTTGTCCGAACTGGACCCTTTCTTTTGCATACCTGATTGCATACTCATAGGCACCTTGAGCAATTCCAACAGCCATTGCAGCCACTCCAGGACGTGTCCTGTCAAACGTCTTCATTGCAACAATAAACCCTGTCCCTTCACGACCTAAAAGATTTTCCTTGGGAACTTTACAATCTTCAAATATAAGCTCTGTGGTAGAAGATGCTCTTATGCCCATCTTGTCCTCTTTTTTACCACAATAAAACCCTTCATATCCCTTTTCTACAATGAAAGCTGAAATTCCGCGCGGTCCTTTTGATTTGTCGGTTACTGCAAATACCACATACACGTCAGCTTCACCGCCGTTTGTAATCCAATGCTTGCTACCATTTAAAATATAATAATCTCCTTTTTTCTCTGCAGTTGTCTTTATACTGCTCACATCACTTCCAGCATCAGATTCTGTCAATGCAAACGCGGCTATCAACTCTCCTTTTGCTATTTTAGGTAAATACTTTTTCTTTTGTTCTTCTTTACCGTAAAGAATTATAGGATATGCACCCAGAGCTGTTGCAGCGTATGATACCGCAACACCTGCACAATTTCTTGAAAGCTCTTCTACAACAAGGCACATTTCCATAACACCGCCACCAAACCCACCGTACTCTTTAGGAATGTATACACCAGTGAGCTCTGTGTATGCTAAAAGGTCCAATATATCTCTTGGGAATATACCTTCTTTGTCATATTTTATTGCAACCTTTGACACGTATTCATCTGAAATCCTTTTTGCAAGTTTCTTTATAATCTTTTGTTCTTCACTTAAAAAATATTCCACCTTAAAAATTCGCCCCCTACTTTTGCAGTATCCTTCTTCATTAGTTTATCAGATGAAATTCTCTATTGTCAAACAATCATAAATTTTTTACATTGATGGGTTTATTTTGTAACAATAATTGTTGTATTGCGTGATTATTTTTTGATATCATACTTCATATAAAAAAACTGTCCTGGGGAAGGATTACAAAATGAAGGTTGCTGGAATAGTAGTAGAATACAACCCTTTTCACAATGGACACCTGTACCATCTGCAAAAGACAAGAGAAATAACAAATGCAGACATAGTTGTGGGCGTAATGAGCGGTAACTTTATTCAAAGAGGAGAACCTGCAATTGTAAACAAATGGGCAAGGACAAAGATGGCTATTTTAAACGGAGTAGATGTCATCTTTGAGCTTCCATTTGCATATGCCTGTAACAGCGCTGAAATATTTGCATACGGTGCAATATCCATTTTAAACCAGCTTGGCGTTGACTTTATTGTTTTTGGCTCAGAATGCGGTGATATAGATAAGCTTAAAGAAACTGCTAAACACTTGGCATTTGAAGAAGATGATTTCAAGTCAAGTTTGAAAAGTTATTTGAAAGAAGGGTATTCCTTCCCAAAAGCTCGTGAACTTGCTCTTATCAAAACATGTAAAACCAATATTGAATTTTCTTCTAACAACATACTTGGAATTGAATATATCAAATGGATTTACAGGTTAAGTTCAAAGATTGAACCATTTACTATAAGAAGGATAGGTACCTCTTATAATGACCCCAACCTCACACAAGACACATACGCTTCAGCTACTGCTATAAGAAGAAACATAAATAACCTGCAGGCAATCAAAAACAAAATGCCATCTGCTTCTTATGAAATACTGATAGAAGAATTTGAAAGCGGAAGAGGACCTGTGTTTCTTGAGGATTACTTTAAGCTCTTTATCTACAACGCTATCGTTGTACCAGATTTTTTGAAAGACAAAATTGATGTCAAAGAAGGGCTTGAAAATAGATTTGAAAAGTACATTTTCAATTCTCCATCAGTGCAACATCTTCTTGAGAATGTAAAAACTAAAAGATATACCCTTACAAGACTTCAGAGAATATTCATACACGCTATTGTGAGAAACAATTTTGACCAAAAAACTCTTCTTTCCATTACACCTTATGTGAGAGTTTTGGGATTCAACCATAAAGGAAAAGAATATTTAAATAAGATAAAAGACAAAATTGAGTATATCACAAAACTAAATCAGCAGTGGTTAAAAAACCCTCAATACAAAGAGCTTCTTGAACTTGAAATAAGGTCTTCAATGCTGCATGCCCTGCAATATAAAGATTTTCACAAATATCTGCAGACAGAATTTAAATCATCTCCTATCTATATCAGTTCAAGAAGCTAAATTCTTTAAGTTTTCTAACTCCTCTTCTGCCCTTTTCTTTCCTCTTTGATACGCCTTTTCTACATCGGCAAGGGTATATGGATTTATATCCTCAAGATCAATCTTTATAAGATAGTCAAGATAACCTTGTTTGAGTCTGAATATCTCCTCTCCCATGATATCAATTGTTGTCATTATCATTTCTAAAATATTCTTGGGTTCTTTGAGCAAGCCTTTGCCTGAAACATCAACACCAATTACAAATTCACAACCGTTTTCTCTCAAGACCTTTCCCGGCACTTTGTCTACTACCGCTCCATCAACCAGCACAGTATCCCCTATTTTATATGGTGGAAGAACACCAGGAACAGATATGCTGCTTCTTACAGCATCATATAAACTTCCCTCGCTGAAGACCACCTGCTCACCTCTTAAAAGGTCTGTTGCAACAACATAAAACGGATATTTCAAATCAGAAAACCTTTTATCTCTCAAAAAAAGCTTTAAAATCTCTTCTATATTTTTACCTGAAATGAGAGCATTTTTTCTTACTTTAAAATCTATAAGTATGTCATTTCTTATTTGCTTTGCCACCTTATATATAAGGCCAAGGTCATATCCAAGACAGTAAAATGCGCCTATAACAGCACCAATGCTTGAACCTGAAAAAGCTTCAAATTTAAACTCCTTTTCCAGAACTTCTATAACCCCTATGTGTGCAAATCCTCTCATTGCACCAGAACCAAGTGCAAGCGAAACTTTTTTCATTTTACCCTCCATACAGCAATAATATTTTAAGTAGAATACCATTTAAATATGTATTGGAGCAGAGCACTTGAGAGAGATATTTAACTTTACCGTAATAATATTATGTATACTCTATTTTTTATCTATACTTTTAAATCCTCAGCTTATCATTCAATCAACAACTAAATCAGTAATCATATGGTGGGAAAAAGTTTTGCCTTCTCTATTTCCGTATTTTTTAGTTATAAATATATTAATTGAATCAAAGCTAATAAACTATCTTTCAAGTATCTTTTATTTGCCTTCTAAAAAATTTTTTAAACTTTCACCAAATGGCTTTTTAGCAATGATAATAGGAATGCTAACCGGATATCCAGTCGGTAGCAAGATGGTATGTAACTTATATAACCAAAAATTAATCAGTAAAAACGAAGCTGTAAGGCTCCTTTATTTTGTAAATAATTCTGGTCCTCTTTTTATCATTGGAACGGTTGGAATTAATCTGCTTAGCTCTAAAAAGTACGGATATATGCTATTTTTTGCTCATATACTCGCAAGCCTGATAATAGCTTTGTGTACTTCTCGGCTTGCACAAAGTGAAATACTGTCAGCTTCCGCACCTTACAAACTTTTAAATTTTGACATTGGAAAGGTTCTATCAAAATCAGTCAAAGACTCAGTTGAGTCCATACTCATTATAGGCGGTTTTATAACTCTCTTTTTCAACTTGAATAACGTTCTCGAATATTTCAAAATTTATCACACAATATGTAGTCTCTTCAGATTTACAGGTGCAGATGCTACTCTTATAAAAGGACTTTTATATGGCTTGTTTGAAATAACAAACGGTAGTATGCAAATTAATACAAACTCTCTTCCTGTCTGGCAAAAATTGATAGCATCTGAGCTTATTATTTCCTGGGGCGGACTTAGTGTACACTTTCAAACCATATCCTTTTTGAGCGCAGCAGGTTTACAATCTTTTCACTATATCATTGGAAAATTGATTCATTGTACCTTATCTACAGCTATCATTTGTGTGGTTCTAATAATTATACCACTATGAATTTTTCTGTCTTATTTGGTCAATATTATCGTTTAATTCTTTTACAATATTTTCAATAGTTTTCTTTGTCTGTTCCAAAAGCTCAATGGTATAACTTTGGGCCATGAGTCTATATTCTTTTGCATGTTCTTTTGCTTTTTGGATAATCTCCTCTGCCCTCTTCTCTGCCAATTTGACAATCTCTGTCTCATCCACAAGACCTTTTACCTTGCTCTCCGCATCATTTATGATTGCTTCTGCTTCCTTTTGAGCTCTCTCTAAAATCTTCTTCCTCTCTTCTTTTGCCCACTTGACTTGAGAAAGTTCCTGCGGCAGTAAAAGCCTTATTTCTTTTATTATCTCTAAAAGCTCATCCTTTTCCACCATAACCTTTGATGTAAACGGTATTGATTTGCTATTTTCTATTATTTCCTCCATTCTCTCTAAAAGCTCTAATATGCTCAGCTCACCCATCACTTATTTTCCTCCGTTTCTGCATATTTCTTATTCAATTTTTTCATTACCTTTTTAGCAATCTTTTCAGGGACTAAGTCCTCTATGCACCCGCCAAATCTTGCAACTTCTTTGACCATGCTTGAACTGAGGTATGAATACTTGCTATTTGTCATCATAAAGATTGTTTCAATCGAAGGTTCAAGTTTTTTGTTCAAAAGTGCCATCTGAAATTCATATTCAAAGTCGGACACTGCCCTCAATCCCTTTACTATAACCTTGGCATTTTCTTGTTTCATGAAATCAATTAAAAGACCTTTAAAAGCTTTTACCTCAACATTCGGCAGATGCTCTGTTGTCTCTTTTAAAAGTTCAACCCTCTCTTCAATGTCAAACACAGGAGTTTTATTTGGATTGACCAGAACAGCCACAATTAATTTATCAAAAATTTTCGAAGCCCTTTCAATTATATCAAGATGACCATTTGTAACAGGGTCAAAACTTCCCGGATATACTCCTATCTTCAACTTCTCTTACCCCCAAAACAGAATATTGTGATTTTAGTATCACCATATTCTCTCTCTCTCAAAATAGAAAGGTTTTCATCTTCATACTGAAACTCTAAATTAGATTCAACAATTATAAGACCATTTTCATTGATTCTGTTATTTTCTATTATTTCAGAAATACACTCTTTTGCATAATCAGACTTGTACGGTGGGTCTAAAAAGATAATATCAAATACTGGACAGTTTTTAGACTTCAAAAATCTTATTACATCACCTTTTATTATCCTCGCCCTTTTCAACAAATCCAAATTTTTAAGGTTTTCCTTTATTAGATTAATGCACCTCACATCTTTTTCAACAAATGTAACTTCTCTGACACCTCTTGACAAAAACTCAATCCCCACATTTCCCGTCCCTGCAAAAAAATCAGCTACAATAAGCTTTTCATTCAAAAAAGGTGCTATCATATTAAAAATAGCTTCTTTTACTCTATCTGATGTGGGTCTTAACCCTTCAATATTTGCACTTTTTAATTTTCTACCTTTTTGCTGACCGCTTATAACCCTCATCTTTTAAGCAACTTCTTACAATTTGTTTATATATTGATTATATAAAAATCCCTCTAAAAAAACAACAACGAAGAGACTCAAAAAGTCCCTTCGTTGTTGGTAAATTTTTAAACACCTCGCGGGGTTATTTTCCAGCTGCTCTATTTTCATAATCCTGAATCATTCTCTTTACCATATAACCACCAATTGAACCTGCCTGTTTTGCTGTCAAATCACCGTTGTAACCTGGCTTGAGTGGTACTCCAATTGAACTTGCTACCTCTGCTTTTAACTGGTCAAGAGCCTTTGTTGCTTCCGGAACAAGCTTTCTATTTCTTGCCATGGCCTTCAACCCCCTTTTTTTGTTTGAGACTTTTCTTTTTTCACTATTTAATATGCTCTCTTTTTAAAAACATTATAACAAGAAATTTTTGAAAAGGGTTAAAGGCCAATATTTTCTATATTATTGTAAAATTGTTTGTTGATTTTCTCTAAAAGTTTGTTATCAACAAGATTGAGTCTAATCGTCTCTTCTGCAGCAATTCTCGCTTGCTTTAAAATATCCATATCATTTATGATATCGGCTACTTTAAAGTTCATGACACCATGCTGTTTTGTTCCAAATAAATCACCAGGTCCTCGAAGTTTTAGGTCCATTTCAGCAATTTCAAATCCGTTCTGACTTCTTGTTATAGCTATCATCCTTTTTTTGGTAATCTCTGAATCGCTTTGATTAAACAAAATACAGTACGACTGGTGCTCGCCTCTGCCAACTCGCCCCCTTAGCTGATGCAGCTGGGCAAGTCCAAATCTTTCAGCATTCTCAATCACCATAACTGTGGCATTTGGAACGTTTATTCCAACCTCAACAACTGTGGTTGAAACTAATATATGGATGTGTCCATCTTTAAAATCATTTAAGATTTTGTCTCTCTCTTTTGCAGAAAGTTTTCCGTGTAAGCAACCAATATTGTAGTCTTTAAAAAATCCTTCTTTCAAAGATTTTGCAAATTCAACTGCCGATTTTGCATTCAAAGTTTCTGACTCTTCAATCAGAGGACATATCCAGTAAACCTGCCTTCCTTCATCTAACTGTTTCTTTATGAAATTGTACACCCGCTGGCGAAAACTCTCATCAACAGCGTATGTTAAAATCTTTTTTCTGCCGGGAGGTAGCTGGTCAATAATAGAAATATCAAGGTCTCCATACAAAACCAAACTCAAAGTTCTGGGTATTGGAGTTGCTGTCATAACAAGAATGTTCGGTGAACTTCCTTTTTTTGTGAGTTCTACCCTTTGGATAACTCCAAATCTGTGCTGTTCATCAGTGATTGCCAAGCCAAGGTTTTTAAATTTTACCTCATCTTGGATAAGTGCGTGAGTCCCAATGACCATTTTGCAAAGTCCATGTTCAAGCTCTTTTAAGATTATTTCCTTTTCTTTTTTTGGAGTTGACCCAATTAGAAGTCTTACATTGAATTTATTACCAAAGTATTTCTTACATTCGTTATAATGCTGCAAAGCTAAAACCTCTGTTGGTGCCATCAGTGCAACCTGATATCCCGCTTTTATTGTTGCATATGCGCTTGCCAAAGCTACAACCGTCTTTCCGCAACCAACATCGCCTTGGATAAGCCTGTTCATCTGTTTTGTACTCTCTAAATCCTGTGCAATCTCTGCCAGCACTCTTTTTTGTGCCTCGGTCAACTCAAACGGAAGAAGCTTTTCAAACTCTTTTAAGCTACTTTGCACATTTTCAATTTTTATTCCTTCGTTTTTTTCTATGTTTTCTTTTAGAAGCAAAAGGGAAAGCTGAAGAAGATAAAATTCTTCAAACACAAGCCTTTTCCTTGCAAGTTCTAAGCTCAATTTGTTTTCTGGAAAATGAATATTTTTTATTGCAAAATTGATTTCACTCAAATTATATTTTTGCCTTATATAAGGCGGAATTATATCTATAAGCATTCCATCAACTTGCTTCAGAAGATTGTTCACAATATTTCTAATCACCTTTTGAGAAAGACCTTCTGTAGAATTGTATACAGGAACAATCCTGCCTGTATGAAGAAGATGTTGGTCATATTTCTCAAATTCAGGATTTTTGACCTCAATATAAAAGCCTTTTCTCTCTATCTTCCCAGAAAAGCAGAATATCTCTCCTTCTTTCAAAACGTTTTTTATATAGTCCTGGTTAAACCATACTGTTGTAACAACGCCTGTACTATCTTCAACAGGAATTTTTATTATCTTTACTGACTTTGTTTCTATCTCCACAGGCTTGCCAGCAACCTTTGCAACAAATGACTCTATCTCACCATCACAAAGCTCTCTTATTTTCTTTAGCCTACTATAATCAAGATATTTTCGTGGTATGTGCCAGAGCAAATCCTCGGCTTTTTTTATACCCAGCTTTTTAAATAGCTTTTCTCTGTTTTCTCCAACACCTTTTAAGAATCTTATGTCTTTTTCAAGAACATTCATTTTACCATCACATCTCAGCCACAATAATTAATTGATAAATTTCATTTCCACTTTCATAGCTCTCAATGTCAATTTTCGGGTATCTTTCTTGTATGTTTTTAACAAGCACCTCTATATCTTCTAAGGCCACATCTTTGCCATAGTAGATACTCAAAATCTGGGTTGTAGAATCAACAATTTTTTTCACACAAGCCAGAGCTACTTTTTGCATATCTTTGTCGCATGCCACAATTTCTTTTTTTGAAATCCCTATAAAATCGCCTTCTTCAATCTCAAACCCGTTTATTTTTGTATTTCTCACTGCTTGAGTTATTTCTACAACCTTTACTGAGTCTATAGCTTCTTGCATGAGCTTTATATTTTCTTCAATACTCTTGTTCAAATCAAACTTTATCATTGCAGCAATGCACTCGGGAATGTTGGTTGTCTTCATAATCACTACATTTTTATTTGTATTTACCAGCTGTAAAGAAAGCTCTGCAGACATAATCACGTTTTTATTGTTCGGGAAAATAAATACATTTTTGGCTGGTACATTCTTTATAGCATTTACAAAGTCCTCAGCGCTTGGATTCATAGTCTGTCCGCCTTCAATTATAAAATCAACACCCAAGCCTTTTAATATTTCATTGAATCCTTCTCCCTGTGATACAGCTACAAAACCATATTCTTTTGTAATAACTTCAGCCTGTGTTTGAGCTTCTGTCTCAAGGTTTTCTCTTTTACTTATAAACTCCTGGTGCTGATATTTCATATTATCAATCTTTATATTTATAAGCTCACCATACTTCAAAGCCTTTTCTATTACCTTGCCAGGCGAATTTGTGTGAACGTGAGTTTTGAGAATGTCACCATCCTGGATTACAATAATTGAATCACCAATTGTCTCAAGATATTCCTTAAATTCTTTTTCAATATTCTTTTTCAAACCGGTAATAAAAAACTCTGTACAGTAAGTAAACTTAATATCTTTAGGTTTAAAAGTGAGGGCTGTATAAACTTCCTGCTGTGATGGCTCTTCAAATACCATCCCTTCTTTTAAGAATTTATACATCCCTTCAAAAATTATGACAAGACCCATACCGCCACTGTCAACTACATTTGCTTCTTTTAAAATAGGAAGCATCTCTGGTGTCTTTGCAAGCCACTTCTTTCCGCTTGAAACGCACACTTCCAGCAAATCCTCTATTTCGCTCACAATGCCTTCTGCCACTTCTTTTTCAACATCCTCTGCAATCCCGCGTGCAACTGTAAGCATAGTCCCTTCTGTAGGTTTCATCACTGCTTTGTAAGCACTTGCAGACGCAGATTTTAAACAAGCAACAAATGTTGGTATATCTATAACATCTTTGCCTTTTAGCTCTTTGGCAAATCCGCGCAAAAGCTGAGAAAGAATAACTCCAGAATTGCCGCGTGCACCTTTTAAGCTGCCAAAAGCAACTGCATTCATAAGTTTGTCCACATCTTCAAAAGTCTTCCCGTTTATCTCTTTTATGCTGCTGTCAAGAGTCGCAGACATATTGGTGCCTGTGTCACCATCTGGTACTGGGAAGACGTTTAAAGAATTTATTTTATCTATGTGCAATTTTAAGTAGTTATTTGCAGCTTTTAACATATCTTTCAATACATCTGCAGTTAAAAGTTTCATAGTCCAATCCTCCTCAGCAAGTTACAAACGAATACCATCTACAAAGATATTTATAGCCCCCGGTTTTAGACCTGTGTATTTTTCAATAGCATATGAAACTCTTTCTCTGATATTTTCAGCAATAACAGGAATTCTGGTACCGTACTCCACAATTATGTGGATATCAACATTAACAACACCATTTTCTGCCAAAACCTTTATGCCTTTTTGCAAGTTTTCCCTGCCAAGAAGTGTAACTATCCCGTCTGCTACACTCTTTGATGCCATACCAACAACACCATAGCTTTCCATACACGAAAGCCCAATTATTGTAGCAATGCAATCATTGGTAATCTCTATCTTTCCAAATTCATTTTCAAAATGAACGCCCATAATCTTCATCTCCTATCTTTTTACTATCTTCGACAACCTTTTATAAAGGACAAAAGTAACCACCGAAATAATTGTACCTTTTACCAAATTAAATGGAATTATTGAAAACAAAATTAATGTAAACTTATCTGTCACAAGACCATTTACCTTCGCAGCAATTTTTACTATATCTGAGATTGGAAATTTCAAAGCCTTTTCGTAAAGAGGAAGAAGTATAAAATAGTTTAGCAAGCCTGCCCAGATAGAAAATGCAATGGTAGAAATAATAAGAGCTACTGCAGCACCTTTTTTAGTTCTATTCTTGGCATATATGTATCCCGCAATGTACACAAAAAAGCCGCCAATCATAAAGTTAGCAAACTCGCCTATCCCAGCCGTTTTGGTAACAAACAGATGAAGTACATTTTTCAAAAATTCAACACCCATACCCCAAGCAGGTCCAAGAGCAAACGAAATTATCAATGCTACACAGTCACTAAAATCAAGCTTTAAAAAGTCCGGAAATATCCCTAAAGGAAACTCTATAAGCATTACAACAAATGCCAAAGCACCAAAGATTGAAACCTTAACAAGATTTTTTAACTCAACCTGTTTCATCTTTCAATTACCTCTCCTCTCTTTTTACTTACCAAACACCAAATAAGCCTCTTCTTCTTTCATCACCCTGTATTCACCCGGTTTTAAACTTTCGTCTAAATTAAGACCTCCTATTCTCAGGCGTTTTAAGTCCACCACCTTATTTCCAATTGCTTCGAACATCCTTTTAACCTGATGATATTTACCTTCATATATACACAATTTGACTGTGGTACTATCAATAATAGTATATTTTGCAGGAAGTGTCTTATAACCATCATCTAAAATAATACCATTTTCAAACTCTTTTAATCTTTCCTCATCCACCTCTTTTTCAAGCCTTACTAAATACTCTTTTTCAATTCTTTTTCTGGGTGAGATAACTCTGTGCGTATATTCACCATCATCTGTAATTATCAAAAGACCTTCTGCATCTTTGTCAAGCCTTCCAACTGTATGCAAATCTCGATACTTTAAATTATCAGAAATAAGTGAGAACACTGTAAGTGATGCCGGGTCGTCATTTGAGCACACATAACCTTTCGGTTTGTTCATCATGATATAAATCCGTCTACTGAACTTTACAATCCTGCCATCGACTTCTACTACATCTTCTTCGGGATTAATCTTAAAATCAACTTCTACTATTCGTTTCCCATTTACAGTCACAATTCCTCCTCTTATTAGTTTTTTAACCTGACTTCGTGAACCAAATCCACAGTGAGTCAGAAACTTGTCAAGTCTCATTTTTATTCCAATCTCCATCCTTTTGGAAAATAATTTTTTATTATATGTCCCTCTGCTTTACCCCATCCAAGGGTAAAGCCGTCTACACATATTCCTACAAATCCATTTAGATTTTCTTTATTCTCTATTGTCTCACCTTTTAAATACCTCAACAGCCTTTCATCATCTTGAGAAAAGTTAATAGCAACCTTGAGATTTTCGCACTTTAAACTCGCAATCAAATGAGCAGAAGGATAAAATCTTCCTTTGTAAACTTCTCCCAGCAAAAGACCATTTCGAAGCGGTGTTATTTTATCAAAAGGTCCGTCAAAACCCAAATACAGTTTGCTTGCTTTTTTATAAAACACCCTATCCTTGAAGTGACTTAAGTCTATGTTTAAGTATTTATTGTAAAATTTTTCAAAAATTTTCAATTCCTCGCTGTCCACCTCAAATCTTTGTGGCTGAAAAGTCCACTCAGCTCCACTTTCTCTCACCTTTTTTAGCTTGCAAATAAAATGTCCCTCGCCTCTGACCCTGTGTGGGTAAATTCTCACCGCTTTTTTCAAATTTTTATTGCCATTTATCTCAATCCCATCCGAAAAACCCTCATATTTTTTTATCTCAATAACTTCATAGTTTTTATGTTTTTTCAAGAACCAGTCAATAATTCCTTCATTCTCTTCTACTTCAAACGTACAGGTAGAATATACTATCTCGCCACCCACTTTTAAAAGTTCATCTACCTCTGTCATGATACTTCTCTGCAGATTAACATACTTTTCAGGGTGATTGGAAGTCCATTTTTTAGCTGCCGTCGGGTCTTTGCGAAACATTCCCTCACCAGAACAAGGTGCGTCCACTAATATCTTGTCAAAATATGCGCCATAGCTTTCAGCTATCTCTTTCGGCTTGTTATTCAGAATTACAACATTTGTAAGCCCGAGATTTTCAACATTCTTTACAAGCGCCTTGATTCTTGATGGTTTTACATCATTGGATACAAGCAAGCCATTTTGACCAAGTCTTGCTGCTATCTGAATGCTCTTTCCCCCAGGTGCTGCACACAAATCCAAGACTTTTTCGCCTTCCTTTACATCCAAAGCCTCAACCGGAAACATGGCAGATGGTTCCTGAATATACACAAGCCCAGCAAAATAGTATGGGTGTTTGCTCAGTCTTATCTCTTCAGTGTAGTAAAAACCATCTTTACACCATGGGACCTTTTCAAATTCAATTCCCATTTTCTCTATAAACTCTTCGACTGAAACTTTGGCAGTATTGACCCTAAAACCTTTATAACTGTCAAAGTCGTATACTTTTATAAACTGGTCAAACTCATCATTTAAAATCTCTTTCATCTTTGACAAAAATTCTTCTGGCAAGTTCAATTTAAAGTTAGACCTCCTTGTAAATCTTATAAAACCTGAAAAATAAAACATTTGAGGTACAAAGACTCTTCATAGTTGATAAGATATGGATGGTCTTTTGCCTGTGTTCTGTACTCAATAAGTCTTAATGTCTTTTTTGCATCTTTTGCAGCATCTTTAATAACCTCAAAAAACAGGTCTGGCTTCATATAATGTGAACATGAACAGGTCACAAGAATTCCACCTTTTTTGAGTATCTTCATAGCTCGCAAGTTTATCTCTTTATAACCTCTTTTCGCATTTTCCAAAGTGTGTATGCTTTTTGCAAATGCAGGAGGGTCAAGTATTATCATATCGTATTTTTCTTTCTTGTCGTCAAGTTCATTCAGATAATCAAAAACATTTGCAACCACAAATTCACATTTTGATTCAACCCCGTTTAACTTAGCATTTTTTACTGCCTGTTCAATAGCTGTATCTGAGATATCAACACCTATGACCTTTGACGCACCGAACTTAGCAGCGTTTATTGTAAATCCTCCTGTGTGACAGAAACAGTCCAAAACCACTTTATCCTTTACAAAGTTCCTTATTGCAACCCTGTTCTCTTTCTGGTCCAAAAAATATCCTGTTTTTTGTCCATTTTCTATATCCACTATCATCTTAATACCATTTTCCTCTATCTCAACTTCCACAGGCGAGCTGCCATATAAAAATCCTTTTCTCAAATCAAGTCCTTCAATTTCTCTTACCCTTGCATCATTTCTCTCATATATAGCTTTTGGATTGACAATCCCAACTAATATTTCTACCAGCTTATCTTTAAACTTGTCAACACCTTTTGACAATGTCTGCATCACAAGAACATCGCCAAATTTGTCAACAATAAGTCCAGGCAGGAAATCAGCCTCAGCAAATATGAGCCGGCAATTTTGTGTATAGCCTATACTTTTTCTGTAATCCCAGGCATCTTGAACTCTTTTTCTAAAAAAGTCAATATTAATCTCCTCATTTTTGCGTGTAAGAAGTCTTACAAGTATTTGAGACTTGGAATTTATAAATCCCTTTCCCACAAACTTTCCTTTAAAGTTCAACACATCAACAATCTGACCATCCTCGAACTCCCCATCTATCTTCTGTACTTCATGCCTGAAAACCCATGGATGACCGCTTTCTACTCTCAGTCCTTTCCCTTTTGCCAAAAACACTTTCGCCATACTCTAAACAACACCTCTTTTTTAGTTTATTTTCTTTCGTACAAGGTACTCATATACAAGATAAGTAGAATAGAACCTAAACTTGCCCCAATCACCCCAAAAACCTTTTTGTTCTTTCAAGATATCACAAAGATTTTTTAATCCATCCAAAGATATTTTTATTGTCTCTGAAATCTCACCATCAGTTTTTGCAAGATTATCATTTTCATACTTTTCAATTAAAAATACAAACGAATAAAAATCGAAATGTTCTTGCAACCAGACAAGATTATACTTTATCGCTCCAATCAGCAAAAAAGCTTTAATATTCAGTGCAAGCTCTTCTTTTACTTCTCTTTTCAAAGCCTCATCCACATCCTCGTTAAGACCGATACCACCAGAAGGTATCCTGTAAACCTTATCAGGATACTCTTTTTGCCTCACAACAAGCACTTCTTCACCATCTTTTATTGCAAACACCACTTCACCTATTCTATCAACATTTATTTTGCTTTTAACATATTCAAAGAACTCTCTATCTTCTATTGTTACAGTAACCTCTCTTACAATCAAATCTGAAGCAATTGGTATTCTTCCTAAATCAAACCTGGTTTGAAAGATTCCTTCTAAGCCTTTCATTTGCCTCCTCCAAATCAGATTGAGTATTTATGTTTTTAAAACTTTCTAGACAAGGGTCGAATCTCAAAATTTCGTTAAGCTCAATCTTTTTTATATTTGAGCTTTGTAAGATAGCAGAAAGAGAAAATATACCTTTGTCTATAAAATCCAACGCTTTTTCCAAAAATGCTTTGCTATATACACAAAAAAGAGGCTCAAAATAGCCATTGTAATAAGGAACAACTGCATCGTACCCATCAAACCCAAGCATGTACTCTACAAGTTCTTTTTTGGTAAACGGCATATCGCATGCTATTATAAAATTCTTGTTTGTTCTGCTTACCATTAAACTTGTTAAGACACCTGCAACAGGTGCATCTATTTCAATTCTATCTTTTACTACTTCAAACCCTTCAAACTCTATATACCCGTTTTTTACCACAATAAACTTTTTGTCAAAAAGGCCCCCTATACTCTTGTCTATTAATTGTATAACACTTTGATTACCAATCTTAAGATATAATTTGTCAAATCCAAGCCTTTTTGACTTTCCACCCGCCAAAATAAATAAATTTTTCATGTTGTCACCTTTTCCACAAATACAAAATTTGAATTAAATGCTGCTTGACTTTCCATCTCTGCTGTCTTGGAAAAAATGCAAGAGTTTATTGTCTCAATATTTTGGTCTTGATAACCTTCTTCAACTATTATATACCCTCTTTTTACATCCTGCCTCAGAATTGCTTCAACAACAAAACCTCCACAGCCATTGTAAAGAAGCACTTTATCGCCATTTCCAATTCCAAGTCTCTTTGCATCCTCAATATTAAAAATAGCAACTGGTCTTCTTTCAAAAAACTCCTGGGAATGCAATGTTTTTTGAGAATGAACGGTCACAAGTCTGAGCTGATTTTTTAATACCTTATTTTCATCTATAGATGGCACAGCTACATCTATCTTTTCATCTTCAAATTCAAATTTTTTGCTCTTTGTTGCAAATATTTTATCTTCCCACGGAACATCTATTTTGGTTGCACGCACAAAATGCTTGTCAAATTTAATGTTCAAAGCTTTCTCAAAATGAGCTTTTACATATTCTACCCATTCTTTTTCTGATTTTATAGGAAAATCTAAATCAAGCCTTTTTGCAAGCTGGTTTATTATTTCAACCTCTGACTTTGACTCACCGATGTTTTCAATAACCTTCTCAGAAACCCCAATATAATCATGCCACATATTTGGTACAAACACATCCTCTTTCTCAAGAAAACTTGCAGCAGGAAGTATAATGGTTGCTGCCTGGGCTGTTGCTGTCAAAAACATGTCAACAACAACCACAAATCTTTTTTGAAGTTCTCTAAATACCAAATCTGAGTCAGGACACTGTGAAACAGGATTTCCGGCAGATATATAAACCATCTCAACCGGCGGATTTTGCTGGTCTTTTAGATATTCGCCAAGTTTTGCTTTGTTATAAAAACGCTTATTCACAGCCCTGGTATCGTCTTTGAAAACGGAAGCTATATTTTGAGTGAACCTGTGAGCAAAGTTTGAACCTCCGCCTTTTATTCCCACATTACCTGAGATTGCAACAAGATAGTCAATTGTTCTTATTGTATTTACTCCATTTGTATATCTTTGCGGCCCGTACCCAATAAAAGTTGACACAGGTTTTTGAATATAAATATTTGCAATGTTCTCTATATCTTTTTTATTTACACCACACCTTTTCTCTATCTCTTCATATGTTAATCTACTTGCAATCTCCTTTACCTTTTCAAATCCAACAGTATACTTTTCGATAAATTCTCTGTCTTCCTTTCCATTTTCCAATATATACTTTATTGCTCCATAGGCAAGGTAAGAATCAGACCCAGGATTTATAATCAGACCAATATCAGCTATCTTGAATGTTTCGGTAGGGTAAATGTCAATCACTGCTACTTTTTTACCTTGTTTTTTTGCCATATGGACAAAATAAAAAAGGTGAAGATTTGTCCACAGAGCGTTTCTTCCCCAAAGAACAATCCAGTTAGAATTAAAAATATCAAACGGTGAATGACAAAGCGAATTTCCAAAATCCATTTTCTGTGCAAGAAGACCTGCTCCCCAGCACAAACTCCCTTCAGAGTATGTCGCACCACCCAAATAATCAAAAAACAATCTTTCAATATTTCTCAAATACCCTTCATACCCATCTCCACTATAGTATAAAATGGCACTTGAGTTGTACTTCTTTAAAATCTCTTTTATTTGCTCCGCAATCATGTCAAGAGCTTGATTCCAGGAAATTTGGTGAAATTCATTCTTGACCCTCAAAAGAGGAGTGGTTACCCTCTCTTTTGAATAAACCTTCTCAAGCAATCTATAACCTTTTGGGCACAAAAAACCATTGGTGATAGGGTGGTTCTTATCACCATAAAGCTTTACTGCTTTCCCATCTTCAACCTGAGCAACAATCGCACAGCTGTCAAAACAGTCAAGTGGACAAAATGTCTTTTTTTTCATAAGAGTTTTCCTCCAAAAAACTTTAGTCTACAAAGTCAAGGCTAATATCAAGGCTTTTTACTGAATGGGTAATAGAACCAACAGAAATAATATCAACACCTGTTTTTGCAATCTCCTCAATGTTATCAATATTTATATTTCCCGATGCTTCTATTAAAACTCTTCCTTCAGCTTTCTCAACAGCCTTTTTCATCTCATCAACTGTGAAATGGTCAAGCATAATTATATCTGCACCAGACGCCAATGCCTCTTCAAACTCTTGCATATTACGCACTTCTACTTCAACCTTCATTGTATGTGGGACATTCTCTTTTGCCCTTTTTACAGCCTCTGTTATACTCCCAACAGCCTTTATGTGATTATCCTTAATTAGCACCGCATCAGACAAAGAATATCTGTGATTTTTCCCACCGCCAACAAAAACAGCGTATTTATCAAGCATTCTCAAGAGAGGAATGGTCTTTCGAGTATCAGTCACAGTCGCCCTATACCCTTTTATCTTTTGTGCAAGCATATTTGTAAATGTTGCAATGCCGCTCATCCTTTGAAGAAGGTTTAAAGCAAGCCTTTCACCCATCAAGATTGCTCGTGTTTTTCCTTGTATTTTGGCCAAAACATCACCTTTTTGAATATTGTCTCCATCAGTTTTTAACTTTTCAAATTTTATGCTGCCATCTAATATCTCAAATACCCTCTTTGCCACATCTATTCCACATAAAATTCCATTCTCTTTAGCCAATAAAACAGCACTCGACGTGCTCTCTTGCGGAATTAATAAGTCTGTTGTAATATCTCCATATGGCATATCCTCTACAAGTGCATCCTTAATAATTTTATCAATCACCAAAAAATTCAGCATTTAAAAGATTTCCTCCCATCCATAAATGTTTGAGTATACCAAATGCTTCTTCCAGTTAACATCGTCCTGGTACGGGAAATCTTTTCTGTAATGAGAACCCCTGCTTTCTTTTCTCATCAGTGCAGCATTTGCCAAGATGTACCCTATCATAAGCATGTTATAATATTCTATCTCTTTTTGCGTGCTGAGTCTCATTGTATTCAATATTTCTAACCTTGAGACAATGTAATCTATCAATTTTTCAAGTCCTTCTTTTGTTCGCACAATCCCTGCATACTCACTCATTTTACTTCTCAAACCTTCAATCTCGGTAGCTACGTTCAAATCAAACTCCTTTTTACTCAAGCTTCTATGGCAGATTGCTATATGTTTCACATTTTTTTGTAACCTGCCATTGATATATTGAGCTATTCTTCTTCCAAAAACAAGACCTTCTAAAAGTGAATTTGATGCAAGCCTGTTTGCTCCATGAACACGTGTCCCTGCTGCCTCACCACATACAAAAAGGTTTTCCACAGTGGTTCTGCCAAACTCGTCAGAAAGCACCCCACCCATACTATAATGCTGCGCAGGTGCAACAGGAATTCTCTGTTTTGTAATATCGATACCAAGTTCCAAACATTTTTGATATATATTAGGAAATCTCTTTCTTATAAAGTTAGCATCAAGATGAGTAATGTCGAGAAATACGTTTTCAGAACCTGTCCTTTGCAGCTCAAAGTATATACTACGAGAAACAATATCTCTTGGTGCAAGCTCTGCAAGAGGATGGTACTTGGGCATAAATCTTTCACCGAAACTGTTGTAAAGAAGACCGCCTTCCCCTCTTACTGCCTCTGATATTAAAAAGCTCTTGTTTTTTTCATGATAAAGCACAGTGGGATGAAACTGTACAAGTTCCATATCCACAACCTTTGCTCCACACCTTACAGCTGCAGCACAGCCATCGCCTGTTGTCACCTCAGGGTTTGTTGTGTATTTGTACAAATATCCATAGCCACCAGATGCCAGAACAATGTTTTTTGCAAATAAAATGACATTCTTATTCTTTATCTTTAGCAAAACTCCTATGGCAGTGTTCTGCTCATCGGTGAGTATATCAACCAGAAAAGCATTTTCAAATATTGTAACGTTTTTATATGACTTAACTACATGTCCTAAATGCTCAGACACAATTCTTCCTGTCGCATCTCCACTTGCATGAATTATTCTTCTTCGGCTGTGTGCTCCTTCCTGACCTAAAATAATCTCCCCTTCGTCATCTAAATCAAATGGAATATTCATCTTAAGCAAAATGTTTATATTTTCAATAGCCTCGTCAACCAAAATTCTTACCATGTGCGAATCACAAAGACCGCTGCCTGCTCTTATTGTATCCATATAGTGTATGTCAGGACTGTCATCATGGCTAAGTGGCGCTGCAATCCCGCCTTGGGCCAAATTCGTATTGCTAACCTGCATGGTTTCTTTTGTTACAAGTGCCACTTTGAGCTTTTTATCCAAATTAACTGCCGTATATAGCCCTGCAACACCTGTTCCAATAATCACTACATCAAAATTTAAAACTTCATCGCTACCAGAGTCAAATTCAACACAAAACCTTTTAAACTCTGCCAAACTAACCATCCCCAATTTACAAATTAACCCATCTCAAGCATCTTAGCAAGTGCTCTTTTCGCACCTTGCATAATTTCTTCTTCAACTTCTATCTGGTATCTCTCATACAACAGAGCATCTCTTACCGATTGCAAGGTATTCTTCTTCATATTAGGACAAATCATCCCTGGATGAAGAATATAAAACTTCTTGTCGGGATTCAGCTTCTTTAAACTGTACAGCACTCCCATCTCTGTTCCGATAATAAACTCTTTTTCTTTTGAAGCAGTAGCAAAATCTATTATCTGTTTTGTACTTCCGACAAAGTCAGCAAGCTCAACCACTTCTGGTCTACACTCAGGATGGACCAAAACCAAAGCATTTGGATGTAAAGATTTGGCCTTTTCAACATCTTCTTTTTTTATCTTGTAGTGTGTAATGCAAAATCCTTCCCATAAAATGATGTCTTTTTCAGGCACCTGTTTTCTAACAAAACTTCCTAAGTTTTTGTCTGGCAAAAAAATTATTTTGTCATTGGGAAATTCCCTTACAATTTTCACAGCATTTGATGAAGTACAGATAACATCTGATTTTGCTTTGACAGAAGCAGGAGAGTTAATATAACACACAATTGAATAATCAGGATATTTCTTTTTTAAATTTTCAACATCTTCTGCAGTCACCATATCAGCAAGAGGACATCCAGCATCTATCTCTGGCAACAACACCTTTTTATGGGGTGAAAGTATCTTTGCACTCTCAGCCATAAAATGAACTCCACAAAACACTATAACTTCTTCAGGACGCTCAGCACATACTTTGCTCAGATAAAAAGAGTCGCCCACAAAATCTGCAATCTCCTGCACTTCATCAATTTGGTAATTGTGAGCAACTATTAAAGCGTTCTTTTCTTCTTTTAGCTTGTAAATTTCATTTTTAAGCACTTCTATATTCAATAATATCACTCGCTTTTCTTGGTAAGATTTTTATCATTAATATACCATTTAAGAAGACCAAAATCAACATACACAAAAGATTCTTAACTTCCGTTATAAAAATCAAGATACCCCTGGAGAATATAAACTGCTGCAACCTTGTCAATTACCTTTTTCTTTCTTTTCCAGTTCAATTCTCCATTTATCACCTTTTCAACAGCTTTTGTTGAAAATCTCTCATCCCATTTTACAATCTCTACATTGTATCTGCTTTTAATCTTTTCAGAAATCTCATCAATTTTTTTGAGCTTTTCATCTTTCTGGTCAGGATGCAGCTTAGAAAGAGGATAGCCTATCACAACCTTTTCTATACTGTATCTTTGAAATATCTTGTCAAGCTCCTCAAACAAATCTTTATTTCGTAGCTCAATTGTCATAACTGGCTGGGCAGTAATTTTGAGTGGATCTGAAATTGCAACACCAACTCTACTGTTTCCCATGTCAAGACACAGAATTCTCAATTTGCAACCACCCTTCTATTTTTCCAATTTGCTTCATATTACTTTTAAAGCAAAAAACTTGCAATAGCTACTGCAGTATCCACAACAAAGACATTTGGAGTAGTCAACAAACACCTTTCCATCTTTCACAGACAATGCATTTTGGTGGCAATGCAAGACACATTCTCCACAGCCTTCACACCAGCTTTCAACATGAAGCTTTTTTGTTTTTATATTTTCTAATAATTCCTTTTCCAAGTAAACCTTCTTTTCCTCAAAGCATCTAATATTATAATCAACCTCAAATATACTTTGCATACCTATTGCAACAGAATGAAGATAAGGAAACTCAAATATAAATTCAAGTGCTCGCTTAAAATTGGAAAGGAGATTACCACCACCAAATATTTTCATAGCAAAAATTCCTTTGCCATGTATGTAGGCTTGTTTTATCGCCTCTGCCATCTCATCAACTGTACCATCTACAATTCCGATTCCTTTGTAGTTAAATATTGGATGGATAACTTCAATTTCTGGATATTTGAGGGCATCTTTTACCGCCTTTACATAGTGGGTAGAAATGCCAAAATGTTTTATATACCCTTTTTCTTTTGCTTTTAAAAAATATTCAACTGCTTCATAATGTCCTTTGAAAGTATGCTCACCTTCCTGTTCATGGAGCATAAATAGGTCTATGTAGTCAACATCCAGCTCTTTCAAAGCCTTATTTAAAGAAAACTCTGCTGTTTTTTTATCATAAGCATATGATTTTGTAGATATTACCGGTCGTATTCCGCTTATCAGGATTGACTTTCTTATATACTCATATGTCTCATACAGCTCAGCAGTATCAACAAAATTTATACCTTTTTGATACGCGTACGCCAAAAGCCTTGCTCCATCTTCAATAGATAATCTCTTTTGAAGCGGTCCTAAAGTCAAGGTACCAAAACATATTCTGCTCACATAAAGTGATGTACTTCCAAGTTTAATTGTTTCCATACTCTTTCACCAGCTTTGCAAGGTATATACTCAAGTTTAAAAGTCCCAATAAAAGACCTACAATTATCGTACCTGAATCGTTCAAAAGCCATGCAAACATAGTGATTATAATAAACAATTTTATCTTTTCTCTTTCAAGTGATCTCAAAACCAAAATTTTATTTTTGGTCAAAGCTAAGATACTTAAAATCACAAAGCAACTAACAAGCAAAATTGTTAATGGATAGGATACAAAATAAGAAAGGTTCATGAGCATTTTTCTTTTTATTGTATCAAGCAAAACCTCAGTGTTTGAAAAAACATTAAATAGATAGCTATTCTTGAAGATAGCAAAAACTATCAAGATTGCAACTGGTAACAACAAAAAAATCATCTTTTTTTTATTTCGTGAATTTATAACTGAAAACAAAATAAAACCTAAAAGTATGGAAACAAGCCCGCCAAAATTTATACCATAATATGGAATAGATAAAAATACAGCCAAGGCCCCAAGTATTATATAAAGATTTTTCAAAGGAATCTTAGTTACAATTGAAAATACAAATGTAAAGCCCAATAAATAAGCAAAAAATTCATTGCCTATGCCATAAAACCTATTTGCAAATGAAGGATGATATCCTGCAGTAGAAATAAGTTGCAAATAGTTGTCATAAAAAATAGCCTGAATCAAAATAGAGAGGATTCCAGCCAAAGCAACTCCAGTTTGAGTTTTTTCAAAACTGAAGTATGATAATATTAACGAGGTTGCAAAAAACAGTAATAAAAATACAAAAATATGGTTAATATACTGAACTATTATCGGTGAGTAGATAATAAAAAGGTACGAAAGCAACACAGTGGTAGGAAATAATTTTATAATATACATGTGCATACCATTTGATAAATCTATCTTAAAACCACCAAAATAAATTATTGCTTCTAATATTGAGAAAATAATGATAGCAGCAAAAAGCAATATTAAATATCTATTAAGATACATAAGCTGATAATTCAATATCCAAAAAAATTTCCACAAGTATTGTAAAAAGTCATTTGCTACTAATATTTTAGCATCTTTATTAAACTTGCCTTCTAATATATCCATAAACTCGCTGTCCAGCACAAGCCCTGTTCTTTTAGTGTGAACTGATTTGAAAGTAAAAAAGCCTTCATCAGAAAGGTTATTGAGCACAAAGATTAACCTGCCATCACCACTGTATAAAAAAAATAAGCCCTTTTGTTTCTTTTTTACTTGTGATAGATTATCAATGTTTACACCTTTTTTGCTAAGATACTCTTTAACCATTTGACTTTTTTCTTTATCTTTTAAAACTACAATCACTGCCCAACCTTTTTTGCTGCTTGAGATAACTTTTTTTACAGAGGTAAAAAAATGTCTATCAAGAAACTCTTTCCCATTAAACTTGTAGAAACTGAATGCAAAAGCTGAGCTGAAAATTAAACTACTCAATGTTATTATCAATATAAAACTTAACAATTTCTTCCAATATTTCATCTCTTTCAATTCTCCTTATTATAGAGCGGGCATTCTTATGATTAGTAATATAAGTTGGGTCGCCCGATATTAAGTATCCTACAAGCTGAGCAATTGGATTGTAACCCTTTTCTTTCAGTGCACTGTAAACTTCACTCAATATCTCTTTAACCTTTTTTTCCATACTCTCTTCAAATGAGAAATGTTGAGTTTTATCGTTCATTTCTTATACCACCTTTTAATTAATTTTTAAGCCCTCATCCACAATTTTAACTCTGGATGAAGGCTTAAATTCTATCTTTTTCTCAATTCATACAACACAATTGAAGCTGCCACCGCTGCATTTAAAGACTCTGCTTTGCCAGCCATAGGGATTTTTATCTTTCTTGTTGCCACCTTTGCAAAAGAATCGCTAACTCCTTCAGACTCATTACCAATAACAACACAAAATCTTTTGTCAGGAACAATTTTTGAAATTTCAATATCACCATACGGCGTTGCCACATAAACTGCAAAGCTATTATCTTTTAGGATTTTGATTAATTTTCCCTCTTCAGCCTCTCTCATAATCTGCAGATGAAAAAGTGAACCCATTGTGGCACGTATTGTCTTGGGATTGTAGATATCAACTGTTCCCTTTGTTGTTACAACAGCATCAAATCCAAATGCATCAGCACATCTAATTAATGTTCCCAAATTGCCAGGGTCCTGTAGCTTGTTAGCTACAACTACTCTTCTCAGATTTTTTATAAAATTTATGCCTTTGTCAACAAAGTTGCACTCAGCTAAAATACCTTGTGGTGTAGAAGTTGTAGTAATGTATTCAAACAGCTTATCAGGAACCTCAATAACTCTTTCTATTTTCCCATCTTCTAAAAGACGCTTGCACTCCCAGTAAAATTCTTGATACCTATCTTTCGCATGTTGAGAAAATATCACCAAGTTTATACATTCAATCTGATAGTCAATAGCTTCTCTTACCAGCTTTAAACCTTCAGTTATGAAAGACCTAAACTCTTCTCTGTACTTTTTATCATGCAGCTTTTTTAGTCTCTTTATACATTCGTTCTCTCGACTGCTAATAAACTCAACTTTTTTTGTGGACATCTTACCAATAGCCCTTGTTCAAAAAAATCAAAATTTAAATACTTTACTGAGCATTTATTTGCTTTTTGGCAATTTCAACCAGCTCAGCAAATGCTTTTTGATCATTTACAGCCATATCTGCTAAGACTTTCCTATTAAGATTAATTCCTGCTTTTTTAAGACCATTCATAAACTTGCTGTACGAAAGACCATTTTGTCTTGCTGCTGCATTAATTCTTGTTATCCACAGCCTTCTAAAATCTCTCTTTTTAAGCCTTCTACCTACATATGCATATCTTAAAGACCTCATTACAGCTACATGCGCTTGTTTAAAAATCTTGCTCTTTGCACCAAAATAACCCTTTGCAAGTTTTAGCCATTTTTTATGTCTCTTTCTTGCCCAAACACCATTTTTTATTCTCATTTATAACTCTACCTCCTGCTCAAAATTGTTGTTTATAGGTACGGCAAAAGCTTTTTGACTGCTTTAACGTTAGTAGCATCAACAACCACCGTCTTTTTCAAATTTCTCTTTCTCTTTCTTGACTTACCGCTCAAAAGGTGACTTTTACCTGCTTTCTTTCTCAAATATTTCCCACTTCCGCTAATCTTAATTCTTTTTGCAAGACCTCTATGTGTTTTTAGTTTCGGCATCAAAAAACTCCTCCCCATCAAAAATTTTTATTGCTGTTTTGGCGCAATGACCGCTGTAAGGTTCTTACCATCCAATTTTGGCTTTTTCTCAACAACTCCGTACTCTTTTATCTTTTCTATAAACTTGTTTATAATCTCTTCACCTATTTCAGGATGCAAGACTTCACGACCCCTAAAGCGAATAGATACCTTTACTTTGTCTCCATCCTGTAAAAACCTAATTGCATTTTTTATTTTTACGTTAAAGTCATGTTCTTCAATTGTGGTTGTAAGCCTGATTTCTTTTACGTTAATAACCTTTTGATTTTTCTTTGCCTCTTTCTCTTTTTTGGCAAGTTCAAACTTATACTTGCCATAATCCATTATCTTGCACACAGGCGGATTAGCATGAGGAGCAATCTTAACTAAATCAAGCTTTTTTTCCTCAGCAATCCTCAGTGCCTCTTTTATGCTCATAATTCCAAGTTGAACACCGTTCTCATCAATAACTCTTACCTCTTTGTCTCTTATCTGCTCATTAATGAGCAAATCTTTATTATTTATATTAAAACACCTCCTGGAAATAAATAACCCTAATTCCTAATTTAAACAAAAAGTGGATAGAAGCATAGTCTATCCACTCCCTTAACTCTTTTTGAGCCATATTAAATGGCTCAAAAAGCACTATTGACCCTCCGAGTCATTTCTCGGAAAGGTGAGAAGCGATAGACTTCTACTTCTTTTTCACCTCTATAAGGATACCATATATACTTTGAAAATGTCAATATCAAAAAAGAAAAATTTGAAGTTTATGGCTTTAGCATAAAGTTAAGTCCCCACGTTACTCCAAACTTATCGGTTATAACTGCATGTAGCGCACCCCAAAATGTCTTTTGTAAAGGAAATCTTACTGTCCCTTCCTTTGAAAGATTATTATAAATCATTTTAATCTCCTCTTCTGAGTCACATTCAATCACAAGTGTAATGTTGCTTCCTTCATTAGTGTTATTAAATTGGTCTGCTAAATATATTACGCATTCATCAGATAAAAAAAGTTCTGCATGGAGTACCTTACCTTTGGAATTCTCAAAACCTGGAACGTTATCAGCCATCTGAACATTTTTTACTTCTGCTCCAAACACATCTTTATAGTATTCTATTGCCTGTGCACAATCATTGAGATGAAGTTCAGGAATTACTTTTTTCATTTTTTTATTTCCTCCTTTCAAATCAAAAAAAATATAATAGCCTTTTGCAAAAACGCTCAAGATGAGCGTTATCAAGCTTTACATAGAATCAAAAAAGACTGGTCACCCTCCTCATAATTGTAGTAAAATATGATTATATAAAACAAATTTTCTACTATGAGGAGGGTTCCAAAATGTTCAACACCAAACCTAAACAACTTTCTTTCATAGACCTATTCTCCCACCTAAAGGCTTCGGCTCTCTACAAGCCTGAAAGCCTCTTGGGCTTGTTCAATAAATTCATTGACTTGTCACATTATATACCTTCTTCTTTCTACAATGCCTACTACAAATATTTCGGTAAGCATAGATACTTCTCTTTAGAATCTATGCTTTGTTGCTTCCTCGTCCAAAAATTGCTCAAACTCAATACTTTAACTCAGCTTCGTGCTGTCTTACTCAACTCATTCGAACTTCGCTCATTTTGTAATCTTCATGGCAATGTCCCTTCTATCTCTACTCTCTCTCGCTTTAGAAAAATATTTGCAAGTGAAATCCATAAACTTTTTCAAAATATCTCTATCCATGCACATAATATTTCCATCCAACAATGCCCTCAAGATTCTTCAATCTTAATCTTCGACACAACAGGTATTGTCCCAAAAGGTTCGTGAAAACAATCCTAAATTCATTCATCTACTGCTGAAAAATACCTCAAAAGCTAACCCTGAACTTCCCTCTGAAAAAGTCTACTCTCTCGTTTATTCTTCTTTGCCTAAAACTGCTAACGCTAATTCTAACATCCGTCTTATGTTTGTAAATGGCCATTTCTGCTGGGCTTTAAAATTTGCAGTCATTACCAACGCTCTCGGTATCCCTTTAGCTTTAGTACCTCTGTTTAACTATGATTCCCCTTCCTCTGACCCACAAGAAGCAAAAGCTATCTCCGACTCTAAAGGTTTAATTCCTTCGCTCGAAACTTTATTCTCTTATATCCCCAAAAATTTCTCCACTTTCATCGCCGACAGTGCTTTGGATTCCCACAACATATACTCCACTTTAAAAAATACCTTTAACTTCTCCAAAATCGTTATTCCACTAAATACAAGAGCTTCTAAAAATACTACACCTACATCAGACCCCAATATCGTTATTTCTGAAGATGGTATCCCTATCTGCAAAAAGTTCAACAAACCTTTTAAACCCGAAGGCAAATGTCAGGGTAAAAATCGCTCTTTGCGCCTTAAATGGACTTGCCCTATGTCACAATACAAAGATGGCAAACGCATCTGCTCTTGCCCTCAGCCTTGTACTACCTCTAAATCGGGTAGAATGTTCTATACATACCCAGATAACTTTCGCTCTTTCCCAGGTATCAACAGAAATTCACAAGAGTTTTTTGACCTCTACAAAAAACGTGTCGCTGTAGAGCAGACTATTTACCACCTGAAATCCTACATGGGCTCTGATACTATCTCTACTTATGACCATATTTCTATTTTCTCTGATTTCTTGCTATCTGCCATTACTTTCTCGCTCTTGTTTATCCTCGCTCACAATATCAAACTCTATTGCTCTAAATTGACTATCAAAAAACTTAACAAGCTCAAAAAACTTATCGCTTAATACTACTATTTTTTAAATCTATTTCTTACAAAAAATTTCTGGTTTTGTTTTTACTTAACCTTCTAAAACAAGGAGTTAAGAAGGCTTAGGATATTATTGTCTTTTTTGAAGTTGTTAATTTTTGTCATATGTTTGTTGCTGATTATTTTTGTTGGTATTGATAATATTTGGTTTTCACTTCTCTTTTCTTTTTGTATCTTGATTGTATTTCATGTTAGTATTGGTGCCTTTTACCTTCAATCACCACCTATTTTGCAAACGCCTAAATCAAAAAAAATATAATTTTTATACACACTTCATTTTAATACAAAGTTCACAAATTCAAATTCAAACTCAAATTCATACTCCCTGTTCTGTACCCCTCTAAATCTAAAGTAATATACAAAAAACCTAACTCTTTAAACTTATTCCTAACACTCTCTATTAACTTAATATCTAAAAACTTCTCCATCTCATCCTTACCTATTTCTATTCGTGCAAGTTTATCTTGATGATACCTTACCCTCACCTGCTTAAACCCAAGTCCAAGTAAATATTCCTCAGCTTTTTCTATCATGCTTAATTTTTCTTTTGTTATTCTTTCTCCGTAAGGTATGCGTGAAGAAAGGCATGCAAAGGCAGGTTTGTCCCATGTTGGAAGTCCCAACTCTTTTGACAATTTCCTAATATCCTCTTTTGTAAGCCCAGCAACTTTAAGTGGACTTACAACGTTAAGCTCACATGCCGCCTTCATGCCAGGTCTAAAATCGTTCAAATCATCAAAGTTTGAACCATCCGCAACATACTCAATTCCATGTGCCTTTGCTACTTTCCATATCTTTTCAAAAAGCTCCTTCTTGCAGTAATAGCATCTATCAACAGGGTTTTTATTGAATCCCTCAATTTCAAGCTCTTCTGATTCTATGACTATGTGTTTTGCTCCTATTTGTTTTATGAATGTTATTGCATCATTGAGTTCTCTTTTTGGATAGGTTGAGGATGTTGCAGTCACGGCAATAACTCTATCTCCTAAAACATCATAAGCAACTTTGACTAAAAAGGTACTATCAACTCCACCTGAATAAGCAATTGCAAGGCTTCCTAAGCTTTTGATATAGTTTTTTAATTTTTCATATTTTTCTTGTAATGTTTCATCTATTATGATATCCATAAAATTACCCTCCTGTATGTTATTGTACTAAATTATTTAGATAGATTTAGTATAAATTTATTTTACACGTCTCCTTTTATTCTATCAACATCTTTTTAAACACTCTAAGTTAACTACAAGACGTTGTTCTTATCATTTCCTTTTTGAAGAGCAAAATTCCTCAGCAATTTCAACGAATTTTTCTACATCATTTTCGCTATGTGCTACAGATAAGAACATCGCTTCAAATTGAGAGGAAGGAACATAAATATGGTTTTTTATCATATATTCTGCAAAACTTCTGAACAAGTCTAAATCGCTCATCTTTGCCATCTCGAAATTTTCTACCTTTTCAACTCCAAAGAAGATTGTTAGCATTGAACCTACCCTGTTTATGCAAAAAGTTAAATTGGAATTAGAAAAGACTTGTGTCAACTCTTTTTCGAGTTTTCCTGCTAACATCTCCAAATTACCATAAAAATGAGGATTTTCTTTAAGCTTTTTGATAGTAGCGTACCCTGCACTCATCACAATTGGATTGCCCGACATAGTACCTGCCTGAAAGACATTTCCTTGTGGTGCTAAGCACTGCATAATCTCTTTTTTGCCACCAACTGCGCCGCAAGGAAGCCCCCCGCCAATTATCTTTCCAAAAGTTATAAGGTCCGGCTCAACATCATATAAAGCTCTTGCACCTTTCAGTGAAAGTCTAAAACCGGTTATTACTTCATCAAAAATCAGAAGACTGCCGTGGAGGTTGCAAATTTCTCTTAGGGCTTGCAAAAACTCTTTTTTGGCAGGTACAACACCCATATTCCCTGCCACAGGCTCGATTATAACAGCTGCTATCTCATCTTTGTTTTCTTTAAAAGCTTTTTCTACTGAATCTAAATTGTTGTATTCAACCACAATTGTATTTTGTACAATATCTTCATCAATTCCCTTTAATCTTAGCTCGGCTACTGCTGACCCTGCTTCTTTCAGAAAGATGTCATGATGACCATGATAACAGCCTGCAAACTTTACTATTTTTTTCTTCCCAGTATAACCTTTTGCAAGCCTTACAGCAGTCATTGTAGCTTCTGTCCCTGAATTAACAAATCGAACCATATCAATTTGGGCTGTCTCACACACAAGCTTTGCCATCTTATATTCAATTTCTGTTGGTGCTCCAAATGCTATTTGATCTTCCACCACTTCTTTTATGCTATTTACAACATCAGGGTCACAATGTCCTAATATCATCGCACCCCAGGACAGAACAAAATCAATATATTCATTGCCATCAATATCAAATATACGGCAGCCTTTTCCTTTTGAGATGACTGGCGGGGTAATACTCAAATTTTTAAAGGCACGAATTGGACTGTTAACCCCGCCTGGTATATATCTTTTGGTCTTGTCAAATACTTCTTTACTTTTGTCAAGTCTCATTTTTAAAGCTCCTTTCCATTCAATATCCTTGCAGCTTCTAAAGCATGGTATGTTATAATCGCATCAGCACCTGCCCTCTTTATTGCAGTCAATATCTCAATTACAACCTCTTCTTCATTCAAAAAACCCAATTTGCCTGCACTTTTTACCATGGCATACTCGCCGCTAACATTATAAGCTATAATAGGAATATTGAATTTCTCTTTTGCCACAGAAATTACATCAAGTGATGTCAAGGCAGGTTTTATAATTACAGCATCGGCGCCTTCTAAAATGTCAGCTTCTATCTCTCGCAGAGCTTCTCTTTTGTTTTGATATGGCATTTGATAACTTTTTCTGTCGCCAAAAGCAGGCCGTGAGTTTGCTACATCTCTAAATGGTGCATAAAGTGAGGAGGCAAACTTTGCACTGTATGGTATGATGGGAGTATAAACAAATCCGTGACTGTCAAGCTTTTTTCGGATAGCGGCAACCCTTCCGTCCATCATATCAGATGGACAAATTATGTCTGCCCCTGCTTTTGCATAAGATAATGCTATCTCGCCTAAAACCTCTATTGTCTTATCATTATCTATTTTATCACCTTTCAAAATACCACAATGTCCATGTGATGTGTACTCACAAAGGCACACATCTGCAAACACCAATATATCTTCGGAATATTCTTTTATTTTCCTTATTGCCTGCTGGACTGCCCCATCATCCTTGGTAGCATAACTGCCCATCTCATCTTTCTGTGAAGTCACACCAAATAAAATTACACCGCCAATGTCAGCTTTCTTGATCTCATCCAAAATTTCATGTAGTCTGTCAACAGATACCTTCACAATGCCATCTAATTGCGGCATTCTTTCAAACACGTTTTTACCATCATCAACAAACAGGGGAAAAATAAACCCTTTGCTGTAAAGTCTTGTTTCATAAAAAAGTTCTCTTAAAGCCTTAGTCTGTCTTAACCTTCTCAATCTTTTAAACTCCATTTTTGACCACCTCTAAAATCTTATTTACTATTCCCTCATCGGTTGCCTCATTACTAATGATACTTTTAATACCGAAACTTTCCAATGTCTTTTGGGTATGCTCACCAATTGAAATAACTATTTTATTAGAAAGCACTTCAACCCCATAGCATTCTATAAAGTGTCTAAACATTCCTGAGCTTGTGAATACAAATATGTCTGAATCGTAAACTGCATCATTTGGGTTTTTAGTAAATTCCATTGAATATGCAAAGATGGTATCAACCTCAAATCCCAAGCTTTCAAGGGAATTTTTGAGGTAATCTCCTGCATTTTTTGACTGCACAGTCAATATCTTTTTGCTTTTATCAACTTCATTCTCGAAAATCTTGATCAAACCATCTGATGAATGTTCATCTGGAATATATTTTACCCTAAATCCTCTCTTTTGGAGTGAAAGTGCAGTTTTTTTACCTATTGCAGCAAAGTCACCTTTAATATTTCTCACATCTATATTTTTTTCAATCAAGTAGTCAAAAAAACTATCAACACCATTTACACTCGTAAATACCAATATATTGTATTCAGGCAAAGAGTTTAAAATTTTATCAATCTCCTCCCTATGGAGAACCAGTTTTGAGCAGCAACCATCAACAACGTCCGCACCAAGACTGAATAGCAAACTTTTTATATTCCTTGAGACATTTTTGGGACGTGTGATACAAACTCTTTTACCAAATAAAGGCAAATTCTCATAAAAAGAAAGCTTATTTCTAAATTTTATAACCTCACCTATCACAAATACCATTGGCGATGCAATTTGATTTTTAGACTTTCCACTTGCAAAGTCTTCTAAATACCCGCTAATTACTTTCTGCCGACCAGTTGTTGCATTAATTACTGCTGCAGCAAGAGTTTGAGGCTGTTTGCCGTGTAAAATCAGTTTTTGTGAGATACTTTCAATATTTTCGGCAGACATGAGAAATATTAAAGTTCCATCAAGTTTAGAAATTATGTTCCAATTCAGTTCTTTATCATCGCACGTGTGCCCAGTAAACACATGAAATTCACGTGCAAGCTTTCTATACGTGATAGGAATACCCGCAAAGGTTAAAGCAGAGTAAAATGAACTAACACCAGGAATAATCTCAAAAGGTATGTTATTTTCAAATAGTTTTTCTGCCTCTTCTGCTCCCCTTCCAAATATATATGGGTCTCCACCTTTTAGCCGAACAACATTAAAACCTTTTTTTGCATACTCTATCATCAAGTTTATAATTCTGTCCTGAGAAAGTACATGTTTTTTTGGTTCTTTACCACAGTAGATATAAATTGCATCATCTTTTGCAAGCTTCAACAAATTTTTGTTTATTAACCTATCGTAAATTATTACATCAGCAGTTTTTATAGCATTCAGACACTTTACTGTTATCAAGTCCTCCATGTATGGACCAGCCCCAACAATATATACCTTTCCAACTTTCAATATACTAATCCTCCTTTGGAAAATTAACTTCACACAAGTCTTACCATAAACTAACTTTCAAGCATCTTACTTAGCTTATTTGCAAGAGACAAAAAGTCAGCTTTGTCACCCTCAATACTTGCTTTTACTAATTTATCACCTCTTAAAAGGGAAGCAAATGCATAAATTTTGTCCTGGTCTGTTTTACAAAAAACACCAATCGACGAATGACACCCTCCTCCCAAAAACTTCAAAACAAGCCTTTCAAACTGGGTTTGGATATATGCATTAACATCGTTTATTTTACTTAAGATGCTTTTATAGGGACTATCTTTAAGGCACTCAATGCATATTGCCCCCTGACCAGGGCAAGGTGTAATTTCATTTATATCAAAAATATAACTTACATAAGAATCTAAGTTTAACCGCTTTAGTGCAGCATAGGCAACTATAACTCCATCAAGCCCTTCTGACTCAATCTTTGAAAGTCGTGTTTCTATATTGCCTCTTATATTAACAACTTGTATATCTTCTCTTAAATTTTTTAAATGTACCTCTCTTCTTAAACTACTTGTTCCAATTTTTGCGTTTGGCTTTAGCTGGTAGAATCCCACACCATCTTTTGATACAAGCACATCTCTGGGATCCTCTCTTTCAACAACTGCCACAATCTCAAAATTACTGTCTATTTCACAAGGCAAGTCCTTTAGACTGTGCACAGCTAAATCTATTTCCCTCGTTAAAAGTGCACGTTCAATCTCTTTTACAAATACACCTGGACTTTTAAAGTCTTTTAGGCTTTTTGTTTTGTCAATATCTCCTTTTGTTTTTATAGGAACAAATTCACATTCAATACCTAAGGTTTGCTTGATTTTTCTTGCCACAATATCAACTTGAATTCTGCTGAGTCTGCTGTCCCTTGCGCCAATTCTTAACTTTTTCATCTTGTCACCTCAAAATTTAAAACATCTTCGTAAAACAATTCTATAATCTTATTAGCATATCCTTTTTTGAAAAAATAATAAAAGTCATCTGAACAAACGAATTCCAATATTTGGTCCTTTTGTGGATGATGCTTTAATTTTTCTCTCAAATCAGTTGCCCATTTGCAGAACATGGCAAAACTCTGAAGAAAATTGAGAACTTTCTGTGTAAGATATTTCGAAAGTTTCGGATTTCCCCTATTTATTGACAAGCTAAAAACAAATTCATCAGTTCTTTTTTGAGCACCAAGTCTTAAGTTTCCGAGCTTATAATCTGAGCACACCAGATATAGTTTATTTAGTCTTTTGCAGTGCCAGATAATTCTTTTTTCAAGCTTTCTGTTTGACACCCCAATTACAACTATGTGCTTATCCTTTAAAAAACTTTTGCGAAATTTCCCTCTTTTGAGTTTTAGATATCCACTTTTCAACTCTCTGAAGCCTATATCAAACCTTGTCGATAAAACTTCAACCTTGCAACCAGCTCCTAAAAAGGTTTTGGTTTTTATCAAAGAAGCTTTTCCTGCTCCTATAACCCCCACCTTAATGTTATTTGCTACAAGTCCAATATGCATAAGATTTTCAAAGCCTGAATCTATTTCAAGAATATCCTCTTTATCAGGTTTGAGCAAATTTCACCACTTCCCTCTTTGTGTGCCTCTCTTAAAACCTCAATTGCCCTATCAATATATAGATTTGCCATCCTTATCAAGACGCTTTCAATTTTTTCTATTTCTTCGCTATCAACATTCTTTAGATACTTCACCTGCATTCTGCCCAATTCCTCTGCGTGCTTTTTCATATCCATAATTAAGCCTTTATATTTCCTAAACTCAAGCCAATCAATAAACTCATCAACATATTTCTCAATTATATGGTAATTCTCTTGCATCTTGGAAATCCTAAATTCCCTGTTAATGGTATCTATCTTATGAACTTGGTCTATATCAATCACTTTAACGTTCGGAAGTTTATACACCTCAACATCCACATCTCTTGGTACAGCAAGGTCAAATATGAGCAGATTTTTTCCCTCTGGTATATCATCTTTGTGGACAACTGCATGTGGCGCAGATGTTGAGCATATCAGGCATTGTGCTTCTGAGATTGCATCTTTTTTGTCGCTATACTCAAATTTTTCAGGATATAGCTTGACAAATTGGTCAATTCTCTCGTTTTTGCGCCCAATTAAAAATACTTTGTCCACATCTGAGTTTTTAAAGTAGTTGCAAAATGAAAATCCAATATTTCCAAGTCCAATTATAGCAATTTTTCTGATATTTGATTCTTTCAAAACCTTTCCAACAACTGATGCGATGGTGATGGGATGCTCGTTTAACCTTGACTTTGTTCGAAATTCCTTTGAACATTTTAAGGCAACCTCAAAAAGCCTTTCAAGGACTGGATTTTTACCGCCCACCTGCTTCGCAATCTCTTTTGCTTCTTTTACCTGAGCAACAATTTGTTCTTCGCCAATTAAAAGTGAATCAAAGCCGCATACAACTTCAAATAGGTGTTTTATACAATCTTTGTCTTTGTAAATATAAAATAAATGCATATATCTCTTATCCCAGTCAAGTTCAGTGAATATTTTTTCTATGTCCACATACTCTTCTGAAAAGAAGTAGATTTCTGTTCTGTTGCAGGTACTGAGAATTATGACTTCATTTGCTAATTTTTTTAAACTAATCAACTTTTCTTGTAACTTGGTCTTTGTCAGAGAAAATTTTTGTCTGGTATCAACTTCTACTTTGTGATTGATTCCAATGATCCATAGCACAAAACATCATCTCCGAAGGTTTTTGGATTATTAAGTGTTCTTATTAAAAAAGCCCTATGTGATTCTTGTTATAAGTTATTTTACTTTTTTCAATCTATCAGTTTGATTAACCTCTGGTATTTTTTTTGCGCTCTGTAATATGATTGCTATTAATTTCTTTTGTATCCAAATGCATCAGCCCCACCATCGGTTAAAACCTTAATTCTTTTGGATATTAAATTACCCTCAAGAGAAATTCTATCATGTTGCACATCTTAGTGCAATTCTCTTGAGGGACCAGCAAGCTTGAGTAAACACAGTTGCTGTAGACTATATAAAGATGTTGAAGTTACTCCCTGATGGCTTAAGCTTCTTTCAAATCTACCGTGTTTTTAATTTTCTGAGGAGAATCTTTAGAGGAGTTACTTTACCTTTTAGGATACTCGATGTCCAAATTAATATCAATTTTCTTCTTAGCCTCTCTTAAAAAAAGTTCTCCTTCTCTGGTAAGCTCATAATATGTGTGATTTCGATGCTTAACACTTTTTCGTCGACGATGGTAATATTTAACTATTCTTCTTTCCACTCGCTTGATAAGTCCTCTCTCCTCCAGACTTTGTAGTCGCTTTCTGGTTTCTTCCAAGGATAAACCCAGACGTATCGCCAGAAGTTTTGCGTATTCCGGTCCAAGCTTTTTGAGGTAGGCAAGGATTGTTAAATCAAGAAGTTCATCTTGGTCATTCTTGACCGGCATGCTTTCATCTCCTTCATTATGGATTTACTCCTTGCCGAGCGTTCAAATACCAAAAACTTCCTCAGCATTGTATCGTGAAATTCGACCAATGAGTTCTGAATAAGCTTGGTTTAATTCTAAGTATCGTACTGTCCTGGGCACGCTGAGAGGATCATTAGGTCTTAAATTGCTGTAATCGCTATTTAGTACACCTCGTTGGAAACGTTCCAGATAATTCAGCAACAGTTGAGGAGTAAGACCATCCTGGCGAATTGTAAGACCGGGCACAGCACCAAAGTCTTCGATTAAGTCAATAATATCTAAATTAGCATGGTCTATTATCACTTTTCGGGGTTCTATTCCTACCTTAGCAGCAATTTCAATTGTTTTATTGGTAATTTCGACCCTGTTCTCTGGAGGAGTATGAAGGATTACTGCAGCCCCATATTCCTTGGCAATCTTCAATTGCTCATGGAGGACCTCCTGCTCCCGCTTGTTTCCCTCATGTAGCCCAATCTCACCAAGACCAATTACACCACTCATTTTAAGGTAGTCTGGAAGAGCGTCGATCACTCTGGTCCAATCATCCGGTATTCCCATGGGATGAATTCCAATGGTAACGTAAAGCTTAATACCATTTTTGGCAGCAATACTCATAGAAAGAGTTAACATCTGATGGAAATGATCAAAGAGTGTTTCGGCATGTTTTGCTCCAAAAAATAGTGAGCAGCTAATAACTTTCTTTACTCCTGCCAGGGCCATATTTTCCCATCCCTCAAATGGAAGCAATGAAACATGTACATGAGAATCTACAAATTCTTTCATCATTCTTATTCACCTGCCTTATTTTAAATTTAAGACATATAAATCAAGGCTTGATATAAGCATACCCTTCTGCCTGTTTTCTTACAATTTCTGTTATGCCAGCTGGCACAACCCTTACAAAATCGGGAATGCTCTCTTCATCGATAAGCTGCGCTTTGAGAGCATTCCGGCATGCTGTAAATTTCACTCCTACCTCTGATAATTTCTCCATCTGTTCCAAAAGCGACAAATTAGTTGATACATTGCACAAACTACCACTTTCAGCTTGCTGGCATTTATTTTTAAAAATAGAAACTGCTTCGCCATTAATCACTACTTCAACGTTAGCATTGTTTTGCCCAACATCATTTAAAAAATTAGTGATATTAATGAGCACCATCTGCCACCTACTAGATTCGTTGATATGGAAGAGCACCTTTAATTCGTTCATCCACTCCCTCCTTTCTGTCATCTTTTCAGTTACCCATGCGAAATGTTAAAAATATCTTTCCAAATCTTTACTTTTTCGCTTTATTTTAAAATACCATTTTTTCTAAGATACTCTGGTAACTGGTCCCCATCAATAACAACCATTTCGCCATTTTTATTATATACCCATACTCTATCTTTTAAAACGACAACATTGTAATCTGCTTCCTTATCCATAGCACATGCATTACCACAACCACTGATAGTTATATTTCCTTGTAAATTGCCAGAGGATACTATGCGCTCAGCCATAGCATGGACATCACCAACGCCATTTTTGCAATAGCGCGCACCTATGCATGTCTTGATTCCTTCACTATTCCATGCTAATGCTATTCTGAGGAATGGTAAAAACCCCATGCGGTTAATAACTTCAGCCAATCGTTCGTTTTGTGCAACCTTAATATAGCCATTAACAATCCTTTTAACAGTGTCGATTAGATGTTCTTCTTTTATAACCACATCTAAGCGAGTACCTAATTGTGGCTGACGACCTCCTTTGCCTCCAAGGTAAATCCAATAGCCGTCTTTGACTGCAATGATGCCCAAATCATTTAGTTGTGCCTCAACGCATGAATTAGGACAACCATTTACAGCAATCTTAAATTTTTTCGGCGTTGCAAGCCCTGCAAGGCACTGATTGATTTGCGCCGCCAGAGGTGTAACGTCGCGAATTACACGTTTGCAATGCTCACAAGAACATACTTTAACATTTCGCACTACTGGCCCAATATCAGCCAAAGGCAAGCGAACTTTCTCTAACTCTTCAGCTATTTTGTCAAAATCCTCTGGCTTTATGCCAAAAATCATTACAGCCTGAGTAACTGTAAGCTTCGCACCTCCATATTGCTTAGCCAGCCTCCAGATAGTCTCTAACTGTTCTGGTTCAAGATACCCATTGACAGGATGAATTACAACAGCGTAACTGCCATCTAACTGCTGTATAAACCCTTTATTGACGTATTTTTTCTCCATGACTACTCCCCTCCTTGAAAAATTTTGGTAAAATATTTAAAACAAAGGGCAGAAGATGATAAAAAAGAGTGGACTACTATTATAGTAGCCCATAGGTTTTAGATTATTCAGAAGATGAATGTTAACGCTGGTTTACAGGTTTTAAGTTAAAGTTAGATCTATATTCGGTTTCTGTCCACAAAACTCTTTGAGCTACCATAGCTTCTGGGTTTAGTTGGACATCTTTTAATATCATTTCTTTAAATTTCTCATATCCCACTCTATCAATAAGGTGTCCGCCGTGGAGATATTGAGGCTTATTATTCAAAACATAAGCAGAAAATGCCTCCCAGTTTTTAAGTACCCCCAAAACCACATCTTCTGTAACCCAGTTTAAAAAGATTTTTCCCATACGAGGTGTTTGCTTTCCTGTTCTGCCGCCGATCAATACCCTGTAGAATTTTTTAGGGTTCCTGGTCCAAGCCCCGGTCGGGCACACAAGTACACATTCGCCACAACCGACGCAACAGCAATTGTCTTTGACAATTTTACCTTTCTCAACAGATAAAACCCCTGTTGCATGGCGTGCACATGCTTCCACACATTTTTTACACCCTATACAACGCTCATAATCGTATTCTGTTTTTGTGATACCAATTATACCGAAATCATTAAAGTGAGCTTTGCCACAGTCGTTAGGGCATCCTGATATACTTAACTTTATGTGATAATCGCTGGGGAATATAATCTTTTCTATCTTCCTGGCCAGATCTGTTGTGTCAATGTTAGCATATATGCAATGACGATTGCCTATGCAAGCCATTATATTACGAGCACCTATGGTCGGATATCCATTGTCATTAACTTCCATCTCAACTCCGCACAACTTTACTTCTATATCCTCAATATAAGACCTTATATATCTGTTAACTGCCGCTATATTTTCATATTTAATACCAGGAATTGAAATTGTCTGCCTCATTCCTAAGTGAATTTCACCATTTCCCCACGTTTCTGCTATATATTTAAACATTGGAAAATATTTAGCACTTACTACACCACCAGGAACACGCATTTGAAGCATAAATTCGCCTCGTACTTTTGACTGACGATAGCAGTTTCTACGAAGTTTTTCTACATCAATATCGTAACCCATTTTAATTCCTCCTCCTCATCAGTCCAGTAAATTTTTCGCCTTGGTATAATTAAAAACAGGGCCTTCTAAACAAACATATACTTCATTTATTTTACAATGACCGCACTTGCCAACACCACAGGACATTCTTCTTTCAAACGATACCCAAATTTTTTCTTCAGCTACTCCGTTTTTTAAACATTCTAAAGCAGCAAAGTGCATCATAACATGAGGTCCTACGATTACTACATTATAATCCTCAAATGTATTGAATGGTATTTTCTTAATGTGTTCGGTAACAAGGCCAACTTCAAAACCTTCTATTTTATCTCTATCAAGAGTATAAATTGTGTTAAATTTTGTTTTGAATTTTTTTAGATCCTCTCTAAACAGAATATTCTTTTCATCCCTAAATCCAGCAATAAAGTGCAGTGATTTTATTTCATCTGGATTTTCGTAAAAATACTTTAAAAAACTTCTCACAGGAGCAACTCCAGTACCACCGGCAATTACAACCAAATGTTTGCCCTTAAATTCCTCTATCGGAAATGAATTGCCGTAAGGTCCGCGCATAAATATCTTATCACCTGGCTTTAAATTGAATATCTCATTGGTAAGCTTACCTACTTTCCTTATAGTAAGCTCCACCCAATTTTCACCCATACAACTTACTGATATAGGAGCTTCTCCAATTTTAGGTATAGATACCTGAAAAAATTGTCCATGTTTAACTTTTGCGCTGGTTTCTACTCTAAAGGTATATACGTCTTCTGTTTCGGGAATAATGTCTATTATTTTATGTGGATGGGGAAGCATTATATTTTCGCTCATTTTATTTTCCCTCCTCAGTTGATTGTGCTTGTTCTCTTGTCCGGCTTACTTCTCCTTTTTTAAGTTTTTCCACCTCATCATATAAACGATTAATAGTAGAAGAAAAAGATATTAGTTTAGGACATCTTTCCTCACAACGTCCACAGCCAACACACATATGCTCCTCTTTAAAGCGAAGTTTATAGTCGTAGATCTTGTGCAGAGTTCTAAACCTCATCCGCTCTCCAGTAGTTTTTCTAAAGCTCCAACCCCCCGCCATTGTTGTGAAATCTTCGTGCATACAGCTTGTTTGGACCCTTCTTCTCTCTCCTACCCTTCCATTTTCGCTGTATATGATATCTAATGTGTTAAAACAGCTGCAAGTTATGCACACTGCGCTGCATGCTCCACAGCTTATACATCTTGAATTATAATTCTCCCACATGTCAAGGTTGTAAATTTTTTCTAACAACTCTTGGCTATCAATTTCAGGGATGTTAACTTTTGTTGGGTTAGAAGTAACAAATTCAGGGATAAATTCTATTTCTCTTTCATTGGAAAATAAATTGACAAATTCATCGTCTTTTACTTCTACCAGTATGTTATCCCCGTCAAATCTAACTGCTAAACTGTAGTCGTCTGTTTTATTGGAACCCATTGAGACACAGAAACAACTATTCCATCCTTCTTTGCATTCCATCAAAATAAACTTTATTTTTTCTCGTAAACGCTTGTAGTAGATATCTTCTGTACCACCGTTTTTGAGAAAAATAGTGTCAAGTCGCCTAAAACCGTTTATATCACAGGAACGGGCAAATATTAGAATCTTCTTGTCATCCACTTTGCTTTCTCTGTATTCATCTTCGGTAAAGTAGAATAGTGCTTGGGTAATCGGATAGATTACTTCTTTTGGTGAAAAATGTGATTTCTCGTCATAGACTACATCTTCAATCGAGTTAATTTCTGCATATCGAATTAAATCTGTGTCTGAATAACGACCTCGCTTTTCAAAACGCACAGGGGCATATATCTTGTAGTCTTTTTGTAATGCTTTTAAAATTTCATTCATTCTTTTAGTGCTTACACAGTAACTCATACTCTCTCTCCCTTCAATGTGTGTTAACCTAAGACTACTTACAATCACTTTGTCAAATAATTAACTTTATCATAAGTATAACACCTGTAAAAATCCCAGTCCAATAAGAAATGGTTATAACATTAATAATGATTTCTTATATATCTACAACTACCAATCTTTACATGTCCATTATAAAAGTCTAAAATAGAACTTACATCCGTTAAGAAGATAATAAAAATATTCATTTTGCCTTTGTTATTAGTAAAACAATATGGTACTATTATTCTTGATAACATTGTTGTTATATGAGGTGACAGGTATGACCCTTAGAGATATAGAGATTTTTGTCACCGTTTGCGAGCTAAAAAGTATGTCTGCTGCCGCAAAAAAACTCTATATGTCACAACCTGCTGTAAGCCAGGCTATATCACAAATAGAAGGAGAATTTCAGATCAAACTCTTTGACAGAATAGGCAAAAAGCTTAGCCTCACATACACTGGTGAGATACTTTACAGCTACGGAAGGCGTATACTCAATCTTGTTAAAGAAGCAGAAAATATCCTTTATGATGTGAGAAACATGAGGATGGGAAGACTAAATGTAGGAGCAAGTACCACAGTAGGAATTTATCTGCTTCCGAAAATAATTGGTGATTTCAGAGAAAAATATAGCGTAGATGTTTATTTTACAATTGACAACACAGCAGGAATAGAAAAGCTAATACTTGACAATGCTATAGATCTTGGTATTGTGGAAGGACCAGTGCATTCAAGGGACATTGTTGTAATACCTTATATAGATGACGAATTGTATCTTGTATCCTCAAAAAACCACAGGTGGGCAGAGAAAAGAAGTATCTCCCCTGAAGAGATTGAAAATGAGGATATAATCATGCGAGAAAAGGGAAGCGGAACAAGGGAAGTCTTTGAACAAACAATGGCAAAAAATAATGTGAGATACAGAATAAAATATGTGCTTAACAGTACCGAAGCCATAAAAAAGGCCATCGAAGCTAATATAGGCGTTTCAGTCATTTCTAAGCTGGCTGTGGAAAAGGAAATAAGAGATGGCAGGCTTGCGAAAGTTAATATCGAAAATATTAGATTTGAAAGAAAATTTAGTATCATTTATCATAAAGACAAGTTCAAATCAAACTTATTTGAAGAGTTTATAAAACACCTTTATAATTACACCGCAAATAAACAAAATTGAAAAAAGTATCCACCACCCCCTTCTATTAAGAGATAAAATAATGTCTATATCCCGAATCTGAAAGTTCTATTTTTAGATATATCAAACCACTTATTGGCAAACGTGGTTAAAAGGAAGTTATCTTTTTCATTTAATTGAACTAATTCGGCCTTAAAATTTTTAAATTCTTCGATTGAGTTTACTTTCACGTAAAAGCCCTCTGCTGTTATAATTGGCAGTTCACTATAGGTGTACCCATCCAAGTTTATTAAGTCACTCAAGCAACCTTTTCTAATTTTGGCAATGAGCTTACTGTTCAAATCAATAATATCAAAGCTGTCAGGATAAGAATAAGTCTCACTTTCAATAGGAACAGCATCTCCTACTTTGAATGTTCTGTGGTGTTTAGAATATCTTCTGATAATACCTTCGGGTAGCAAATAGTAATACTCATCAAAGCAGCTAACAATCATTTCCAAATCTTCTTTTACAAGCTTAGTTACCTCTTCTTTCAAATCTGCTAAGCCTGATACAATCCCACCACCAGAAACATCATAACCATCTACCAAAACAAATCTTCCTGTTGAAGAATTTGCTTTAAATTCATCAAAGCAAATCTTTTCCTTTGTTTTGATAGTTACTTCTGCAACATCGTTTGTTCGAACTTCATTAGCATTCTCAATAGTCTCAAGAGTTGTAGCGTCAATAACTTTGTCTATTGAAATAATTTCGCATTCTGTCTCTTGTGTTACAAGCTTTAGCTTATATGTTTTGTTTCTTACAAGATTCTTTTTCCCAAGCCAAAACAGATTTGCCCTGAATGTATCTGAAACATATAAAGTGTTATCATCTTTATGAACAATAATCTCTCCTCTTTTGTTAAAAAACTCATCTTCAATAGTAATCCCTACAGACATTCCTGCTATAACTTCATCCTTCTTATTGTTTTCTGGCCAAAATTCAATAGATTTGACTTTGCTAACCTTTCCTTCAGGCAGGATTTTTATCTCATCTCCCACTTTTAATCTTCCAGACTCAATTTTGCCAGCGATGATTCTCCTCTGATCAAACTTGTACACATCCTGTATAGGAAATCTCAAAGCTTTGTCTTCCAATTCTTTGTCTTTTTCAAAAAGATCCAAAGCCTCAAGCAAAGGCTCTCCTTTGTACCATGGCATTTTATCAGACTTTCTTGTTATGTTCTCTCCTAAAAAGCCTGATACTGGAATATACTTTTGAGGATATACGTTGAGCTTGTCCAAAAAGGTTGAGATTTCATATTTGATTTCTTTGAACTTTTCCTCTGAAAAACCTATCATATCCATTTTATTAACTATAACATATACCTTTTGGATACCCAAAAGTGATAGAATATATGCATGTCTTTTAGATTGTTCTTGTACACCTTCAGTAGCGTCAATAACAAGAAGTGCTGCTTCTGCATTTGCAGCACCTGAAACCATGTTTTTGAGAAATTCCTTGTGCCCGGGAGCATCTATAATTAAATAGTCTCTCTTTGGGGTTGAAAATTTTATCTGGGTTGTATCAATTGTAATTCCTTGTTTTTGTTCTTCTTCTAACGCATCTAAAAGATAAGCATATTCAAAAGGTCTGCCCTTTTCTTTACTTATTCTCTTTACTTTTTCTATTGCAGTCTCTGGGACAGATTTAGTATCATACAAAAGTCTTCCAATTATTGTTGATTTACCATGGTCAACATGACCTACTACTACAATCTTGAGCAGTTCTCTTGCTGTCATAACTTCAAATACCTCCTCATGCATAGTCTTACATGTACCCTTCTTTTCTCAGTTTTTGCATTGCATATGCATCTTCTTGGTCTTGAGCTCTTCCTGCTCTTTCGTTAATTTTGGTATTTTTTAACTCTTCGATTATCTCATCAATTGTTGTTGCGTTTGATTCAACAGGGAATGTGCAAGGTGCACATCCAAGAGATCTATACCTCTTACCATTTTTAGCAAAATACAAATCAATGACTGGGATGTTTTCACGTTTGATGTACATCCAAATATCAATTTCTGTCCAGTTAAGCAAAGGATGAACTCTTACATGGCTTCCTTTTGGAAAATCTGTATTGAACTGATTCCAAAACTCAGGTGGCTGATTTGTATAGTCCCATTCAGAATCCTCATTTCTCAGGCTAAAGAACCTCTCTTTAGACCTTGAACCCTCTTCATCCCTTCTGATGCCAAGGATCAAAGCTTCAAATTTGTATTTATTAATCACCTGCTGAAGTGCGTCAGTCTTTAGTGCTTTGCAGCAAACAAGTCTTCCCTTCTCAGGCCCCATCCCTTGCTTTAGTGCTTCTTCATTTATGTGGACAATTAAATCAAGGTTGTATTCTTTTGCTAATTTATCCCTGTACTTTATCATTTCTGGAATTTTATATGTGGTATCTATATGAATCAGCGGGAATGGGCAATGTCCAAAAAATGCTTTTTTGACCAACCACAAAAGGACTGTCGAATCTTTTCCTATTGACCATAGCATTGCTATCTTGCTAAATTTGCTATAAGCCTCTCTCAAAATGTATATGCTTTCTGCTTCTAATCTATCTAAGTGATCCATTTTATTCTTCCCTCCTAATATGTGGTGTTATCTTTGAGATTCTGTACAATCATTTCTTTTTCGCCGCTGGGTTTTTCAAAGTACCAGTACATAATCTCATCATTTTCTTTTTCTACATACATAGTTGTTCCATTTCCCCCAATGTCTGCACCTAAAAAATATCTGATTGCAGAAAATTTACACTCCTTTACACATGCAGCACAGCCCCAGCAATCACGTGGGTCTCTGATAAATGCTTTCTTATCTTCATCTATCACAATTAAATTGCCTGGACAAATTTCAGCGCATTTTCCACATCCAATACATCTTTGTCTGTCAATCCTTATGCTCATATACCTCATCCTTTTTTACTAAGCTTCTAAAAATTATCTTGACTTGGCCGTCTTCAAATCGGGAATTCACATACTTCAAAAAGTTTTCATCGTCCTTATAAGGATAATCAACAAATTCTTGGAATGCTCTCCATCTTGTTTCTTTCCTTGCTTCTAAATGATGTAGCAAAACTTTGCAAACATAGAGTCTATCAATAAGCTCATAAATTTTCATAAGCTGGTAAGTATCTTCGGCTCTTAATCTCTGAGCAAGTGTAAAAAGTTCTTCTATTCTTTCTTTAGCAATTTGTAGCCCTTTTAGATTGTACGCATAACCTGTCGAAATCCCACCAGCATAAACATCCATTACTTTTTGCATAGCTTCTTCTAATTCTTCTGTGGTGTACAAAGGAGAAGTATTGGTGAAAAATCTCTGCACCTCATTGATTTTTTGTTCTATGGAGGATATATCTAAGGTTTCAAACTCTTTATCTTTTATATACTCCAATGCAGAATTTGCAGCTATTTCAGCCTCTGCAAAGCAGCCTGTTACATATTTGTGAGGGCAACCACCAACAACATCTCCTGCTGCAAATAGGCCTTTTAAGGTTGTTTGCCTTTTTGTGTCTACCCAATAACCACTTGCTGAATGCCCACCAACAATATATGGCTCTGAGCCTTCAATTTCGACATTCTCAACCGACGGCCCTTTGCCACTGTCAATCCACTTAAGTGTCTGCAATGGTGCCATGTGAAGATATGCTTTTATTAGCCTCTGCTCGTCCTCTTTAGAAATCCCTACTGTTTTTAAATAACACGGACCTCGGCCTGCTTTCATTTCCTCAACTGTTGAAAATACTCTGTTGTATGTGGTAGGTCTTCCATATCTTTTTTCATAGTACTCACCTTTTGAATTGATAAACTCAGCTTTTACCTCTTGAGCTATTGTTCCTGTTGGCGCTAAAGTATCCTTGCAGCGAAGAGCTATAAATCTAACTTCATAACTTGTCATCTCGCAACCTGCTCTGATTCCCATTGCATATCCTGAACCTACATTAAAAGGTGGATACCACATCTTGTGTCTTGAAAATCCAAGGTTGTTAGGCCTGTAGAGCCCTGCAGCACCACCTGTTGCACAAATCACTGCTTTGGCGATGATAATGTAGAAAACATTACTATTTATAGAGAATCCATATGCCCCTATTACTTTACTGTCTTTGACGATGTAATCAATGATATTCACATGATTTAGCACTTTAACATTTTCTTTACTCTCAACTGCTTTTGCTAAAATTGGTTTTATATTTTCGCCGTTTATTTTTATGTTTCTTTTACCTCTTGCTAAATATTTTCCATTTGAATCTTTTAAGATGACAAGACCTATATATTCAATCTTCTTTGTAACCTCATTTAATCTTAAGGCCATAGTGTATACCAAATCTTCTCTTACGATATTTTCGTAATCCTCCTTGACATACTGCAGGTACGTCTCGGGAGTTTCTCCTTCTGTGATATAGGCATTGAGAGCATTGACACCTGCAGCAAGGCATCCGCTTCGCTTAATGTTTGCCTTTTCTGCAATTAAAACACTCACGTTTGGCGCTTTTTCAGCAATTGCTATGGCAGCAAAACACCCAGCTGTTCCACCACCAATTATGAGTATGTCAGTTTTTAGCATCTTCACTTCAAAGTTCATCTTACTTTATCACCCTTCTTTAGTTTTGGGAAACATGCCATTTTAAATCTTTTCAAGTGCCTGGTAAAAATCTTCTATTATGTCTTCTACATCCTCAAGGCCAACACATATTCTTATCATATCTTCATAAACACCCATAGCTTCTTTTTCTTCAGCGGAAAAACCTACATATATAGTTGATGCGGGATGTACAACAAGTGTCCTTACATCTCCTATATTGGTTGAGTTTATGGCATACCTTAGTGAATCTATCACTTTAAATGCATTTTCCTTGGTTCCAACCCGTATTGTTAAAATTGCTCCATATTTACCTCCAAACTGTTCTGTTGCAAGCTGATAATATATACTTTCCTCAAGCCCAGGATAATTTACTGAAACTACCTTTTTATTTTCCTTTAGGGCCTTGGCAAGACTAAGAGCATTTTCGCAAATCTTTTGCATACGCACACCAAGGGTTTCAAGCCCTATTGTGTTTAGAAATGCATTAAAAGGCGATATACAGGCACCAAAATCCTTCAGAAGATTATTTCGAAGTCTTGCGATATATGCAAATTCACCATACTTTTTGTAATCTTTTAGCAACGGATACTTATCGTAATCAATTTTCATGTTACCGCTTGCAACTACAATTCCGCCAATACAGCTGCCGCTTCCATTAATAAACTTTGACGTTGAATGAACCACTACATCAGCACCAAGTTTTAAGGGTTTTATAAGATACGGTGTTGTGACAGTGCTATCAACAATAAGTGCAATACCATGCTTATGCGCAAGCTCAGCTATTTGTCTGATATTTGGCACATCAAGTCTCGGATTTCCTATCGTTTCGATAAAAATTACTTTAGTTTTCTCTGTTAGATGCTTTTCAAAGCTCTCAAGGCTACTATCTTTTGCAAATCTGGTCTTAATACTAAGGTTTTCAAATGATCTGAACAATGAATATGTGCCACCAAAAATGCCACTTGCTGATACAATTTCATCTCCACTTCTTACTAAATTCAATATTGCTAAGGCAATTGCTGCCATGCCAGACGATGTGGCAACAGCAGCAATGCCTTCTTCTAAGAATGCTATCCTTCTTTCAAATGCCTCAACTGTGGGATTGTTAATCCTTGTATATATAAAGCCTGGCTTTTTGCTAGAAAAAACCTCTTCCAACTCACGTGCAGTTTCATATTGGAAAGAATTACATTGGTATATCGGAACGTTAATTGCCCCCTTATCTTCTTTGGGGCCAATATTTCCGTGAATTAAAGAAGTATTAAACCTCATTACAGCCCACCCTTTTTTACAAATATTGTATATGTCCCATCATTGTTATTTATCACCTTCAAAATCTCATGCCCTTCCTCTTTTAAGCTTCTTGGGACATTTTGAATGGGCTCACCCTCGTTCATTCTTATCTCTATGATTTGCCCTACCTCCATATCTTCCATTGTGGCTTTTGCTTTTACAAACGTCATTGGACATACAAGATTAGTAATGTCCAGAAAAACATCAGCCTTGATATCACTCATCAAAATCACTCCCTTTATTTTCTATTGCTTTTTCCAACTCTTTTTTAAATATATCCCATCCTACTCTCTCTAAGGTATTTCTGAACCTTTCGCCTTGCTTACCATATTTTTTGTAAAACTTGAGTGTAGCTTGAATGACCTTGTGAACATCCTCTTTTGAAAATAGTATTGGCAAAATTTGTTTTCCAAGCGCTATGTTGTTTCCAAACATACCACCAAAATAGAGAAGATAACCAGGCTTGCCTTTCCATGAATTAGTCGGGCACGACTTTACACACCTTCCACAATAGGTGCACTTGTCTCTATCTATGGTAATCTTCTTGTTTTTCTCATCTATTTGTATTGCTTTAGCCGGACATACAGCCTGGCAAAGTCCACAAAACGTGCAGCTACTCTCTTCCCACTCAGGTTCTATCGCTCCTTTTATACCTAAATCATTTTCCTCAGCTTTAAGGCAATTATTACCACAACCTGTTATGCCGATTTTAAACTTGTGCGGAAGTTCTCGAGCATAATATCTTTTGTCGCACTCATTGGCAAGCTCTGTTGTGTCTATAATTCCATTGGGACAAATGCTACTGCCTTGGCAAGCAGTAATTGTTCTTACTCTGGGTCCGCATGCACCAGGCTCAAGTCCTGCCTCTGATAATTCTTTTTTAACCGCTTCTATATCCTGTAACTTAATAAACGGAATCTCTACACCCTGGCGTGCTGTCAAGTGAACATATCCTTTGCCATATTTTTTTGCAACTTCGTATATTTTTTTTAGCTGCTCAGAAGTTAACCTTCCACCAACTACTCTTAATCTTAGTGAAAAATGGTCTTTTTGGACCTGTCGCATAAACCCCCCTTTTTTTAGTTCATTATAATTTACCTCTTTCACTTGAAATACCCCCTGCTTTTTCAAATGATTTGTATCTCTTCTTCTTCCACATAGCTTTCATATATCCTAAATGACTTCAAAACAGGATTTTTTTCGTCCATGAGTGATAATATAAGATAGCTCAAATCCCTGTCAAAAGCGAGTCTCTTGTCCTCTTCAGATGGCCTTGAAGGTGATGTTGGATGGCTATGAAAATTGCCAAGTAATACCCACCCATTTTTTCTCATATCTTTCACTGCTGCAAACTGTTCAAGTGGGTCCATTGAAAAATGTTCTGGACTTTGGTCTACATTGGTAAGCAAGTAAACTTTTTTGACAATTCTTTTTTCATCTTCAATAACTCCACCCAGAAGTCCGCACGCCTCTATAGGCAAGCTATTTAAACAATGAGTTAAAATTTCTTCATATAATGTTTTTGGTAATATTATCAATTTTTTTCGTCCCTCCTGTTTTTCAACGTCTGCTTTAACAACTTTTTCTTTAGCTTTTTAAATCACACTGAGGCTGTTCATAGTCAATTAACTCTTTTATTGTTGGATTTGGCCCGCATACCTCACAGCTTTCTCTCTTGTTTATCTTTACTTTTCTAAATTCCATCTTCAAAGCGTTGTAAATTAAGATATATCCTGTTAGCAGGTCACCAATTCCAAGCAAATATTTAATTGCTTCTGTTGCCTGGATTGTGCCAATTATACCACCCATCACACCTAAAACTCCTGCCTGTCTGCAAGTTGGAACTGCATCAGGTGGTGGTGGGTTTTGAAAGATACATCTAAAGCACGGCCCTTTCTCTGGCACATAAGTCATGGTTTGCCCATCAAATCTTATGATACCTGCATGGGAAAATGGCTTTTTTAGCATTACACAGGCATCGTTTATCAAAAATTTAGCTGGAAAGTTGTCTGTGCCGTCGATTATAAAATCATAATCTCTATCCTTAATGATGTCTATTATGTTCCTTGAATTTACCATTTCACGATAAGTTACTACTTCCACATCAGGATTCATTTGGTTTATCTTTTCCTTTGCAGAAAACACCTTTGGCTTGCCTACATCAGGTGTAAAGTGTATTATTTGTCTTTGAAGATTGGAAAGCTCAACTGCGTCAAAATCGACAAGCCCGATTGTTCCAACACCGGCAGCTGCCAAAAACATTGCAGCAGGGGAACCAAGTCCCCCAGTCCCAATGATCAAAACCTTAGATTCCAAAAGTTTTTGCTGTCCTTTTGCACCAACCTCGTTCAGGATGATATGTCTTGAGTATCTTTCAAGTTGGGTATCTGTTAACTTCATAATAGTCCCCCTCCCATGAAATATAAAAACTCAACCTCATCGCCATCTTTTACTGTAACCTTATCATATTCACTTCTGGGGATAATTTGACCGTTGAGCTGCACTGTTACGTATTCTTTCATTGAGACATTTAAAGCATCTAACATCTCAAAGATTGTCATCTCTCTTTCAATTTGTACTTCATTACCATTTGCCTTAATTTTCATTCTTTTCTACCTCCCTCATGAATTTTTCATATATTTTTAAGGCCCCATCTAATTCTTATCTGATTTTCTAAAGGGCCAAATATTGCCTTTTCTACCACAAGCCCGAAAATAATTGTTACTATCATCACGCTAATGACCTGACTCATATCTGCAAGGTCTCTCCCAACCATGAGCACTTGTCCCAAACCTTTCGTAGCAAAAAGCATCTCACCTGCCATCAATGCTCTGAATGCAAATGACCAGCCTTGCTTCATGCCTGAAATAACGTATGGAAGGCTTGCAGGGATTATTACATTTAAGTAAAGTCTTAATCCTGTTGCACCCATAGTCTTTGCTGCTTTTATATAAAGTGGATTGACATTTTTAATACCTGACTCAACTGCAAGTGTAATAGAAAAAATAGAACCTATTGCAGTTACAAATATAATGGCTTTTTCTGAAAGACCATACCATAATATAGCAAACGGTAACCAGCATACACTTGGCAGTGTTTGAAAACCAAGAATAAGAGGTCTTAAATTCTTATCTAAAAATTCAGACTTTACAATTGCAAGTCCGACAACAACTCCTATAACAACAGCAATCAAATACCCTATAAGCATTCTCCTGACTGTTGCTATCATTGCCACAGTTAAAGTATTGTCGCTTAAAAGTCTCACAAATGTCTCTATCACTGAGATAGGAGATGGAAAAACATAAGGTTTCCATATCTTAAAAAGCTCAACAAAAATCCTATAGACCAATTCCCAAGCTACTATCAGAGCTATATAAAACAGTGTCCTTTTCAAAACTCCAATCGCTATCGTATTCTGCTTTTGCAATCTTTTCCACCTCATCTTTTAACTCTTTCATAATAGCAGATATCATATAGACTATGTCAGGATTATCAATAAGTCGCGGCCTTGCAAGTCTTATTTCAAAAACCTTTTTGATTTTTCCCGGGTTTGAAGACATAACCACAACTTTATCTGCTAAAAGCACTGCTTCTTCTATGTTATGTGTTACAAATATAATTGTCTTTTTAGTCTCCCACCAAATTCGTTGAAGTTCAAGCAATAAGATATTTTTTGTCTGACTATCCAGTGCTGCAAAAGGCTCATCCATCAGCATTACTTCAGAATCAAGCGTCAATGCTCTTGCTAAGGCAACCCTCTGTTTCATTCCGCCTGATAATTGGTGAACATAAGCGTCTTTAAACTTTGTTAAGTGAACCATCTTTAGGTATTTGAGTGCTTTTTCATATCTTTCTTTTTTGGGGACACCGCGTAATTTCATACCAAACTCAACATTGTCAATGACTTTTAGCCATGGAAATAAAGCAGACTCTTGGAACATTACAATCCTATCTGGTCCGGGTGACAAAATCTCTTTACCGTTTAAAAAAACCTTCCCCTCAGAGGGTTTTTCAAGACCTGCTATTATATTCAAAAGTGTAGATTTGCCACACCCAGAGGGACCAAGAATGCATATAAATTCCCCTTTTTGTATTTCTAAATTTATTTTTTCTAACACAGTTATTTCTTTGTTTTTTGATAAAAATTTTTTGCTTACATTTTCAACCGCTAACGCCAATTTTTAATACACCTCTTTGTTCTTAATTCTATCTAAAATTTCTGTGTTTACTAACTCTTCTATATTTGGCTTTTCTCTTAAATATCCCAACTCAAAATATGACTCAATTGCTTTTTCTAAGGATTCTCTTTGTATTTCGCTTGAAAGTTTGATATTTTTGAAGGAGTCTTTTAGGATGTCTGCCGGCAGCGGCTTAGAAGTTATCTCAGAAATTTGGTTATTTATTATTTCATATGATTTTTCAGGATTTTTTTCAATAAAGTCTGTTACCTCAAGATGCGCTATGAGAAATTTTTCTACAATATCAGAATGCTCTTTTAAAAACTTTGTGGTAGTAATAATTACTGTTGTAGGAATATCTATGTATCGCCTTATTTGACTACTGTCAAGTACAACATTGCTATTTACTTCTTTTTTCAACCTTGTTCCCCAAGGCTCAGGAACCAGTGCAGCATCTATCTGATTTCTATCAAGCAAAGTTTTAATATCTGGATTTTCAGCCTGAATAATTTCAACATTTCCACCTTTAGTAGTATCTTTAAGTCCAGCTTTACTTAGTAATAACCTTAACACAATATCCTGAGTATTCCCATATTGAGGAACTGCAATTTTCTTACCTTTTAAGTCATCTAAACTCTTTATATTCAAATTGCGTCTTGAAACCAGCATCATTCCTCCATTTGTAGCTCCTGCAATAATCTTTATTTCTCCATTTGTCTTTGCAAATCCGTTAATAGCAGGTATAGGTCCAATATAACCTATGTCAACCTCATCTGCTAAAAACGCTTCTATCTCAGCCGGACCTGCATTGAAAACCTTATATTCAACTTTTACATCCTTGCCTATTCTCTTTTGGAAAATACCAAGCTCTTTCCCTACCAATGCTTGGGCATGAGTTATGTTAGGGAAAAATGCAATTCTTACCTTCATTTTTTTATCTTCTTTTCTTGCATAGCATCCTGAAAGGAGAAATAACAACACAACTGGCAATATTAATAAAGCAACCATTTTATAATATCTTTTTATTTTCATTAATGTTCCTCCCTAACATTAACTATTTATATCGAAATACTTCACATTAGGGTTATTTTTTACCTCTGCTCAAAAAGCTAAGAGCAGAGGCGAATTTTTAACTTTAAACTTATAAATTTCTATCTGTATACTTGGTTATTAAAATTATAATACATGGTAATTTTTATGTCAATAGTTTTTTTAATGTTTTTGAAGACCTCAAACTGCAATATCAATTTTTCTATTGTTCTTCTTTAAACTTCACTTCGTGTTCACATCTCTTCTTCTTTGTGGTATTGTATTATTTAAAATAGGTTTTAAATTTTTGAACTATGACAGCAATAAAGGAGAGAGCCTTCAATGATATACCTCATCACTGCCTTTTATTCTGAAGCCAAGGCTTTGATAGATCACTTCGGACTCAAGAAATTATACGAACCATCAAAATTTCAAATTTTTTCTGGCGATGAAATTCTTCTTATAGTGAGCGGAGAGGGAATTTTACAAGCTGCAATAGCAACCACATTTGCTTTGACAAAGTTTGGAGCAAGTGATAGATGTATAGCCTTGAATATTGGTATTTGTGGTGCAAAGGAAAAAAAACTTTCAAAAGGTGATGTGCTTTTGTGTAACAAGATAATAAACCATCACTCAAAAAAGACATTTTACCCCGATATTCTGATAACTCACCAAATGAAAGAAGCCTCACTTGAGAGTTTTTTGCATCCTGTAAAAAAAGATACCTTCTTTGGTGAGATTGAAGGGGATATAGTTGATATGGAAGGAGCAGGATTTTTTGAAGCAGCCTCAAGCTTTTTAGCCCCTCACAATGTTCAATGCATTAAAATTGTTTATGATTTTTTGGCATATGAGAAGATAGAACCGCAAGAAGTTACAATTCTTGTAAAACAATGTATGCCTTTTATAGAAAATTTTATAAATACTCTTGTTGATTTAAATCTTAAATTTTGTACCAATATTTTCGAAGAAGAAAAGCTAAGACAAATTATCGAAAAGCTTAAAAGCAGTCTGCGTCTTACTGCTTCTATAACATTTCAACTTGAGAAATTGTTAAAGAGCTATATAATAAGGCATGAAAATCTGCCAGAGGAAATCTCAGAATTTTTCAATGTAAATGTAAACTCAAAAAAGGAGGGCAAGCAATACTTTGAAAAACTCAAAAAACTCCTTATTAGCTAAACATTTTTCTCATATATACATTGAGAAAGAGATTATTTCCCATCCGATTACAAAAATAATTTTAGATAAATTCCCTAACTCTGTTCTAGTAGAAATAGATAACTACAAAGAAGTTTTCTCAAGACCAAGACAAAATTATAAACTTCAAGAGATTAGTAAAAAACTAATACTTGCTAAAAAGAAGGGTGAATTTCTATACCCTGGTCCTCCCCTGTGCCATGATTTTGGATACAATCATTTTTATTATACCAGTCTCATTTTTAATTGCATCTTCAGCTGTGACTATTGTTTCTTGAAAGGAATGTACCCTTCTGCTAATATAGTAATATTTGTTAATATAGAAGACTATTTTGAAGAGATTGACTCGGTTTTAAAAAGACATCCCCTGTACCTATCAGTGTCTTATGACACTGACATTATGGCATTAGAAAAAATTGTACCCTTTTTCAGCATGTTTATTGAATATGCAACTTCAAGAAAAGATTTAACAATTGAAATCAGGACAAAGACTGCAGACTATGAAGTTCTGCAAAGTCTAAAACCATCTGAGAACGTAATTTTAGCATGGACCTTATCACCCCAAGAAATTATAGAAAAGTTTGAGCATAAAACCCCAAGTTTGTCTGCAAGGCTTGATGCAATCAAAAAGGCTATAGAAAACGAGTGGAAAGTAAGACTTTGTTTTGACCCTCTTCTGTTTACTAAAAATTGGGATGAGATATATTTAAAATTTCTGAATCAGGTCTTTGAAGAAGTAGAGCCTTCTAAAATTGTAGATATTTCTGTTGGTGTATTCAGAATTCCAAAGGATTATCTCAAGAGAATGAAAAGGGTCTTTATCAATGAAATTACTCTTTTTCCTTATGAAGAAGACCAAAATGTGTGCACTTATCCTTATGATTTAAAAAAAGAAATGATGGATGTTTTTCTCTCAAACCTTAGAAAATTTGTCCACCAGTCAAAAATTTTTGTGATATAAAAAAAGGCACTATAATAGGTGCCTTTATTGCAAAAGTTTCTTTATCCATTTTGCTTCCTCCCAAGATACTCTTCATACCCAATATTTTCTAAGTTCTTGGCTTTTTCTTCTACCTCTTTTTTCATTTTCTCTTTATACTCAATTATCTTTTGCCTAATCTGAGGATATTTTATACTCAGGATTTGAGCTGCTAAAATTCCGGCATTTTTAGCATTATTAATTGCAACAGTGGCAACAGGCACTCCTGCTGGCATCTGCACAATTGACATAAGAGAATCCAGACCATTTAAAGAAGATGTTTTTACTGGAACACCAATGACCGGTAAAGATGAAATTGAAGCAACCATGCCAGGAAGGTGCGCAGCACCGCCAGCCCCAGCAATAATTACTTCTATACCTCGTAATTCTGCCTCTTTTGCATATTTGAACATCCTCTCAGGAGTTCTGTGAGCAGAAACAATTGTAATCTCATACTCTATTCCAAAATTTTCTAGAACTTTTGCTGCCTCTTTCATAACAGGAAGGTCAGAATCGCTCCCCATAATAATTCCAACAAGTGGTTTTTTCATTAAATTTACACCTCCGCTTTAATTTTGAGCACTTCTTTAACTCTCTTTGCTTTTTCAATTGCTACTTCTAAATTTTCATCAAGTATTGTCACATGCCCCATTTTTCTAAAAGGTGCTGTCATCTTCTTACCGTAGAAATGAAACGAAACTCCTTCTATAGACAAACTTTCTGCCAAGCCCTCTATCTTTGGTCTTCCTTTATAATCTTTTTCGCCCAAGAGGTTTATCATGACAGCCGGTGAAAGTTGCTTTGTGGAGCCGAGTGGCAAGTCACAGATTGCTCTTATATGCTGTTCGAACTGACTTGTCACGCATGCTTCTATTGTATAATGTCCAGAGTTATGTGGTCTTGGAGCAACTTCATTTATCAAAATTTCGTCATCCTTTGTCAAAAACAACTCAACTCCAAACACACCAACACCATCCAGCGCTTCAACCACTTTGATTGCTACTTCTCTTGCTCTTTGTGCTATCTTTTCGTCAATCCTTGCCGGTGCAACTAAAAAATCAAGAATGTTTGCTGACTGCTCAAAAACCATCTCAACAACAGGATAGCTTTTCACATCTCCTCTTTTGTTCCTGGCAACCATCACTGCCAATTCCTTTTTTATGTCAACTAACTCTTCTACAAAAGATTCTGTCTCAAGTACTTTATTTAAATCCTCTTTGTCATTTATTACAACAACTCCTCTTCCATCATAGCCGCCTTTTGAAGCCTTTTGGACACACGGGAAACCAAACTTCTCAAAAAAAGATACATCCAAATGAGTTACCTTTTCAAACCTTGGTACGGGAAGGTTTGCACTTTTGAACATTTGCTTTTGTTTGTATTTGTCTTGAATGACTTCCAAACAATAAGGCGATGGGTAAATGTGGTATCCCTTATCATAAAGATCTTTTAACACTGCTGTGTTGATATGTTCTATCTCATAAGTGGTGATATCGCTTTTTTCAACAAGTTCTTTTAACTTTTCAGGGTTGTAAAAATCACTTACAATCAGCTCATCAGAAACCGAAGCTGCAGGACACTCAGGGCTGGGATCTAAAGAGATGACATAAAAGCCCATCTGTTTTGCCTTTTGCGCAAGCATCTTACCCAGCTGTCCGCCACCAATAATTCCAATTTTCTTTATGGGAAAACTAAAAGTGCTGCGATGCATTTTGCTTTTCATCTCTCCTTTCCAAATATAGTTTACCACAAACTCTTCAAAAAACAATAAATGACCTCCCCACAAAATATTCTTTGCAGGGAGGCATTGTTTTGTCTATTTTATCAAAGATACATAGTCATCCAGGCTTCCATCATCCAAGCAGCATTCTATAATTTTTCTTCCAAGGGGATGTAAATCCAATGTTTTGAATTTTATAATCTCTTTCTTGAAAAATTCTGTCAAAATCTTTGCACCCTCCATATAGCCTTCTTCTCCAACCTCTTGCTGAAGGTCAACCTGGAGTAAAAACTTTGGTATATAAGTTCCTTCAACTTTCATGTATTCAAGTGCCCATCCCAAAAGCGGCAGCTTTGCAGGCTTTAGCTGGTCAGGTCTTAATTTTACATTTCCTCTTTTTGCTAAATACTCTCTTGTTATCCATTGCGGCATAAAACCAACCTTGTATGCACCTATGTGCTGGTTTGGAATGAGAATATACTGAGTTTTTGTAAACTGCAAAATCTGTTCAAGCAAAAGATTTGCTTGCTTTACCATAAGTCCTGTTGCAAATGGCCAGTAAGAACCAACTCCTTCAGAACTCAATGCTTCTGCCTGTGTTATGCTTGGATTTGCATGGCCGCGGGGGCTAACAAGCCTCCACAGCCATGCCAATGCAGGTGGTAAAAGGTGAAACATCCCTATAATACCGTAAGTCGGCTTTTGTTTAGTGCAAGGTGGTGTTCTCACTCCAAAGCTTCGTATGTCAACCTCAACAGGTTCATCCACAATGTTCGGAATAAACCTGCGAGGCAAAATAACCCTTGGATTAGGGCAAGGTTTTCCTGGCTCATCCATTGTGTGTTCCCATATAAGACAGGTTGAACCAGGCACACCTTCTAAGTTCAAGAATATTAACGGCTCCGGTGGATGAATGCAAAGCCTTTCAAGCTGTGGGTCTGTACCGTAATGTGGAATATTATCAAGTCTTACAAACCAACCTTGTTCTGCGTCTTTTACAACCATTTTTGAACCCTTTTGAAGGCTGGGATGAACAAGTGCTATATCGTCTGTCACGGGATGTATCTCGCAAGATTCTTTTATCTCAAGGTAAATTCTTTCTTTGGTTATAATATTTTCTCCAAGCAAAACTCTATTGTCTTTTTCTCTATGCATCTGCTGGCACATTTCACTCTTTCCGCCACCACTTGCTCCCTCGTGCATGATTGTTATCACGTTGTCATATGGTGTAACAATCCTGACTGTTGAAGCATGAGCTGCAACCCAGCCTTCCATTTCACCGATGTTCAAAAGCACACCATATACTCCCTTTTTAGCACTTGGTCCTGGGTACAAGTTATATGAAAATATTTCATGGACGCCATTTAACCTATTGTGCACAACCACTTGTTTTCCGTTAAAATGTGTATGTCTAAAAGGTGGAGCTACATATATCACTGCTTTTGGTTCAAAAACATCAATCTTTTCAAATTCGGTTTTTGGAATAAACCCCTGGATATCAGCAAGCGCAAATCCAAAAAATGCAGCATTGAGCGGAGCTATGACCAAAGCAGGATATCCATGTTCCTTTCCTCCAGCATAGAAACCGTATACTACCAATTCTTGTTTTTTCAGCCATTCAAATGTTTCTTTCCTCACTGTTTCAAAATTGTCTCCATAAATGTCTTTATATCGTTGTTTGTCAGTTTCACCATCATCACCAATAATTAAGCTATCTGGGTCTCTTCTTCTCATGTACACATCCGGATAATTTACAACAATACCATTTTTACATCTTGTAACTATCGCCTCAACTACTTCACCCTTACCTTCTACCTCATATTTCACCTCAAACACCATATTATCTTTTCCACCAAGGGATAAATCTATAAAATCAAGTCTCTTTTCTGGCATAATTATTCCCTTGCAGCTGCTTAAAATTTCATACACTTCATCTTTTACCTTTAAGTTTAGAAGCTTGATCATCGCAATATATACCTCCTATCAAGAAGAATTTTTCAATTACTCTCAATAAACTCAATCTTCTCAATCAAAAGTTTTAGAAGATATCTGTAGTTTTCAATTACTTCTTTGGTTTGCCTGAAATACTCTCCATTTTCTTTGAAAAATTCCACAACATAATACTCCAAACATTGCACAACAATTTTAAAGTCTTTGAGAAAATTTCTATCTTTCCTCATATAAAAGTTAAGGGTTTTGGTGTTGAGTCGAAATACATCCAACAAAACAAGTGGCAAGGCCCACAGGTCAATGTAACTTCCATCCCAAAAATATTTATAAAAGAAGCCTGTTAAAAAAGGATTTGTCTCACAGTATTCTTTAAAAAATTTCTCTATGAGTATAAAAAATGTTTTTCTTGTAAACAACTTTGACGCTAAGTCCTGAGTCTTGTGGAGGTTTGCTTCATAAATTTCAGCAAACAATACAAATACCTCCTTAATTTGTATTTATCACCTTTGCAGGGCATCAAAAAAGGCCAATATTTGCAAAGCCTTTTTTGCCCTGCAAATATTGGCCTACCTTGCAACTGGCCAATTTATTGGCCCTTTGCTTGGTCTGCCAAATTTTACTGACTTAATTTTTTTTCTAAGTTTTCATTTAGGGTTATTACAATTACTTTTTCACCATTTACTGTGTTCACATCTGAGTAAATGCCCGCAATATCAACATCAATTACCTGTTTTATTAAGTTTGCCAAATCATCTTTTGCATTCTCAAACAAAGTTGCTCTCACCTTTTTGATAAGTTCAATGCCTTCCTTAGTTTGTGCAAGCTTTTTTTCTGTAGGACTTAAAAAACCAATTAGTCTTACCACAATAATATCCTCTGTAATTATAGTTTTGATCTGCTTTGGCCCTCTGCCCATGTATTCTATTTCGAACTTGCTTACTGCCTCACTAATCTTTGCTTCAATCTGCCCTTTTGTCATTTTGTCAGTCAATAACCTTCCCTGTTTAACTTAAGTCTTGTTTTTAGTATAACAAAATGAAATTTAGATGTCAATATATTTCAATTAATTTTTCCTGTATGCTGCTAACCCCTTGATTATTCTTAATTTTAAAATTTCAGCTTTGTATAAATTGCAAGTTTAATTTTCCCATTATGCACCTTCAAATAATAAAAAGGCAGGGCTGTGTTTTTTTCTCACACAGCCCTGCCTTTTATTCTATTTCGCTTATTTTTTTGACAAAATTTCGTTCAAATCATTCTCTGGGTTTGAAATAGGTTTTATATTGAATCTCTCAACAAGTACCTGCAGAATATTTGGTGAAACAAACGCTGGGAGCGATGGCCCTAAGTAGATGTTTTTAATACCAAGGGACAACAGTGTCAAAAGTATCGCTACTGCTTTTTGTTCAAACCACGAAAGGACAAGTGTAAGCGGCAATTCATTTACATCAACTCCAAAAGCCTTTGCAAGTTCAATTGCAATGATGATTGCAGAATATGCATCGTTGCACTGGCCAACATCTAAAAGTCTTGGAAATTCAGCAACCATCCCAAAGTCTTTCTTATTGAATCTGTACTTTCCACATGCAAGCGTCAAAATAAGCGTGTCTTTTGGAGTTTTTTCAGCAAACTCTGTATAGTAGTTTCTACCTGGCTTTGCACCATCGCATCCACCAATTAAGAAGAAATGCTTGATCTGACCACTTTTTACAGCCTCAATTATCTTGTTTGCAACACCAAGCACAGTATTGTGAGCAAATCCAACAAGGATTTTCTTTTCTTCTTCGTCTTCCTGCCAACCACCAAGTTCTAATGCCTTTTGAATAATTGGTGTGAAATCCTTTTTGCCATTTACTTCTTCAATGTGTGCAACACTATCAAACCCAACAACACCCGTTGTAAATATTCTGTCTTTGTAACTGTCGCGTGGTTTTTGCAGACAGTTTGTGGTCATCAAGATACAACCTGGAATACCGTCAAATTCCTTCTGCTGGTCTTGCCATGCACCACCATAATTACCAACAAGATGTTTGTACTTCTTTAGCTCTGGATAACCATGCGCAGGAAGCATCTCACCGTGTGTATAAATATTTATTCCTTTTCCTTCTGTTTGCTCTAAAAGCTCTTTTAAGTCTTTCAAATCATGCCCAGAGACAATTATAAATGGTCCTTTTTTCTTGGAAATCAAAACTTCTGTTGGCCGTGGATGACCAAAAGTCTCAGTGTGAGCTTTGTCCAAAATTTCCATACATCTAAAATTCTTCTTTCCAAGTTCCATACAAAGGTTGTAAAGCTCATCTGTTGACAAGTTGCTGTCCAGCGTTTTTGCAAGCGCCGTAAAGAAGAAATTGTTCACATCATCATCCTTGTAGCCAAGCCTATATGCATGATGAGCATATGCAGCCATTCCTTTTAACCCATAAATAAGAAGCTCTCTTAAAGACCTGATATCCTCATCAATGTCATCTGCCAGAATTCCAACCTTTTTCCCATCTGCTATCATCTTTTCAACATCTTCTGGTGGTCGATAGTAAACAGCAGCCGGTAGATTATCTAAGTTTGAAACTTGATTTTTTAGATTTTCTTTCACGCTGTCTGCTTCAAGAATATACCTTACGAATCTTTTCTCATCAAAATTTACATTTGTAAGGGTAGAAAATAGAGCATCCATCATGAATTTGGTTGTACCTTCGTCAATCTTTTTCCCTTCAGCTAAAATTTTGCTACCCAAGTACGCAATACCTTTTAACTGATATAAGAGAAGATCCTGAAGTGTAGCAACTCTGCTGTCTTTCCCACAAACACCTACCTTTGTGCAGCCTTTCCCACCTGCTGTCTGCTCGCATTGGAAACAAAACATATCAGTTTGAATCATCACAAAATAGCACCTCCTAAAATATTATCAATTTCTATTTACCCCAAAATTATTCTTTTATACCACCATCGGTGGTAATTGTTACCTCTTGATACGGCAAAATCTTCTGTGCCTGAAGCATGGCCTTTTTAACTATGCTTGCAATACCATTGCAACAAGGAACTTCCATCTTGACAACTGTGATGCTCTTTATGTTATGACTTTGAATAATTTCTAAGATTTTTTCATAGTAGTATTCAATATTGTCAAGCTTTGGACATCCTATTATTGTCACTTTTCCTTTCATAAAATCTCTGTGGAAAGACGCATATGCATAGGCAACACAGTCAGCAGCAATGAGTATATGCGCGTTATCAAAAAACTTTGCATAAGGATTAACAAGATTTAGCTGCACCGGCCAGTTAACAAGTTCAGATAACTCTTCTTTGCTCTCTTGTACTCTTTGATTCTTCTCTTCTTGAGCTTCGAGCTTGCTACTTCTTTCAATTACTCTCTCCTGAGAACCAGGACACATACATGAAAACTGCTCACGCTGTTTTTTCTGATTGAGTCTTTCTTCCACAGCCTTTTCATTGAATGGTTTTGCTTCTGCTTCAATTATCTCAATTGCCCCTGTTGGACAAACAGGTAAGCAATTCCCAAGTCCGTCACAGTATTCTTCACTGACAAGTTTTGCCTTGCCATTTACAAGCTCAATTGCTCCTTCAACACAAGCATTCACACACAGTCCGCACCCATTGCACTTTTCCTCGTTGATCTTCACAATCTTTCTTATCATTTTCAACCATCCCTCTCTGTTTACTTGCAATTATATTTTATATGGTTTAGAATATATTTGCGGTAACATATGTTACAGCTTTATATCCATTTTAAAGAAGGTGAAAACCGATGCATCTTGAAAGGGTACGTCAAAGTAAGCTGTTTAAGATGATGGATCAAAGCGAAATAAAAGAGATATTGGATACCTTTCATATTCTTAAAAAGGATTTTGAAAAAGACCAGGTGATTGTACTTGAAGGTGACGAATGCAGCTTTATAGGACTTATACTCAGCGGAATGGTTGAAGTGAAGAAAAGCTCTGTCTCAGGCAAAGAATATACTATAACTACATTGTCACAAGGCGATACGTTTGGTGAAGCTGTCATATTTTCTTCGGCAAACACTTTTCCTGCGACAATTGTTTCAAAAACCAAAACAGAAGTTATATTCATTCCAAAGCATGCTATAATTGAGATGTGCAAAAAGAACGAAAAGTTTTTATATAACTTTTTAAATCTTCTTTCAGATAGAATCCTTCTTTTGAATGCAAAACTTAAAGAAAATACTCTTTCTACTTTGAGGCAAAAAATTTGTAATTTTTTAATTGAAGAGTACAAAAAACAGAAAACTACAAAATTAAAACTCAATTTTACAAAGCAAGAGCTTGCTAAAATTTTTAATGTGCAAAGGCCTTCACTTTCAAGAGAGCTTATAAAAATGAAAGAAGAAGGACTAATTGATTTTTGGGGAAAAGAAATTTGGGTCAAAGATCTGGAAAAAATAGAGGAGTGTATGTACGAAGATGCATAAAAGGCTGGAGCTATTCCTCCCCAGCCTTGTTGACTTTTATTAGCTTTCAAAAAGAGCATCCACAAATTCTTTTGCATTAAATTGCTGAAGATCATCTATCTTTTCTCCCACACCTACAAACTTTACCGGAATCTTGAGTTCATCACAGATGGAAATTACGATACCACCTTTTGCCGTACCATCAAGCTTTGTAAGTACAATTCCAGAAATATTGACTGCCTGGTTAAACTCTTTTGCTTGTACTAAAGCATTTTGACCGGTTGTTGCATCAATTACAAGCAAAGTCTCTTTTGCAGCTTCTGGCATTTGCTGATTTATCACCCGGTCAATCTTTTTGAGCTCCTCAATCAAATTTTTCTTAGTATGAAGTCTTCCAGCCGTGTCTACTATCAAAACATCAGCCTTTCTTGCCCTCATCGCCTGGATACCATCGAACACAACTGCTGCCGGGTCAGCACCTTCCACATGTTTTATAATGTCACACCCAACCCTTTTTGCCCAAATCTCAAGCTGTTCTGCAGCTGCTGCTCTAAATGTGTCTGCTGCCGCAATTAAAACCTTTTTACCATTTGATTTCAAAAGTTTTGCAATTTTACCTATGGATGTTGTCTTACCCACACCGTTTACGCCAACCATCAGGATTATAAGGGGATACCTTTCACTTAATTTGTTTTCAAGATTAATAATGTTCAGCATCTCCTCTTTTAAAAGTTCTTTTACAACTTGAGGATCAAGAATTCTTTCTTTTTTAACCCTCTCTTTGAGATTTTCTATTATTTTTTGAGATGTTTTAACACCAACGTCTGAGAGTACCAAAATCTCTTCAAGTTCTTCAAAGAGATCATCATCTACCTGCTTGAATGATTTTAATAAACTCTCCACCTTCTCAGTAAAATTCTTTTTAGTCTTTGAAAGACCTTCTTTAAGTCTATCAAAAAATCCCATCTTCTATCATCCTTTCTGTATTTTTTCAATGTTTAGCGATAAAACTTTTGAAACACCGCGTTCTTCCATTGTAACACCATAGAGAACGTCTGCAATCTCCATTGTGGGTTTCCTATGGGTAACGATAATGATTTGGCTCTGGTTATTTAAATTCTTTATATACTGGGCAAACCTTTGAACATTTGCCTCATCCAAGCTGGAATCTATCTCGTCTAATATGCACAAAAGAGAACCTTTAAACGTCAAAAAGGCAAACAAAAGTGCAATTGCTACTAAAGCCTTTTCTCCACCCGAAAGAAGATTTATATTCTGAAGCTTTTTGCCTGGAGGCTTAACATCAATATCTACACCAAGCTCTCCATCCTGACCTATGAGCTTCAAATCACAACTTCCTCCGCCAAAAAGTTCAATGAATATCTCTGAAAACAAACTCTTTATTTTTTCAAAGTTTTCTAAAAATATCTCTTTCATATTTTTTCCAAGATGACTAATAAGTCTTTTTAACTCATCTGTTGTCTTTTGCAAATCTTCAATCTGTTTTTGCAAAAATTGCATTCTTTCCTGTAGCCTCTTCTCCTGATCGATTGAATATAACTTTACTTCCCCCAGTTCAGAAAGCGCCGCTGTGCACCTTTCAAGCTCATCTTCCTTCTCTTTTGACCAAAAAACTTCTCTATTTGAAGTATTGATTTCTTCATTAAATGTTTCAAAATATTTTTCTTTTATATTCTTCATATAGTTTTCAAGATCATGCTTTTCAAGAGCAATTTGCCCAAGTTTTTTTTCTATCTCCTGAATTTTATTTGAAGCTTCATTTAACCTTTTTTGCTCAGAATTGTATCGGTCAGAAAGTTCAGAGTAATCTTTCTCAAGCTGCTGCAAATTATTTTTAAACTCTTCTGCTTTCTGTTTTTTCTCCTCTATCTCTTTAGAAGTTTGAAGAATTTGACCCTCAAGCTCTCTTATATTCTCTTCACATTTTACCTTCTCATTGGACCTGTACATTTTTTGATTCTCTATCTCAACCATGTTATAACTTTTACTTTCAAGCTTGTGTTTTAATATAGAAATCTCTGCTTCAATCTTATTCTTTTCTTCTATCGCTTTTGTGAACTTACCATCCAAAAAATTATAATCTTCTTTTAGTTTACTCAAAGCAGTTTTAAGATTTGAAATCTCTTTCTCCAATCCCTCTTTTGATTTTTTGAGATTTTCTAGGTTTTCCTGTGAAGACTTTATGTCGCATTCAAGTGTTATGAGTTGCTGACCTATCAAATTCTTTTCGTTTTCTAAAGCATCTTTGTTTTGGGCAAGCTGTTTTATTTTGTAGTCATACATCTCAATTTCTCTTTCAAGCTCACTCATTTTCGACAATAAATCATTTAAGTTTTCTTCCGCTTCTTGCTTCGCAGTTTTCAGATCATACAATACTTTACTACTTTCTATAATCAATTTATCCATTTCCTCAAGCTTGGATGAAAGGTTTTTAACATCAAGTTCCAGCTCTTCTTTCTCCACTTTCCTTTCCAGAAGAGAAAAATCAGCTTTCTTCTCACCACCAACAAAAACCCCACCGGGAGAAATTAGCTCTCCCGAAAGTGTAACACACCTTGCCTTATATCCTACCTTTCTTTGATACTCTATAGCTCTGTCGATAGTATCAAAAACTAAGGTCCGACCAAGCAAAAATTCTGCTACCTTTCTCAATTCATCATTTATATCAACAAACTCATCTGCAAATCCTAAAAAACCATCTGCGTTAATATCTTCTTTTTGACTTAAAACCGAAACGGTATCAACAGGAATAATTGTGACCTTGCCAATTTTCTCATTCTTTGCTATCTCTATTATCCTTTTTGCATCATCTTCATTTTTCACAACAAGGTGTTGCAAAGAACTGCTCAGTGCTGTTTCAATAGCCTTTAGATATTCTCTTTTGACAGATATCAAACTTCCCACCGTTCCATACAGGCAAATGGGAAGATTTTTTACTCGTTTGAAAATTTCCTTGATTGTTTTGCTGTATCCTTCATAGCTCTCTTCCATCATTTTCAAAACACTTAATTTTTCCTGCTTTTTTATCAGCTGTTTTGAAAGATCTTCCACTAAATTTCTGATGTTGGCAAGATGACCCTCTTTTTCTGATACCTGCTGGTTTAAATCTTCAAGTAAAATAACAAGCTTTTTCTTTTCATTATCTAATTCCACAAGTTTTGATTTTTTTGTATCTTGTGCAACGGTCAGTTTTTCAAGTTCACTTAAAATAGCATTTGTCTGCTCAATTACTTTTTCTTTTCTATTTTCTAAAGTACCTGATAAATGCAAAATTCCATTTAATTTTTGGTTAAACTTTTCTATCTGGGATATGCATTCAATTAACTCTGCTTCTTTCTTTTGGATTTCTGCTTCTACTTTTGTAATGCTCTCTTTTGAATCTGTAATCTGTTTTTGTAACTTCGCATGAGCCTCTAAAATGCTTCTATGCTCTTCTTCTTTTTCAGAAAGACTCTTTTGTAATTCTTCTATGCTCTTTTTTAAATCCTCTTTTTGCTCCTCAAGCTGTAAAATTTGCTTTGACAAATCGTCCTTAAGTTGCTGTTCGCTTTCAAGCTGCTTTTTTAAAAACTTTAGGCGAGTAGTAGCCTCTGTAAGTTCACTTTTTATTTCATCATAAGATAGTCTTGTTTTCTCTACCTCCTGGGTCAGCAGGTCCATTTGCAATTTGTTCTGATTTATACTTTCTTTAAGTTCTCTTCTCAAGTGTATTAACTTTTCAAGTTCCTCATTTAATTGCTTCTCCTTTATGAGAAAATCATGATATCTTCTGCCTGTCAAGTTATACTCATAAACATACTTTTCTTTTTTCAAACTTTGGAGTTTTTGATTTATTTGAAGATATGTCTTTGCCTTTTGCACATCAGGCTTAATTTCCTCCAGCTGTGTTCTCAGTTCAAACATTACATCCTGAAGTCTTTGAATGTTCTCCTCTGTTGCTTTAAGTTTTCTCTCTGTCTCTTCTTTTCTGTACTTATACTTTGTAATCCCACACGCTTCTTCAAAAATCCTATACCTTTCTACAGGCCTTGCATTTATTATCTCATCAACTCTACCTTGGGATATAATAGAATATCCGTCTTTTCCAAGGCCAGAGTCAAGAAAAAGCTCATATACATCTTTCAATCTGCAAGGAATTTTGTTTATAAAAAACTCACTCTCACCGCTTCTAAAAAGCCTTCTTGTTATCACCACTTCTTGATAATCGATGGGAAGAACCCCACTTGAGTTATCAAAACATATAGAAACCTCAGCAAAACCCTGAGATTTTCTCTTCTCTGTGCCGGCAAAAATAAGGTCTTCTTGTTTTGCTGCACGCAAAATTTTTAAACTCTGCTCTCCCAAAGCCCACCTTATTGCATCTGTAATATTACTTTTTCCACATCCATTAGGTCCCACAATAGCTGTAATTCCTTTTTGAAATTCAATCCTTGTTTTTTCACAAAAAGATTTAAAACCATAGATTTCAAGCCATTTTATGTACATCTTTAGCTCTTCCCCCATAAAGATTAAAACAACAATTATTTTAGCAAAAATATTGGGACAATTCTATATTACTGTTCAAAAGACAAGTATTTTAGAGATAAAGTAAAAAGGCAGGATTTAAAATCCTGCCCATATAACTTGTAATTTTTTGCATTTGTAATAACACTTACTAAATTATCTTTCTAAAAAGCAGGTATAACTGCACCTTTATACTTCTTATTAATGAATTTCTTTACTTCTGGAGAGTTCAGCGCTTTGGCCAACTCTTTTAGTTCAGGTCTGAATTCATCACCTTTGCGAACTGCTAATACATTAACATATGGAGAATTAGCATTTTCAATAAACAACGCGTCTTTTGTTGGAACAAGTTTTGCCTCTAAAGCATAATTAGTGTTTATAACTGCTGCATCAACATCCGGTAACACTCTTGGTAAAGTTGCAGCTTCAAGTTCAATGATTTTTATTTTTTTAGGATTTTTGATAATGTCACTTACCTTAGCTTTAATGCCAACATTCGGTTTTAGCTTTATTAACCCAGCTGATTGTAAAAGCAGCAAAGCTCTACCACCATTTGTAGCATCGTTTGGTATAGCAATTGTAGCCCCTTGTTTTAATTGGTTAAGTTTTTTAACTTTTTGGGAATATATTCCCATTGGCTCAATATGCACCTTAGCAATATACGTCAAATTAAGACGATGTTCTTTTGAAAAATCCTCGAGATAAGGAATGTGTTGAAAGAAATTTGCGTCCAGCTCTTTTTCCGCTAATTTAAGGTTGGGTTGAACGTAATCTGTAAATTCTACAATATTCAAGTTAATTCCTTTTTTCTCAAGAATAGGTTTTACAACATTTAAAATCTCTGCGTGAGGCACGGGTGTTGCACCAACTTTTATGGTTATTTTTTTCTTTACAGTAGTTTGTGTCTGTTTAGCAGAGGTATTTGCCTTCTTTGCGCCGTATCCAACAAGTGAAACTATTAAAAGTCCAAATATTAATAATGTAATCAAAATTCTTTTCCTAATAAATCTTTTCATAATTAAACCCCTCCTTCTACAATAAATTTTAATAGCCTTTTGCAAAAACGCTCAAGATGAGCGTTATCAAGCTTTACATAGAATCAAAAAAGACTGGTCACCCTCCTCATAATTGTAGTAAAATATGATTATATAAAACAAATTTTCTACTATGAGGAGGGTTCCAAAATGTTCAACACCAAACCTAAACAACTTTCTTTCATAGACCTATTCTCCCACCTAAAGGCTTCGGCTCTCTACAAGCCTGAAAGCCTCTTGGGCTTGTTCAATAAATTCATTGACTTGTCACATTATATACCTTCTTCTTTCTACAATGCCTACTACAAATATTTCGGTAAGCATAGATACTTCTCTTTAGAATCTATGCTTTGTTGCTTCCTCGTCCAAAAATTGCTCAAACTCAATACTTTAACTCAGCTTCGTGCTGTCTTACTCAACTCATTCGAACTTCGCTCATTTTGTAATCTTCATGGCAATGTCCCTTCTATCTCTACTCTCTCTCGCTTTAGAAAAATATTTGCAAGTGAAATCCATAAACTTTTTCAAAATATCTCTATCCATGCACATAATATTTCCATCCAACAATGCCCTCAAGATTCTTCAATCTTAATCTTCGACACAACAGGTATTGTCCCAAAGGTTCGTGAAAACAATCCTAAATTCATTCATCTACTGCTGAAAAATACCTCAAAAGCTAACCCTGAACTTCCCTCTGAAAAAGTCTACTCTCTCGTTTATTCTTCTTTGCCTAAAACTGCTAACGCTAATTCTAACATCCGTCTTATGTTTGTAAATGGCCATTTCTGCTGGGCTTTAAAATTTGCAGTCATTACCAACGCTCTCGGTATCCCTTTAGCTTTAGTACCTCTGTTTAACTATGATTCCCCTTCCTCTGACCCACAAGAAGCAAAAGCTATCTCCGACTCTAAAGGTTTAATTCCTTCGCTCGAAACTTTATTCTCTTATATCCCCAAAAATTTCTCCACTTTCATCGCCGACAGTGCTTTGGATTCCCACAACATATACTCCACTTTAAAAAATACCTTTAACTTCTCCAAAATCGTTATTCCACTAAATACAAGAGCTTCTAAAAATACTACACCTACATCAGACCCCAATATCGTTATTTCTGAAGATGGTATCCCTATCTGCAAAAAGTTCAACAAACCTTTTAAACCCGAAGGCAAATGTCAGGGTAAAAATCGCTCTTTGCGCCTTAAATGGACTTGCCCTATGTCACAATACAAAGATGGCAAACGCATCTGCTCTTGCCCTCAGCCTTGTACTACCTCTAAATCGGGTAGAATGTTCTATACATACCCAGATAACTTTCGCTCTTTCCCAGGTATCAACAGAAATTCACAAGAGTTTTTTGACCTCTACAAAAAACGTGTCGCTGTAGAGCAGACTATTTACCACCTGAAATCCTACATGGGCTCTGATACTATCTCTACTTATGACCATATTTCTATTTTCTCTGATTTCTTGCTATCTGCCATTACTTTCTCGCTCTTGTTTATTCTCGCTCACAATATCAAACTCTATTGCTCTAAATTGACTATCAAAAAACTTAACAAGCTCAAAAAACTTATCGCTTAATACTACTATTTTTTAAATCTATTTCTTACAAAAAATTTCTGGTTTTGTTTTTACTTAACCTTCTAAAACAAGGAGTTAAGAAGGCTTAAGATATTATTGTCTTTTTTGAAGTTGTTAATTTTTGTCATATGTTTGTTGCTGATTATTTTTGTTGGTATTGATAATATTTGGTTTTCACTTCTCTTTTCTTTTTGTATCTTGATTGTATTTCATGTTAGTATTGGTGCCTTTTACCTTCAATCACCACCTATTTTGCAAACGCCTACAATAAATTTTAATGTTACCTATTTTTTGATAGCCGTCGAACAAAAAAATCTCCTATAAGCTGCGTCAACTGCACCATAGCAATCAAAATTGCTACAGTCCAAAGCATTATGTCAATCATAAACCGCTGATACCCATACCTGACAGCCAAATCTCCTAATCCACCTCCACCTATAACACCTGCCATAGCAGAATATCCAACCAGATTTATGGCAGTTATGGTGATTCCTGAGACAATTGATGGCAGTGCCTCAGGAATCAGTACTTTAGTTATAATTTGAAAGGGTGAAGCTCCCATAGCCTGAGCCGCTTCTATAACGCCATGGTCTACCTCTCTCAAAGCTGTTTCTGTAATTCTACCCATAAAAGGAATAGCTGCAATTGACAAAGGCACAATTGCTGCAGTAGTTCCAATTGATGTTCCAACTATTAGTCGGGTAAAAGGCATAAGTACTATCAAAAGAATCACAAATGGTATTGAACGAAAGATATTGACAATGGTACTCAATATCTTATTTAAAATATCATTTTGAAGTATTTGCCCCTTGTCAGTCACCATAAGGAACACACCAAGTGGTATTCCCAGCACTGTTGCTATAAGTGTTGAAATAACCACCATGTATATAGTTTGCCATGTAGAAACTAATAACAGCTGCAAAGTTTCAGACATTATCTATCACCTCCACCTCAAGCCCCAACTCTTGCAGATATCTTAACACTCCTTCTATTTTATTGTTACCTCTCAATTCAACTATAAGAGTACCATAAGGTATGCCCTGGATATGATCAATATTTCCATAGAGTACATTAATATCCACGTCAAATTTTTTTATAACACTTGTCAAAATTGGCTCAGCTGTAACTTCGCCGAAAAAGTTAATCTTGACAATTTTCCATTCTAAATGACCACGGTGGAGGTTTCTTATCTTATCCTTTAACTCCTCTGGAAGTTCAGAAAAAGTCAGAGACCTCAAGAAATTTTGAGCAATTTTTGTCTTTGGATTTGCAAATATTTCTGTAAGCAATCCTTGTTCAACAATTTGACCCTTTTCCATCACTGCCACTTTGTTGCAAATTTGTTTGACAACATTCATCTCGTGCGTTACTACTACAATGGTAATTCCAAACTCTCTGTTAATTTCTTTAAGAAGATTCAAAATAGACAAAGTGGTCTCTGGATCTAACGCTGAGGTTGCCTCATCACACAAGAGTACTTTAGGATTATTAGCCAGTGCCCTGGCTATGCCTACCCGCTGTTTTTGTCCACCGGATAGCTGCGAAGGATAGCTATCTGTTTTATTAGTAAGCCCAACCAGTTCTAAGAGTTCTTTCACTCTATTGTCTATTGTCTTTTTATCCAAACCAGCAATTTCCAAGGGAAATGCTACATTTCCCTTAACGGTCCGGGATGACAGAAGGTTAAAATGCTGAAATATTATACCCACCTTTTTTCGCATTTCTTTCAACTCGGTAGGAGAAAGCTTTGTCATTTCAACCCCATCTATTTCTATTGATCCATGGGTAGGTTTTTCTAACATATTTATACATCGTATAAGTGTACTTTTACCGGCACCACTGGGACCTATAATCCCAAAAATATCTCCTTTTTCTATGTTTAAATTAACATTATCTAATGCCTTGATGTCTATCCCATTTGAATGGTAAATTTTTGTAAGATTTTTGATTCGGATCAACAAAACTCCTCCTCTGAAAACATTTGTCACAGTTTTACTTTAATTTTACAAAACATCTTGCTCTCCCTACAAGTTTCCCTTAAGATCTATTTCTTCAGCAACGCTTTGCATCTCTACAATGGTTTGTTCAATCTCACTTTTTGTGTATCTTTTTAAAAGCTCAAATGCTGACTCTCTGGTTCTTTGAGTTTCACTCATTCTGTTGCACCTCTTTCATTACTAATCCTGCAATTACATCGCTATGCGCCAATAAATTTCGAAGCGCTGTGAATTACTTTATCGATTCCAAGGTTATTAGACTTTTGAAGATTTTGTATTAATATCGACAAATTTGATACATCACTACAACAGTTTGCCACATTCCTATCTATATCTTTTATAAATAGTTTAACTAATATCAAGCATCCTCAAAAAGAGGGGTTGACAGATATCTTTCGCCTGTATCCGGGAGAATAACAACAATATTTTTTCCTTTGTTTTCTGGCCTTTTTGCAATTTGTGTTGCTGCATAAACAGCAGCACCAGATGATATTCCAACAACTAACCCTTCTGTCCTTGCAAGTTTCCTTACTGTCTCAAATGCTTCCTCATTCTTTACCTTATATATCTCATCTATAATAGACATATTTAATACATCAGGTATAAACCCTGCTCCAATACCTTGAATCTTATGCGGACCAGGATTGCCTCCGGATAACACCGGTGAATCATATGGCTCAACTGCAACAACCTTAACATCCGGTTTCCTTGACTTTAAAACTTCTCCTACACCCGTTATTGTTCCACCAGTTCCAACACCTGCAACAAATATATCTACCTGCCCATCCGTGTCTCTCCATATCTCCTCTGCTGTTGTCCTTCTATGAATTTCAGGATTGGCTGGATTTTTGAATTGTTGTGGTATAAATGAATTTGGTATCTGTGCTGCTAATTCCTCTGCTTTTTTTACAGCTCCCTTCATTCCTTCAGCACCCGGAGTTAATACAAGCTCGGCTCCCAAAGCCTTTAAAAGTTTCCTTCTTTCAATACTCATTGTATCTGGCATTGTGAGTATTAACCTGTACCCTTTTGCAGCTGCCACAAAAGCTAATGCAATCCCAGTATTCCCACTCGTTGGTTCAATAATAACAGTGTCTTTATTTATCAACCCCTTTTCCTCAGCATCCTTGATCATTGCGTATCCAATTCTATCCTTTACACTTGATGCTGGATTAAAATATTCTAATTTTGCTATAATTCTTGCTTCTAAATTATTTAACCTGTTATAGTTTGATAGCTCTAATAAAGGTGTATTACCAATGAGATCAGTAAGATTTTTTGCAATCCTTGACATAGTATTACCTCCTATTTTTTACTCCGAGTATTTTTATATAATTACTTGGTTATCTTTATTTTAATACCTTTAAAAATGTTTGTCAATAGATTTTAGAATAAAAATTTCAGTAGTTTATATCTAAATAATCCGAATTCATTTTGAAATATCTTTCTTCAACATAAGAATAGCTCAATAATAATGAAATGTTACTTTTTCAAAAGAGTATAAAACAAATAAAAAAGCAGGTAGTTTTTTCTACCTGCCCTAACTTGTAAAACATTGATTTTCCTTACCTTGCCTGAACAATAAACTTTATTGCAGTTCTTTCTTCACCGTCAATATCGATTTCGGAAAATGCTGGAATTACAATTAAATCAATACCATTTGGCGCTACTTTCCCTCTTGCAATTGCAATAGCCTTGACAGCTTGGTTTACAGCACCTGCTCCAACTGCTTGAAGCTCAGCAACTCTTTTTTCCTTTATAACTGCAGTCAGAGCTCCTGCCACTTTTTGTGGTTTTGATGTTGCAGCAACTTTTAGAACTTCCATCCCTTTTTATACCTCCTGAATATGATGTCGTGACTTTATTTAAACATAAAACCAGTTTTCTACTATATATAATTCTACACCATTTTAAAAATTCCTTCTTTAATTTATCCTCTTCCCAAAATCCTGTTATACCTTCGAATTATCATGTTTGCAAATGTATTTATTACAAACACAATTACAATAAGCAATGTCGCAGTAGCATATGAATTTAATTTTGAAAGCCCTTCTGAAGAAAGAATGTAAAGGTGCACAGACATAGTTCGCGTTGGACTGAATATGCTTGTGGGGAAATTTAGCGAACTTCCAGCTGTTAAAAGCACTGCAGCAGTCTCACCTATTGCCCTTCCAACTCCCAAGATAACTCCTGTCAATATCCCGGGCATTGCAGGTGGGATCACAACCTTAGCTATTGTCTGCCACTTTGTTGCACCAAGTGCAAGGCTCCCTTCCCTAAAAGACATCGGAACAGTTTTTATAGCCTCTTCTGAAGTTCGTATAATGGTAGGCAGAATCATTATCGAAAGCGTAAGTGCACCTGATAAAATGGACCATCTAAATCCAAGTGCAATTACAAAAAATGCAAATCCGAAAAGCCCATAAATTATAGAAGGTATTCCTGCCAATGTTTCTGTGCCAAATCTTATAAGCTCAACAACTTTTCCTTTCTTCGCATATTCAGTCAAATAGATTGCCGCTAATACCCCTACTGGTGCCGCAATTATGACTGCAAGCAAGGTTACATACAAAGTTCCTACAATAACAGGAAATATTCCTCCGCTTTTGCCCATCTCCTCAGGATACTGAAGAATAAAGCTTAAACTTATACCTTTTAGTCCATTAGAAATAATGTGAAATACTATAACAATTAATATTATCATAGTGATTAACGTAAAAAGTCCAATTATAGAAAATACAATACCCTGTACAACTTTATTCTTTCTTATCATTTCTCTTCACCAACTTTTCTTGCAATTACATTTGCAATGGTGTTTAAAATCATAATAATTACAAAAAGAACAATTCCGGTTGCAAAAAGCGCCTGAGCATGTTTACCAGATGCATACCCCATCTCAATTGCTATATTCCCTGTCAAGGTTCTCACCTGATCCAAAATGCTATTTGGTATTTTTGGACTGTTGCCTGCTACCATAATAACAGCCATGGTCTCGCCAATTGCCCTTCCCATGCCAAGAATTATCGAAGCAATGATTCCAGACTTTGCAGCCGGCAAAATAACCCCCTTAATTGTTTGCCAGTGAGTTGCACCAAGGGCCAAAGACCCTTCTTTATATTCTCTTGGTACAGACCTTATTGAAACTTCTGAGATATTTATAATTGTTGGCAAAATCATAATTCCTAAAATTATAGAAGATGCCAAAATAGAAAAGCCAGAGCCTCCTAAATATTTCCTTATTAGAGGAACCACAACAACAAGACCATAAAAACCGTATATCACAGATGGAATTCCTGCCAACAGCTCAACAAAAGGCCTTATAAGCCTTGATATTTTTTCATTTACAAGTTCACCCAAAAATATTGCTGTTGCAATTCCAATTGGTACACCTATAATAATTGCTCCCAAAGTAACATAAATCGAACCCAAAATCATTGGAAAAATCCCAAATTTGCCACTCAAAGGTGCCCACTTTTTACCTAAGATAAAGTTCCAAAGTCCATATTCTTTTATGATTGCAAAACCTTCTTTGAAGATGAAAACTGTTATTAGCAAAACAGATACTACTGAGAGTGCTGCTGCTACAAACAAAATAATTTCTATAGCACTTTTCTTCTTAGGCATAATAAATCTTACACCCCATTACAATAAAATACTATTTTACTTTGATATAATGATACTTTTCTACAATGGTCTGTCCTTCATTGCTCAATGCAAAATCAATAAACTCTTTCACAAGTCCTTGGGGCTCATCCTTTGTCAAAAATAAAAATGGTCTTTGAAGTTTATACTTGCCGTTTTTTACATTGTCCTCTGTAGCTTCCACTCCTTCTATTTTTACAGCTTTTACACTTGAATCCAACACACCCATTGAGATATATCCTATTGCATTAGGGTCTTGCGAAACAGATTGCTTTACTGCACCTGTCGATGGCTGAACAACTGCAGAATCAGAAATTGAACTACCACCCATCACAAGTTCTTCAAATGCACCACGTGTTCCAGACCCCTCTTCTCGTGTTACAACAACAATCTGCGCATCTTTGCCACCAACATCTTTCCAATTCTTTATCTTGCCTGTATATATATCCTTTATTTGATCTGCTGAAAGGTTATCAATAGGATTTGAAGGATGCACAACAATTGCAATTCCATCAATTGCTATCTTGTATTCATGAAGACCTTTTTCTTCTGGCTTTAGTTCTCTCGAAGATGTGCCAATATCAGCAACACCGTCTTTGGCCGATTTTATCCCAACACCAGAACCTCCGCCTTGGACCTCAATTTTGGTGTCTGGGTGTTTTTCCATAAACGCCTTTGCCAAATCGTCTGCCAATGGCTGAACAGAGGTTGAACCCGCAACTGTAATCGAATTTTTAGATTTCTGAGCTTCATTTCCCACATTTTTGCATCCAAAAAGAAGTAAACTCAAAAGAGATAATACAACTACAAGAGCAAAAGATTTTTTGAACATTCTTCCACTCCCCACTATAATTTTTTACATATTATTTTTACCCTTATTCTTTCTTCATATTATGATTTTACACAACTAATGTTAAATCAAATTAAAATGAATGTTAAATCTATGTTAAATACCCTCAAAGTCGGCTAATATCAACTACTGTCTCATTAGATTCTGTAATTATCTTTATCCTGTCAACCTGCTCACTGCTACATAACACTTCAATTTCAGCATGGGAAAAAAGTTGTTTAAACCTTTTGATATTACTTTTTTTCTGTCCTACAAATTTCGAGTAGTTCTTAGGATGTATCATAAACAAAATTTTAGAAAACTTTTGGTTTTGTAATCTTTCTACAACCCTTCTGAATATTATCTCTGAGTCTACAAGTTCGCCAAATGAAGGATGAAAAGGTCCTGCTAAAACTTTTGCATCGTAATTTATCTCTTCTGTTGGCTGAAGTCCAACTCTAATAACATTAATGCCCTTTTCTATAAATATGGATTTTATCTGGCTACATCTTTCTACTGCCTCATTTAAAGAAAGAGGCTCATATTCTCCTCTTCGGTACATCTTTGCAAGATAAGTACCCTCTATGACAAGAGTTGGATAAATCCTTGCAATGTCTGGCGAAAAACTGGTCAATATCTTTGCCGTTTCAATATCTTTTTCAGGTGTTGATTTTGGAAGCCCTACCATAACCTGAACCCCAAGTAAAAACCCAAACTTTTTTATCATTTCCATTGCATTTTTGCTATGCTGGGCGGTGTGTCCTCTTGCGCACGCATTTAAAACATCGTCAAACATGCTTTGTATTCCAAGTTCTATTGTTCTCACATTGTAAAGTTTTAATAATCTTAATCTCTCCTCATCAATACAGTCCGGCCTTGTGGAAATCCGAATACTTTTTATTCTCTCGAAACTATTGGCAAGTTCAAGCAATTTTTTTTGAAAATCTATATCGATAGCAGTAAAATTTCCACCGTAATATGCAAGCTCAACATCCTCATTTGGGTTAATCTTAAGTCCCTGTTCTATCTGCCTTTTTATCCTGTCCAAACTAACCTCTTCTTTTTCTCCAGATATTGTCTTTTGATTGCAAAATATACAGTTAAAAGGACAGGCATACTGGGGAATAAATATGGGTAAAATATTATGTTTCACTCCTCTTGTTCCCCCATTTCAAGCAAGAATTTATACGCTGCATCCTGCTGAGCTTCTTTTTTTGAGGTTCCGTATCCTTCAGAGACCTTTTTTCCTTCAACGAAAAGCTCTGACTTGAAATATTTCTTTTCAATTATTTCACAATCTTTGTACACAATCTTTTTTTTCCCTTCTCTTTGCACAATCTCTTGAAGCTTTGTCTTGTAATCGTAAAAAAGCTTGCCTGCTACAGCTTTTTGAATGTAAGGTTTAAGCAGATTAACAATAATCTTCTCAAGCTTATCGAAGCCAGATTCAATAAAAATTGCTCCAAAAATAGCTTCAAGTACATCTGCTAAAATTGATTTATTCTCATGAAATTTTTCCATTTTTTCTCGTTTCCCAAAGATTATATGATTTTTAAGATTCAGCTTTTCTGCAACCTCAGATAACGTCTGACTACACACAACTGCAGCTCTTATATTTGTAAGTTCACCTTCAGAAAGGTCAGGAAAATTGACAAACAAATATTTGCTCACAACAAGTTCCAAAGCTGCATCACCAAGAAATTCAAGCCTTTCATAGCAGTTTTTGTTGCTGTGTGTTGCCGACTTGTGAGTAAGCGCAAGTCTCAACAGATTTTTATCCTTGAATTTGTATCCTAAAGCTTTCTCTATTTCTTCCATCTTAATATCTGTTTTCTCCTTTCTCCAAAAATCTTTATGTTAACAAATACAAAATGCCCCAATTTCTTTCCTAAAATTGGGGCATATTACTTTTCTATTCTTGGTATTTTTTTAAAACAAGAACTGCGTTATGACCTCCAAAACCGAAAGAGTTTGTCATAGCATACTCTATAGTTCTTTCTTTGCCCTGATTAACAGTGTAATCCAAATCGCACTCTTCGTCTTTAGTTGCATAGTTGATTGTGGGTGGAACAAACTGGTTGTATATTGCCAATGCAGTTATCAATGTTTCCACTGCTCCTGCAGCGCCAAGCCAGTGACCTGTCATGGACTTTGTGGAGCTTATTGAAAGCTTATATGCATGTTCTCCGAACACCTTTTTAATTGCAAGGGTTTCAAATTTATCGTTGTAAGGTGTAGATGTACCGTGAGCGTTTATATAGTCTATTTTTTCAGGAGGAATTCCTGCATCTTTTATTGCCTTTTGCATTGCAAGCATAGGCCCTTCTCCTTCTGGGTCAGGCGCTGTAATGTGATATGCATCATCTGATGCACCATATCCCACGACCTCTGCATATATTTTAGCTCCTCGCTTTTTGGCATGTTCAAGCTCTTCTAAGATAAGTATCGCTCCACCTTCGCCCATTACAAAACCGTCTCTGTCTTTATCAAATGGTCTGCAGGCTGAATTTGGGTCAGGGTTTGTTGACATTGCCTTCATAGCACAAAAACCTGCAAACGAAAGTGGTGTGATTGCTGCCTCAGACCCGCCAGTCACTATCACATCAGCATAGTCTTGCTGAATCATTCTAAATGCTTCTCCAATTGCATGTGCGGAAGAGGCACATGCTGTGACAATTGTTTCATTTATACCTTTGAACCCATATGTTATTGCAATGTGTCCTGCTGCAATATTTGCTATCATCATTGGAACAAAGAACGGACTTACTCTCGATGGTCCTTTTTCTCTCAAGATATTTGCCTGCTCTTCTAATGTCTCAATTCCCCCAATACCACTTCCTATTACCACTCCAACTTTTGTCTTGTCAATGTTTTCTAAATTAAGTTTGCTATCTTCAAGTGCAAGTTTTGTTGCCGCCAAAGCAAAGTGTGTGAACCTATCCATTCTTCGTGCTTCTTTTTTGTCTATGTAATTTGTAGGGTCAAAGTTTACAATCTCTGCAGCAACCTTTGTAGGAAAGTTTGAAATGTCAAATTTCTCTACAACTTTGATACCATTTTTCCCATTTTTAATAGAATTCCAAAATGTATCTATATCAAATCCCAAAGAGGATATAACTCCCAGCCCAGTTATCACAACTCTTCTTTTCATTCAAGTTTACCTCCTAAACACTTAAAAGTTGAATACTTTACCCCTGCTTTTGGACTTTAAAAGCAGGGGCAAGTATTTTTTATTGATGCTCTTCAATATATTTTACCGCATCTGCAACTGTTCTAATCTTTTCTGCATCCTCATCCGGAATTTCAATGCCAAACTCTTCCTCAAGCTCCATGATAAGCTCAACAATGTCCAGTGAGTCTGCACCAAGGTCGTCCAAGAAAGAAGATTCAGGTGTTATCTTGTCTTCTTCAATGTCAAGTTTGTCTGCTATAATCTTTTTTACCTTTTCAAAAATTTCGCTGTTCACAAAAAACACCTCCAAAAATTTTGTATTTTTAATAATCGCTCTACTTAAGAATATTATTACATAATCATCCCACCGTCAACAACAATAACTTGCCCAGTAATATAGGATGAAAGGCTTGAGGCAAGAAAAAGTGCCACGTTTGCGACCTCATCAGCCTCGCCAAACCGACCAAGTGGGATGGAAGAAAGCATGGCCTCTTTTACCTTGTCACTTAAAACCTCTGTCATGTCAGTTTTAATAAAGCCCGGTGCTATTGCATTTACCCTGATATTTCGGGACGCAAGTTCTTTTGCAAGAGACTTTGTAAGACCTATTATTCCTGCTTTGGACGCTGCATAATTTGCCTGTCCAACATTGCCCGCAATTCCTACAACAGAGGATATATTAATTATGTTGCCAAACCGTTGTTTTACCATCATTCTGGCAGCTGCTCTTGCGCACAAAAACGCTCCTTTTAAATTTATTGCAATAACCTTATCAAAGTCTTCCTCATTCATTCTAAGAATTAGTCCATCTTTTGTAATTCCGGCATTGTTAACAAGTATATCAAGCCTTCCAAACTCCTTTTCCACTTGTGAGAACATCTGATTTACCTCATCTGCACTTGAAACATCACATTTTATTATCATCGTTTTTGTTCCTATTTTCTCTATCTCTTCTTTCAAATTTTCTGCTTGGGACTGACTTGACGAATAGTTAATAATTACATTTGCTCCGTTTTGAGCAAACTTTAAAGCAATTGCTCTTCCAATTCCACGTGATGCGCCTGTGATGAGCGCCACTTTATCTTTTAATAGTTCCATAATTTAAAATCCTCCTACAACAGAATCTTATGAACGCAAAGTTAAAGATTATTCATGTCTTCAACCTTGTTAATGTTTATAATTTTAACATCCTTTTTTATCTTCTTTACAAGACCACTTAAAGTGGTTCCAGGTCCTATCTCTACAAATGTATCAAATCCATCTTCCAAAAGCCTGTTTACACATCCAAGAAAGTTTACAGTAGTATAAACCTGTTTTTCTAAAAGGTCTACTATATCCTCTTTTTTCATATAATCTGCTGTAACATTCGATACAACAGGGATTTGAGGTTCTTTTATGTCAATTTCTAATAAGTGTTTCTTCAGCTTCTCTCCTGCACCTTTTATAAGGCTGCAGTGAAATGGCGCAGAAACGTTAAGTTCCACACATCTTTTTGCTCCCTTTTGCTTTGCAATCTCCATTGCAAAATACACAGCTTGTTTTTCTCCTGAAATCACTGTCTGTTCAGGAGAATTGATGTTTGAAATTTCAACAACTCCCTTCTCTTTTGCTATTTTGCAAACTTCTTTTACATCTTCTGCTGACAGACCCAAAACCGCTGCCATTGCTCCTACACCTTCAGGCACCTCATTTTGCATATACTCTCCTCTTTTTGAAACAAGCCACACAGCAGTTTTAAAATCAATACAACCAGATACAACAAGAGCAGAGTACTCCCCTAAGCTCTGACCAAATACAGCTTTAGGTTCAAGTTTTTCTTTCACAGTTTCATATATTGCAACTGAGGTTGTAAGAATTGCAGGTTGAGTAATTTTTGTAAGTTTTAGTTCCTCTTCTGGACCATTGAAAATAATGTTTTTTAAATCAAAATCTAAAGCTTCATTTGCTAAATCAAAAATCTTTCTTGCAGATTCAAAATTTTGATAAAAATCATAACCCATGCCAACAAATTGCGCACCTTGACCAGGGAACATCACTGCTAACTTTCCCACTGTATAACCTCTCCTTTCTATATCCATTTAACAGCACAAGATGCCCATGTAAGGCCTCCCCCGAATCCAACAAGTACAATCTTGTCACCTTTTTTTATCTTTCCTTCTTCTATTGCCTCATCAAGTGCAATTGGGATTGATGCAGCAGATGTATTACCATATTTGTGCAGGTTAACAAACACCTTTTCCATTGGAATTTTGAGCCTCTTTGCAGCACTCTCAATTATCCTTATATTTGCTTGATGGGGTATGAAAACATCTATATCTGAAGAAGAAAGCCCAACCTTTTCTAAAACTTTTTCAACTGCGTATGGCATTATTTTAACAGCAAACTTATAAACCTCATTGCCGTCCATATAGATTTTTCTAAAGTTTGGCATGTCTTTAAATTGAGAATAGCTCAAATCACTGAGCCCAAACGCATGACAGTAAAGCAAAAGCCCATTTTCACCATCACTTCCAAGCTCAAACCCTAAAATACCTTCTTCGCTTGAAGCTGTTAAAATAGCAGCACCTGCCCCATCACCAAAAAGCACACAGGTTGACCTGTCAGACCAGTTAGTTATCTTAGAGAGTGCTTCGGCACCTATGACAAGAGCAGTTTTGCAAAAGCCGTTTTGAATAAATTGAGTAGCAATTGCCATGCCGTATATAAAACCTGAACATGCTGCGGATATGTCAAAAGCAAATGCATTTTTAAGTTTTAACTCTTTTTGAACAAGGCATGCTGTTGAAGGAAAAAACATCTCGGGGGTTACTGTTGCCACAATCACAACGTCAATCTCATCCGGTAAAATCCCTGCCTTTTGCATAGCATTTCTTGCTGCTTGTACTGCTAAATCGGTGGTAGAAGTTCTTCCGTCAACTATTCTTCTTTCTTTTATACCTGTTCGCTGGGTTATCCATTCATCAGATGTTTCAACCATCTTTTCTAAATCATGGTTGGAAAGAATTCTCTCGGGCACAAATCTTCCTGTTGAAAGAATCTTGACATTCTGTCTCATTTTTTAGACCTCGCTTTCGGCTGTGATTTCTTCTTTAAGTAATGCTAATATATTATTCTTATAAAAAGACTTTGCTTGATGTATCCCGCTGAAAATTGCCTGGCTATCTGATGCACCATGACATTTCACTATTATTCCATCTATTCCCAAAAGAGGAGCTCCTCCTACTTCCTTGTAATCGTATTTACCTTTTAACCTTTTGAGGTATGGTTTTAACAAAAGTCCACCAATTTTTGCTCTAAAACTTGATTTTGCAATATCTTTTAGGATATCAAAAAACAAAAGTCCCATTCCCTCTGTAAGCTTCAAAACTATATTGCCAACAAATCCATCACACACAACTATATCAGGTGGTGAAAATGGCAAGCTTCTTGCCTCAACATTCCCCACAAAGTTTATGTTTTTTGCACTTTTTAAAAGATCATATGACTGTTTTGAAAGGTCATTGCCTTTATTTTCTTCTGTGCCTATATTCAAAAGCCCGACTGTCGGGTTTTTCTTGCCAAGTACCCTGCTAACATACACTGTTGCCATCTGAGCAAACTGCAAAATATTTATTGGTCTGCAATCTGTGTTTGAACCAACATCAATTAAAAGGTACTGCCCGTCTTTGTAGGGGAGCCGGGTGGTTAGTGCAGGCCTATCTATCCCTTTGATTCTTCCAACAATCAAAAGCCCACCTGCCATCAAAGCACCAGTGCTTCCTGCTGATACAAAAGCATCAATCTTGCCTTCTTTCAAGTACTGCAAACCCACTACAATAGAAGAACTTTTCTTTTGCCTTATTGCTTTTACTGGCTCATCTTCAAATTCTATCTTTTCTTTGCAATCTACTATTTCCACTTTATTGAGAGGTTGCACCTTTTGAGCACACTCTTTTTCAATAATACTTCTGTCGCCAAAAATTACCACTTCGTCATCCTGATTTTGATTTAAATAGAGTGCAACGCCCTCTATAACTGCATGTGGTGCGTTGTCACCGCCCATTGCATCAATACCAATCCTCATATTTTACTACACTCCCGTTTCCTATTGCGCTGAATTATTTCCTTCATTTAAAGCAACAAGAATAAATTTGCCCCTGAAAACCTCTTCATTATTTCTCTTGATAAATACCCACACTATATATTTATTGTTCCTTTTCTTTTTCAGCTCAGCTCTTGCGACAAGCCTATCATTTGCAAAAACTGGTGTTTTATACTTTATATTTGCCACCCCAATCAACGCTGCTTTTGCATCAATAACAGACATAGCAACCGATTCAGCAAAAGCATAGATGTACTGGCCCTTGACCATATTACTGTTGCTAAAGGTCATCCAAAGCTGTGGTTCAAACATTGCAATGGCAAAATTCTCAAGCTCTATGTCAATAATTTCCCCCACAACATCTCGCGGTGAGATAGTTTTGAGTTTAGATATGCTCTCTTTTGCCATTTCCTTTATTCTTTCTCGAACTTCTTTGATATCCAAAATCGCTCTGTCAAGCCTTATTGTCTGGACAGAACATCCAAATTCACTTGCTAACTCCTCATCTGTTATAAAAGGATTTTCTTTTATTCTTTGAAGCAAAAGTCTGTGTCTTTCTTTCCTTGATAGCTTTGCCATAATTTTATCACCATGATTTAATATTTGATATTAATATCAGGTATTAAATTCTTATGCCAATATTATATATAAATATGACTTAATTTTCAATAACAAAAAAGCCACTTTTTTGAAAGTGGCCAAAAAACTAATCTTAAATTTTTTCTAACTCGTTTAATTTCTCTTTATAATTCTTGGCATTTACAAGAGTAACAAGATAATTGTAAAAATCTTTGCCAATGTCTTCTCTTGAAAGAGCAATCTCGACTGTTGCCTGCAAAAAACCAAGTTTGTTGCCCACATCATACCTTTTTCCTTCAAACTCATAAGCATACATAGCTTCTTTTTTTGATAACTCTCTTAAAGCATCAGTCAATTGAATCTCGCCACCAACGCCTTCTTTTGTATGTTGTAGAATATTTAATATCTCAGGAGTGATGATATATCTTCCAAGCACAGCAATATTCGAAGGTGCTTCTTCCTTTTTTGGTTTTTCAACAAGGTCTTTTACCTTATAGATTCTATCTTCTATCTGTTTCCCTGCAATAATTCCATACTTGCTAACATCATCCTCTGGTACTTTTTGCACACCCAAGATGGTTGTCCTGTACTCTTCATACACCTCTATCAGCTGTTTCAAACATGGCTTTTCAGAAATGATGATATCATCACCAAGCAAAACTGCAAAAGGTTCGTTGTCGATAAAAAGTCTTGCACAGTATACTGCATCACCAAGTCCTCTTGGTTCTTTTTGGCGTATGTAATGGACATTGTAATCTGCTATTTTTCTTATCAATTGAAGATTGTCATAATCCTTTTTATTTTCGAGTGCAACCTCAAGCTCAAAAGACTTGTCAAAATGGTCTTCAATTGCTCTTTTGCCACGCCCTGTGACAATTAAAATGCTCTCTATCCCTGATTCTAACGCCTCTTCTACTATGTATTGAATTGTTGGCTTGTCCACAATGGGAAGCATCTCTTTTGGCTGTGCTTTTGTTGCCGGCAAAAACCTTGTTCCAAGTCCTGCCGCAGGAATGATTGCTTTTTTGATAAGTCTTCTCACTTATTTGTCACCTTCTTTTTATGATTTTATTTAATTAATTCCATTATATCACAAATTGAGAGAAAAAAATAAAGCACGACCTCAAAAATTGGCCGTGCTTTATTTTTCACTTACTCTTCATCCTCGTCATACATATCAAAGTCTTCCTCATCAAATCTGGACTGAAAGATTTCAAATACATTTTCAAGTTCTTCCTCGTCCTCTACACCCACGTATACCTCTTCACCGTCTCTGTCTTCGATTCTGAGAATTACAACCTCAGCCTCTTCGTCTTCTTTCTCCATCTCTTCTAAAGGAAGAAGTACTATATAGTCATTACCATTGTAATTGACTTTATCAAGCATCTCAAAAGATATCTCTCTTCCTTCCTCATCTACCAATGTTACTACATTGTCTGCAAACATATCCATAATAAATTCACCTCTTTTCTAAATATAGACTATTGTAATACAAAAATTGGCACATGTCAACACTCAAATTCATCTACAATATATTATCCCCACCAGATTTCATCATAACCATCTTCTTGGTCTTTTGGTCCTTCGTAAAAGTCCAAATAACAAATCTTGCCTGTCGATTTCTCAACCATTTTCAATCTGAACATAAAATCCGGATGCTCTATTTTATCAACTGCATCATAGTCATAGGCATTATCAGTGGCAACTTCAAACCCATAACTGCTAAGGTCGCTAATGACTTCCTGAATCTCATATTCAAAGTCAATATCAATCTCAGGGATATTCCCTTCTTTTAAAAGCTTTGCAACCTCATCAATTTCGCCTGTTTGATATCTAAAACCTCTCTTAATCATATTCCAAACAACCCCTTTTCAATGGCATTATGAAATATATGCTTTTTTATTATGATATAATGATACCCTCTATAAAAAGGGTTTAAACAGACCTATCAATAAAATATTCGACTGTTTTTTTCAACCCTTCCAAAAGTGAAAATTGTGGTGAAAATCCTAATACACTCTTTAAAAGATTATTTGAAAGACAGCTGTGTGCAATATCGCCGGGCCGTTTTGACTGATAAACAGGACTTCTTTTGTATCCTGTCAAGCCAGAAAGAATCTCAAACAGTTCATTTACCGATACATTTTTACCAGTGCTCAGATTAAATGTTCCTGACACAGAACTTTCCAGTGCAATACAGTTTGCTTCAGCAACATCTTCAACATATATAAAGTCTCTTGTCTGAGTCCCATCTCCAAATATAATTACATCTTTGCTACCCTGCATACGTTCACAAAAAATTGATACAACTCCGCCCTCCCCAAACGGGTCCTGCCGTGGTCCATAGACATTTGAATATCTGAAAATGATATACTCAAAATTAAAATTATGCGCAAACATCTTGATATACTCTTCTGAAGTAAGCTTAGACAGACCATAAAAAGATTCTGGTCTTAATGGGTGATTTTCGTCAATTGGAATATACTTTGGTTCTCCATAAACTGCTGCTGAGGATGCAAGAATAAATTTTTTTACTTTGTATTTTACACAATAATCAAGAAGATTAACCGTGCCCAAGACATTTATACTGCAATCAAGATAAGCATCTTTCATAGACTTTGCAACACTCACCTGAGCTGCCTGGTGTATGCAATATTCAATTTTGTTTTCTTCGAATACTTTTTCTAAATTATCACGAATATCAAGTTGATAGAATTTAGCCTTTGGATTAATATTACAAACGTTGCCGGAAAGAAGATTGTCCACAATGCATACATCATATCCTTTTTCAATGAGCTTGTCGACAATATGTGACCCAATAAAGCCAGCACCGCCTGTCACAAGAACTGCCAACAGACTTTGCACTCCTTTTTTATTTTGTATATAGAAAAAGTATATATCTAATTTATTTCAATTGCAAACTTTGATATAATTAGAGGATGAAATAAATTTAAACTTCAGGGGGTTTTTGAAATACAAAATGAAAACCAAAAAGATATTTCTATATAGTCTGCACATTTTGAAAAATCACTTTCTAACAACAGTCATATTTATAGCGTTTATGTACCTATATTTCTCCCTCTTCAGAGGAGTAACCTCACAGCTTATAAGTGGCATAGTTATCTGTCTACTTTATTTGTACGGCAATTTTTCGAGTGGCAGGTTTCACGCAAAAAAAAGAGATGCACTGTCTCTTTTAGAAGGTGCTGTAGCTATAGCTATAGCTTCACTTCCCACAATTATTTTAGCTATAATGGCAGCAAATTATGTATCTTTGAACGATAAGGGTTTTTTAAACTCTCACTGGGCAAATGTGGCGTTCAGACTTTGGAACTCCCCTTTTATTGGAGTGTATTCATACGCAGATGAGATTGCAAAAGCTAAGCATTCAGTCAACGTTATAATAACAACTTACTGGATAACTGCTTTGTTTTTACCAATTTCTTCCTGGACAGGTTATTTAATTGGAGTGCTGGAAAAGAAAGAATTAATAAAGCTTCCTGAATATACTTTTTTACCTAAAAAGAAGAGCCAAAATAAAAAGCAGGGCAAAACCGGTAAATCCTATTAAAGTTCCAATTGCAAGGTTTGCTATGTTAAATCCAATATGAAGACCATACGGTCCACACAAGAGATTAAAAAGGATAATAAAAGATGCAGTAAGAATAAATCTTATAATTAAATCAAAAAGTCTCATATATGGATTACCTCAGATTTGGCTTTTCTAAATATAAATTTATGTCAAATCAAAAATAAAAAGAACCCTCTTTTTTAGTGAGGGTTCTGCTTTAGGATTTTATACAGGTAGTTTAACCATTTTTCAGCAAGAATTTGTTGATAGATGGCTATTTCTATAAGGTCTTGGTCAGAAGCGAAATTAAAAATGGTGTTTGCCGAGGCAAGCAAGCCTTTTACATAATTAAGTAAAGATTCATAGTCATTTCTTTTTTGATCATCCATTTCTTTGCTAAGTTTATCTGCAAATTGGTCTGCGACAACATTTAAAATATCCACTTTCATCTTAAATTTACATTCAACCTCATTTATAAAGCTTCTTTTATATATTATGCACCAATATTTTATTTAATATACTACTAAATTTCTCTTCTTCCTTCTATTGCTTTGAGAATTGTAACCTCATCAGCATACTCAATGTCACCACCAACTGGAATTCCTCTGGCAATTCTTGTAACCCTGATACCCATTGGTTTTATAAGCCTCGCTAAGTAGGAGGCAGTTGCCTCACCGTCAACGTCAGGATTTGTGGCAATTATAACCTCTTTGATTTGTGGGTCAGAGAGTCTCTTCATCAGAACATCAATTGTAAGCTGTTCAGGGTATTTACCTTTGAGCGGGGATATTGCACCGTGGAGTACATGATAAAGTCCTTTATATTCCTTTACTCTTTCAAGTGCTGCAACATCCTGTGGCTCTTCCACAACACAGATAATGCTTTTGTCTCTTTTCTCGTCTTTACATATAGGACATACTTCATCTTCTGTAAAGTTACAGCACACCTTGCACAGTTTTGTGCTGGTTTTAGCACTCAAGATAGCATCAGCAAGTGCTTTGACATCTTCAGTTTTCATATTTATGATGTAAAACGCAAGTCTCTGGGCGGTCTTCTGGCCAATACCTGGAAGCTTTTCAAGCTGCTGAATGAGTTTTGATATAGAATTTTCTTTCTGCTGCATCTTCCTCTCAACCTCGTTTTAAAAAAGACCTGGAATACCAAACCCTGTAACTTTTTGCATCTCTTCTTCTACCATCTTATCAACCTTTCTTATAGCTTCATTTACACATGCAACTATCAAATCCTGCAAAGTTTCCACATCTTCCGGGTCAACAACCTCCGGTAATATTTGGATACTTTTTATCTCTTTTTTGCCATTAATAACAACTTTAACAGCACCACCGCCGCTACTTACCTCAATCTCCCTTTGATTTAACTCCTCATGCAACTTTTCTATTTCCTCTTGCATCTTTTTTGCCTGTTTCTGGAGCTGATTTATATTAAAGCCACCACCAAGCCCAGGAAACCTATTTTTTGCCATTAAAGTTTTACCTCCTTGTTCATCATTTATTTCTTCAAGAAATACTTTAATATTATACAACAAAAATTTTAGACCCTTCCATATCTTTTTTAACAACAATTCGCTGGTCAAATGCATCCATTAAATCCTCAATGTGGGTTATAACAAGTATAGTGTCAAACTGGTCTTTGATTCTATTCAAACATTCAACAATGTGGTCTTTTCCTTCTTCATCTTGAGATCCAAAACCTTCGTCTAAAATTAGCATCCTTATAGAAGCACCTGCTCTTTTGAGAAGTACCTTTGAAAGAGCAATTCTGATAGCAAAATTTATCCTGAAAAGCTCTCCTCCTGAAAAAAGCTCATAGTTTCTTGTACCGTTTGCATCAGAAATTTCTATCTGGAGAGTTTCTATTGTTTTTCCAGATGCCGTTTCTCTTTGGGTTTTAAAATCTATTGAAAATGCGCCGTTTGTCAGAATTTTTAAAAGTCCATTTGCTTCATCTTTTATCTGTGGCAAAGTATTTGCAATTATTTCGTTCTTTATTCCATCTGGTCCGGTGATATCAATTATTATGTCATATATTTCAATCTTTTTTTTCATCTCCTCTATTTCATTTTCAAGGCTTGAGAGCTTCTTTTTAGCCTCTCCAATTTGATTTAGTTTCTGCTCAATTATTCCCAATTCTTTCAAAACAGAATTGAGATTTTCTTGAAGATTTTTTATCTTATTTTCACAGCTCAGAATATCTGACTTTACTTTTTCAAGCATCATATCGTGTGCAACAGAAGATAAATTTGCTATCTCCTGCCTCAAATTCCCAAGCTTTTCAAAAAACTCTTTTTCTTGTTCTTGATACTCAAGTATCTCCTTTTTTAAATTCTCAGCTTTGACCTTGTTTATAGTAAGCTCATTAAAAAGGCTTTGATATATTTCAAGTTCTTTTTCTCTTTGTAAAAGCTGGGTGTAGTAATTCTCATCAAAATTTAAAACAGAAATCTCTCTTTTTATGCTTGCCATCTTTTCTTTCAGTCTCTCTACTTCATCTTCACAAAGCTTTACACTTTGGGTTATCTGGGCTATTGAATTTTGTAGATTAACAATGTTTTGTGTTTTCTGATCCACCTTGGCTTTCAGGTTTTCAAACATCCCGTGAAGCTTTTTTTCTCTTGCCCGAAGAAGTTCTTCAAGTTTTATTTTCTCTTCAAGCTCAGAAAACTCCTTTCTTAGAATTTCAAGTTTTTTGGTCAAACTATCTCTTCTTTGTTTAAATTCTTTTCCTTGGGCCGCAATTTCATTTTTTATATGTTCTTTTTCTTCTTGACCATTAATCTGGCGTAAGCATACTGGGCACCTTCCCTGATTTGCCTCTATAAGTCTGTAACTTGAAGCAAGCTCTTTTAATTTGTTTTCCACTACCTCTAACAATTTTTCATGTTTTACAATTTCCTCTCTTTTCTTCTCTTGTTCCTGTTTATACTGCTTTACTTTTTCCAGCTCATTTTCGACCTTCGAAATTTCTACCTCCACTTTTTTCATCTCTTCCTCATACTTTGAAATCTCAGAAGTTTCTTTATTCAGTTGTAAATTACTCTCTTCAATACTCTTTTCAAATATCTTTTTCTGATCCAGTTTGTTTTTTATATCCCTTTCATACAAAACCATCTTGTTTTTAAGCTCAATATACATTTCATAATCCTTTCTCTTAATCTCAACCTTTTCTTTTATCATCTCATACTCTTTAACCATTGCAGTTATCTTATCTTCTTCATTTAACTTTTCCTCAATTTTTAAAAGCTCTTTTCTGGCAGTTTCAATCTTATACCTTATCTCCTCAGCTTTTCTCTGATGTTCTGTCATTTCATTCTTTTTCTGACTCAATAAATGAAGTTTTTGTTCTATTTCAGACCTCTGCGAAATAAGGGCATTTAGTCTATTTCTCAAACCGTTTAATTCAGCTTCTATTGCGGTTCTCTTCTTTTCCAAATCAGCCATCAAAGATTTTATTGACTCTTCTTCTGACAAAATCTTATTTTCCTCCTCTATTTCTTTGTTCTTTATATCCAGCAAAACTTTTATCTCTTTTCGTTTTTCTTTTGCAAGTTCATTTATCCTGTCATATATACTCAGGTTCAGTATCTTTGCAAGAATTTCTCGCCTGTTTTCTGGCGAAGAAAGTAAAAAATCTTCTGTTCGTTTTTGAGAAAGATAGGCAGAATGCAAAAAGACATTAAAATCTATCCCTAAAATATTCTGAAGCTTTATTTGGGTTTGGGTGTAAGTTGCTTCATTGATAGGTATGAGACTGTCTGCTTTTCTAACAAAAAGCGAAAGGTACTTTTTCCCTCTTCTATCAAGTCTTCTCACAACTTTATATATGGTCTTATTCAATTCAAATTCAAATTCAACCTGCATATAATCCTTATGTGAGTTTATATACTCTGTTTCTGCAACTTTTCCACGCTTGCCTGTTTGAAGTCTTTCAAACTCACCAAAAAGCGCCCAGGCAATTGCCTCAGCAATAGAAGATTTCCCATTGCCATTTTTCCCTATGATACAGGCAACTTTTATATTACTAAAATCAATCTCGTTTTGAGTCTCTTGATATGATTTGAAATTTTCAATCCTCAAAAAAAGAGGTCTCAAATTTCATCCCCACCTCTTTATTCGCTTTCATTTTCCTGCACTTCATACAAAAGCTTTTTGAATTCTGATACAACTTTATCTTTATTCTCTATACCCGTGTATTTTTTGCTTGCTGATAAAAATTTTTCAAAGGCATAAACAGGGTCTGACTTCTCGTCAACCTCAGTTATTCTAAAATCTTTCTTTGAATCAACTACTTCAATTTCAATAGGCGCTAAAACAAAACATCTGTCTCTCAAAAACTTTTCAATAAGCCCAACGTCAATCTTTTCTTTTATCAAACTTTGAGTTTTTATTATGAGCTTTACAACCGAAACCTGAATACTACTTGAAGTATTTTGCTCAAACATTTGTATTTTCTCTTCTATTTTGTCAAGAAGCTTTTTATTGAGATTTTCTACTTCGTCTTCAAACACATCAATTTCTAACTGGCAAAAAGGTCTTACCTTAACAGGTTGAAACTCAAACCTAAAGCTATCTTTGCCTATCTCAAACACAACAAACCCCTTGCTGTCGCTTGCTTCAGAAAAATCTATCCTGTCAGGTGATCCACAATACAACACAGTAGGGTTTGCTGCATGTAAAATCTGAGGTTTGTGGATGTGACCAAGGGCCACAAATTTCAACTTTGCATTTAAAAGGCATGAAAGAGGCACTTTTACATCTTTGCCAAGCATAATTGATCTTTCACTGCCAATCTGCGCCTCTACCACAGTAAAATGCCCTGCAAGGATTGTTGGAATATTGTCTTCTAAAGAGTCTAAAATCTGGCCAAGCTTTCTCTCAAAAAAGTTAGCTGCTACCAGATCAAACTCTTCTGTATTTTGAGGAAATGTCTCATCCACAAACCTTTCAAGGTAAAGGTATGGCACAGCCACAATGCGAAGCTTTTCACTTCTTATTTCAAATTCTTTGACTTCAAACGGTTTGTCCATTACAACAATATTTGGCTGGTCGAATATCTCAAAGACCTTTATAGAATGGTCTTTTGTCTCAAATGGATGCATATCATGATTGCCTGGAATTATAATGACCAAAACACCTTCTTTCGAAATATCCACAATCCTCTTGTAAAACATATTCCTCAGCGTAGAGTTCGGTTCCCTGTCTTTAAAAATATCGCCTGTTATAAGCAAGAGGTCAATGCTGTTTTCTCTTATAAACTGCAATATTCTGTCAAATGTTTTGAAAAAGTCATGTACACGTGAGCCAAGTCCGTCTGGAGTCTCTTTGCTGTAAGTTGTCACACCAAAATGAAGATCTGCTGTATGAACACCTCTTATTGCCATTTTATTCTCCCTCTTGAAAAATTTTTAATAGTCCATCTCATCAAGCCACTTCTTAGATGCCTCTATCGTTTTTTCGTACTTTTCGTCCACCTCATGTTTTGGAGCATAAATTGAAACAAAATCATAAAAGCTGTTATCATACCCCCTTGTTTTGATTGCAATTGGCATTGGAACTGCATGACCTATCAGTAAAGCCTGCTGTTTTGAATCAAGTGACTCTATAATTGATCTTAGCTGTTTGCTATTTTTCATACCAGCAAGTGCACTTGTAATGTCAGCTTCATCAGAAAGTGCTAGAACCACCCTTGTTCCAATTTGTGATGCAATCTCGCTGTCTATCTGAGAAGGTCTCTGGTCTATACACATAAGGCTTACCTTTGCTTTTCTCATCTCTCTTGCTATTGTTCCAAATATTGTCTGCTTTGCAACATCGGGCGATAAAAATCTGTGTGCTTCTTCAATTGCAATCACAAGTGGCCTTGGAGGAGAATATTTTTGTCTGTTTGAGATATACCTTTCGTACATCTCCATATATCTTTGGTAAATACGTCTTGATAAGACGTTTGTAACAAAGAGGTAATTAAGTAATTTGTCACTCTTGCCAAATGTTATATCAACACTTATACCTTTTTGAAGATAGTTTAAAATAATATCAATTGAGTTTGTACCAGGTCGTCTATCATATCTAAGGTAGGGTAATTCTTTTAACACAGAAAGCTTTCTGATAAGTGCCAAAAGCGAACTTCTGTTGACTACTGCTTCGCTGTCTTTAAACCTCTCTGCTAAGTCCTCACCATTTGTAAGTATTTCTTCAAGCCAGTGTTTACCCTCTGTCTCCAACTTATTTTTCAGTGCAATCATAACCTGCTGTGCTGTCTCATTGAGGTTTAGTTCTTCTGCAATTGATAAAATATCCTCGATCTCAACATCTCTAACATCAATCTCAATCGGCAAAACACCTGCCATTGACGATAAATTTTCAATTGTCATTATCTGGACTTTGCTTCCAAAAAGACTTTTAAGCCCTTTAACAGGCCGGTTTTCCTCATCAACGCTGTCAGGTCCATGGTCTGAGTGAGCATCAAAAATGAGAAGCGATGCCTTATCACAAAGGATAATCCCTGCCATCAATAATCTTGCAATAAATGATTTTCCTGTACCAGTCCTGCCGTAAATGCCACTGCTTCGTTCAATAAATCTTTCCATGTCTATGCATACTGTAGAGCTTTCGTCCATGTCAAGAACACTTCCAACTGGAAAATAACGTTTTGGATTTTTTTCAAAACTCCCAAACACATCTGAAATATCATCATAGGTAGCTCTTCTAACACTTGAAGCATGAACGGGTATGTTTCTTATAGGCTGATTTTTCTTTTCCTCAAGGTCGTAAGAAAGAACTGGCTGTGCCTTAAACACGGTGTAAATAGAAGTCCCCCTTGTAATCCTGTTCAAAAGCAGGCTTGAGTTTCCTCGCGGAAGTTCTGACAAAGCTTGCTTGTTCATGCCCTCTATTACCATGTCGGTAAGCATACAGTAGTACTTTCTCTTTTCTGTTTGGCTAACAAGAATTGCTCCAATCCTTGTACTTTCCACCACAGAATCATCCTCGACCTTTATTGCAAGACCTTCTGAATACGAACCACCTATGATTTTGCCAATTCTGTTCTCTTCATACATACTACTTGCCATATCTCAATCACCCTTCTTGTACAGTCATTATCAGATTCTCTAACCTTTCAATTATAGGCTCAAGAAGATTGAGGTCATATTTAAGATAAGCGTTCAAGCTTTTTCCCATCTGTTCTATATAGTAATAGTCTTTTCCTCTTGCAAGATATGCAAAAAAGAGCATCCATGGAACAACCTCGATTATATCAATATCTTTTGCCTTTAGTACAGAATTTAGAAAAAGACCATTTTGAGTGGCAAGAAGAATTTCTTTTTGGTTTGCCAGTTCAACCAAACTGTGAAGTCTTATACTTTTGTCAGGAAGACATCCAACAAACTTCTCATCTACTATGTAACCAAGAACAACGCATTTAAAATAACCTTTCAAAATCTGGCTAATTTGTGGATACTGCTTTTTAATCTCTTCTGGTGATTTCCATAAAGCTCTCGGGTATCCTCCCTCAGATATGCTGCCGATATCATATCTTGTAACACACCCGACCACTGTGTAATCATCCAAATTAAATTTTATAAACCTTCCAGGTGTAGGTATGTTGTTCAAATCCTTTGCCTCACAAGTAAGCTGTGTAAAAGAGATATCTATTATCTCACCCACTATCATCACTAAAACTACTCCTTTTTATATTATTCTTTTTATCTTGTTGTTCTTTTTAGCAGAGTAGTGCACAAGATTATCTTCAAAACTTTGCAGCATGCTTTCTATCGAATCCTTGTCGTCTTTAGATATTACAGAAAATTCATGAGCATGTGTCAAAGATATGGGATAACCAAACCCCAGCTGACACTGATGGTAAATAGCACCAATAACATTTTCAAACCAAACCTTATCGTTCGCTATATAAAGCGGAAACTCTATTCGAGCTATTTCATAACCTGTATTCAAATAAACAAAGCCTATATCGGTCTTTTCAAACTCATCAAAAGCTCTACCTAATGTGTAAAAGATGTTTGAATACTCTCCTTCCCTAAGGCCGGAAAATAAAACGACATCCTTTATTCTGCCTATCTTTTCACACTCTCTTTTTTGCTCCTTTGGACACTCTCTACAGTTTATCCTTGGTTTTTCACACATATGTATTCTGTAAATATTAGAAATAATCGAATTTTTAGGGACAGAAATAAAACCGCACACGGCTATTTTCTTTTGCTCTGCCAGGATGAATATCCTTTCAAGAATAGCATTTGCTTTTCTGCCAAAACGCATACCTTGCCTGTCTTGCGACCAGTCAACAAGATTGCCGTCGTAAAGCACTATTTTGAGCTTATCTGTTTGAGTACTCTTTTCTATATACTCTAAAATTGCCTCAAACTCTTTTTGTTGGCGCTCTTGTGATATCTCAGAAGAATTTTTAAAAGTAACATCGTCTTTGTCAGAATATAATTCCTGGTCGAGGTAAATGTAGGGAAAAGTTCTGTACCAAAATCTACTTTCTTTTTCTCCATAGGCAATAAAGACACACGCTATGTTCAGCACATAGTAAGGTGTTAGATTATGTCTATCTATTTCTGTATTACTGCCATCTACTGCAAAGACCTCATACTCAAGATTCAAATGACATCTGTGAGATTTCAAAAATTCATCGTAATTGCTATAGTAGGGAAGGCAGAATAAAATCTCATTTTTCTCGTCCTTGCTGGGAATTTTTGCAAGAACACTTTGAATTTTCTTCTCATCTGCCGATTTTAAAAATGCGAACACATTTTCCATATTTGATTTTAGCTCTTTTTTGTGTTTTGCTAAAATCTCTTTCTTCTCATTTATCTGTTCAGATAAACTATAAAGGTCTAACATCTTATCACATCCAAAAAGTCATTCTTTACTTTAATTAAATTATATCTCTTTCTTATCATTATATCAAACATTTATTCGTAAATCAAAACAACTGCATATGCTGAAATCCCTTCTTCTCTTCCTTCAAATCCCAATCCTTCAGTTGTTTTTCCTTTTATATTTACCTGCGTACTTTCAATCTTGAGACAATCTGCAATTTTATTTTTCATCTCATTAGTATATGGAGAAATCTTGGGCCTTTGGCTAACCACCGTAGAATCTATATTCACTATTTTCAAGTTTTTCTCTTCTAAAAGCTTTGCAACTTCTTTTAAAAGAAGCAGGCTGGAAATGTCTTTATACTTTGGGTTGCTGTCAGGGAAAAGTTTCCCAATATCATTTTCACCCATAGCACCAAGAATAGCATCAATTATGGCGTGAATTAAAACATCCGCATCTGAATGTCCCAGAAGTCCCTTTTCGAATGGTATTTCAACTCCGCCCAATACAAGTTTTCTTCCCTCGACAAATCTGTGAACATCATACCCAATTCCCACTTTAAACATTTGATTTAAACTCTCCTTTCAAATATTACATCTTCAATCCCAAATCTCATTTAATCAGCCCTTCAACTTTTCCTCAAGCTCTATCAATAATGGCAAGTAATCACTTTTTATTCTATCAAATATTATTTTAGCAATACACTCATCATAGGTGCTGACCACCAAGCTCCTGTCTTCAATCATCTTTAGCCATTTTTCTTGATTTTCAATCAAGCCCACTGAAAATGCTTCTTTGAAAACTGCTCTGGGTGAAGAAATACTTACTATGCCTTGATATTCCAAATACGCCTTCAATAATTTCCAGGCAAGCTCATAGGTAAATTCAAATCTTTGAATAGTACCATCATACAAAAGAGGATTATCGCTTCTTTCTTCTACTACTTCTTTCAATCTTAAAAGTGCTTCTGAAAGTTAGCAAACCTTTCTTTAATTTTTTCCAAATTATTCATCCTCCATTTTCTTTTTGTCCTTTTAACATCTCGATATTTAAATTATATCACACATGAAAAAGAGCTCTTAGTCTTTCAAAAAAATTTGACATACAAAGAATCTTAATGGTATTATTAAATAAACACCACAAGTGAATAGCTCATAATATATTAATAGATAGAGGCGCGTCTTTTAAGAGTAGGCAGGTGGATGTGAAAGAAGACACAGATGAAACCTGCTGAAAGGAAAAGACGCCGAAGGGAGTTTCTTTCTTCTTGGAAACTACCCTGGGTGCATGGAGAATATCCATGCAACTGTCACCAATTGAAAAATTGGTGGAGCGCTATCTGTTAATATATTGTATGGCTAATGTACAATATATTAACAGAAGCTGGCTCAAAAACCAGCTTTTTTTAGTTTTACACAAACACATTGAAACACAACTTTAATTTTTGAAGAGGAGGTTTACAGTAAAGTGGCAAAGAAAATCAGAATGGCAATAGTTGGCGCAACAGGCATGGTTGGAAGAACATTTTTAAAGGTTTTGGAAGAGAGAAATCTGCCGGTTGAAGAATATTTCCTCTTTGCATCAAGCAGGTCAGCAGGGACAAAAGTTGAGTTTATGGAAAGAGAATACACAGTTGAAGAGTTAAAAGAAGACTCATTTGACAGGGGCATTGACATTGCTTTGTTCTCTGCCGGTGCTTCAACATCTCTTCACTTTGCTCCAATTGCAGCATCAAAAGGCTGTATTGTAATTGACAACTCAAGTGCATGGCGTATGGAAAAGGATGTTCCTCTTGTTGTACCGGAGGTCAACCCTGAAGATATTAAATGGCACAAGGGAATTATTGCAAACCCTAACTGTTCAACCATCCAGGCAGTTGTTGTTTTAAAACCTTTGCATGACAGGTACAAAATAAAAAGGATTGTGTACTCAACATACCAGGCAGTTTCAGGTGCAGGATATCAAGGATATTTGGATTTAGAAGAAGGATTAAAAGGTGCTCCGCCAAAGAAGTTCCCATACCCAATTGCAGGAAATGTTATTCCTCATATTGACGTATTTTTAGAAAATGGATATACAAAAGAAGAGATGAAGATGATAAACGAGACAAGAAAGATTTTACATGATGACTCTATAAAGATTACTGCAACAACTGTGAGAGTGCCTGTTTTCAACGGTCACAGCGAATCAATAAATGTGGAGTTCGAAAAGCAGTTTGATTTAGAAGAGTTAAAAGAAATTCTCAAGAGTGCTCCAGGCGTGGTTGTTCAGGACGACCCTGCAAATCTTTTATATCCGATGCCAATTTATGTTTCTGGAAAAGATGAAGTATATGTTGGAAGAATCAGAAGAGATGAGTCTGTTGAAAGTGGGGTCAATCTATGGGTTGTTGCAGACAATATAAGAAAAGGAGCAGCAACAAATGCTGTTCAGATAGCTGAAAAGGTAATAGAATATTTCTTTAGCTAACTGAAAAGTGGCTATAATTAAAAAGTTTGAATAAATTGGGAGGTTTTATAGGCTATGGCACTCTTTAAAGGTTCAGGTGTTGCCTTAATAACACCTTTTAAGGATGAAGAGAGTGTAGACTTTGAAACGCTTGGAAGACTTGTTGACTTTCATCTTGAACACAAGACAGATGCAATCATTGTATGTGGCACAACTGGAGAACCCTCAACAATGCCAGATGATGAGCATTTAGAAGTAATCAGATTTGTAATTGACAGGGTAGCTGGTAGAAAACCTGTTATTGCTGGTGTTGGTAGCAATCACACAAAACATGCCGTTTATCTTTCCAAAAAAGCACAGGAGCTTGGTGCAGATGGTCTTTTGCATGTAACACCATACTACAACAAGACAACTCAAAAAGGATTGATTGAACACTTTCAAAGAATAAATGAAGCTGTGTCAATTCCTATTATTGTTTACAACGTACCATCAAGAACAGGGCTAAATGTCTTACCAGAAACTATGAAAGAGCTTGCAAAACTGCCAAATATAAAAGCAATAAAAGAAGCAAGTGGCAACATCACACAGGTTGCTGAGATTGCTATGCTCTGTCCTGAAATTGATATCTATTCTGGAAACGACGACCAAATAGTACCCATTCTCTCTGTTGGTGGAATTGGCGTTATTTCAGTGCTGGCGAATATTCTACCTGATGAGACACATGACATTGTTGAATATTTCTTAAACGGTGAAATTGAAAAAGCAAGACAGCTTCAGCTAAAGCTTCTTCCAATAATCAAAGCACTCTTTATTGAGGTAAACCCAATCCCTGTTAAAGAAGCTATGAACATGATGGGATTTAATGTCGGAAAACCAAGGCTGCCGCTTACTACTATGACAGAAAAGAATAGAGAAATTCTCAAAAAAGCACTTGTTGACTATGGTATTTCGGTAAAGGAATGAGAATAAAATAATAACAAGGATTGGATGTGAGACACAAATGATTAGCATTTTACTTAACGGTTGCAATGGTAAAATGGGTCAGGTTGTTAGCAGAGTTGCTAAGAACTATGATAATATCAAAATTGTTGCAGGGGTTGATTTAAATACAGCAAAAATCTTTGATTATCCGGTTTATAAAAGTCCTGAAGAAGTGGTTGAAAACTTTGATGTCATAATTGACTTTTCTCTTTCTGAAGCAACAATGAAAATACTTGAGTTTGCAAAGCAGAAAAACAAACCAGTTGTAATAGCAACAACAGGCTTTACATCTGAACAGAAATCCAAAATTTTTGAATGTTCAAAACAAATTCCTATTTTCTGGTCTGCCAATATGTCTTTGGGAGTAAATCTTGTTGCAGAGCTCATTCAAAAGGCTTACAAAGCTCTTGGTCCTTCATTTGATATTGAAATCATTGAAAAGCACCACAATCAGAAAATAGATTCACCTTCTGGCACAGCCCTTATGCTTGCTGATGCAATAAACGAGATTGCAAATAATTCTTATGAGTATATCTATGACAGGCATACAAGGAGAAAGAAAAGACAGCAAAACGAAATTGGAATTGCATCAATACGCGGTGGAACAATTGTGGGTGAGCACAGTGTTATTTTTGCCGGCCCTGATGAGATTATCGAGATAAAGCACACAGCACTTTCAAAAGAAATCTTTGCAAACGGGGCAATCAAGGCTGCAATGTTTATGATAGGCAAAGGCGCGGGTATATATAATATGAAAGATTTGATTAATTCAATGTGAGGTGTTTTAAATTTGAAGCCTGTGACAAATTTAAATGTCACCCAGAACGTTGCAATGATAACCCTTGACAATGTCCCCAATAAAATTGATTTAATAGCCTCCATCTTTAATGAAGTGGCAAACCATGGAATAAATATTGATATGATAAGCCAAACAGCACCCTATAAAGGAAGTATAAATTTATCATTTAGCCTTGACGAAGAAAACGTACCAAAGGCAATATCAGCACTCAGCAAGTTCAAAAAAGAGATCCCTCACCTGAGAATTGATATCGTGTCGGGCTTGAGCAAGCTTTCTATCTTTGGTGAGGCAATGAAAGACATTCCGGGCGTTGCAGCATCACTTTTCACCACTTTGGCTGAAGCAGGTGTTGAGCTTAAGATGGTAACAACAAGTGAGGTTGACATATCATATTTGATTGACCAGAAAGATGAGGAAAAAGCTGTTCAGATTATAAAAGAAAGATTTGATTTAAAGTAGGTTGTGTGCATGCTGCCCAAAACTGCCTTTGAAGTTGGGGCAGCTTATTTTTTTTGACAGTATTGAATTTTGGTCTTCCACTTAGTATTATTGAAAAATAGAAGTGTTTAAAACTTAAACATCAGGAGGAATGCTGATTGGCAACAGGAGCAAAATACTATCACTCTTGCATAAATTGTGGTGGGATAAATACAGATACAAGAAACGAAAAAGGACTCCCATGCGAGGAGTGTCTGGCACAAGAGCAGCTTAATGAAAATATATTTGAGTCATTAAAAAAGAAAGGGTCCTTGAAACATTACCAACTATACTGGAATTTTCAGCAAATCTATAGTATGTTTGAAAAGTTTTTTGAGCTTATTTTCCACAAACCCATGACGGGATACCAAAGAACATGGGCAAGACGGTTTTTGCTTTCAAAAAGCTTCACGCTTGTTGCCCCAACAGGAGTTGGTAAAACCACTTTTGGACTTGTAGCAAGCCTTTTTTCAGCGCTACATGGTAAAAAATCAGCGCTTGTATTCCCCACAATCTCACTTGCCCAGCAGTCTTTTGAAAGACTCAACCAATTTAAATCAAAAATCCAAAACGCAGATGCCATTCGTATCTTGTTATTTAACTCTTCCATGACAAAGAGCGAAAAGGAAGAGTTTGAGCAAAGGTTTTTATCTCAAGATTTTGAAATACTCATTGTATCTTCTCAGTTTATTTCAAAAAGAAAAGATGTTCTCTCAAAAATGTTTTTTGACCTTGTATTTGTAGATGATGTAGACGCTATTTTGAAATCTTCAAAGAACATCGATACACTACTTCAGATGATAGGCTTTTCAGAAGATGAGATTGAAAAAGCAACCGAAAGATTGAGAAGCAAAAATAAAGAAAATGGGCAAGATACAGTTTCAAATGGTTCTAAAAATAAGGGAATGCTCATAGTATCCTCAGCAACAGCAAAGCCGCAGGGATTAAAGCCTCTTCTCTTCAGAGAACTCTTGGGTTTTGAAATTGGCAGATTTACATTTAATATAAGAAATATAACCAATATAAGAATCAAAAATAAGTCAAATGAAAAATTGCTTGAAATAATCAATATCTTAAAAGATGGTATACTTCTGTTTGTCAACACTGAGGAAGAAGGAAAAGAAATTGTTAAATTTCTTTTAGAAAATGGTATTAAAATTGGAGCTACATGGAATGATTTTGAGAAGGAGTTTGAATTTTTCAAAGAAGGAAAGTTGAATGTCATCTGTGGCGTTTCTTCTTACTATGGAAAGCTAATAAGAGGAATTGACTTACCTTCACGCATAAAATACTGTATCTTTTGGGAAACACCTTGTTTTAGATTTTTGATTGACATGGATAAAGCTCCTCGATTTGTACTTGAAAGGGTCTTTGTTGAATACCTTGATAATCATCCTAAGCTTAAGGAATATTTTAAAAACGTTGAGTACTTACAAACAGAAAAGCTTAGACAGCTTGTTTCAAAATATATATCTTATGAAGATTACAGCAAAATTGTAAACAAAATATTCTCGCACCTGAAATTAACCGACGATGGTAAATTAATTATTCCAGACGTTCCAACATACATCCAGGGTTCTGGAAGAACCTCGAGAATGTTTGGAATGAACCTGACAAAAGGAGTTTCAATTCTTTTTGAAGAAGATGATACTATTTTTGAGAGTTTAAAGTCACGACTTATGTTTTTGCTTGATGAGGAATGGATTGACGAAAGCGAAGTAAATCTTGAAAGTCTAATAATGGAGGTAGAAGAAAGCCGAAAAAGCCGAAATGAAGATTTTAACGTAAACGACACAAAATCAAGACTTATGATAGTTGAATCCCCAACAAAAGCTGATACAATATCAAAATTCTTGGAGAAAGCCTCAACAAGAAGATATGGTAAACTTTCTGTATATGAATCGATAACACCGGAAGGAATTTTGCTTATCACTGCATCAAAAGGGCATGTGTACGACCTTGAGACAAAAAAAGGGCTGCACGGTGTTGAGTACCATGATGGAAAATTCATTCCCTATTACAACTCTATTAAACGCTGCATGAAATGCAATACACAATTTACAGATGAGCTTGATAGCTGTCCCAAATGCGCATCCAATACAATTGATGATAAAAAAGAAATCTTAAAAACATTGCGTGAGCTTGCGCTTGAGGTTGACGAAGTATTGATTGCAACAGACCCTGATGTTGAAGGAGAAAAGATATCATGGGACATTTCACAGTATATAAAGCCTGCAAATAGTAATATCAAAAGAATTGAAATGCATGAAATTACACGCTATGGTCTTGACAGTGCCTTGAAAAACCCACGACAGTTCAACACAAACCTTGTAAAATCTCAAATTGTGCGAAGAATAGAAGATAGATGGATAGGATTTGAGCTTTCTTCAAAGCTTCAAGAAAACTTTAAAAGTTACAATCTTTCTGCTGGGCGCGTGCAGTCAACCATCCTTGGCTGGATTGTTGAAAGAGAAAAGGAATATGCAAAAAGTGAAAGAACATTTACCCTTTTAAAACTTGAAAATGGATATAGTCTTGAAATTGAAGGAGAAGAAGAGTGCGAAAGAGTAAAAGCAGAAGTTGTTGATCAGAAAATAGAAGAAATACCTGCACCTGCCCCATTTTCGACTTCTTCTTTGTTATCCTTAGCTTCACAGAAATTAAATTTGGGTGTGCAGCAAATAATGGAGATTTTGCAGTTTTTGTTTGAGCACGGCTTTATCACTTATCACAGAACAGACTCAACAAGGATTTCAGCAACAGGCCAGAACATTGCAAGAATGTTTTTGGAAAAGGTGGGTAAAAAAGAATTGTTTTTACCAAGAAGTGTTGGAGATGAAGGTGCTCATGAAGCAATAAGACCTGTAAAACCTATATCACCTGAGGAACTAAAAGAGCTTGCCTATGAAAAATATGCACAGGGTATATCACAAAATCACATAAAAGTTTATCAGCTCATTTTCAACAGGTTTATGAGCAGCCAAATGAAAAATCCTAAGGTTTTGGTTCAAAAAGTACATTTTAGAATCAATGATATTGAAATTGTCAAGGACATCCCTGTAAAAATAGAAGAAGAGGGCTGGCTGGAATTTCTTCCTATGCAGATTTACCCTTTGTTTGAAAATAAGGACTACAGCATCACTGACAAGCGAAGTTATAAAAAACATACTATTCAGCTTTATACCCAGGCAAGCCTTATTGACGAAATGAAACAGAAAAACATAGGAAGGCCTTCAACATATGCAAAGATGGTAGAAACACTTTTCAAAAGAGGGTATGTTTTTGAAGATAGCTTTAGAAGAATAAGGTCAACATCGCTTGGTAAGAAGGTATATTCTTATCTTTCACAAAAATATGGTGAATACGTAAATGAGCAAACCACACGCGAGCTTGAAAAGCTCATGGACATAGTAGAAGAGGGAAAAAGAGATTACCAGGAGATTTTACAAGAACTTTACAATGATATAAGTGTACTTTTAAACAAGTAAAAAAGATTGTGTTTTTTGCCTGTTTAATATTGGGTAAAAATATATTAGAAACACAAAAGCAATCTTAGTTTACTTAAAAGAGGAGGTATTGGTTTTGTTTAAGAATGTTAAAATAAGAACCAAGCTTGTTTTTCTCTTTTCTTTTATCTTTTTAGCTTTTATCATCACCTTAGAAGCTTATATCATCCCCTCTGTCATGACAACCATTGAAAATCAGGTAAAAAATAAACTGAAAAATATTGTTCAAGTAGCAGTTTCTATTTGCGAAAATGAGCATAAATTACAACAATCTGGTAAAAAATCGCAGCAGCAAGCTCAAGATACTGCAAAAGAGATAATTAGAAACCTAAGGTACAACACTACAGACTATATATGGATAAATGACTTGCAACCAAAAATGGTTATGCATCCTTTCAACAAAGAATTAGAAGGACAAGATTTGAGCAATTACAAAGACCCAACAGGATTTAAACTTTTTGTCGCAATGGTTGATATTGTTAAGAAAAAAGGAGAAGGATTTGTAAAGTATCAATGGGAAAAACCCAATACAAAAAAGCTCTACCCGAAAATGTCATATGTAGCATTGTTCAAACCATGGGGCTGGGTACTTGGTACAGGTATTTACATAGACGACTTGGTTGAATATCAAAACAAGATTAAAATGACCATTAGGTTAATCGCAGGTTTAATACTTTTGATAGCCATGCTTCTCATCTTCACAATAACATTATCACTTGGTCGAAGGCTTTCACAGGTTGAAAAGATGGCAGATCTACTTTCGCATTTTGACCTGTCTAAGACAGATGAACTTAAAACTATCAGCTCAGATGAAATTGGAAAGGTAACGAGTGCCTTTATTATGATGAGTAAAAATCTAAAGGATATGATAAAACAAATAAAAGATGTTGCAAGTTCAGTTTTAGATGCTGCAAAGGAGCTTACATCTGCATCAAGTGAGATTGCAAATGTGTCAGAGCAAATAGCACTTGCAATTTCGGATGTTGCAAAGGGAAGCTCTGAACAGGCAAGCTCAATTGAAAAGTCAAGTGAGAAGCTATCTTTCCTCTCAAATTCTGTACAGGACATTTATGAAAAAATGAAAGAGGCTTACTCTTCAGTCCAAGCTGTACATCAGACAATCAACTATGGGCAGGAGTTAATCTTATCCCAGGAACAAAACATGAACAGCGTAAAAGAAATATGGCAAGATGTGCAAAATATTATGACAAGATTTTCTGAGATGAGCAATGAAATTGTTAAGATAACCTCTTTCATAACAAACCTTTCAAAAGAGATAAACCTTCTTGCTTTGAATGCATCAATTGAGGCGTCAAGAGCTGGTGAGGCTGGCAAAGGTTTTATGGTGGTTGCAAATGAGATAAGAAAACTTTCCGAGCAGACATCAACCTCTGCAAAACAAATAGGAACGCTCTTAAAGGATATTTACGAAAATATCCAAACAATTTCTAATCAATTTGAAGTGTTTAACAAGACATTAGAAACCCAAGATAACATAACAAAACAGACCAAAGAGGTTTACTTACAAATTTTGCAGTTCTCAAAAGACTTAATTGAAATGATAAATAACGTGACAAAAAGTGCAGAAATAGCAAGCAGTAGCATCTCTGCAATATCTCAAGAAATTGCTAACATTGCAAGTATCGCTCAAGAAACTGCCGCTGCAACCCAGCAAACTGCCGCATCAACAGAAGAACAAACTGCAACAGCTCAGACAATTGCATCAACAATGAAAAACTTAGAAAACTTGGCTCAGCAAATGGCCAAAAAAGTTGAAATATTTAAGATATAGAAATTTAAAAAATTGGGGACTTTTACCTTCAAAGGTAAAAGTCCCTCTTTTATATATTAACATGCGATTCAAAATTAAGCTCATTTTTATATTTTTCAAGTATTGGTTTGACATATTCATCGTAATACTCTTGCACCTGCGAAGGTGCCCTTCCCACAAACTTCTTGGGGTCTAAAATAACCTCAATCTCCTCTTTTGAAAGTTTAAAACTTGGGTCATTTGAAATAAGCTCTATAAGATTATTTTCTTTCCCAAACTCTTTGACATTTCTTCCAGCTTCCATGGAATACTTTCTTATTCTCTCATGCAAATCCTGCCTGTCACCGCCACGCTTTACAGCTTCCATCAATATATTCTCTGTTGCCATAAACGGAAGCTCTTGCTGTATATGCCTTTCTATCATCTTTTCATACACAACAAGTCCACTTGCTACATTGTGGTAAAGATTCAATATGCTATCTACCGCCAAAAAGGCTTCTGGGATTGATATTCTTCTGTTTGCCGAATCATCCAATGTTCTTTCAAGCCACTGAACAGATGCTGTAAACAGCGGATTTTGAATATTCACCATGACATATCTTGCCAAGGCACAGATTCTTTCACTTCTCATAGGATTTCTCTTGTACGCCATTGCAGATGAACCAACTTGAGTTTTCTCAAAGGGCTCTTCAACTTCCTTTAAGTGTTGCAAAAGTCTTATATCGTTTGCAAACTTGTAACTGCTTTGCGCAATTGAAGCTAAAACTGATAAGACCTGAAAATCATATTTTCGAGGATATGTTTGGGATGTCAGCGGAAAACTTTTTTCAAACCCCATCTTTTTGCATACAAGCTTGTCAAGCATCTTGACCTTTTCTTCATCACCATCAAAAAGTGCCATAAAACTTGCTTGAGTGCCAGTTGTCCCTTTTACTCCTCTCAGATAAGTATGTTCCATAACATACTCCAAAAACTCTAAATCCATAACCAAATCTTGAACCCAGAGCATTGCTCTTTTACCTACAGTTGTCAGCTGTGCAGGCTGAAAATGCGTAAATCCAAGGGTAGGCATATCTTTATACTTTAGAGCAAAGTCGGACAAAACCTTTATGCAGTTTACAAGTTTCTTTCTGATAAGTTTTAACGCTTCGTACATAATGATAATATCTGCGTTGTCTGTGACAAAACAGCTTGTTGCACCAAGATGAATTATTGGTCTTGCCTTTTTGGCCTGCTCGCCAAACGCATGGATATGCGCCATCACATCGTGCCTGAGCTCTTTTTCTTTTTGCCTTGCTACTTCATAGTTTATATCTTCCGCATATCTTTTCATTTCTTCAATCTGCTCATCTGTAATATCAAGACCGAGCTCTTTTTGTGCCTCTGCCAGTGCAATCCAAAGTTTGCGCCAAAGCTTAAAACGTGTATCGTTTGAAAAAAGCCTTTTCATCTCATCACTTGCATATCTTGAATTTAGTGGTGTCTCATAAATATCGTTCACCTTACTTCACATCCCCATTACTTATCAATTCTTTAGCATTTGATACCATATATTATACTACTAACTTAGCTTTTCAACAAACCTCTTGATTCTCTCAAGCCCTTCTCTTATATTCTTCTCAGATGTTGCATATGAAAGTCTGATATGATTTTCCATTCCAAATCCTTCACTTGGAACTACAGCCACTTTTTCTACTTCCAACAGAAGTTTTGCAAACGTATTTGCCGAATCTATTAATTTACCCTCAAAACTCTTTCCAACAGCAGCAGATATGTCAACCCAGATATAAAATGCACCTTCGGGCTTTAGAGCAGATAAAAATTTTGTATCATTTACAAGACTGTAAATTAAGTCTCTTCTCTTTTCAAATTCGCATATCATCTTTTTTACGCTATCCTGTGGCCCTACCAGAGCTTCATACGCAGCATACTGAGCAATTGAATTCGGGTTTGAGGTTGTGTGGCTCTGAAGGTTTGACATAATCTTTGTAAATTCCTTGTTTGAAAGGGTATAACCAATTCTCCATCCTGTCATCGCATACGATTTTGAAACACCGTTTACAACAATTACAAACTCTTTCGCCTTTTCATTTATTGATGCCGCTGATATGTGTTTTTTGCCATCATAAATCAACTTGTCATATATTTCATCAGAAACAATAAATATTTCTCTTTCAATACAAAACTCAACAATTTGTTTAAGCTCCTCATATGTATATACCATACCGGTGGGATTAGAAGGTGAATTTAACACAATTGCTTTTGTTTTTGACGTTGTATATTTTTCAAGGTCAGATAAAGTTATCTTATAATTCTTTTCTTTTGTTGTTGGAACAACTACTACCTTCCCACCTGCAAGCTTTATAAGTTCTGGATATGTAACCCAATATGGTGATGGCAAAAGTACCTCATCACCATCGTTTAAAAGTGCAAAAAACACATTCATAAGAGAATGCTTTGCACCATTTGAAACAACCACTTCATCTGGAGAGTAATCTACCTCATAATTTTCTTTGTAATACTTTGCAATAGCTTCTTTTAAACAGCTAATCCCCGCAACTGGTGTGTATTTTGTATACCCTTTTACAATAGCTGAAATTGCAGCATACTTAATATTATCCGGAGTATCAAAATCAGGCTCACCCGCACCAAATCCAATTACGTTTTCGCCAGCTTCTTTTAATTTTTTTGCAAGGCTATCGATTGCAAGTGTTGGTGATGCTGAAATGTTAAGTGCTCTTTGAGAATATTTCATTTTTTATCGCTTCTCTCCTTCAAATCATTTTTGCAATACTATATCATATTTATATGCATTTTTCAATAGTATTGGTACAGAAAACTAAGACTTTTTCAACTAAAAACGCAAGATGCGGCTATAAAAATTTCATTTTAAAAATCTTTCAGTAAACCTTGTAAGATTAAAATAGCAAATGTCCATAATCTCTTTTTCAGAAAATCCCCATTTTTTAAGCTCTTCTTGTATGTTTGGCAAATCTTCAACTCCTCTCAAGCCATCTGTAAAATCATCTGCTCCATCAAAATCAGACCCAAACGAAATGTACTGTGCACCAATTAGCTCTGCAATATATGCTATGTGTCTGGCAACATCATTCAAATTAGCTTTACCTTCATCTTTTACAAATGGAGAATAAAAATTGATTCCTATTATGCCATCAAAATCTCTCACAATTTTTATCTGCTCATCTGTAAGGTTTCGTGGGTGCGGGCATAAGCTAAAACAATTAGAATGGCTAACTATAAAAGGTTTATTTAGATGCTTTACAACATCAAAAAAAGTCTTCTTTGATGCGTGTGCAAGGTCTATGATAAAGTTTTCTTCAAGTAATTTTTTTAAAACCTCCCGTCCTGTACTTGTCAAACCTTTATCTGAATATGCACCGCCGCAAAGTTTATTTTCATAATTCCATGAAAGTGTTGCACTTTTTACTCCTCTTTGTTTTAAAAGCTCTATCTCATATGTGTCATTTATAAAAGATATATCCTCGATTGAAAGTAAAACATTTATCATACCATCTTCGATTTTTTGGCTTAAACCTACATTGTTTATTTCATACTCATTTATTCTGTCCAAAAAATAAAAGGCATTTTTCAAAAAATCAATGCCTTCCTGACGAGTGTCTTGCCATATTGCCATGTATTGAAGTTTTAAATCAACTTTATTTGCTCTTTTAAAATCAAATTGACATGAATTTTTATAAAGATTTTCACCTTTTGAAAAAGCGGTGGTTACCGTATCATTGTGGGCATCTGCAAACATTTTTAAAACTCTCATATTTTTCTCTGTATATTAAAATTCTATTGTATCTTTATCTGCCGCAAGAACAACATTTTCAAAAACCTCTTTTGCAGACAGAAGATGTTCTTTTTCGTTGCATTCAGGCTTTAAATGGGTCAAAACAAGAAGCTTTGCATTTGCTTTTTTTGTAATTTCAGCTGCCTGTTTTGGACTCAAATGGAATCTCTTTTCAGGTTCAATTTTCTCCACTTCCTTGTCTGTGTATGCTGCGTTTAGCAAAAGCAGATCTGCATTCCTGAAAAATTCTATCAGTTCTTCTTTAAATCCTGTATCACCTGAGAATCCAAAAATCTTCCCATCCTCTTCAATTCTCACAGCAAAGCTTTTGTAAGGATGCTGACCTTCTAAAAACTTGATTGTAAGATTTCCTATTTTTGCTTCCATATTATTTTCAATATCCCTAACTCTGTACACTCCTTTTCTTATCAACTCATACTCTTCTTTTGGTTCAGATGGAATATAAAGGTCTATCTCTTTTCCTCTTGATGCAAAATAGTACCTCAAAACTCCCAAATCGCTTGTGTGGTCAGCATGAAGGTGGCTGCAGATGATAAATGAAATCTCGTCAAAAGAAATAAAGTTTAAAAGCCTTGTCAAAACTCCACTTCCACACTCAAGCAGAATATTTGCCTCTTTTGTCTTCAAAAGATACCCTGATGTAGGCTCACCCTTTGCTGGATAAGGTCCTCTTGCTCCTAAGATATTTAATATCATTTTATCATCTCCTCATTATAGAGTAATTTTAAAAATTCAGATATAATATCCCTGTATTTTTCCTCTTCCACCAAAAAAGAGTCGTGACCATAATCAGACTCAATCTCTTTGTAAACAAGGTCAACCCCAGCTTCTAAAAGCTTGTCTCTCATATATCTCATCTGAGATAGCGGAAAGAGTATATCAGAGGTTATGGCAATAAGTAAAAATTTAGCCTTTATTCGTCTTAAAGCCTCCTCTTCACTGCCATATGTCCTTCCCAAATCATAAAGGTCCATTGCGCGTGTGAGATAAAGATACGTGTTTGCATCAAACCTCTGAACAAGTTTCATACCCTGATAGTGTAAATAACTTTCTACTTCAAACTCAGTGTTAAACGACTCAAAAAAGCTCTCAACAGGGTCTTTCATTCGGCGGTTAAACTTTCTGTCCATGAGCTTGTCAGACTGGTATGTTATCATGCCAAGCATTCTGGCAATTGAAAGTCCCTGAGAAGGTCCTGTCTTGTCATAGTAATCTCCACCGTGCCAGTTTGGGTCTGCCATAATAGCCCTTCTCATAACTTCATTAAATGCAATTGACTGCGCGTTAAGTTTAAGTGGCGATGCAATGTTTATAACCCCATCCATAAAATCCGGATAGCTCACAGCCCACTCCAAAGCCTGCATTCCGCCCATGGAACCGCCAACAACACATAGTATATGGTCTATTTTTAACGCTTCTAAAAGCTTTTTCTGAACATTTACCATGTCTTTTATGGTTATTATAGGAAACCTTGCACCGTAAGGTTTTCCTGTCTCAGGGTCAACAGAAGATGGACCTGTTGTCCCCTGACAGCCTCCAAATACATTTGAACATATTACAAAATATTTATTTGTGTCAATCATCTTGCCAGGTCCAACAAACTTGTCCCACCACCCGGGCTTGGGGTCATCTTCTGAATGTTTTGCAACGTGAGAATCGCCTGTCAGTGCATGGGTTATAAGGACGATATTATTCTTTTCTTTATTTATTTCCCCATAGGTTTCATACGCAACAGTGATTGGTCCAAATGTTTTTCCACTTTCTAATACAAAATCCTTGTTGTGAGCAAATCGTACAAATTTTTTATAACCCTCTTCCCAGAACTCAAATTTTTCCAACTTTCCTTTACCCCCACTAAGAATATTAATTAAAATGAAAGATTGCCCCGTTTTCATTCTTAAGCATTGGTTTTTGGAGCAATCTTTCATTGCTACTTGAAATGTCAGCTTAAAAACTATTTTACACTTTATTCAGTGCACTCTCAATATCATATATTAAATCTTCAATATCTTCAATACCTACAGAGAGTCTAATCATCTCTGGCAAAACTCCAGCTGCCCTTTGCTCTTCTTCTGTCAGCTGCTGATGGGTTGTTGATGCAGGATGAATGATGAGCGACTTTGCATCGCCAACATTTGCAAGGTGTGAAAAGAGCTTTACATTGTTGATAATCTTCTTTGCAGCATCGTACCCGCCTTTTGGGCCAAATGTGAAGATTGCACCCGGTCCTTTTGGAAGATACTTCTTGTAAAGCTCATAATACTTGTTACCTTCTAAAGCTGGGTAGTTCACCCACTCAACCTTTGGATGGTCATTTAGAAACTTGGCAAGTTTCATTGCATTGTCAACATGTTTTTGCATTCTCAAAGAGAGCGTCTCAACACCAAGCAGTACTAAGAACGAATTAAACGGTGAGAGGCAAGCACCAATGTCGCGCAAGAGCGTAAGTCTTAGTTTTGCAATGTATGCAGCATTTCCAAACTCTTTTGTGTAAATAAGTCCATGGTAGCTTGGGTCTGGCTGAATTAAATCTGGGAACTTTTCATTCCACTCAAATTTACCAGAATCAACAACAATCCCTGCAATTGACGTTCCATGCCCGCCCAAAAACTTTGTCATTGAATACACAACAATATCTGCACCGTGTTCAATGGGTCGAAATAGATACGGTGTTGCAAATGTATTGTCTACAATAAATGGAATTCCATGCTTGTGGGCAATCTCAGCTATTGCCTCAAAATCAGGTATGTTTATATTGGGATTTCCAAGAGTTTCTACAAATATAGCCTTTGTTTTGTCTGTGATTGCCTTTTCGAATTCTTCTAGATAGTCAGGATTTACAAATTTTACTGTGATACCAAGTTTTCTTAATGTATGAGCAAAAAGGGTGTATGTTCCGCCGTATAAAGTGGATGCCGCAACAACCTCATCACCGCTTCTTGCGATATTTAAAATCGCATAAGTGATAGCAGCCTGCCCTGAAGATGTTGCAACAGCTCCAACCCCACCGTCAAGTGCTGCAATTCTTTTTTCCAATACATCTGTTGTGGGATTTCCTATTCTTGTATAGATATTTCCCGCTTTTTTGAGCGCAAACAGGTCTGCTGCCTCTTCAGGTGTCTCGAAGATGTAAGAGGTTGTCTGGTATATTGGAACAGCTCTTGATTTTGTCTCTCTGTCAACGAACTGCCCTGCATGAAGTTGAAGAGTATCAAAACCATATTTTCTTTCTTCCATCTTCTCTTTTCCCCTTTCGTTAATTTTTATAATATCCTGGTTTTCAAAAAGGATAAAAAAATAGTCTTCCTGCAGATAAGCTACAAGAAGACTTTTTTCAAAATCTTCTTACTTCTTATCTGCCAGGTATTTTAAAAATACCTGCTGGAATTGGCACCAAGAAAAAGGGCACCCCTACCTTTTTCCGGTTGCCGGGCTTCATTGGGCCAGTCCCTCCGCCACTCTTGATAAGAAGTAATTTTCTGATATTCAATTTTGTTGTTTTGATTATACCATTAATAATTCTATTGGTCAATACCCTACTTTTTAAATCTGAATTCTTGGATTTTCTTCAGACATTCTGTAAATAACAATTTTTCTACCAATCACCTGTACAGGCTCTGCGTTTAGTTTTTCGCATATATAAGCTATCGCTTCTTTCGGCTCTATCTCACAGTTCTTCTCAAGGGCAATTTTTATAAGCTCTCTTGCAGTGAGTGCTTCATCTATTTGTTTGAGCACCCCTTCTGTAATCCCTTCCTTGCCAATTCGAATAATTGCATCCATTGTATTTGCCATGCCCCTGAGTTTTGCTCTTTGCTTAGATGTTAGCAAGATATTTTTCACCTCTTTTTGAATTTAATTTTTGATAAAATATTTCTTTTTCGCTATTTATAAACTAAAACGGCAGAAAGGAACTTGCCTTTCTGCCGGCGTTTTTTTATTGTCTTTAGACCTCTACTTCTTTTCGAGACCTGCGCCGCTGCTTCTCGTACTCTGGATCCCCCTTTTTCCAACCGCTTCTTACCTTCTCAATCACCTTTTGTTTTGATACATCCACAACAAACCCGTTTTCCTTAAAACAAAAGTATGTGGTATTACCTACCTTGCAGTTCCCACAATTGATGCACTCCATTTAGAAAAGATAACCTCCAAACCTTTTAAGAATTTCTTTTTGCTTGTCAATTATTTTAACCCATTTTCACTGTTTTGTCTATATCCATTTTTATGATAAATCTAAAACTTATTCATAATATTCAAACTCAACATCAAGTATCCTCACAATGTCGCCATCCTGGATTCCCATCTCTCTTAACTTGTCAAAGACACCAAGCTTGTTTAAGAAATTTTGAAAATACCTGAATGAGTCATGGTCATTTAAAACTATGTTTCTTGCAACCTTCTCTACAACTGTTCCTTCTACAATATATATACCATTTTCTTTTCTGATAGTCAGTGGCTTTACATCCTTTTTCTTATAGTACACAAACGTCCGCGGCTTTGCATCCTCTTCGACATTTTCAGCTGCCTTTTGCTGCTTCAAAAGTTCATAAGCCTTTTTTAAAACCTCTCTTACACCCATGCCAGTTGCAGCAGAGATGGGATACACTTCATAGCCCATCTTTTCAATCTCTTCTTTGAAAAGTTCAAAATACGCCTGGGCATCAGGAAGGTCCATCTTGTTTGCTGCAACAATTTGAGGTTTTTGTGCAAGCTCTGGACTGTATTTTTTAAGCTCCTCATTGATTTTTATAAAATCCTCAACAGGCTCTCTTCCTTCACTTCCCGACACATCAACAATATGAATCAAAACCTTTGTCCTTTCAACATGTCGCAAAAACTGATGGCCCAAACCTGCTCCTTCGCTTGCTCCTTCAATAAGCCCCGGTATATCTGCAAGAACAAAGCTCTCACCCTCGCTAATATAAACAATTCCAAGGTTTGGATACTTTGTTGTAAATGGATAGTTTGCTATCTCAGGTCTTGCGTTTGTTGCAACGGACAAGAAGGTTGACTTACCAACGTTTGGATAGCCAATCAGTCCAACATCTGCTAAGACTTTTAGCTCCAAAATTACCCAAAGCTCGTCCCCTTTCTCCCCAACCTCAGCAAACCTTGGAACTTGCCTTGTGGCTGTTGCAAAATGGGCATTTCCTCTGCCACCTCTACCACCGTGCGCAACAATTGCCCTGTCGCCTTCTCGTGACAGGTCAGCAATTATCTCACCAGTTTCAGCATCTTTTATTACAGTTCCAACAGGAACCTTTATTATCAAATCCTCACCGTCTTTGCCGTGCATATTGTTAGGTCCGCCACGCTCACCGTTTTGTGCCTTGTAATGTCTTTTGTATTTAAAATCAAGCAGGGTGTTCAGCTCCCTGTCAGCAACAAATATAACATCTCCGCCTTTTCCGCCATCGCCACCTGCAGGACCTCCTGCTGGAACGTACTTTTCACGTCTGAACGCAACTATGCCGTCTCCCCCATCCCCTGCTTTGACATAAATCTTTGCTATGTCCACAAACATGAAAATCTCACCTCTTTTAAGAACAACTAAAAGATACAAAAAAAGAGACAAACCTCTTTTGTCAGTTTGCCTCTTTTTGAAAAGCGTTAAACCATAATAGATTTTTATTGAACAGCAACCATCTCTTCAGCTGGAATAACAGACACAACTTTTCTTCCTCTCTTGTTTTCAAACTTTACATACCCTGTTACTAAAGCAAAAAGTGTGTCATCTCCACCACGACCGACATTTTTGCCTGGGTGGAATTTAGTCCCTCTCTGTCTTACCAAAATATTTCCTGCCAAAACAAACTGACCGTCTGACCTTTTAACACCAAGTCTTTTTGATTCGCTGTCTCTTCCGTTTCTTGTTGAACCACCAGCTTTCTTGTGTGCAAAAAGCTGAATGTCAAATATTAACTTCATCCTCTTTCACCTCCACTTTAACATATTTTGGATATTGAGACTCTATCTCTTTTAACGCTAAATATGCTGTTTCAAGAAGAAGTGAACAGCCTTTTGTTACTTCTTCATTGTTATTTAACACTTCAAATTCCAAATAGCCTTCTTTTTGTTTCAACGAATGCTCAGCTTTCAATATCTCAATGCAGCCATTTACATTTGCAAGTACTATTGAAGAGACTGCACTGCAAACTATGTCTTTACCCTTTGGGGCAAAATGGCTGTGCCCTTTGACAACTATTTTATAATACCCTTTCTTTCGTGATTTTAAAAAAGTAGCTTCAATCATCTTTGGCAGATTAATTTACTTTGCTATTTTTGTTATCTGAATCTTTGTATACCACTGGCGATGTCCAAGCTTTCTGTGATAACCTGTTTTTGATTTGTAAGTAAATACTATGATTTTTTTGTCTTTTGCATGTTCCAAAACCTTTGCTTCAACATATGCGCCCTCTACGTACGGCTTTCCAACAACAAATCCATCATCGGACGAAATTGCCAACACCTTGTCAATCTTTACCACAGAATCAACATCAGCTTTTAATTTTTCAACCTTTAAAACATCGCCTTCCTGCACCTTATATTGCTTTCCACCTGTTTCAATTATTGCATACATCCTCTTCTTCAAACCTCCTGCTTTTAAGAAATTTTTCAAATCCACATGCACGCCGCTACGGGAGCAATTTGCCCTTTGCGAGCGCTCATAAAACAACATTCAATATTATAGCATTGAATATTGCCCATTACAATAGCAAATTTTCCTCAAAAGCCTTTAGGTCTTTATCGTTTTTTCTTTTGTAAAATCGCTCTTTTTCGCTGTAAATACAGCCGCAATATTTCTGCATATAAAGTCCTATTTCTCTTGCCTTCTGTCTTCCTTCCTTAAATCCTTCTCTGAAGTCTCTGTAGTAAAATTCAATTTCATATTTTTTAGAAATTGCTTCTCCAAGCTCTTTTATAAGTTCATGTTTCTGATAAGGACTCACCAGAAGAGTAGTTGTAAATGCATCAAATCCACTTTTCTTTGCAATTAGCGCTGTTCTTTCTAATCTTACAGAATAACAATAAATACACCTTGCATTTTCTCTAAAAGCACAGTTTCGCAAAAACTCTTCCAAAGGGTACTCATCTATTACAATGAGTTTTTTACCGCGCAGGTCATAAAAAAGCTTTGCTGAATCTAATCTGTTTTTAAACTCTGTATAAGGATGAATGTTTGGATTGAAAAAAAGCCCAAAAACTTCGTGCCCCTCTTCACTTAGCTTCTCCAAAGGATACACACTGCAAGGTCCACAGCATGTGTGCATAAGTAACCTCATCTTTTATCACCACTCTCTTTGAGCTTAAACTTTATCTTTGCTATATGATTTATAGCTTTTTGAGTTGCAACTCTTCCACGCGCAGTCTTTACTAAAAAACCTTCTTGAATCAAATAAGGTTCATAGATATCTTCAATTGTCCCTTCATCTTCGCCAATGGCAGCTGCAATTGTAGAAAGTCCAACAGGCCCTCCACCAAACTTGTAAACTATTGCTTCCAAAATGTTTCTGTCAACAAGGTCAAGTCCATATTCGTCTACCTCAAACATCTCAAGACCACTTTTTGCAACCTCATATGTTATACTTCCTGTATGCTTTACCATAGCATAATCTCTAAGTCTTCTAAGTAGCCTGTTTGCAACCCTCGGAGTTCCTCTTGAGCGCTTTGCAATCTCTATGCATGCTTCTTTTTCTATATCGCACTTTAAAATGCTGGCAGACCTCATAACAATCTGGCTTAGCTCTTCAACTGTGTAATAGTCAAGCCTTTCTATTATTCCAAACCTGTCTCTCAGCGGTGATGATAAAAGACCTGCCCTTGTTGTTGCTCCAATGAGTGTAAAAGGTGGCAAAGTCAATCTTATGGTCTTCGCGGACGGACCTTTACCAATCACAATATCAACCTTTTTGTCTTCCATTGCAGGATATAAAACCTCTTCGATTGTCCTGTTTAGTCTATGAATTTCATCAATAAACAGAATATTATTTTCGCCAATATTTGTAAGAATAGCAACAAGGTCGCCTGCTCTTTCTATTGCAGGGCCAGATGTTACTTTTATATCAACTCCCATTTCATTTGCAATGATGTTTGCCAAGGTGGTTTTCCCAAGACCAGGCGGACCATATAAGAGTACATGGTCAAGAGGTTCTTTTCTTTTTTTGGCAGCTTCAATAAAGATTTTTATCTTTTCTTTCACCTTTTGCTGGCCTATATAATCTTCAAGTGTCTTTGGTCGCAGTGACTCCTCATGAACATCCTCAATAGAAAATTTATTATCCAGTAATCTCTCCATTTTATTTCATTCCTCTTTGAATTGGTTTTTTCTCAAATCTTTGATAACTTTTTCAAAGCAAGTTTTATTCCATCTTCCAAAGAAAGTTCAGAAAAATCTTCGGATGAAAGAACCTGGTTCACTTCATCAATGTCATACCCCAAGGATAAAAGTGCCAAAGATATTTCTTCAAGTTTTTCGTAAGTTTTTTCTTCTTTACCTGAAGTAGAACCCACTTTGAACTCTTTTTTGAGTGTCTCTTTGAGCTCAAGAATTATCCTGCTCGCAGTTTTTTTCCCAATTCCTTTTACCTTCTCAAGTCTTGCCACATTTCCCTTTGCAATCTCAACAATAAGCTCTTGAAAGTCTATTGAGGAAAGAATCTGAAGAGCTAATTTGCTGCCAACACCGGTTACCTTCTGAAGCTTTAAAAAAAGTTCCCTTTCTTCCCTTGTCAAAAAGCCATAACATTCAATCTCTGATAAATTTTCGTTAAACTTTAGGCTAACATACACTCTCTTTTCTTTGCCTAAAAATTCAGAAAATTTTGTACCATTGCAAAATATTTTTATGTATATGTTATTGTAATTGAGGATAACATAATTATTAAATACCTCTTGGATGGTTCCCACAATAGAATCTATCATACTTCATCCTCCTGATAAAGTACCGAAGAGCTTGACAGTATATGACACATCGCAACAGCCAAAGCATCTGCAACATCATCTGGCTTAGGAATTTCAGAAAGACCAAGTAGACTTTTTACCATTTTTTGTATTTGAGTTTTATCTGCTCTACCATATCCAGTTATGGATTGTTTAACTTGCAAGGGGGTATATTCGTAAATGCTCAGGTTATTCTGAATACATGTGAGAATAATCACACCTCTTGCCTCACCAATTGTGATAGCAGTTTTGGAGTTTTTACTGAAAAAAAGTTCTTCAATTGCAACAACGTCAGGCTGATACAGCGAAATTATGCTACAAAGCTCAGTATAAAGATGTAAAAGTCTCATCGACTTTTTGAGACTGCTCGAAGTTTCTATTCTGCCATAGTCGATTACTTTAAACTCTGAGCCATTTTTAGACTCTATAATTCCATAACCAGTCAGCGCAATCCCGGGGTCAATACCAAGCACTCGCAACTTTTCTCAAATCCTTTCTCTATATTTCGAATTTTTAAACTCCACAAACATTGATTCTTTATTCATTTTAGCACAATTTAATTTTTTTATCCACAAAATATATGCTTGCATTTTTATTCTTTTTAACTTATAATTATGCATTGAAGGAGGAAAGAATAATGGAATTTGTGGTTCGAAGAGCAACTTATGATGATGTAAAGGCTATAAAAGAGATAACAAAAGAGGCATTTACAAAGTATTGTGAACTTGCAGGTATTGACCCTGCCAAAAATGCAGCTGTAAACGAAACAGAAGAGGATATAAAAAGGGATATTGACACAAAAGAGGTTTATGTTGCTTTTATGGATGGAATAATTGTAGGCACTATTAGAGTAGAGATATTTCCTGACAAAACAGCATATATAAGCAGGTTTGGAGTAAGACTCAACTATCAAAATAACGGTGTTGGAAAAGCTCTTATGAAGGTGGTAGATGAAAGACTAAAAGAACTTGGGGTCAAAAAGGTTTATCTTCACACAGCTTCAAAGGTTCGCGACCTTGTTCGATTTTATTATGCAAGAGGCTTTTACATTGTATCAACATCAAATGAAAATGGGTATATTAGAGCACTTTTGTGTAAAGAATATGATGAAGAAAACTAAAGGGCTTTGCAGGGCTCATTGTAAAAAGGGAATTTTGAGCTTCTTGTGCATGCAAAGCCCTTTTTGACTTTAATTTCTATATTAATCAATATTACCTATAAAACTTTTCTGGCAGCCATTCTTTTTCTGCTTCAAACATCTCATCAACCATCTGGCGTATTTGGTCTAAATCCAAAACAGCGCTTGTGAGAGGGTCCATCATAATTGCATGATAAACTGCTTCCCTATCACCCATCAAAGCAGCAAGAACAGTTAGCTCTTGAACATTTATATTTGTTCTGTTCAAAGCTGCAAGCTGTGGAGGAAGATCTCCAACATAAGTTGGCTGAATACCATTTTTGTCAACCAAACATGGTACTTCAACGCAGCATCCTTCAGGTAGATTTGTTATTAAACCTTTGTTTTCAACATTACCATTTATCACAGCTGGAGTATTTGTCTCTATGGAATGGATGATAGTTGCACAGTATTCGTTACTTCTTTTTGGGTCGATGTAGTCTGCCTCTGCCATTTTCTTCAGGTCATCAAGTAAAGTCTTCGCAGCATCTAAGCAACAGTGTAGATACATACCATTGTAATGTTCTTTGTGCCATGAATGTGTTTTATGTATTCTATTTATCCAATCGTCGCTCTTTCTAAAATAGGGAACATATTCAGACATGTGAAAACTTGACTCTGTTACATAATATCCAAAATGTTTTAGTATCTCAAATTTAGTCACATCTTGTGTGTAAATTTCCGGGTCGTTTGCCTTTTCTCTTATAAGAGGATATGCATCTTTCCCATTCCACTCAAATTTTAAAAACCATGCCATGTGGTTTATACCTGCACATAAGTATGAAACCTCTTCCATTTTTGCCCCAATAATCTTTGCTAAAAATTCAGCAGTTCCTTGAACACTGTGACAAAGCCCTACATTTTTTTTGTTCGTAGCTTTATTTAACGCCCAGCAGTTCATTGCCATTGGATTTACATAATTGAGCAAAAGTGCGTCAGGACACAGCTCTTCCATGTCCTTTGCAATGTCAAGTAAAACCGGTATTGTTCGCAGAGCCCTGAAAACTCCACCTGGACCTATTGTATCGCCAACTGCCTGTTTTACACCGTATTTTAGAGGAATGTAAATGTCATATTCGTAAGGTTTTAAACCTCCAACTTGTATTGTGACAACCACATATTTTGCACCTTTTAAAGCCTCTTTTCTATCGGTTGTGGCTTCAAGCCGGGTAGAATACTTCTCCTGGTCAATGAGTTTTTGCAGAGCTTTTCTCATAAATTCAAGCCTTATACTGTCAATGTCCATAAGCGCTATTGTAGAGTTTCTTAGCTCTGGATATGACAAAATGTCTCTTACCAAGTTTCTTGTGAAAACTCCACTTCCTGCACCTATGATAGCTATTTTGAGCATACTCTCATCTCCTTCCATGAATATATCTTTTATTTTAACCTTTCGGCCGCTGTATTTAAATCTAATAATTTTGAAACTTCTATTAGATTTTATAAAACAAACAAGACAGCTTCTTAAATTTTATACTCTTTAAGAAGCTGTCTTGCTTAGCTTTGCAATGTAATTAATTTTCTTTCTTCTTTAACCTGATAACATTCCATGAGAATTTGGGCAATATGGATGTTAAAACATTGCCTTCTATCTTTGAAATTCCACCTTTGTGGGGCACAACATTGTCAGGCTTATCTTGAGTGTTTCCTTTGTAAATATCATCACTTTCATATACAATATGCTCCACAACCTCAAAGCCTTCAAAACCATCAAGCTTAAATTCTACCTGCATCTCCTCTTCTAAATCTCTGTTAACTGCAAAGACTGTTATTTCATTCTTCTCCTCATTGTATGTTGCAACTGTTTCAATGTATGGAACATCAGTAAAGTCTTTTGAATCATATTTAGGAGAATTTACCTTAGGAAGCAGTGCAACTCCATGTCCAAAGTTTGCAGCATGCATGAAAGGATAATAGATTACCTGTCTGTAAGCAATTCCACCCTTTACAGTGGTAATTGGGGCAATTACATTTACAAGCTGTGCCATGCACGCCATCTTGACTCTATCACAGTGTTTCAAAAGCGCAATCAGCATGCATCCCACCAAAATTGCATCTTCGAACACATAATCTTCTTCAGCAATAGCACGGACTTGTGCCCAGGGTTCTGCTTTCTGGTCTTTCCCCTCAAGATGAGCATGGTACCACACATTCCATTCGTCAAATGAGATATTGACAACCTTTTTACTTCTCTTTTTAGCCTTTACATAGTCAATTGTTGATATAACTGTTTTGATAAACTCTTCCATTTCAAGTGATTTTGCAACAAAGTTCTTTGTGTCCTTTTCAGGATTTCCATAGTACACATGTAGAGAAACATAATCTACAAGGTCATATGTGTGGTCCAAAACAATTGCTTCCCACTCAGGAAATGTTGGCATTTTGGGACCTGAGCTTCCCGCTGCAACAAGCTCAATACTTGGATCTATCCACTTCATAACCTTTGCTGTCTCTCTTGCAATTCTGCCATACTCATGGGCTGTTTTATGACCTATCTGCCAGTCACCATCCATCTCGTTCCCAAGACACCATACTTTTATGTTGTGCGGCTGTTCATAACCATGCTGACGTCTCAAATCACTGTAGTATGTGCCGCCTGGGAAGTTGCAATATTCAACTAAGTTTCTTGCTGCATCAATTCCACGTGTACCAAGATTTACTGTCATCATAACAGAGGTATTAGCTCTCTTTGCCCATTCAACAAATTCGTTTACACCAACCTCATTTGTCTCGATGGCTCTCCACGCAAGCTCAAGTCTTCTCGGTCTTTTTTCTTTTGGACCAATACCGTCTTCCCAGTTATACCCCGACACAAAATTGCCGCCCGGATATCTTACAATAGGAACATTCAGCTGCCGAACAAGTTCTAAAACATCCTTTCTAAACCCCATTTCATCAGCCTGCGGATGGTCTGGTTCATAGATTCCTGTGTATATTGCTCTTCCCATGTGTTCCAAAAATGAACCGTAGATTCTCTTGTCTACTTGCCCGATTACGAACTCCTTATCGTAGATGACTTTTGCTTTTTTCATGTTTCTTTTCATCCTCCCTCAAAGTTAGTAATGATTTTAAAAATATTTATTTTCAAAGAGTCATACCCCGCAAACTTTTTTAAACTCGTATGACTCTTTACAAGCTCTTTATTTTACTTTCTTCCCCCAAACCGCAATTCCTTTGTTGCTAAGACCAGTGAAGACTAAGGTGGGCTTCCAGTTCTCCCAATCCCATGCTGGTATGATCTTGACAGTTTCAACTTCATAAATCTTTTTGGTTTTATCTTTGCACCAGTTTAGTTTTATCGTATTTGGAGAAACAAATGTCCAAAAGTCGCTACTATTTTCAGAATTTATCTTTCCACTCTTAAGAAGAGTAATTTTTACGGGCTCTGATTGGAGATAATCATACGGGTCAAGCACTATCCTTTCCCAAATACCAACAACCAAGTCTTTAGACAGAACCTGTTCTTTTTCACCCGCATATCTCTCAGGTGATACAACAGGCCATCCATCATCTGTCCAAAGGATTTTCCGTACATGTAGATAAGGCCAATTTTTATCTAAAGCTCCTCTTGCATGATGGATTATATAATAATCATTCCCATCTATCAGTACAGAGTTGTGTCCTGGTGCAATCCAACCATCATCATTTTCGAAATGGTAACCGCCCAAAATCTTAGTTCCAACTTCAGAAGGGGGAGATTCAATATCAGTCATAAGTTTGCCATTGTAATCTCTATACGGTCCAGTAATTTTGTCTGACCTTCCAACACGAACATTGTAATCGTTAAACAGCGAATCATATGAGACAAAAAGATAATATTTTTTAAATTTTGGATTGTAAATGATATACGGTCCTTCGATTGCATCTTGAACACTCATATCTCTTCTTGCAATAAGCTTTCCAAACCCTTTTTCAGCGGGCTTGCCTGTTTTTTTATCAATTTTGATTATATATATTCCCCCAAAGAAAGAACCATACACAAGCCAGGGCTGACCATTTGCATCAAATGTAAGGCATGGGTCAATTGCGTTGACAACATCACCCTGTTTTGTTTTTATAACCTCACCTTCGTCTTTCCATGGCCCTTCTGGGTTTGTAGCTGTGGCTAAACCAATATACGATTGATTCTTTCCAAATTGAGATGCAGCATAATAAAGGTAGTATTTTCCATTCATCTTTTTTATATCTGGAGCCCAAAGATTTGTTGCCTGGGTCCATTCATAAGCACCTTTTGGAATACCACCATAAACATAATCTTTTCCATTGAATACATATCCAACAAACTGCCAGTTAATCAAATCTTTTGATTTTCGAATTTGTATTCCTGGTTTTGGCACACCTCCAACTTTTACATCAGTAGAGTATATATAGTACCATCCGTTATCAGCTTTGATAATTGCAGGGTCATGAACATTGTTGACCGTCCACTTCTTTTCATCGTTTATAATTGACAGATCATATAAGGTTATTTTTGGAGGTGCTTTAGGGTAAGTTACTTTAATATTCTTAGCTGATGAAACACTAATATCTTTTTTGCCTACTGATGCAAATACCAATACATTTACTAAAACAACTATTACACAAAGAAGAATTAAAAGTCCACCTTTTAAAATCAAATTTTTATTTCCCACACTCATTTTAATCCTCTCCATCACTTTTTCGTCTTAATTCTTAAAACTGTAACCGAATATTTATCAAAAGTATAGTCAAAACTATTACTTATTCCCTTTATTTTCTTTGTCTTGGGAGTTATTAAATTTGGTTGCTCAAAGCTATTCTCATCTTCCAAATTAGAGGATGTTAGTACTATTGCTGTACCTTCTGGGTTAATCTTGTCTTTAGCAATCCCATTTAGATTGATTCTAACTTTTCTATTTGAGGAAGATATATTGACTACTTTTATTATAATGTCATTGTTTGAATCTATTGAGGCATTTGCATAAATGTCTTTGATAATCATGTTGTCAACTACATCATGAATCAATTTTCCATCAAGATAGCATTTAATTCTATTACCATCCAATTCAATTTTGATATCATACCATTTGTTGGGCATAACTGTAACATTTGCTGATTTTCCAACAATATACTTTGTACCATTTACACATCTTTCAATGGCTGTTGTTGTATTTCCCCATCCTCCAATGTTCCACCAATAATAATTGTTTGAATCCTTTAATCCGAATATAATCAAGAATCCTTCATTACCACTTACTTTTCTTGCCTTAACTTGAATGGTATAATTGCTCCAATTTGAATCTCCAGCAACAGCGTAGCAGTTTTCAGCATTGCTTGTCTGTGAAAATATCCCATTTTCTATATTCCACATTCCTCTTACAATTTGCCATTTGCCATATGAGTCTTTAAAATTATCAGCAAAAAGCGTTCTTCTACTTTTGTTGTCTATAACCTTAAAGTCTTTAAACTCGGCTTCTGTAATCCATGTACCAAGCCCGACCATGCCAGTAATATCTGCTGATTTATTAGATGATGTGGTTTTGAGAGTAATTGGTAATATATACTTTCCCTTATTTTCATTGAAAATTTTTTGAACATAATAATTTGGTGTTGCATAAGCCATTTCATTATTAAACTTAATAAGAGTTGGTTCCCATTGTGTGGCATATTGTTTTGCTAAAAGTGGTGCGTAAGATGCCATCAATACAACATCTGAATTTTTCTCTAAACCCAATAAATAAGCAGCTTCTGCAAGTGCAGCTTCTAAATTATTTCTCCTCCCAAGTCCATGCGCAGCATATTCCCCTACAAATACCTTCGGCCCTTTTCTGTCATATGTTGAGTATCTATCCGTATTCATCAAAAACCATTCGGGTGCCATATAATAATGCTCATCAATTATATCTGCCTTCTTCGTCGTTTTAGCCCATGTCCATGCATCATCAAATATCTTTCCACTTGGAGCAGGTCCAGCTGCAAAAATCACCTTTATGTTAGGATATTTCTTTTTGATTGCCTCATAGAACTTTTCATATCTGATATAATAATCTGTCCCCCATTGTTCATTTCCTATGGCTATGAATTTCAAGTTAAATGGTTTCGGATGTCCTAACTTAGCTCTCACAGATCCCCATTTTGTGTTTACATCCCCATTTGCAAACTCAATTAAATCTAAAGCATCCTGAATGTACTCATCTAGTCTATTTAAATCTATCATATCACCATTTCTTGCTTGACAAGCCATACCGCAGTTTATAACTGGCACAGGTTCTGCACCTATGTCCTCACAAAACTGAAAATACTCATAAAATCCTAAACCAAACGACTGATAGTATCCCCATAAGTTTTCTATTGTTGGACGCTCTGAAATATCACCTATGGTATTCTTCCACCTATATGCGGTTGCCATTGTTCTTCCTTCTACTATGCAACCACCGGGGAATCTTAAAAAAGCTGGCTTCAAATCTGCAATAAGCTTTGCGATATCATATCTTAATCCATTTTTTCTATTCTTCCATGTTTTCTGAGGAAATAGAGATACCATGTCCAAATCTAATATTCCTTCTTTAGCTACTTTTATTACAAGTTGACCATCTGAAATTGTATTAGCTGCTTTAAAGGTCAGCTCATATTGTTTCCAAGCATTTGTTATTCCCTTTACTTCAACCTTTGCCCCTATCTTTCCATTGTCATCTTCAATGGTTGCTATAATGGTATTGATTTTGTTATTTGGAGATCTTGCATATAAAGATAACCTATAGGATTCTCCTGATTTAATAGTTATACCATTGTAACCATAGTTAACTATCTTTACGCCTTTGTCAATTTTATTTACCTGCACTCGAAGGTAATGTGGATTTTTACTGCTAATACTACCTTTGTCCTCTACAGAAAACTCAACTTTATCATTTCCTATTGCGCTTATATCCCAACTTTGAAGACCGTCTGGAAATTCAAATGACCTATTTTGAACAAGCTCTGCATAAAGCCCTCCATCAGCACCTGAGTTTATATCTTCGAAAAAGGCACCATAGAGCATTGGACTAATAGCAATACCTTTTTTGTTTACATCTATTGATATCGATTCCTGGAAAATATTACTACTTGATGATCTTTCAGATGCTACGCTCTCTTGTTGCATCCAATATCCTCCTACTAAAATAGAAACTAAAAAAATTATCAAAACAAAAAAAATTAAATTTCTTCTTAATTTCATTGCTCATCTTGCACCTCACATGAGAATTTTTACCATATCCCATGACCCAACGTTTTCTTAGATATTATATTTGCACTTATTAACAACACAAAATTGATAACAGAATTGAATAAACCCACAGCAGTTGAAAAACTCCATTGAGCTCCTATTAGACCAAGTTTATAAACATATGTAGCAATAATTTCAGAAGATTCAATGTTTAAATTGTTCTGCATTAAATACGCCTTTTCAAAGCCAACAGACATAATATTTCCTATTCCAAGTAGTAGCAAAGTAATTACCGTTGGCATTATTGCTGGTAAATCAATATATTTGATTCTTTGTAATTTTGTTGCTCCATCAATTATTGCAGCTTCATGAAGTTCAGGGTCCACGTTTGTCAAGGCAGCCAAATAGATGATCGCATTCCAGCCTATATGCTGCCAAATATCTGACCATACATAAACATGTTTAAAAAGCGCAGCACTACCCAAAAAATTAATAGATTCAAGTCCTATCTTTTTTAAAAGCAAATTCACTATTCCTGTTTGATCTGTTAAAAAAACTTGCAAAATTCCTACCATTACAACTGTCGAAATAAAGTGAGGAGCAAATGTAACATTTTGCACCACTTTCTGAAGTGGTTTATTAGGTAAATAATGCAAAAGTAGTGCAAATGCTATGGTAAGAGGAAACCCTACAATAAAACCATAAACACTGAGAGTCAATGTATTGAATAACAACTGACCAAAGTTATATGCAGTAATAAAATCATAAAAATATTTCAAACCTACCCATTTACTTTTAATTATTCCTATTAAAGGATTGTAGTCTTTAAAAGCAATAATTACACCATACATAGGAATATACAGAAAGACAATTACATAAATTAAAGTGGGCAACAGCAAAATATATAATCCCAAACTATTTTTAAATTCTTTCAATGCAATTCTTTTTTTCTTTTGCTTTATTTCAAAAGCGCCTTTTGTTGGAATGGTTGTATCAGACATTTAGTATTCCCCTCTCTTCATCAACTGACTAAGCAAAAAATGTACATATTTGCTTAAGAGAGGCTGTCTCAAAAATGGATAAGACAGCCTCTCTCTATTATTATCAAACCACTGTAAATTGTTACTTTATTAATTACCAGAAGAGAATGCTTTAAGATTCTTCATAAATCTTTCATATGCGGCTTGATTTATTTTCAACCATTCTTGCAATTTCATCTTATTTAGTTCTTTAATGTATGCATTCCATTCTTTATCGATTGTACCTTTCATTATCCATTCAGCAGCTTTTCTATTTGCGTAATTTATCAAGTTGGTTTGAATCTGATTCATTTTATCAGCTTCATCTGCTGAATAGAATACTGGTGGCCATGGATCAGGATCTGCATATGGTGCTACATATTTTTTCATAAAGTTAACTTTCTGATCAGTATAGGTAAGTCTCAAGATCTTTGTATAACCCGGATCTTCAAAAACTGCCCAAGGAACGCTGTGTGCAGGGGATACTTTACAACGCCACTGTTGCTGATTCATACCAGCTGGTGGATCAGGAATATAGTACCACCCTTCTGGACTTTTCTTAAGTCTTACTCCAAATTCACCCTCAATAAGTTCAACTGACATCTTCTCATCATACATCGTGTCAATGTATCTAATCGCAACTTCAGGCATCTTACAAGCTCTTGTTATTACCGCACCCCATCTATCATATCCAGGATACGCCGCTCTGTACATAACAGGTTTCCTACCATTTGGTCCTTTGAGCGGAGGCATGTAATCATAGTAATCATGAGCTTTTTTGGACGAAAAATCATCATTTATATCCCATAAATCTGCATAACCAACAATGTAAGGCTGAGCGTTTAATTTTGAAGCTTTCTTAGCATAATCTTGGGTAAACCATTCTTTATCAATAAGTCCCTCTTTCCATAGTTTGCTCAACCATTTAATAGCCTCTTTGTATTCTGGCAATGTTCCTAAAAATACAACTTTTCCATTTCTAACATCAGCAAAATACCATCTCGCACTAACTCCAAACGAATCCATTAAATATCCCAATCCATGCATCTCCATCGGATTACCAATAGCTGTGATTGGTATCTCGTCAGCTTTTCCGTTCTTATTAGGATCTTTTGTCTTAAATGCTATCATCACCTTCTCAAATTCATCAATATTAGTAGGCATTTTAAGCCCCAAATCTTTAATCCATTTTACATTTATTACTCCAACTCCCATACCTTCTCTATACATCCATGGTCCTTCATTAACACGAGGAGTTGTATATATGTGTCCGTCAGGTGCAGTTACTAATGCTTTTGTTGCCGGATGTTTTTTGAATATATTTTTTAGGTTAGTAGTATATTGATCAATCAATTTTTCTAACGGTTTAAAAACACCCATTCCACCATACTTCGCTAACTCAAAATCTGTGCAACCAAATATAATATCTGGTAAATCTCCGCTTGCTAACATTAAGCTCTTTTTCTCAGCAAATTGGCTACCTGGCATAATCCATTTAATATGCACATTTGTTAGTTTCTCTAATCTTTTGAATTGATTGTACTCATTATAATCCTTGGGCATATCTGCGCTGTAATTATTTACTAAAATTGTAATTGTTACTTTATTTTTAACTATTGGAAAGCCAGTTTTGTTGAAATTGGATGATGCACTAACAAGCATCATTGTGGAGACAGCAATTATAGAAACAACAAAGCAAACAATTACACACCATGATAATCTCTTTAAAAACTTTTTCCTTCTCATTTCCTAAACCTCCTCCTCTTTTTAACCTTTAATAGCTCCCAACATAATACCCTTTACAAAATACTTTTGAACAAAAGGATAAAACACCAAAATTGGTAAACTTGAAATAATCATTATAGAATATTTAACAAGTTGTGCAGTTTTGAGACGCTGTGTTATATCACTTACATCTTGCATAGCACCTCCCATCGTTACCTGATTAGAAATTAAAATGTCTCTCAGAACAAGCTGCAGTGGATACTTTTCTGGAGATTTTAAATAAATTAGAGCGTCAAAGAAAGAATTCCATTTGCCAACAGCATAAAATAAAGTCATAACTGCTATAAGAGGAACTGATAGCGGAAGAGCAATCATGAAGAAAAACCTTAAGTCGCCACATCCGTCAATCCGAGCTGCTTCAATTAGTTCATCAATCCAACTGCCTTCATAAAATGACTTTGCAATAATTACGTTAAAAACTGATACGGCAGTTGGAATTATCATCACCCAGAATGTATCTAACAAACCAAGGCTTTTGACTAAAAGATATGTAGGAATTAAACCTCCGTTGAAGAAAAGAGTGAAAGTAAACATTAAAATTATAAACCTTCTACCGAACAAGTCTCGACGTGAAATTGCATACCCAGCTGATAATGTTAAAAAAACACCAACAACTGTGCCCACAATAGTATAAAGAATTGTATTTTTATATCCTGTCACAATTTGTGGATAGTGGAATAATCTTTGATATCCCAGAAGAGTAAACCCCTTGGGCCAAAACAACACTTCTCCTCTGTTCACTAAGTCAGGATCACTAAATGAAGCTATTATAACAAAATACATTGGATATCCAACTATTATTAACGTCATAATCATTATCATGTAATTAAAAAAGTCAAATAGTTTATCACTTGTTGTTTCTTTCACTGTCCCTTGCATTTTGAAACCCTCCAATTTACCTTTACTATCTTGCTCTCTCTTTGTCCTCTTATAGGGTTTTTAGATTTTCTTAAAATAATTTATTCGTAATTAAACTATCTATATTTTATTATAGTTCTATCATCTAATTTTGTCAAGTACATTTTTAAAATTTTTGTGAATAACTAATAGTAAATATCCTCTTAACTATAGAAACAAAAAAATCAATCGTTAGGTAGGCACTTCTAAAAAAGAGTACCTACCTACCATCAACCACATACATAATTAAATTTTCATTTTGTTTGAAACAATTTTTTAATTTCATCTTGTGACAAGGAAATATCATAAATTTTTAATTCATCTATCATACCTTTAAATGGAGCATCCCACCAATTTACCCCTAAGGTGAAGATTCCATCATAAGAATTAAATATGTTAGGTACGCCAGTTCCTTCAAATTTCTTTTCTCCATCAACATAAACTGTCAAATTTCCTCTCTTTACTGTAAAAGCTATATGGGTCCATGTATTAGGATTTATTTTTACACCAGTCCCACCATCTATCCATCTTTCACTTCCAGACCATACCATTATACTGTTATCTACACCGTTGTGACCATAAGGGACAACACTAATCCATTTCGTTTGGCTCATTGCCCCAAAAAATGTTGGTGTAAACATTGTGAGTTTTTCAGCGTATACCCATAGAGATACTGTATACTCATAACTTGAAATAAGCCCATTCGGCAATCGAACACCTGAATTTCCATCCAAATATACAGCTTTACCCACAACTCCTTCACCATAAGAAATCTGACCACCCGGTACATCAATTTTATTGCCTATTACAACTCCTTCATTGAAATTACCCGTAGAATCCTGAAGATTATCTTCAAATTTAAACCATGCAATTAAACCGCCTTCCTTTACTTTATCTCCTGCCAAAACTTTAATTTCATCTTGCAAGAGTGCTCTATCATATATTCTTAATTCATCGATTTTCCCTTTAAATGGCGGATCCCACCAGTTTACACCTAACGCAAAGATACCGCCAGGTTTTTTGCTAAATCTATCAGGGAAATTACTACCTTCAAAAACAAGTCTTCCATTCATGTAAACTTTCACTATACCATTATCTACTGTAATTGCTACATGAGTCCACTCGCCAATCTTTACGTTATTACTGCATATCCCATCATACCATGGGTCAGAACCTGACCAGAGGATACTGCTAGCGCCATCCCAACCACGTGGTGTAAAACTAATCCATGAGTTCTCATTATATGCTCCAAAAAAGGTAGTTGTAAACTGGGTTAATTGTTCAGCATAAACCCAGAAAGAAACAGTATAAGTCCAATCTTTAATCAAATCATCTGGTAATCTAATTCCTGATTCACCATCAAAAACTGCTGAATTACCTTTTATTCCTTCACTAAAGGTAATATTCCCACCTTCATTGTTTATCCTATTTCCTGTAACAATACCTGGACCAACCTTACCGGTTGCCTCATTTAGATTCCCGTCAAATGGATAATAAGCAATAAGACTTAAATCATTATCGGGGTCAAATTTACTGCCTGTAACAAGTACTTCAAATTGTTTTGTTCTTGTCACACCACCATAAGTTACAGTAGCTGTGAGAACAACTTTTGTTGAATTTTCAGGCCTTGATATAATTATTCCGGAATCTGATAAAATATCTGGATTATCACTATGCCATTGGATAGGAACATTCAAGTAACCAATTGTTGGTAGTGATATACCTTCGTTTCCAACAGTTGTTGGTATACTAATGCTATTAATTACAACATCAGCAAGAGCGCTTTTGTTGATTTGTTTTAACCAAATAGAAACTCCTTTTTGTGATAGTCCGCTAAATGTCATAACATAACTTTTGGTTGTTGGGTCCCAACATTTAACAAACACACCCTTATATATCTCTTGCGTTTTTACCCCATTTTCATTTGATTCGAGGACAATTTCACCATAATAATCCCCCTTCAAGTTCCATGTTCCATAAACATCGCCACTTACTGTTCCATCATTGTTGAGATTGATAATAGAAGCTCCTTTGATTTTTGGACTTATATCTTTCCCATGATTGATATACAAGTATTCTCCCACAATATCTTGAGTTTTTACTTTTACTGCTTTTTCTCCAACATAAGGAGAAGGAGCAACAACTGGCCACCCATCTTCATTGAAAAATAATTGATGAACTCTTACTTCATGTTGTTCTCCTTTTCCTGGAAATCTTGTATGGAATATTAAATAATATTTGCCTGTTTGTGGATCATAATATGCTGAATTATGTCCTGGTGAAACATATCCATAACCTGGTCCATTCACATTTTGTGGATTTGTATCAAATAGGAAATTACCAATAAGTTTAACTCCATAGGGCTCAATGGAAGCATCGTCAAAAAATGAACCTTCTTTTCCTTTACATTCTATCATGTCGTGTCCTTCTGAATCATAGTAAGGCCCATCAGGATTTTTTGAACGTGCAACTCTAATATTATACCCCCCATCAGAAGCAAGACCACCAAAGCTCAAGAATAAGTAGTAATAATCTGTTTGAGGATTGTAAAGTATAAACGGTCCTTCGATTCTGCTATGATTACCCCCTACTAACTTCTTACCGTAACCCTGACCAGGTAACGGCAACCCTGTTTCTGGATCCAGTTGTAAAATGAAAATACCACCCGAATACGATCCATATACCATCCACAACTTACCCTCTTTGTCATAGAATACATGTGGATCAACTACATTTGGATGCTTTGTCGCATCATAAGGAGTTCCGTCTTCACTGGTTCCTTTCATACCTGATTTCAAAATAATTCCAAGATTCCTGTATGGACCTTCTACATTATCTGCCACTGCTATGCCCAATGCAGAAAGTGGAGAATCTCCTTTGCATGCACAATAGTACATATAGAATTTGCCATTTTTAAGTTGAACAACATGAGGAGCCCATAATGTGTTTGTTTGAGCCCATTCAAATGTTTCTGCAAGCTCAGTAAATACATTGGGTATTATTTTATTATCGTTACGAACCCCAGAATCAATCAATTCCCATTGCATTAAATCTTTGCTTTTTGCTGCTGCTAAGTGAGAACCAAAAATATAGTAGGTATCATTTACTTTAATTACAGAAGGATCATGAACTGAGACATTTTTAAATGCAGGACTTTCAGGCAAATAAACACTTTCCTCGGTTGTTTGGTTCTCATTGTTTTGTTGAGAAGTCCCTGAGCTACCACTTGTCTGTTGATTACTACCTTGCTGAGTCTGATTAGTAGAAGAGGTTTGATTAGAACTTGTTTGTATATAAGTCACTATTGGATTTGTAGATAATTTTTCATCGGTTTGCTTTTCAGAGGCTTTTTTACCCTCTTCTTCTTTAAATTCATTTTTCTCTTTCTGAACTACCTTTACATTTACAACAACTTTACTCTTGTCTATTAAAGGTTCATTTTCCAAAATGCCATTTCCCGTAATTCTTACATTAGATGTAGCTTTTAAATTTACAACTTTTGTATTTGACTCAAGCTTTACCTCTTGTCGGTCCCCATTAATTTCAACATTCTCAAATTGTCCATTTAAAATAACTATCGAATTTGGTAGATTATTGTCTATCTTAATATTCAAAAATCCTTTACTTGATATTTTTTCTTCCTCTAAGATAGCTCCACTTTTAACAATTACGTTGGGAATATTAGTTTCTCCTATTGTAATAACTCTCACTGTCCCGTTTTTCTTATCTATAATTAATTGTCCTTCTAAGTTAACATTTTCAAGTTTAATACTGTTAATTCCTCCACCTTTTATAAGTATTCTACCTTTAACGTCAACATTTTTAAGATAGACTTCACCCTCACCAATACCCTCTGTTAAATACAAATCACCTTCCAGCCTCATATTATTGAGTTGAACATCACTTGTATTGACTACAATATTCCCTTTTACTTGACCTGAATATATTCCTGGTTTGTTCTTCAAATCAAACACTAAATTGTCTAACAATTTAACTGCTTCTCCTCTCGTTAAATATCCAAGAGGATCAATTTTCCTGCCTGGTTTTCCTCTCATGTATCCCAGCTGAACTAGTGAGGCAATACTGTCTTTGTATTCCTCAGCTATCTGTTGAGAATCACTAAATGCCTCTAATACTTTCTTGTCCCCTGCAGGCAAATCAAAAGCCTTTGCTAAAATATACGCTACTTCTTGTCTTGTTATATATCCATTTAGCATATAAACATCAACTATCTCTTGATCAATTAACCCTGCCCCAACTGCCTTTAAAATAAATTCTTTTTGCCAATTTTCTTCTTTAATTGCTTGGTTTAATTCTGGAGGAATATACTCGTAATTAAAAATTCTACATAGTAATGCTAAAAATTCTCCAATTGTTATATTCTTGCTGAGTTTTAAAGATCCGTCGGGATATCCTTTTAACACTTCTCTTTCTACCCACTTTTTAGCACTCAAATTTGCCCAATGACTTTCATTATCTACATACGCTAAGGCAGGAATGAAAAACAAAAAAATTATGCAGAATATTACTGTTATGGCACAAACCTTTACTAAAAATTTTCTTTTTGATAAAATCATATTTTTCCTCCTTTCTACTTATTTCTTTAAATGTAGCCTTTTGCAAAAACGCTCAAGATGAGCGTTATCAAGCTTTACATAGAATCAAAAAAGACTGGTCACCCTCCTCATAATTGTAGTAAAATATGATTATATAAAACAAATTTTCTACTATGAGGAGGGTTCCAAAATGTTCAACACCAAACCTAAACAACTTTCTTTCATAGACCTATTCTCCCACCTAAAGGCTTTGGCTCTCTACAAGCCTGAAAGCCTCTTGGGCTTGTTCAATAAATTCATTGACTTGTCACATTATATACCTTCTTCTTTCTACAATGCCTACTACAAATATTTCGGTAAGCATAGATACTTCTCTTTAGAATCTATGCTTTGTTGCTTCCTCGTCCAAAAATTGCTCAAACTCAATACTTTAACTCAGCTTCGTGCTGTCTTACTCAACTCATTCGAACTTCGCTCATTTTGTAATCTTCATGGCAATGTCCCTTCTATCTCTACTCTCTCTCGCTTTAGAAAAATATTTGCAAGTGAAATCCATAAACTTTTTCAAAATATCTCTATCCATGCACATAATATTTCCATCCAACAATGCCCTCAAGATTCTTCAATCTTAATCTTCGACACAACAGGTATTGTCCCAAAGGTTCGTGAAAACAATCCTAAATTCATTCATCTACTGCTGAAAAATACCTCAAAAGCTAACCCTGAACTTCCCTCTGAAAAAGTCTACTCTCTCGTTTATTCTTCTTTGCCTAAAACTGCTAACGCTAATTCTAACATCCGTCTTATGTTTGTAAATGGCCATTTCTGCTGGGCTTTAAAATTTGCAGTCATTACCAACGCTCTCGGTATCCCTTTAGCTTTAGTACCTCTGTTTAACTATGATTCCCCTTCCTCTGACCCACAAGAAGCAAAAGCTATCTCCGACTCTAAAGGTTTAATTCCTTCGCTCGAAACTTTATTCTCTTATATCCCCAAAAATTTCTCCACTTTCATCGCCGACAGTGCTTTGGATTCCCACAACATATACTCCACTTTAAAAAATACCTTTAACTTCTCCAAAATCGTTATTCCACTAAATACAAGAGCTTCTAAAAATACTACACCTACATCAGACCCCAATATCGTTATTTCTGAAGATGGTATCCCTATCTGCAAAAAGTTCAACAAACCTTTTAAACCCGAAGGCAAATGTCAGGGTAAAAATCGCTCTTTGCGCCTTAAATGGACTTGCCCTATGTCACAATACAAAGATGGCAAACGCATCTGCTCTTGCCCTCAGCCTTGTACTACCTCTAAATCGGGTAGAATGTTCTATACATACCCAGATAACTTTCGCTCTTTCCCAGGTATCAACAGAAATTCACAAGAGTTTTTTGACCTCTACAAAAAACGTGTCGCTGTAGAGCAGACTATTTACCACCTGAAATCCTACATGGGCTCTGATACTATCTCTACTTATGACCATATTTCTATTTTCTCTGATTTCTTGCTATCTGCCATTACTTTCTCGCTCTTGTTTATTCTCGCTCACAATATCAAACTCTATTGCTCTAAATTGACTATCAAAAAACTTAACAAGCTCAAAAAACTTATCGCTTAATACTACTATTTTTTAAATCTATTTCTTACAAAAAATTTCTGGTTTTGTTTTTACTTAACCTTCTAAAACAAGGAGTTAAGAAGGCTTAGGATATTATTGTCTTTTTTGAAGTTGTTAATTTTTGTCATATGTTTGTTGCTGATTATTTTTGTTGGTATTGATAATATTTGGTTTTCACTTCTCTTTTCTTTTTGTATCTTGATTGTATTTCATGTTAGTATTGGTGCCTTTTACCTTCAATCACCACCTATTTTGCAAACGCCTAACTTATTTCTTTAAATGTGCAAACTGCTCATTACGAGCAGTTGAAAGCTGTTATGAATACAAAAGCGTCACTCTCCATCCAAATGGCTTTAGTGTTAATTTTAAAAGACCAATACAAGAATACCCTACACCTAGCAGTAAAGATAATAATTTAAACTTCCATCTTAAATACAACTCTTTTCAAAAGAAAAACTGGAGACTTAATATTGTTTGAAACAATAATGGTGTATAAGATTTGGTGCTAATGTATTTTGGCTCCTTTTTGCAGCTGGTAACTAGTAATTTTAGGTATGTACGTTCCTTTATTTGTCGAAAATGTTAAATCCCCCTCAAGATGTATTCGATAAATTACTAATTTATGGGATCACTTGACATCATTATCCAAATACCTGAATTTGTAACCCCGTCATCTTAGATATCTCTTTGAGTATATATCATACTCAGCTGTTATGAACATTAATTACAGTTAGGTTATGATAAATCATATAATGTGAATTTAGGTAATGCCTTGGAATAAATAATTTTATTCATCTTCGAATCGCGATTTTCCCATAAGATTATCATTCACAGTGGTTATTTATATATCCAAATTAATATAGAAATCAAAACTAAATAGTTGCGGTTTCCAAAACTAATACTTTCTTCTCTAAAAATTCTATTATTATAAATTCTATTCTTTAATTCCACTAATCATTATTGATTCAATTATTTGTTTTTGGAAAATCATAAATACCACAATTATTGGCAACATCGAAATTAATGAAGCTGCCATAATTAACGGATAATCATTTTGAATAGCATAAAAGGAATTAAATGAAGCAATAACAACCTGTATTGTCATTTTTTCAGGGGAATTTAAATATATCAAAGGAGCTAAATAATCGTTCCAAATACCCACAAACCATAAAATTATTTGAGTAGCTACAGCATGTTTAACTAATGGTAAGATAATCTTGTAATACATCTTAAAATATCCACATCCATCAATTTTAGCTGCATCAATCAGTGAGTCAGAAATAGAAGTTATATTTTGTTTTAAGAAAAATATCATCATAACATTACCGAACATACCAGGAACAATTAAAGGCAACAAAGTATCTGTCCAATGAATTTTTGAAAACATAACAAATTGTGGTATCATTACTACAGGGTACGGAATCATTATTGTTCCTAATAACATCAAAAATATTTTATCTTTGCCCGGAAATTTTAATTTTGCAAACGAAAAGGCTGCAAGAGAAGAAGTAAATGTTCCTACACTTATTACTGTTGTAGCAACAATTAAACTATTTTTAAATCCTGATAAAATTGGCCCTTTTTTAAATACATTAATAAAATTATTCCATTTTATAGGATTTGGAATCCAACGAGGAGGAAGTAAAAAAGCGGCCTCCTTCTCTTTTAAAGCAGTAGATAACATCCATAATAATGGTAAGATCATTATTATCGCACCAGCAGTAAGTATTAAGTAAGTTAATAAAGCCGTTATCACTCTCACATTCTTTTTTGTTAAACCAACATTCATTGTATCTCTACTCCTTTTGAGCTTTTAAATTTAATCCATACCATACACCCATTTATTAGCATATTTAAATTGGATAAGTGTTACAACAAATATTATCGCCCCCAGAATCCAAGCAACTGCACAAGCATACCCCATATCATAGTTAATAAAAGCTTTCTGCCATAAATAAAATACCACTGTTGCCGCACTATATTCCGGTCCCCCATTGTTAGCTAAAATCTGAGGTTCAACAAACATTTGCAATCCACCTATGCATGTTGTTACAACTATGTAAAAACTTGTTGGCGTTAATAAAGGCAATGTTATATAAATGAACTTCTTTAACGAGCTGGCACCATCAATTTCTGCTGCCTCATAATAAACATGTGGTATATTCTGAAGTCCAGCTAAATAGAGAAGAGTTGAATATCCTAAGCCTCGCCAAACAGTTACAATAATAATTGCTGGTTTTACCCATGTTGTATTATATAACCAATTGGGCCCTTGTATATGAAACAACTTATATAGCATGTTATTTAAAATACCATAATCCGGATTATATATCCATTGCCACAAGATTGCTATTGCTACTAATGAGGAAATATTGGGAATGTAATAAATTACTCTATAGATGCTTATACCTCTTAATTTCTGATTCATAAGTATTGCTAATATAATTGACAAAAACATTCCTATAGGTATACCTATCATGTAGAAGATTGTATTATAAAGAGCTTTCCAAAATCGATCATCAAGTACAATTTCTTTATAGTTCTCTAATCCTATAAAACTTGGCTGGGTAAGACCATCCCAATCGGTAAAGCTGGCATAAAAGGAGTAAATTAATGGTCCCAACGCAAAGATAAAGAATTGGAGAATTGGCGCTAAAATAAATAAATATCCTACCACTTTCTCTTTGTTATAAATTGAAAATTTCATCTTTAAGACACCTGACCTTTTGAAATATATTCAAAAATAGTTGTTAGTATAATTCACTAACAATTCAAAATGTGCCACTCCAGAGGCAATATGTTAACCTCTGGAGTGGAAAAATCGTTAAATAATTTACTTCTTTGCTTTCTGATTTGCTTTATCAAGCAATTTCTGAATCTTAGATTTTACTTGTTTGCAATATTGTTCTGCTGTCATTTTTCCGTCCAGGACTGGTTGTAATCCACTATAGAAGGTATCATACCACTCTCTATCATAAGTGTATTCAAACGGGAACCTTCTTCCATAATCTTCAACTACACGTATAAATTCCATTTTATTATTTGGTTTTTCCTTCCATTTTGCATATTCATTTTTTGCCATATCAATTAAGTTTGGTATTTGTAATCCCATCTGGTAAGCCATTCTTTGTCCTTCTCTATCTGTTGAAAGAAAAGCAGCCAAATCCACAGCTTGTTGTGGATATTTAGTTGTTGATGCTACTCCAAAACCAAGCGAACCTAACCATGTTGCAGGCTTTTTAGTTCTTGGACTAACTGGAGGTGGTATCAAATCATACTCAAATTTAAGCTTATTATAAACTGGTACATCCCATGGTCCAACAGGGAAGAATGCTAATTGTCCATTTAACCATCTTTGGTATCCGCTTATAGATTGTCCTTGCACTGCAGTTGGAGTTACTTTATATTTGTTACGTAGATCTGCAAAAAACTGTAATGCTTCAATGAATTTTGGATCGTCAATTGTAACCTTAGTTTTTGTGTTATCTAACCAATCTGATCCATTGGACCATACAAACATATGAAGTGTCCAGTTAACATCCAAATCTGTTCCCCATTGATCTAATTTACCATCACCATTTGTATCTTTTGTAACTTTCTTACATATCTTGACAAATTCTTCCCACGTATATGGTTTCTTGGGATCTGGAAGTGGAATACCTTCCCTTTTAAACATAGTTTTGTTGTAACCAAATGCAAACGGACCTACATCCTTTGGTAAAGCGTAAATATCACCTTTACCTATAGTTTTACCATCATACATATAGCGTGAAATAGCTTGCGGCCATATATTATTTAGGTTAATTTCTTTTGATGCCTTAACGTATTTAGTTATTTTTAAGAGTTTTCCCGCATCAACCCATGCTCTTAAATTTTCGGGTGGAACATAAAATACATCCGGTAATTTTCCAGAAGCCATTGCAGCCTGAATTTTCATCCCATACTCTTGTCCGGGGGCAGTACAGATATAATCAACGGTGATATTTTTGTACCTTTCCATAAATTTTTTTACCAATTTAGTGTACAATTCTTTTTCATGAGGTTGCCCAAATCCCATCCATGTTATTTTTATTTTTGAGGATGCCTCTACTGACGAGTTGTTAATGTTGATGACAGTGAATAATGAAAGAAAAATGATAAGACACACAACTAAACTTAACGCTTTTTTAAATTTTTTTAACATGATGCTAACCTCCTTTGTTTTAATTTTTTCTAAAATAATTTTTATATAGCTAAACTTTGTAGTTTTATTATATAGATTTTTTATAAACTTGTCAATATATTTTTTAATTTTTTTATTTATTATCTACCTTCATTTTAGCTTTTTTTAAAAAACATTTAAAATTTTATATTGTACTTTAAGTTGCTTTTTGTTTTAAAATGATGTAAAATAAAAAAGGTTTCTCCCTAAATAAATTCAAGGGTGGTAAGACATATGAAACAAATAGACAATCTCAAAGAAGCAAAAATACTTTTTGAAGCCTTAGCGTCTGATGCAAGATTAGAGATTATAAACCTTCTGAGTAAGCATCGCGAAATGAATATGAATGAAATTGCGCAAAAACTTGGACTTACAAATGGCGCAGTTACTCAGCACATGAAAAAGCTAATTGCTGCTGGGATTGTTACAATCAGTGCGGCTGCAGGAAAACATGGCAATCAAAAGATTTGCCGACTTGTTGAAGACAAGATAATTATTAACATTGTCACAAAGCATCCTCAAAAATTATATGAGTGCGAAATCAAAGTGGGGAATTATTCTATCTTTGAGGTTTATCCAACCTGCGGACTTGCTACAAAAGACAAGTTAATTGGAGAGGTGGATGACCCCAAATACTTTGCTCATCCTGAACATGTTAACTGTGATATTATCTGGTTTACAAAGGGTTATGTAGAATATATAATCCCCAATTTTCTGCGCCAAAATCAAAAAGCTGTTGAAATTCAGATTTCATTTGAAATTTCCTCAGAAGCCCCAGGTGTTAGTGAAAACTGGCCTTCAGACATATACTTTTACTTAAATGGAGTTGAACTTGGTTACTGGACAAGCCCAGGGGATTTTGGAGGAGAGACCAAAGGAATCTTTACACCTGACTGGTGGTTTCCAAATTGGAATCAGTATGGACTTTTAAAACTTCTTTCAGTTTCAGAAGATGGGACATATATAGACGGATTTAAAATTTCTAATGTCACTATAAAAGATATCGACATAGAGTCCAAAAATGAAATAAGGTTCAGAGTTGCTGTGCCTGATCACGCAAAGAACATTGGAGGAGTTACTCTTTTTGGAAGAAATTTTGGAAACTATGACCAGGATATAAAGTTTCGAATATTTTATGAGGAAGTATAAAACAAAAGAGGGGAATGTTCCCCTCTTTCGAGCTCTCAAGCTTTTAATTACTTTCTATGTAAACTATGAAGCTCTCACAACTCTTTTTAAAAATCGAATATCAATTTCATGCTCAACTGTCATGTCACGTAAATATTCAAACCCTTCTTTTAATCTTCCTGTCTGCTGCTCTAAATTGTCAAATCTCTTGTACACCTCATCTCTGAACATAATCATCTCTGTTCGAAATTCAGTCAAGAATGCAACCTGGTCATATACAGCGTTCATTCTTCTTGTTAGCTCTTTGTCATTTTCTTTTAATATAACAATGTCCTGTTTGATAACCTGAACATCTTCTTCTAATTTTGCAACCCTCTCTTCAAGCTTATCCAATCTCATCTCCACAATATCAAGTCTTTTTTCTACTTTATCGAGTCTTTCTTCTACCTTGTCAAGCCTCTGCTCAACCTTGTCAAGCCTCTGCTCGACTTTGTCAAGTCTCTGTTCAACTTTGTCAATTCTCTGTTCAATCCTTTCAAGCCTCTGCTCAATCTTATCTAATCTTTTCTCAATAGTATCAAGTCGCCCATTAATCTTTTCAAGATTTGCAACTATAGCTTGCAAAACATCATTTTCTGGCATTTTTTGCCTCCTGAGTTTTCAAATTTTATAGTAAGATTATATCATATTTCTTCTACCAATTTTTCTTGTATTTTATTCCATATCTCTCATAACCTGAATCTGGTCTCTTGCAAGTTCAAGAATGTGAGGATTGTTTCGTGCTTCTTTGCTTGATATAAGCCTTGAAAACCATTTTCTTGCCTCGTCAAGGTCACCTACTCGTCTTGAAAGCTCACCTATCAAATACATGACCGTTGCCAAATCTATTTCATCAGCTGACCCTTCTTCATGTTCAAATGCATCCTTATATGTTTGAAGAGCAAGTTTTTGAAATTCAAGCTCTTTTTCTTTATCTTGACTTAGCCTGTAGAGCCATGAAATTCTCAGCAAAATTCCTGCAACTTCATATTTGTTGACTTTTTTCTTAGATGTCGCTGTAATCAAAGCAAGCTTATACAACGTAATAGCATCATCTACTGTTCTTTCAAATGGAATCTCTCTTTTTACCCACTTTGAGGCAACCTTTTCTTTTAATGATTCTACATCCCATTTTGTAAGTTTCCCAAAATTTTTGCTAAGCGCTGCATAACCACATTCCCCGCAGACAATAACATCATACAAAAGAGGATTGACGCCCTTGTAGTAAACACAAAGGTCAGTATCCCGGCTCTCTACATAAATTGCTGAACTTTTTACAAATGGTGCTTTGATTGTGCTACCGCATACAGGGCACTCTAATGTCTTTTCATAAATGTCCATTTTTCTTATCCTCTCCCTTTTACTCATAAACAGATGAAGAGACGGTCTCTTTTGCTTTTGTTCCAACCAGTATCACAGCATTTACAGGTTTATAATAGTCATAGGACAGAAGCTTTCTTTCTATTAACCTGCCATCTTTATAAACAAGCATATAAGTTTTTACCTTTAAGCCATTCTGGGGTTTATTGGAAAGCTTTTCTACTCCTTGAGGAAGTGTTGGATCATTTTTGTAGACTTTTTTATAAGGTACCCTTTCAATTATTTCCGATTCGAATTTGACAATTTCAGCCTTATGATTGTTTTTGCCATAGAGGTTGACTGTCACAGTATTTTTGGAAGTATAACTTTCAACATAGATAGGCGCATTTGTTGTATTTTTGAATTTAAAATCTATTGAACCTGAAGCAATTGTTGCATCCCTGCCAGGTGGCACGTACGAAATTAGAGCTGAATGTGGTGCTCTTTCCACAACCTTCAGCTGAGCCATCAAAACTGCATTGTACATAGTGGTTGCTATTTGACAAAGCCCTCCACCAACACCGTCTACAAACTCATTATTGACAATAACTTTTGCAATCTTAAAACCATTCTCAACTGTTACAGGTCCAATTACCTTTGACAGCGAAAATATTTCGCCCGGTATCACTAAGCTGCCATTTATCTTTTGGGCAGCCACCCTTATATTTTCGCTTCTTGCAACATTTGAACTATCAAACTTTGTGGTAAACGAACCTATTATTTCTTTTACTTTTGATAGTTCACTCGCTGTGATTCGCGGAGTTATTCTTAAAAATCTTGCATAAACCTTACCTTCTTGCTTGTTTTTAATCATGTCTTTCAATTTATTCATAAGATAGCCATAATCAAGTTTTTTCCCTATTCTCTCTGGAGTTATAACAAACTGGTCTCCTACTTTTTTGATACTTGCATTAACAGGCGATTGATAGTATGTGTTAAAAAGTTCATCTACAAACTTTTTAAGTTTGTTTTCATCATATTCGAAATTAAGTCTTATGACCACCGGATTTTCATAAACCTTTTTTATTTCTTTGAACCGTGTTGCAAAATTGCCCTTTCTGCCAATTGAATATGCCTTTTCTACTGCCTTGTCTATATCCATCTTTATTCCAAGAGAAGAATACTCAAGAAAATAGCTTTTGTCTTCAACTATAACTTCAATTTTTTTGTTCTGCAGTGGCTCAAAATAAGTCTTTTTTAAAAGCTCAAGAGCCTCTTCTGTGGTAAGTCCACCCAAATGAACACCCTCAACATAAACACCTTTATAAATCCTATCTGTATCAAGAACTTTCGTAACATTGCTATAAAGAGTATATCCCAGAACTGTGCTTGCTATCAAAAGCACCACTACAATCCCAATTAATATAAACCTTTTCACCTCAAATTTTACCCCCGTCCAGCAATTGCTTCAAAGCCCTTTTCAAGAGCCAAACAGTTTAAATTATAAATTTCTTCTGTTTTTGAAAACTCTCTTAAAACACCTTTTGCCTCGTCAACTGAAAAGTTTTGTTTTATTGCCAAATATGCACCAAACATTACGATGTTTGCAACTCGAACATTCCCTACACTTGAAGCAATCTCAGTTGCCGGAATATAATGAACATTTATATCATCTCTATTTGCACAGATATCCACAAGAGAACTGTTTACAAGTAAAAGCCCACTTCTCTTTATTGCAGGTTCAAATTTTTCAAGCGATGGTTTATTTAAAACAAATAATGTATCGGGATTAAACACAACAGGAGAACCAATCATATCACTTGAGATTATAACACTGCAGTTCGCTGTCCCACCCCTCATTTCAGGTCCGTACGACGGAAGCCATGACACATTAAATCCCTTTTTCATTCCAAGATGGGCAAATACCTGTCCTAAAAAAAGAACACCCTGTCCACCAAATCCTGCAATTAATATCTCCTCTGTCATCTTCAAATTCCCCTGCCTTTATCCTTGAAAATTCCTAAACTGTAGTATTTTAGTACTTCATTTTCTATTCTCTTCATGCTCTCACTTGGCGAAAGTCCCCAGTTTGTAGGGCAGTTTGAGAGCACTTCTATAATAGAAAAGCCTTCATTGTTCATCTGAACTTCAAAAGCTCTTTTTATAGCTTTTTTGGTAAACTCAATATTTTTTAAGTTATGTATTGAAGTTCTTGCAACAAAGGCAACACCATCAAGTGGCACAAGCATTTCACAAAGTTTTATATGATAACCTTGTACTTTTGGGTCACGTCCATATGGAGATGAAACTGTTACCTGTCCAGGAATTGTTGTCGGAGCCATCTGGCCACCTGTCATAGCATAAACTCCGTTGTTGACAAATATAGCTGTAAAGTTTTCTCCTCGGGTTGCTGCATGTATGACCTCAGATGTTCCGATGGCTGCAATATCCCCGTCGCCTTGATATGAAAACACAAGAGCGTCTGGAATACTCCTTTTTACACCAGTTGCAGCGGCTGTGGCTCTCCCATGAGCTGCTGCCACAAAGTCAAAATTAAAATAGTCATATATAAAAACTGCACATCCAACAGGTGCAACACCTATTATTTTACTCTCTTTGTAATCCTCGTCAATAACCTCAGCAATCAATCTGTGAATGATTCCATGACCGCACCCTGGACAATAATGCATACTCTCTTTTGTCAAACACTCTGGTCTTTTGAACCCCATCCTAATCATCTTCCTCTCAAATTTGGTGTACCTGACTTGCTACTTTTTAAGAGAATAATAAAAATCCATTATTTCCTGAATTGTTGGAACCATGCCACCTGTTCTTCCATAAAAGTGTACTGTTTTTTTCCCTTCCACAGAAAGCTTAACATCCTCAAGCATCTGTCCCAAATTCATCTCAATGTCAATAAAAAATTCTACTTCCTCTTTTGATGCATATCTTTTTAGCTCATTTTCTGGAAATGGCCAAAGCGTAATTGGTCTTACAAGCCCAACCTTCTCGCCTGCTTGTCTTAACCTGTTTACGGCACTTTTTACAATCCTTGCACACATTCCAAATGAGACAAAAATAACCCTTGCATCGTCTGCCAAGTACTCTTCAACCATTACCTCGTTTTCTTTTATTTTTTTGTATTTCTCCCTTAGCTTAAAATTATGCTTTTCAAGTTCCTCTGGAACAATATAAAGCGAATTTGTCACCCTTTTTTCTCTATTCCTGTCACCCGTCACCGCCCATGGTTTTTCTACCTTTTGTGGTTGATAGTTATCGTCGAACTCAACAACCTCCATCATCTGTCCGAGCATTCCATCACCTAAAATCATAACAGGGTTTCGGTACTTGTCTGCAAGTTCAAACGCCTTCATTGTAAGCTCTACAGCTTCTTGCACAGAAGATGGCGCAAGTACAATCACCTTATAATCTCCATGTCCGCCACCTTTTGTAGCCTGAAGATAATCAGACTGGGCAGCATTTATATTACCAAGCCCAGGTCCACCTCTCATAATGTTTACAATCACGCATGGAAGTTCTGCACCTGCTAAATATGATATACCCTCTTGTTTCAAGCTTATTCCTGGACCAGATGATGATGTCATAACCCGCTTGCCACAGCTTGATGCGCCATATGCCATGTTAATTGCTCCAACTTCGCTCTCTGCCTGGATAAAAACACCGCCACTTTTTAAAAGCTTTTTAGCCATATACTGCAAAAGTTCTGTCTGAGGTGTGATTGGATACCCAAAAAAACATTCACAGCCAGCTCTCAGTGCTGCCTCAGCAATAGCCTCATTCCCTTTCATAAGAAGTTTCAAAGCCTACTCACCTACCTCAAACACTATATCAGGGCAAACCTTATAACAGCTTCCACAGCCAATACATGAGTTTTGGTCTTTTACTTCAACAGGGTTATACCCTTTTTTGTTTATTCTGCTCCTGTCTATATACAAGATTTTCTTGGGACAGATTTCCACACAAAGTCCACAACTTTTGCACTTATCATATTCGATTTTGAGTTTCAACTTTTCAACCTCCATAATGGCTTCTTATCTTATTATATACCTTCTAATGGCATATACAAGAGAATATTTTTTTATCTCTTCTAAAAGCTCCTCTTCAAATAGATTTTCTTCTACCACAGTAAGAATATAGGGAATATCTTTCTTTTCAGCTACATTCTGGATGACATGAAGACTTCTCATAATATCTTCTGGCTTTGTTTCTGAAAGAAGATGAGAATTATTTATAATAGCTGTAATGTTCATCCCCAGAATGCTCTCAATTTCATGCATGTTCTGCAAGATTTCTTCCTCATTTGAATTAAACGGCCTGTATATGTTGGCAACATAAAAAACACTGTACCCTTTTTTGTCAAGCAACTCTTTGAACTGGCCAACAACTCTACTGCCAAGCTCATCTCCACCTACATCTATTATGTTGACTCCGTTTGAACTGCTCAGCGCTTCAAAAACCCTGCCAGAAAGAACCGGAAGATCTATGCTTTTGTCCTCAAAGTGTGTGGAAATAAAATTTATATTTTTATTCTCAATAATATGCTTAATACTTCTCAGGTTATAATAAAAATTTATTACATCTGCATCGATTAAATTCACGTTGAAAAACTCCCCAAGCTCTAAAGAAACATTCAGAGCTATCTCACTTTTGCCGCTTCCCGCCGTCCCAACAAAGATGTTTGTTTTCCTGTTGACAAAGCTCAAAGGTACCGTCATGCACATTCCTTTCACCCTCATCTCAGTCACAAATTTTTCTTAGCAAATCCTTGGTAACATTTCATAATAAAGCATGTCCAAAATTCTCGTGCCGCCAAAGGTAGTTGACAGATATACTCTCTTTTCCCTACTTTCCTCCACTGTTCCAATCTCACATGCAAACCCATTGTATTTTCTCAAAATCTCAATAGCTTTCTCTTTTTCATCACCATTTACTATGGCAACAAACCTACCTTCACAAGCAAGATAATAGCTATCCAGCCCCAGAATATCGCACAGAGCTTTTACCTCATCTGCCACAGGTATCTTTTCTTCCTCAACTTTTATATCAAAGCCAGACTTTTGGACAATCTCATTTAAAGCTGTGGCAAGCCCACCTCTTGTAAGGTCTTTCATATACGCAACATCTACCTCTTGCATCAGCTCTGAAATTACATCTAACAAAAGCCCACAATCGGATTCTATCCTGTCTTTAAACCCAAGGTCTTCATTGTGAGAATATATGCATGCTCCGTGTCTTCCTATATCCCCACTGACAATCACAACTTGATTACCTTTTATCCTTGAAATCGAAGGCATTTTTTGGGTATCTCTTGCAACACCCAATCCAGTCGTATTTATAAATATCCCATCTGCCGCACCTTTTTCTACAACCTTTGTATCCCCTGCAACAACCTCAACCTTTGCTAAATCTGCATATTTCCTTATTGATCTTGTAATTTTCTCTAAATCATCCATTGAAAATCCTTCTTCAATTATAAAAGAAATGGTAATATACTTTGGTTCAAGTCCTGCAACAGCTAAGTCATTTACCGTACCACATACCGAAAGCTTTCCAATATCTCCTCCTTTAAAAAAATATGGCTTTACTACAAATGAATCTGTTGATATTCCCACTTTCATACCGTTTAAAGAAAATACTGTTGAATCATCACCGCTTTTCAATATTTCAGAACCAAATATTGGCTTGAAAAGGTCGTCAATCAGCTCATATGTCTGTTTCCCGCCATTGCCATGTTCCTTGCGAATAGTCCTCATCATTTCCACTTCCCATATCTAAAGTATGCATTGCAAGAACCTTCTTGTGATACCATACACGCACCTTTTGGTGTCTGAGGTGTGCATACCTTTTCAAAAAGAGGACATTCAAAAGGCTTTAATTTGCCTGTTAGTACATCTGCACATCTGCACGCAGAATTAGAAAGACTTTCATAGTCATATTTAAGCTGGACTGAAAAGGCAGAATACTCACTTTTAAGTCTCAACCCACCCCCCTTAATCAAGCCAAGTCCTCTAAAATACGCATCAGTTCTTTCAAAAAATCTCTCTATATACCTTTTTGCAACTGTGTTACCCTCTTTTTTTACAACTCTTTTGTACTCATTTTTTACAGTAAAATCATTATCTAAGATACTTTGTGTTAAACTCAGCAAAGAAAGCAGAATATCATACTTTTCAAATCCAGATATAACAGAAGGAATCTCAAACTCCTCAACAAACTTAAATCCATCAACACCCAAGATTGTTGCAACATGTCCTGGCAGGATAAGTCCATCCACTTTTATGTGATCTTTTAAGAGAACTTTCAGCGGCTGGTCAATGGTTTTAAGCTCACATGCAAACTTGACATTTTTCAAATCCTTTTCCAATACCTTTTCCAGGCTCAGAGCAAAGGCTGGAACTGTGGTCTCAAACCCTACTGCAGCAATTATTGCTTCTTCATTTTCGGGCATATTCTCAACAGTATCAACCGGTGAGTACATAATTTTAATTTTGGCGCCTTTTGCTTTTGCCTCAGCTAAAGACATACTCTTTCCTGGAACTTTCAGTAGGTCTCCAAAAGTGTAGATAGTATAGTTCATTTTTGCAAGCTCAATGAGATTATCTATATACCCTTCATGAGTTACGCAAACTGGGCAGCCAGGACCTGAAATAAAATCTATATATTCTTTAAAAAGAGTATGAAAACCGTTTCGGTAAATTGAAACAGTATGGGTGCCACACACCTCAATTATTCTTAGCTGCCTGCCAATCTTTTCTATGTTGTTTTTTATTGTGTTAACAATATTATTTACAGCATCATGAGTTTGCATCTCTTACCTCACCAAAAAGTTTTTCTATTTCCTCGGCTTCTTTTTCATCTATTTTTTCAATTGCAACCCCTGAGTGAATAAGTAAATAATCACCCACAGCAAGCTCTTTTATGAGAGACACATTTATAGTTTTCTTCAAACCTAAATAGTCAACAATAGCTTTTTTGCCATCTTCTAAAATTTCGACTACCTTTGCAGGATACCCTAAACACATATTTTTAAAACTCCCTTAACAGTTTTTTAATAATTGGATTGTATAATATACTTGTCCAGCTGAAATTCCCCCATCGTTTATGGGAAATAAGGAATTAAAATAAACTTTAAACCCTTCTTTCTCAAGCATAGACACTGCCTTTTCAAGCAAAAGCCTGTTTTGGAATACTCCACCAGATAGTACTACAACCTCTTTATTATAATTTTCTCTCAACCTCTTTGCCACTTCAACAACTATTTTTGCAACGGTGTTGTGAAATTTCGCAGAAATCAAGCTTCTGTCAGTCTTTCTTTTAATATCATTAATGATTTGTTGTAGTATATACACAATATCTATTTCAATTTCATGTTCAAAATTCATAACAAAATCATAAAACCCTTCTTCTGTCTTATCAGCAATACTTTCTAAAATCATTGGAATCTGTGCTTCAAAATTGTTTTTCTCTCCACATCTTAAAAGTACACCCACAACATCAAATATCCTCCCAAAACTTGAGCAAAGAGGGTAATTCAGTAACCTTGCTGCCTTTACAATTTTTGAAAGAAAATTAGAATTTGCAAAATACTCTTCTGCAAAGCTTTTATCAATTTCATATGCAAAATAGTATGCCAGTCTCACAGGCTCTTTTATAGATTTTTCTCCGCCCACTAAAGGATAGTACTTTAGATGAAATGCTCTTTTCACATTGCTTTTATCAATTATAAATCCTTCACTTCCCCATACGTTCCCATCCAATCCCAAGCCTGTTCCGTCAAATGCAAACCCTACACAGCTATCTAAATTATTTTCAAGCATGCATGAAAATACATGAGCTATATGATGCTGAACATATACAATTCTTTTGTCATCTTTTGTAGCAATATCTTCGGCAAGGGAAGTTGTAAAATAGTTTTTGTGCAGATCACAGGCAATATAATCATATTCTAAGTTGTAAAGAAAAAGAAGGTCACTTAGCGCAGACTTATAAAAGTCTATATACTCTTTTGTGTCAAGGTCACCCAGGTATTGACTTACAATAACCTCATCATCTTTTTTCAAGGCAACTGTAGTTTTTTCATGGCCTCCTAATGCTAAAATATTTTTCTCTACAAATTTTGTTGAAGAAATCTTTAATCTTAGAGGAACAAAACCTCTTCCTGGTCTTGTCAGTACAAACTTATCTTTTACAACAAAACCTACACTGTCATCGCATCTTCGAACTATTTTTCTGTTGTGATAGAGCACATAGTCACAGATACCCTCAAGTTTTTGAATAGCCTCGCCTTCGTCAATAATCATTGGGATTCCTGAAAGGTTGGCAGAGGTTGCAATTAAAAAGTCCCTGCCAGTTTTTTTCAGGATATAGTCCAAAATAGGGGTGTACGCCCTCATTATACCGAGGGTGTGAAGATTGCCATTTACGTGCGAAAAATGCTCAGTCTTTTTTTCAAAAAGAATTATAGGACATCGTGGAGAAGAAAAAATATCTTCTTCCATCTTATTGACATGGCAATATTTTTTTACTACTTCAATGTCCTGGGCAACAAGTGCTAAAGGCTTGCCTTCTCGTCTTTTGCTTTCAAATAGTCTTTTGACTACAGTTTCATTGTACGGATCACACACCAAGTGAAAGCCGCCTATTCCTTTTATTGCGACTATATATCCCTCTAAAATTTTTTGAGAAACAAAATCTAAAAGTTCAATTCCCTCTCCATGGATATGTTTTTTTTCAGCAAATGAAAAAAGAAAAAGTCTTGGTCCACATACTGGGCAGGTTGTTGACTGTGCATTGAATCTTCTGTTGTCTGGAGTAGAGTACTCCCTTTCGCACTCATTGCAAAACTTAAATTGCTTCATAGATGTATTTTCTCTATCATACGGTAAAGTTTCAATAATTGTGTATCTTGGTCCGCAGTTTGTGCAGCTAATAAATACGTTGTGATAGTGTCTGTGAGATTTGTCATAAAATTCTCTTCTACAATCCTCACACATCCCTAAGTCATAAGGAAGGACTGTTGAAATCCTATTTTTTTCACTTTCAACAATACAAAACTCTTTTTCATCTACAACCGGTTCAATCTCATAAAACTCTATTTTCTCCAAATAAGCATTTTTAGGAAGGCTGGTTATAATATACCGTGTTATTTGCTCTGAAGTTGTATCCCCTTGAAACTCTGCCAAAACGCCTTCACCAGTATTTTTTACAAACCCGGTAAGTCCAAGTTTTCTTGCAATACTATAAATAAAGGGTCGGAAACCGACCCCTTGCACAAGCCCTTTAAATATAAATCTGTACCTTTTCATAAGCATTTTCCCCTACTTTTTGAAATATGAATCTAAAAGAGTATAAAAGTAATTAATGAGGCTTCCCACACCTTCTTTTGTCCTGAACGATACCTCAAACAGTTTTAAATCTTTTTCTTTTATAGCTTCTAAACCCTTTTTGTATCTTTGCATATCAAAACCAATGGCATCCACTATATCAATCTTTGACAGAACAACAACGTCAGCTTTTTCAAACATCATAGGATATTTATATGGCTTGTCATCACCCTCTGCAGCAGAAGAGACAACAACTCTCAAGTTTTCTCCCAAATCAAACGAAGATGGACAGATAAGATTGCCAATGTTTTCAACAAAGATTACTGTTTTGGGCATAGGCTTGAGAGTATCTATTGCTTCTGCAACACTATCTGCAACTAAATGGCAAGCACCACCTGTGTTTATCTGCAAAACTTTAACTCCATAGCTTGCAATAGCTTGAGCATCAATTGTTGATGCAACATCACCTTCAATTACTGCAATGTTAAATACATCTTTAAGATTTTCTATCATGCACTTAATGAAAGATGTCTTACCTGCACCAGGTGATCCCATCACATTTACAATATACCATTTATTTTCATCTGCTAAGCTTCTTATATTGTCGGCTGCGTTTTGATTCCGCTCTAAAATATTTTTTATTACCTTTATCTCCATCTCAATCATCTACCTCTATAGACTCAATATAAAATTCCTTACCATGTTCAGTAAGTTTGCCTAACGACAAACATTTTGGACAGGTAAAATCTTTTGTCCTCTCAAAATATTCACTGCATTTTTGACAGTACAAAAGAGCCTTTTTAGGAATTATTTTGAGCTGAGCACCTTCTAAGATTGTTCCTTTTGTTAGGATGTCAAAATAAAATTTTAGTGACTCGTCAATAATTCCACTAAGCTCTCCAACTACAACTTTAATTCTTGTAACCCTTTTAAAGCTGACATCTTTCAATTCATCTTCTGCAATCTTTACAAGCTGCTGTGTAACAAAATACTCATGCATTTTATCATTTTCCTTCCAATTGTGCTTTGAGCTTTAGCCAAAGTCTCCTATTTAACCATTAGTTGCAGCAGCCTGTGCCTTTGGCTGCACCTCATCTTTTACTTCCTGCTTTTTGATGTAAAACTCTTTATAAGTGGTTGGAACGTTAAATTGCTCTTTTGAAATAAGACACTTTTTAGGACAGGACTCAACACATACATTGCAGAGCACGCACTTGTACTGGTTCAGCTGCCATGTTCTTGAGTTTCTATCCACCACTATCGCATTTGAAGGACATTTTCTCTGGCAGATACCACAGAAGATACACTTTTCTATCTCTATCTCAAGGCTTCCTCTTGTATCTTTAAAAAATGGCCTCTTTTCCTTCGGATAAAGCCTTGTTGCAGGCTTTGAAAACAGGTTATCAAGAACATTTTTAAGCATTCCAAACATTTTACCATCCCTCTTTACAAAAACTTTTTTACCTTTCGGTACATGAGATACATGGGTCGATTGTCAAAACAAGCATTGGAACATCTGCAAAATCCACACCCTGAAGCATCTTCACAAGCGCAGGAATATTTGCAAAAGTTGGTGTTCTGATTCTGAGCCTTTCTAAATTCTTTGTCCCGTTTGCCTTTATATAATATACATCTTCTCCTCGTGGCTGTTCAACCCTTGAAATAACCTCACCGTTTGGAAATCCTTTGACTGGCGTTGAGATCTCACCTTCTGGCATTTTAAATATAGCCTGACGAATAAGGTCAATTGATTGATAGCACTCGCGAAGTCTTACTTTAAGTCTTGCATAGCAGTCCCCGTCATTTTCCACAACAGGTTCAAAATCAAGCTCACCATATGCTGCATACCCAAGGGTTCGCAGGTCCATACTGATTCCGCTTGCCCTTGCCATTGGTCCTACACAGCCAAGTTCGTAAGCCTCTTGCTTGCTCAGAACACCTACTCCTACAAGTCTTTTCTTGACTGTATAATCGTTCAAAAATGAACCCTCTATCTTCTTTAGCTCCTCTTCCAACTTTGCAAGATTGTCTAAAATGAACTTTTGTTTATCAGCATCTATATCTCTTCTAACTCCACCAATTATATTTGTGGAAATTATAACTCTTGAACCTGCTGTTGCTTCCATAAGGTCCATCACAAGCTCTCTATTTCTCCAGCACTGCATAAAAAGACTTTCAAAACCAAAAGCATCAGCTAATAGCCCAAGCCACAAATGGTGGCTGTGAAGCCTGTGAAGCTCTGCCCAAATTACTCTCAAGTATTTTGCTCTGTCGGGCACTTCAATGCCCATTAGCTCTTCAATTCCCTGGCAATAAGCCAAAGCCTGCTGAAAACTGCATATACCACAAACTCTCTCAACCACATATATGTTTTGATTTATATCCTTTTCCTCAGCAAGCTTTTCAAGTCCTCTATGAACATAACCTATTGCAGGTATCGCTTCAACAACTTTTTCGTCCTCTAAAACAAGCCGTAGCTGCAAAGGTTCAGGCAAAACAGGATGCTGTGGACCAAACGGAACAATCGTTCTTTTCCCCAAAGTCTTCTTACTCTCCTTTCTTTACTTTTACCACTGGCTTTTTGCGCATAGGAGATTCTAAGTCTTCAGTTATCATGAACTTTCCTTCGTAATCAATCAAAAGATTTTCAAATTCTATGCCAAACAAATCTTTTATCTCATTTTCAACAAACACAGCTGCAAAATATATATCTGAAATAGAAGGAACTCTTTCCTCAGCCTGTACAGTAATTCTTATATTTGTCAGTTGGTAATCCTTATCAAAGTGATAGATTATATCAAACCTTCCATCGCCCAAATCAACACATGTTGCTGTGACAAATCTATACCCATCTGCTTTTAAGGCTAAAACTTCTTTCCTCAAATCCTCTTTCTGAAGTTCTTTAAGATTTTGCAACATTCAAAATCTCACCCTTTTTCATATTCTTTTTCTTCTCTTCTAAAAGCTGTGCAGCTTTTAAGATTCCTTCCATGATAGCCTCAGGCCGTGGCGCGCATCCAGGAACATACACATCAACAGGAACAACTGTATCAGCACCGCCAAGAGTATTGTAACATTCTTTGAATATCCCGCCAGAACATGCACATGCTCCAATTGCTACAACAGCTTTTGGATGTGGCATCTGATCATATATTGTCTTTAAAACTCTTGCATTTCTGTGGTTAACAGAACCTGACACAACCAATATATCAGCATGTTTGGGATTACCTACATTTATAATTCCAAATCTCTCAACGTCATATACAGGTGTTAACGTTGCCAGTATTTCTATATCACAACCGTTGCAGCTGTTACAATCATAGTGAACAATCCATGGAGACTTTTTCAATGCCTTTCTGAATAACACTTTTTATTTTCACCCCTGTTTTTTATAATAACCTATACTTTATATATACCCAAATGAGATTGACAAGCGCAAAACCAAATGCTACTGACCAAGTAAGCCGTAGCATTATCTTCCATGTAAGCCTTGCTGAGATATTGTCAATTACAATCTCAATAAAGTAGCAAATCAAAATTGCTGCTATTGCTACAAAGATATTTTTTGCAAAAAACAGCCATACAAAAAGAAGCAAAAGCACAAGCTCGTACCAGTGACCAAGCTCAATCAAGCCAAGAACAGGTCCTGCAAACTCTGTTGTTATCCCCTTTACAAGTTCTTGATGACCATGGTGTGAAGTCGACAAATCAAATGGAGATTTTCGAAGCTTAATAGTTAAAACATAGCTGAATGCTATGAAGATAAATGGTAAATCTAATATCAAAAAGCTGTTGTGTTTCAAAATGTCTTCTATATTGAAACTCCCAGTTACAAAGTAAATTGCTACTATCATAGCAATTAAAACGGGTTCATATGCAAGCACAGATATCAATTCCCTGTGAGCACCTATCCTTGAATATGGCGAATTTGTTGCCATTGCTCCAAGAATGAGCGCTGTTGTAGCAAATGCAAGAATAAATAAAATCAAAAGAAGGTCCATCTTAAGCACAAACATCACAACTGCAACAATGTTAAATACCAAGAACAAAAATGCATACAAAATCTGAGTGTTCGAAACAACAATGGTCTCTTTTGAAAATAGTTTAAAAAGATCATAAAAAGGCTGCAAGATGGGCGGTCCAAACCTGTTTTGCATTCGCGCAGTTATTTTTCTATCAATTCCTGTTATAACTCCACCAACTAAAGGTGCAATTATGACAGTTGCCAGTGTAATCCATATTTCTTTCACTTTAAAATCACCCCAAACATTATTGCGATTAATGCAATTGAAAGAATATTTACAATAAGTGTTACTGTCTTCTCATTTGTGAGTGTTTCAAAATAATAATTTTTGAATTCAAACGGCACAACTCTATCTTTTTCGCCTCTGAAACCAAAATTGTCCGAATTTTCACATGACATATACACAGGTACATATCTTTTCGGCTTAAACCACCTATATATTAGAGTTCCCAGAACAACTGCTGCTACCAGCACACCAAAAAATACAAGCGGATTAAATCCAAAGAAATCTTTCACATATAATTCTTTTATATTGCTGCTGCTAACACCTGAATACCTTGCAAAAGAAGACTTGAAAAATGGCACAACAAAAGTATTTGTAAACTGGATCAAAAAGATGCTTACAAAAACTACCAATATTGAAATAGCCATCAACGGGATATGCTTTACAAATTCAAATTTTTCTATCTTATTTTTATCCTTTCCATCAGAAAGAATCTTGCCTATAAACTTTGTCCAGAAAACAACTGTAAAAGCACTTCCCAAGATTATTTCAAGCATTGCTACAATGTTTTGAGTTGACACCTCAATAGCAATCCATTTTGTAATTAAAACGCCAAACGGAGGAAGTAGCATTGACACACTTCCTAAAAGAGTCAGAAAAGCAACAATTGGCATTTTATACTTGATTCCGTCCATATCCTCTATGTTTCGCGAACCTATACCCTGTTCTATTGAACCAACGCACAAGAACAAAAGCGCTTTAGACACACCATGCAAAACTATCAAAAGTGCAGCTGCATATATAGCATACACATTTGCTATGGATGACAATGCAATTATAAGACCCAAGTTAGAAATTGTTGAGTATGCCAACACCCTTTTTGCATTTGACTGAAAGATGGCTAAAAGTGCTGCTGACACAAAAGTAAAAGAACCTGCTACCGCAACTATTTTTGACAGCCATGTATCAATAAATACCGGTGACAGCCTCAAAACTAGATATACTCCTGCTTTTACCATTGTGCTTGAGTGAAGCAGGGCAGACACAGGTGTTGGTGCCACCATAGCACCAAGTAGCCAACTCTGGAATGGCATCTGGGCAGACTTTGTAAATGCTGCAAGGACTAAAAAGGCAATTGGTATCATCAAAATACTGCTGTCTTGTGAAGATATAATCTCATTCAAAGCAACTGTGCCAGATTTATAGTACATAAATATTATACCTATAACAAAGCTAAGCCCACCTATCGAATTTAAAAGAAGAGCTCTTGTTGCATTTTTAATGCTCTCTTCATTCTGGTCATGAGAAATTAGCAGGAACGAACAGAGTGTGGTAATCTCCCAGAAAAAGTATACCCACAATATGTTGTTTGAAATCACAAGACCGTTCATTGCACCTAAAAATAGCATAATTATTGCAAAAAATATATTTTGTCTGCTCTTTTCAAGATGAAGGTGTTTCTCATGCTCTTCCATATAAGAAAGTGCAAATATTGCAATAAGCGGTCCTATTATGTTTATCAAAAGAAGCATAATAAAGCTCAAATGATCAACAAAAAATATATTTTCAACTTCTAATTTCCCTACTTTAAATTCAAACACGAACATAAAAACAAACTGCAAAATGGCAAGAAGGCTAATGAGCTTGTTTTTAAGTTTTGTACCAATCAAAAAAATGATTGCTAACAAAAAATAGTCGGCAAATGTTATGAGATATTCAAGTGCAAAATTTAAAGAATGCGAAAGTCTCAGTAACCTGTCACCCTGTGAAATAGAATAGATACTTGCGCTAATTAACACTGCAGACATCAAAAAAACAATAGCTTTTCTAAAATTGCTATTGTTAATAAGGTAGATAAAAAGTGCTGCTATCATGGGTAAAAATATTAGGAGTAAATAGATGTTCACCATCAGTTTCTTCCTTGCCCCTTTCTATTTGTGATGATAAACTATTGCTATTAAAGATTATAACATATAATCTTTGTCTTGTATACAGTATGCAAAAGTTAATTTGTTAACAAACTCCAGAATACTTGAAAAATAGCTGCTATTTTTTGTTCAACATTTTAAAAGAAGGTGATCAGTCTTGATAAAATTAATTGCGCTGGATATTGATGGAACCCTTTTAAATGATGCAGGTTGTATTCCTCAAATAAACAAGGAGTTTTTAAAAATTGCTGTAGAAAAGTATAAAATTGAAATAGTACTTTGTACAGGAAGAGGTGCTTCGGCCTTTAAAATTACAAAAGACCTGAATTTGCCATGTTCACTAATCTCGGCAAATGGCGTTTATGTTTTTGAAAATCCTGATTTTCCTCCCATCATAAAAAATTATCTTACAGAACGTCAGAAGAAAGTATTAATTGAGTTTCTTGATAATAATCATTTTGACATAGACTATTACATCGTACTGGGATATGACCAAGATTTTCACATGATTTATAAAGAAAGAACAAATCACGACAATTATTTTTTAAACTTTGTAAACGGCCGCAAACAATTTAAACCTACATACCCGGCAGAGAGGCTTTTAAAGTTTTTAGAATATCCTATTAGCCACATTGGAATTGTAGGCAAATACGAAAAACTTAAAGAGATAAAAGAAATCCTTAAAACACTTGAGTTGGATTGTAATATTATTCTCTACTATGCATCAGACAACAAAGAATATGGTTTCTTAGAAGTCTTGAGCAATGATGCATCAAAAGAGAAAGCTCTTTTGCAATTTATGAATTTTAAAAATATCTCATCTGAAGAATTGATATCAATTGGCGATAACTTCAACGACGTTGGAATGTTTAAAATCTCTGGTATAAGTGTAGCAGTTGCAAATGCACCAGAGGAAGTAAAAAAAGCTGCAAAGTTTGTAACCTGCAAAACTAACAACGAAGGTGCTGTTGCTGAAGCTATTGAAAGGTTCATAATGAAAAGGGATGGGTAAACCATGAACTGCCCATCCCTTTTTATTGCTACGCCTCTATCTATTGTAATTTTCATTTATATACTCCACGGCATCGGCTATAGCCTTTGCAACTGCATCTTTAAAACTATCGCTCAAAAGAAGGTCCAAATCTTGAGGGTTTGTCCCAAATGCAACTTCAACCAGCACAGCTGGCATAGAGGAAGTTCTCAGCACAGCCAAGTTAGGTCTTTCCACAATGCCCTTGTTCTGTGTACCAACCTGCTTGACTATGCTCTCAAGCACAATCTGGGCAAACTGCTTATCAGAAATAAGCCCATTTTGCTGTTTCTCTTTATACAAAACCATTGTTCCGCGCACAGATGAATTATCAATTGCATTGTTGTGAATGGAAATGAACAAGTCCGCATTTAAACTATTTGCCATCCTTGTTCTATCGTAAAGGTCTACATACACATCTTTATCACGCGACATATAAACTTCATAACCAAGGCTTTTGAGCTTTTCTCTCAGTCTTAAAGAGATATCTAAATTAAAATCTTTCTCATTATAAGTTACCTTTTTGCCATTTACCACTTTGGTGTATATAGCACCTGGATCAGAACCCCCATGACCTGGGTCAATGAATATCTTCAATTTCTTCTGAGGTTTTTGTAATTTTTGTGAAAAACTTATTGTAATATTAGTTCCACTTTTGCTTATGTTTGCTATGTAGTTAGGATTAATTTGAATGTAAACAATGCACTTGTCCTGCTGATAAACAGAATATACAGTGGTCACAACTGAGCCTTGTAAAGAATACACATCGTCTGCAATGGTTATAGGATACTGGCTTTCAAGTCTTATGGTGTTGCTGCTCTGGTCGTAAAAATAGTTTATCTGAGAGACAAAAGGCGAACTCAAAACAAGGCTTGAGGGCGGATTTACTCTTAAGCTTGAATACTGGTCAGCAAACACCACTTCTAACTTTCCATCAATTCTGTTTAAAACAAAAACCTTTGCCTTCGACGAAAAGATAATCTGACTACTATCCTGATCAATGTTTGAAAGAACATAAAAATCTACTCTACCATCATTTACTTGGTAAAGATTATTATTTTGAACTAAAAATTGGGCTCCCTTCAAATTCAAAACCACAAAAGACTCATCAGCTCTGTAAATATCACTTACAACTGTTGGACTAATTTCAATTTGGGCAAGAGTAAAGCCATCAGAAGGTATAACATCTATTTTTTGAATCATATATATTTGAGAAGGATAAGCTATTGAATTTTGAGAGCCTGGAGTTTGATAATCCTCGCTACTGTCAATATTTGTCTTTGACTCTATAACTTTTGGCAAATCTATTTCAATTTTGATTTGGTTGCCCTGGTTTATTACCTTGTAATTTTTTATCAAACTTGAATCATAATCTATTACAATGCGCGAAAATTTGTTGCCACTTGAATCAATGTTTTGTGCATGTCTTATTCTAAATATGCCATTTTTATTTATTTCTATTCTGTTATTTTGTAAATTATCAATACTATTTAAAACATCCAAAACTATTCTATCAGGATTAAAAAGTTTGTAGTCCTTATAAGACAAAGTTTGAGTTGCCGAAACAATCAGTATAAACTTATTATTTTCTATGGTATACTTTATGTCAGTAATATAATTTGTCTCCTGCACTGTTCTTGACAAATTGCTTCTTGAGGTTAAAGTATTTGAAATTTGATTTTTCGAAGAACTTGACTGTACAACTTGTGATTTTTTAGTATTTAAGCTTATCATCTTTTTTGTTTTATCAGTTTGATACGAGTAACCAAAAATTGATGCCAGATCTTTTGCCAGAATATAAGACTTTCCACTTTTTACAAAAACTTTGGCTGAAAGAGTTTTCTTTGTCTTATTGTAATAGTAAAATTCTTTATCAATATAAAATTCATATGTATCACTTAACCTTTTAGCCAAAACCTTCTTTGTTTTCGAATCATAAGACACATTAAACCCTACTAATTTCAAAAATTGAGCAAGAGCAAGATAAACATTGTCTTTACCTTCTAAAGCTTTTACCGATGATATAAATTTACTCTCAATATAAAGATTATAAGTTGTATCTTGAAAAGCATTGACTAAAGACGTCGTAATTCGGTTAGTATTAAAAACAACTATCATTCTGTTTTTATCGAACTGGCATAAATAATTAAAAATAGATGCTAAATCCTTTGCCATAATATAGGACTTACCCTTATTTATAATAATCTTAGCCAAAAGTTCTTTTTTTGTCTTATTGTAGTAGTAAAATGTCTTATCAACATAGAACTGATATGTATCCTTGGATTTTTTTGCTAAGATAGCTTTAGATTTTGAATCATAAGTAACACTAAATCCTTTTAGTTTGAAAAAGTCACCAAGTGCAAGGTAAACATTACCTTTACTTTCTAAAATCTTTACTGAGGATATTAGCTTCCCATCAATATAGAGTTTGTAAGAGGTGGCTGCAAAAACCGACATGAAAAGCAAAAAAAACACTATCACTATAGTCACTACATTCCTTATCTTATTCATGCCAGACCTACCCCGCAAAAAATGTAATTTATAGGTATATAATACCCCATTTTGTCGAACAAATCAATTTAAATATTTGCCAACGTATTGTATTTTTATACACTGTGGTGTATAATTATTTGCATAGTTGAAAACAAAACTTCATTAATACAAAGAGGAGATGACCAAGTTGATAAAAGCAAGCATTATAGGAGCATCAGGATATGTAGGATTAGAGCTTATTCGGCTTTTGTTAAGACACCCTGAAGTGGAAATTATATCTGTGATATCTTCAAGTAGCAATCAGCTTTCAATTGAGAAAACAAATCCTCAGTTTAAAAAGGTTTCAAATCTTGTATTTGAGGAATTTAATAGAGAAGCTATAGAAGAGGCAGATGTAATATTTTGTGCCTTGCCGCACGGTATTTCACAGGAATATGTCAAAATAGGATATGACCTTGGCAAGGTTGTGATTGATTTAAGTGCTGATTTTAGATACAAAGATTTGCAAAGATATGCAAAAGATTATACTGAGCATAAATACCCTGAACTTTTGCAAAAAAGCGCATATGGACTTTGTGAAATAAACAGAGGAGAGATTAAAAATGCTCAGATCATTGGAAATCCTGGATGTTATCCAACAAGTGCAATACTTGGCCTTGCTCCACTTTTGAAAAATAAACTCATAGACAAAAATAGTATAATAATAGACTCAAAGTCAGGCGTTTCTGGAGCTGGTAAAAAATCTGATTTTGCATATAGTTTTTGCGAACTTGATGAAAATTTCAAAGCGTATGGAGTTGCAAAACACAGACATACAAGCGAAATTGAAGAGAAATGTAGTTTGCTATTTGGTGAAGATTTGAATTTATCATTTACACCACATCTTCTGCCTGTAAAAAGAGGAATACTGTCAACTATATATGCTACTCTTGTTAAGAACATTGACAAGGGCGATCTTGTTGAAATCTATAATGAATTTTACAAAGATGAATACTTTGTTCGTATTTTTGAAGATGAACTGCCTGAACTAAAGTACGTAAGAGGCACAAACTTTGTTGATATCGGATTTGAAATTGACAAGAAAACAAATAGAGTTATTATAATCTCATGCATTGACAATCTCATAAAAGGTGCTGCCGGCCAGGCAATTCAAAATATGAATATAAGATTCTCTTTTGATGAAAAAATGGGACTTGTTATGGTGGGAGAATATTTTTAAAAACAACTAAGAATGAAGGGATGATGGTTTATGTACGAAGAAATGGACACTCTGATTGAAAAAGCAAGTATATTAATAGAAGCTCTTCCCTACATACAAAAGCTCTATGGAAAGACTGTTGTGATAAAATATGGCGGGAATGCCATGATAAATGAAAAGCTTAAAAACTGGGTTATGGAAGATATAACTTTGCTCAAATACATTGGTGTAAATCCAATAGTTGTTCATGGCGGTGGACCTGACATAAATTCAGTCCTTAAGAAGCTCAATGTTGAAAGTCAGTTTGTCAATGGGCTCAGAGTAACAGATATGCAAACCATGGAAGTTGCTCAAATGGTTCTGGTAGGAAAGACAAACAAAGAACTTGTATCAATGCTAAACCAAAAAGGGGGAAAGGCAATAGGTATTTGCGGAATTGATGGAAATTTAATTCAAGCACGAAAACATTATGAGTATGTAAATGGTGAAAAAGTTGACTTAGGTTACGTTGGAGAGGTTGTGTCAATAAACGCAAAGGTTTTAGAAATGCTTGCCAAGGATGAATACATACCTGTTGTTGCACCAATTGGTGTTGGAGAAGATGGCACAAGCTACAACATTAATGCAGATACTGTTGCTGCTGAGATTGCAAAGGCAATAAAGGCTGAAAAGCTCATGTTCATGACAGATGTTGAAGGATTAAAATACGATAAAAATAGCAAAGAAATAATCTCAGCAATAAGTGCCGATGAAGTTTTAAAGATGATTGATGAAGGAAAGATTGATGGTGGAATGATTCCAAAGGTTTTAGGATGCATTGATGCACTAAAGCACGGTGTCAATCGTACACACATACTTGATGGAAGAATTCCCCACTGTATTTTGCTTGAGATATTCACAGACAAAGGCATTGGAACAATGATTCATCTGTGAAAATTTTGTATGTCAGTTATAAATAAACGGGGCTTTATCCTTCTTTGACCATAGCCCCGTTTATTTATGGTACTTTCTCCCATAAATAATTGACAATCCTCTGTAAATTTGTTCATAAAGTAAGACTCTAAAAAGCTGATGAGGAAAAGTGAGTTTTGAAAATGAGAGAAGCAAATCAGCTCTTCTTTTCACTTCATTTGAAAGACCGTTGGAACTGCCAATGATAAAAGTAATATCCTTACTGCTATTCATGTTTTTCCTTAGAATCTCAGAAAATTCTTCTGATGAAAACTCAATTCCATTAACATCACACACTATTATAAATTCGTCTTTCTTTATAAGCTTTAAAATCTTATCAGCTTCTTTTTCTAAAAGCGTTTCGATATTAGAATATTTATTTTCATCTTCTTCTTTTATCTCTATTTCTTCGACTTTTACCCACCGCGAAAGTCTTTTTTTGTACTCTTCACATGCCTGTAGAAAATACTTCTCTTTTATTGTTCCAACACTGATTATTCTTATCATATATCATCCACTTTCGACAAAAGTTTGTCAAGAAGATAACTCAGTTCATCTCTGCACCTTCTGTACTCTTCGATATCCCCACCATACGGGTCAACAACATCCAATTCTTTTTTGTCATCCAAGACATACTCTTTTAGAGTAAACACCTTGTCCATAACACCAGGGTACATCTTTGTAATTACCTCTTTATGATACCTTTCCATTGTTAAGACAAGAGTGCTTTCTTTTATCATCTCCTCATTTATAAGTCTTGACACATGCGACGAGATATCAATACCAATTTCATTCATCACTAATATAGCATTCTTCGAAGCCTTCTGTGGGAAAAATGCAGAAAGCCCAGCTGATTCAACTTCAATGTCATCAATATTCATCTTTTTTAGCTTTTCCTTTAAAAGATGTTCTGCCATTGGACTTCTGCAGGTATTGCCTGTACACACAAAAAGTATCTTTTTCTTCAATATCACAACACCTCAACAATATGGTTTGCTGCTGCTTTGTAAAGTCTATTTTCCAGAGCAAGAAATTCTAAGTTAAATTCTCCCCACTCACAAAGTATATAATCAACACCAAGTTGGTTGAATTTTCTCAATATCGAAAACAGATTTCTCTCACACTCTTTTGCATCAAACATGCTCCCTAAAATGAGCTTGTACTGCGAATCAAAATTGTGGACTGTCTCATAAAAGCACAATATCCCAACCCTGTGTCCTTTAAACTCCAACTTCTTTTTCATCTCATTTATCTTGTCAATCCTTTTATCAATTCTTCCTTTTACTATTATGAGCTTGGCATCAGGTGCATAGTGCTTGTACTTCATGCCAGGTGACCTTGGCACAGTTCCAGTTAGTCCTTCCACCACCGCTTTGCTGTACTCTATATTGCCAAGCACCTCTTTCAAAGCAAAATACGAAATTGCACCAGGTCTCAAAATCACAGCTTTTTCGCCGCTCAAATCTACTACAGTTGATTCAAGTCCAAAAGAACATTTGCCACCGTCAATTATGATATCCACCTTACCCATCAGGTCCTCTATCACATGCTTGGCTTCTGTAGGACTTGGTTTTCCAGAGACGTTTGCTGATGGTGCTGCCACTGGTACACCGGAAAGTCGTATAAGTTCAAGCGCAATTTTATTTGCAGGCATTCTAACACCAACCGTCGAAAGACCTGCTGTGACGTTGTCAGCAATAACATTTTTCTTAGGTAGAACAATTGTAAGCGGTCCTGGCCAAAATCTTTCGATAAGCATATAAACTCTTTCATCTGTAATTTCAGCACACATCTCAAGCATCTCTTTTGAAGATACATGAACAATCAACGGATTGTCCTGAGGTCTTCCTTTAGCTAAAAAAATCTTATCCACTGCATCTTTTAAAAGTGCGTTTGCTCCAAGACCATATACAGTTTCTGTTGGAAATGCAACAAGCCCACCTTCCCTCAATATCAAAGCTGCTTTTTCAAGCTTTTTATAATCTATACCTTCCTTTGCGTCAATGATAATTGTCATAATTCCAACCACTCCAAAAGTAATAGTGCTATAATAATGCCTATCATGTTTGAGATTGTTGCCATTTTAATATTTTCTTTTCGACTATACTCTGGAATAAGCTCATTCATCACAACATACAACATTGCACCTGCTGCACAAGCAAGACAGCCTGCTACTACATATTTGTTAATATAGCTTATCATACTTCCAACTAAACACCCAATACCTGTTGGAACTCCTGACAATATTGCATATCTTAATATTTTTATTTTACTCTGCTTAGCCATCTTCAAAGGTAGCGAAAGAGCAAATCCTTCTGGAATATCATGAATTATTATCATAATTCCTACTAAAATTCCAAAACTCTTTTCTACAGCAAAACTGCTTCCTATTGCCAACCCTTCAGGAAAGTTGTGAAGAGAAAGAGCAACTAAAATAAGTATTCCACTCTTGAGATATCTGTTCTGTGAAAGTGAATATTTCATTGTCAATGCTCTTTCCAATATCCCAATCAAAAAATATGAAGCAATCAATGTTAAAATACATAAGAGCAAGTTTGAAATACTCACAGCTTCAGGGATAAGCCCAAAGCAAATTAAACCAAGCATAAGTCCTGATGTAAAACCAATTAAGGAGTCTTTCATATTCTCATCATTTAAAGGCAAGACCAAACCCGCCAGAGCCCCGACAAATGCTCCAGCTATCCCACAAAAAAAAGCAAAGAGGTTGAAAAATAAAAAATCTACTTTCAACAAAGCAACTTCAAAATTAACAAATTTCATTTAAATATTATGAGAATTTCATCCCTTTTATAAACACTTCAAGCACATGTTTTAGCAAATTCTCTTATCTTACAGGTTCAGCTTTGCTGTATACTGTTCTCAGTATCACAATTGTAACTCTTCTGTTGAGCGCTCTTCCTTCTGGTGTCTTATTAGAAGCAATTGGTCTGTACTCACCATAGCCAACAACAGAAAATCTTTCGGGCCTTACCTTTGAAACTCTTAAAATTTCCTGCAAAACAGATGTAGCTCTTGCTGTTGAAAGTTCCCAGTTAGAATAAAAGTATTTGTTGTGTATAGGGACATTATCCGTGTGTCCTTCAATTCTGATATTGTTATTCGGAACCTTCTCTAAAATCTTTGCAATTTCATGAACAACTCCCTTTGCCTGTGGTGTAAGCTTTGCAGAACCTGTGTCGAATAACACATCTTTAAGTAAAATTGATAATCCTCTCTCTTCCTGTATCACAAGCACCTTGCCTTCAATACCATGTTCTTTTATAAGCCCTAAAACCTGTTTCTGTATGTCATTTATGAGTTCTTCCTCAGTCATCTGCTTATTTTTTGTTGTCCCGCCAACATCAGTGTTTGTCCCCTTGACATTCTTTCCAGATAATCCTTCCAATATAGAGGGACCAGAGTTTTCAAAAATATAGGCTGTACCTTTCAAAACAGATGTTAGAGATTCTGTAAAGTTCTTAAATTTGTCCATGTCAAGCTTGCTCATGGAATACATGACAATAAAATATATGAGCAAAAGAGTAATCAAATCTGCATAGGTAATAAGCCATCGTTCATGATTTTCTTTTTCTGGCTCTGCCACTCTTTTTCTCCCCATCTATATCAACCCCCAATCGGAGCTGAAGCAGCCTCACCAGCTTGGGCTTGTTGTTGCTTCGCTTCTTTTAATATTCCGCCAATCTTTTCTCTGAGTATTCTTGGGTTTTCACCAGCTTGGATTGACAAAAGCCCTTCCACGATTATCTCATTTAACATTCTCTCCTGCTTTGCTTTTGTCTTTATCTTTTTACCAAAGTTGAGCCAGATAAGGTTGGCAGATGAAACACCATACAAAGTTGCAACAAATGCAACAGCTATAGCTGGGCCAAGCTCATCTGGATTTGTTAAGTTTGAAAGCACAGAAATAAGACCCATAACAGTACCGATGATACCCATTGTAGGAGCATATCCACCTGCTGCCTCAAATACCTCAGCTGCCTCTTTCAGCTCATCTTCAGCAAGGTAAACTTCCCTGTCCAAAATATCTCTAATCACTTCTCCTTCAATACCATCAACAACAAGTCCCAAACCCTTTTTCAAAAGCGGATTTTGAATGTTGGGAATCTCCTGTTCTAAAGCCAAAAGTCCTTCTTTTCGTGCCCTGTCAGAAAGCTGGACAAGCTGCTCAACAACACTTGCAAAATCAATTTTCTTATCCATAAAAACCAATTTAAAATGTTTCACAGCAGTTTTTATCTGTGACATTGGAAATGATACAAGCACTGCTGCAATTGTCCCGCCAAAAACAATCATGGCAGCTGAAATCTGTAATAGTTTTGCAGGATTACCCTTCTCAATTATAAACGCAGTTAAAAGAGAACCAAAACCCAATATCAACCCGCCAATTGAAAGAATATCCATCTTTTATCATCATCCCTTTTCTGGTTATAATTTTGCGCGCTCAATCATAAAGTTTATCGGCATTTTAACTTACTTCTTTTAATCTCTCTGTCTGAAAATGAGTAATCAGTGCATCAATAATCTCATCAAGCTCACCGTCTAAAACTTGCTCAAGCTTGTACAAAGTAAGACCAATCCTGTGGTCTGTCACACGTCCCTGAGGAAAGTTATATGTTCTTATTCTTTCGCTTCTGTCACCAGTTCCAACCTGGCTTCTTCTTTGACTTTCTATTTCTTTTTGCTGAATGCTCTGATAATAATCATAAAGCCTTGCTCTTAGTATCTTCATTGCCCTGTCCCTGTTTGCATGCTGCGACCTTTCGTCCTGGCAGGTCACAACAATTCCTGTTGGTTTGTGAACAATCCTGACAGCCGACTCTGTCTTGTTTACATGCTGACCCCCTGCACCACCTGCCCTGAATGTGTCTATCTCAAGGTCCTCTTCTCTTATCTCCACTTCAACATCCTCAACTTCTGGCAAAACCGCAACAGTTGCTGTTGATGTATGAATTCTTCCGCCTGATTCTGTCACAGGTACTCTCTGAACTCTGTGAACACCACTTTCATATTTGAGCCTACTATATGCACCTTTTCCGCTTATCATGAAAATTACCTCTTTAAACCCATCCAAATCACTCTCACTTGTCGACATCACTTCAACTTTCCAGTTTTTCCTCTCTGCATATCTTGAATACATCCTGAAAAGCTCGGCTGCAAAAAGTGCTGCTTCCTCGCCACCTGCACCTGCTCTTATCTCCATTATAACATTCTTTTCGTCGTTGGGGTCCTTGGGCAAAAGTAAAATCTTGAGCTGTGTTTCAACAATCTCTTTCTGTTCTTTTGCCCGATTTAGCTCTTCTTTTACAAGTTTTTCAAAGTCCTCGTCAAGGTCTGTATCTAAAAGCTCTTCAGCCTCTTTGATAGTATTTAAAATCCTTTTGTATTCTCTGAACTTTTCCACAATTGGCTGAAGATTGCTGTGTTCTTTCATGAGTTTTTGCCATTCCTGAGTCTGGCTTATTATCTCAGGGTCTGCAATCTTTTTCTCAAGTTCTAAATATTTTTCCTCAATTACTTGAAGCTTCTCTATCATTCAATCACCCCATCCAATATATTTTTACCCATTTATTGCAAAGATACATCTTTCAATATTATTCAAATCCTTTCTTGACTTTATATTCTCATAACCGTTTTGCTCTAAAATTCTCTTGACTTCTTCAGCTTGAGAAAATCCTACTTCAAAAATAATATAACCACCATCTTTGAGATATAGCTTTGCTTTGTTTGCAATCTCTTTGAAAAACCAAAGCCCATCCTCTTTTGAAAACAGAGCTATATGCGGCTCTTTTAAAACTTGCTTCTCAAGCTTGAACCTTTCACTTTCAGAGATATAAGGTGGATTGCTAAGTATGGCATCAAGTCTAAGATTTTTGGGAATATCTTCAAATAAGTTGCTTCTTACAAATGAAATCCTATTTTCTACACCATTCAATTTTGCATTCTTCCTTGCAACCTCAAGCGCTCTTTCTGAAATATCAACAGCTAAAACCTTGCAATCTAAAAATTTGCAAAGAGCCACTGCAATGCAGCCACTACCCGTGCCAATATCTAAAAAGTATAGATTCTTCCTACCTTTAAATATTTCTATAGCAACCTCTACCAAAACCTCTGTGTCAAATCGTGGAATCAAAACATTCTCATCAACATAAAACTCAAGACCCATAAAGAAAGCTTTATTCGTACAATATTGAAGAGGATAGTCTTGTAAATATTTGGAAATAGCATTTACAATCTTTTCATATTTGTCTTGTCCTACAGGTAAACCTTTATTTAGAATAACCTCTGTTTTATCAATATCAAGTATCTGCGAAACCATCATAAGAGCAATCTTCTTATAGTCTTCTTCCTTATTTTCACAATAATCTCTTAACATCAAAGCAGCTTCATTCAAAACCTCGCCAATGGTCTTTAACCTACCACTCATCAAGCTTTCTGTCCTCCGGCACTACCTCTTTTAATGCCTCAATTGCAACTTCTATCTGCTTTTCATCAGGCTCTTTTGTTGTAATGTTCTGAAGCCAAAGCCCAGGATATGAGATTATTCTTGCTAAAGCACTTTCACTTTTCCCAGCCCATCTTATTATCTCATATGATATACCAACAATTACAGGAAGAAGTAAAAGCCGTATTAGAGTCCTCATAACAACAGATTGCCAACCGGAGATAGTAAAAATGATTATACTGATAATTATCACAATGAACAAAAAGCTTGTTCCGCATCGCGGATGGTGTGTAGAATATTTTTTTATGCTTTGAATGCTTAACTCTTCACCATTCTCATAGGCAAAGATTGTTTTGTGTTCTGCCCCGTGATACTCAAAGACCCTTTTTATCTCCTTCATCTGGGATGCAAATAAAAGATAAAGAATAAAAATTATTACTCTCACTATTCCTTCTATCATGTTTTTCCAAAAGCTACTAAGACTAAAACCTTTCAGTGCCTCAACAGACCAAGTAGGAATATAAAAAAATAGAAGTGTTCCGAGAACTATGGATACAACTACAGAAAAATAAATAGCTATATCGGTAATACCAAGCTTTTGGAAAAACTTTTTTTCAAATAGTCTGTCCACAAAATCTTTCTGTTTTTCTTTTTCTTCATCTGGCAACTCTTCTAATGCAATGTCAGCAGATTTCATCAAAGCTTTTGTCCCAAGAATCATCTGCTCAAATAAGATAAATATTCCTCTTACAAAAGGAATCTTTTTAAGTTTGTTTGTATCATCAATGGTTAAATCTTTTACCTCTTTGTAAAGCTCTCCATTCGGTTTTCTTATAACAATTGAAATTTTTTTAGGTCCTTTCATCATTATACCTTCTATGAGAGCCATTCCGCCGATAGTAGTTTTTTTCATACTCATCTTCCTATCTTTGCTAATTTATAAAATAAAAAGGATTAGCACAGGCTAATCCTCTCCGGAAGTAGCACTCTTATCTATTTCTGGTCAAGTCCGTATTTTTTCATGAACCTTTCTACTCTACCAGTTGTATCAACAAATTTTTGTTTACCTGTAAAGAATGGATGGCATTTTGAGCAAATTTCTACATGGATTTCTCTTTTTGTAGAACCAGTTATAAATGTCTCACCGCATGCACATCTGACAACTGCATCATGGTAATATGTTGGATGGATTCCTTCTTTCATTGCTTTCACCTCCTACAAGATTTATACAAATTTTTGTTGTCTTCTTAAATCAACAACTTGCTCATATTCATAAAGGTGCAAAAATATTTTACAACAGTTATTCCCCTTTTACAAGAGTTTTTTCAAAACCGGCATTGAAAGATTAATCCTCTCTAACTAAAAAACACAGAATAAAAAATCCGAGTACCATGCAGATGAACGAAATTAAAAAGAGAATGTTTTTACCAAGAGTATCAATTATACCTCCAGCTATTATAGAATTAAAAGCAAAAAATGGTCCCATCATAAAGTTTCTAAGACCTATATAAGATGGCTGTTTTAATGGGTCCTTGCAAAGTTTTGCAGCCATATTACTTTCGTTTACGTTCCTTGCACTTTGAGCAACTCCGAATAAGGCAACAGAAAGATAATAAATGCTTACAGAACTCATAAGGTATGTAAAATATATTGCAGGCAAAAATATCAACGCAGAAATCAAAAGGGTACTTTTAAAGCCATACTTTGAACCGATTAATCCCCATAGCATATATCCTACTGTTTGAGAAAAAAGCAATATTGTGGTTGCTACTGCAACATGTTGTGTTGAAATACTCAGGCTATTTTTTGCAAATATAGTTTGAAAACCAAATGGCATTTTACCCAGTGCGCCAATAAATAAAACTGAAAGAAGATAATATGTAAAATTTCTATCTTCTTTCAGTATCAAAAACATGCTCCTAAAATAATGCTTATTGTCAATCTCCTTTTTGGGTTTCTTGATAGGAATCTCTTTTATCATAGAAGCTATGTACAATGAGAGCATCATTATCAAAAACGAAATTAAAAATAAAAGACCATAGTTATAAGGAAAGTGTAAAAGCCTTAATATCCTTCCCATCAAAAAGGCTCCAAATGTCTCACACAGTCCCCCTATCGATGACCTTATACCAAAAAACTTGCTCCTTTGTCTTTCAGGAACAAGCTTTAGTATAAGATTGAACCACGTTATATTGGCAAATGAAGCAAAAAAACCTTGAAGACTAAAAATTATGTAAAAAAGAATTATAAATAAGAGCTCATTCTTAGCAGCAAATACAAACACATCAATAGCAAGCAAAAACCACATAAGCCTCATAAGCAAAGCAACTTTTATAAAATATTCTTTATATGTTTCAAGCATCTCAAGTTTTTTAGCAACAAGTATCTGCGGAGAGTTTGACAAAAGTACATTCAAAGTTGTCAAAAGTCCAATCAATGTATTTGAGTGGACATAGTTTGAAATAAAATAAACTATCACAGTAGAGACTGGAAGCATACCGCTTCCTATTGCAAATACTGCTCCATCTGCAATCGAAATGATAGAATTTCTCTTTAAATTTTTATAGGCAAAAACCTCAAGTCTTTTAAGTTCCCGTTCTTGGTCTTCAGATGTCACTTTTAGGCTCATCTCCTTAAATAAAATCCTACAAGTTTTAAAAGTATAACCTTGAAATTTCTTGACTTCTTTTAATTAACTTTAGGCAATAAGCAAACAATATAATCTCATAAATGCCAACAATGGCAAGCGCTCCATAGACATTTAACATGAGCACAAAATCATAAAATCCATGCAAAAGCATAGGGATAATTAAAGAAGCCTTGAAATACCAATAACTTCTGCTCTCAGGTGCAAACTTTGCAAAGCCCAA